>JAFKLG010000032.1 GCA_017304945.1 Rhodospirillales bacterium
GATGACGGTGAGGGCGCGGCGGCGACGGTGAGGGATCGGCGTCGGGTCGTTCCCCTTCGTCATCCGCGGGCCTCGACCCGCGGATCCCCAGGGGCGTCGTCCTCGGGGTGGGGATCGCCGGGTCGGGGCCCGGCGATGACGGTGAGGGATCGGCGATGACGGTGAGCGCCCGGCGATGGCGGCGAGGGCCCGGCGATGACGGCGAGGGCCCGGCGATGACGATGAGGACCCGGCGATCACGGTGAGGCCCGCCGGTCAGCAGACGTAACGCGCGACGCGGTCTTCCTCGTCCTTCCGCCTCGATGGCTCAGGCGCCCAGGTTCACCACCTGGACGCGGCGGTTGCGCGCCTCCGGCGTCTGGTCGGGCGTGACCACCAGCGGGTGGTCCTTGCCCATGCCGACCGGCAGCAGCCGCGCCGGGTCGAGGCCGTAATGCCGCGCCAGGTAGACGGCCACGGTTTCGGCGCGCTGTTCGGAGAGGGTCTGGTTGTACGCCTCGGTGCCGACCGTGTCGGTGTGGCCCTCGAGGCGGAAGCGGAACCCGGCTTCCTGCAGGCTGGCGAGCGCCTTGCCGAGATTGTCCAGCACCGCCACCGCGCGTGGGGTGAGGCTCGCCGACCCGGTCTGGAATTCGATCGTGAGTGCGCAGGTGCCGCTGCCGGCCGGACACGGATCGGCCGCGGAGGCCGGCGCGCGGCCGGCGGAGACCCCGGCCGGCGCGGCAGCGGCCGTGACGACTCCGGCGCCCTGGGTCGTGCCGCGTGCGGGAGCGGCGGTCGGGCCGGCCGGCACGATGCCGCGGGTCGGTCCCTGCAGCATGGAGGGGGTGATCCGCACGGCGGGCTGGCTCAGCGCGCGCGCGATCTGGTCGGCGCTGGGCGAGGGGGCCTGGGCGTGGGCCGCACCACCACCGGCGGCGGCGAACAGGGCTGCCGTGGCGAGCGCGAGGCGAGCGATGGGGCGCACGACGATCCTCCGGTCCGGGAACGGCCGGTCGTTACCATATCGCGGCGTCCGACAGAAGCGGGACGCGTCGGGCACGGATCGGCGCCAGGCCCGGACCGGTTCCCGATCGATGTCAGGCCCGGCGCAGGTTCCAGAAGATCGGGAAGCCCTCGACCATGCCGGTCATGTCATCCCGCCAGGCGGTCGGCTGCAGCCACTGGCCGATCGGAATGTGCGGCACGTCGATCCACCACTGACGTTGGATCTCGACCGCGATCCGCTTCTGGGTGGGGATGTCGGCGGCGTCCAGCCACTCGTTGCGCAGCGCCGCGATGCGCGGGCTGTTGGCCCAGCCGAACCAGCCGGTCTCCCCAGTGGTGCGGAAAGCGTGGCCGGACGGGACCTGCAGGTCGAGGCCGGACAGCGTGGTGTAGAGCCCGCTCCAGCCCCCCTTGTCGACCGGGCCCTTGTTCTCCCGCCGGATCACCGCAGTGCCCCAATCGACCGCCTGGTAGTCGACCGTCATGCCGACCGACTTCATCATGTCGGCGCCGACATCGCCCATGGCGCGGCGGTAATGGGTGTCGGTCGCGACCATCAGCGCCACCGTCTCGCCCTTGTAGCCGGCGGCCGCCAGCTCCTGCCGCACGCGGGCGAAGTCGCGCTTGCCGGTCAGCACCTCCATTCCCGCGTCGTTCGCGAGTTCGGTGCCGGGGCAGAACACGCCGACGCCGGTGCGCCACATCTTCGGGTCGGTGCCGGCGATCGCGGTCATGTAGTCCGCCTGCACCACCGCGCCCAGCAGCGCGCGGCGCACGCCGGGATTGTCGAAGGGCGGCTGCAGGCAGTTCATCTTGAGGAAGCCCATCACGCCGGTCGGGTCCTTCACCTCGACCTTGATGTGGCCGGCTCGGCGGAGCGCGGGGAGCAGGTCGTCGGTGGGCAGTTCCCACCAGTCGACCTCGCCCGCCTGCAACGCGGCGGCGGCGGTGCCTTCGTCGGGAATGGTGATCCACTCGATCCGGTCGAAATGCGCGACCTTGGGGCCGGCGGTCCAGCCGGGCGTGCCGTCCTGCCGGGGCTTGTACTCGGCGAAGCGCTCATAGACGCTGCGGTCGCCGGAGCGGCGCTCATCGGCCTTGAAGCGGTAGGGACCGCTGCCGACCAGCTCCGTGAGCTGCTTGAACGCGTCGGTCTCGGCGAGGCGCGCCGGCATGATCGGGCACATCGGCGTCGAGGTCTTGCCGAGTGCGTAGGGCAAGGCGGGGAAGGGTTTCTTCAGCCGGAAGCGGATGGTCTTGTCGTCGGGGGCGGAGAGCTCGTCGGTTGCCGCCATCAGCGAGCCGCCCAGCGCGTCGCGCTTGGCCCAGCGGCGGATGGAGGCGACGGCGTCGCGGGCGAGGACCGGGGTGCCGTCGTGGAACAGCAGTCCGTCGCGCAACACGAGGTCCCAGCGCTTGCCGTCGTCCTCGGTGCGTACGCCGGCCAGCATCTGCGGCTGGATGCGATAGCTGGCGTCCATCCCGAACAGGGTGTCGAACACCATGTAGCCGTGGTTGCGGGTGTTGTAGGCGGTGGTCCAGACCGGATCGACGACGGTCAGGTCGGATTGCGGGATGAACTTCAGCACGCGGCTGGATTGCGCGCGGACCAGGGAGGGCGTGGCGAGGGCCACAGCGGAGGCGGCGAGCAGGCCGCGCCGGCGGATCATCTTGGCGGTTCCTCAGGGTCTTGTTGGTGGCCCGAGGGTAGGCGCGGCGGGGTGAGGTGCCAAGCGCGCCACCCGAGTCGATCATCCTCGTGCGGGAACGAGGTCGATCGGTGCCGGCGCGGTGGCATCGCGGTTCTCGACGCAATGCGGCACGTCCGTACGGCAGGTGTCGCAGTCGCCGGCGCCGAAGGTCACCCGGATGGTGCCGCTGGCCACGTGCATGTGCTCCATCGTGCCGGGCGTGTGGGCGCCGAGGGCTTGTCCGACATCGTGGGTGAGGCGTGCCGCCGCGGCCTGAGCCCGGCCGATGTGGTGACGCCGTGGGGCTGCACGCGCGCGTTGACACGGGCGCGATCGCGCGCGCGAATGCCGCCCTCCACCGACGGAAAGAGACTGGCATGACGCAACGGATCGGCATGATCGGCATTGGCCTGATGGGCCATGGGATCGCTCGCAACGTCCTCAAGCGCGGGTTCCCGCTCACCGTCATGGACCATCCGGGCAACCGGCCGCTGGACGAGCTGCGGGCGGGCGGCGTGCAGGTGCGGGCGAGCGCGGCCGAGGTCGCGGCGGATGTGGACGTGGTGATCCTGTGCGTGACCGGCTCGCCGCAGGTGGAGGCGGTGCTGACGGGGCCGGCCGGCGTGCTGGAGACGCTGCGGCCGGGAGCGATCGTGGTGGATTGCTCGACGTCGATCCCGAGCTCGACGGAGCGGATGGCGCGGGCGGTGGCGGCGAAGGGCGGGCGGTTCCTGGATACGCCGATGACCCGGCTGGCGCAGCACGCGCATGCGGGCACGCTGAACCTGCTGGTGGGCGGGGAGGCGTCGGTGCTGGCGGAGGTGCGCGGGCTGCTCGACGCGTTCAGCGAGAACGTCACCCATGTCGGGCCGGTCGGCGCCGGTCACCGCATGAAGCTGCTGCACAATTACGTCTCGCTGGGGTTCATGACGCTGCTGGCCGAGGCGGCGGCGCATGCGGAGCGGGCGGGTGTCGCGCCGGAGGTGCTGATCGAGGTGCTGGCGCAGGGCGGCGGCGCGGGGGCGGCGCTGCAGCGGCTGTCGCCGTTCATGCGGACGCGGGATCCCTCGGACGTGCCGTTCTTCATCAGCAACGCGGCGAAGGACCTGGGATATTACCGGGAGACGGCCGGCGAGGCGGGCGTGCGGCACGACATCGCGGACGTGATCGGCCGCACGCTGGAGGGGATGGTCGCGACCGGCCACGGCCAGGACTACATGCCGTCGCTGGTCGAGCTGCTGAAGCAGACCTGATCGCCCGCGCGGCGCCGTGCCACGCGGGCCACGGCGCCGCGCCGGCTAACCCACCAGGTGCTCGAGCTCCATCCAGTCCTGGCTCTGCATCTCGTCCAGCCGCGAGGCGGTGCGCTCGAACATCTTCGCGCCCTCGCCACGCTCGTAGAGCTGGTCCGGCTGCGCCTCGGCTGACGCGATCAGCTTCACCCGCTGGTCGTACAGCGCATCCACCAGCGTGATGAACCGCCGCGCCTCGTCGAAATTGGCCGGCGAGAGCCGGGGAATGCCGTCGATCACGACGGTATGGAAGGCGTTCGCGATCGCCAGGTAGTCGCCCGGGCCCAACGGCGTGCCGCACAGCGCGTCGAAGTCGAACCGCGCCACCCCGTCCGCCGCCAGCGGCACCCGCACGGGCCGCCCCATCACCGTCAGCGTGACCGGACCCGCCGCCGCACCGCCGGTCAGGGTCGCGAACGCCTCGTCCAGGGCGCGGTCGGCGCGCGCATCAGCCGGCACATGCCAGGTACGCAGCCCCCGCATGCGCTCACGCCGGAAGTCACGGCCACCATCCATCAGCAGCACGTCGAGCCGCTGCTTGATCAGGTCGATGAAGGGCAGGAAGGCGTCGCGGCCCGGCTGGCCCTTGAACAGGTCGTCGGGCCGCACGTTGGAGGTCGCCACCACCACGACGCCGCGCTGGAACAGCGCCTGGAACAGCCGGCCCAGGATCATCGCGTCGGCGATGTCGTTCACCTGGAACTCGTCGAAGCACAGCAGCGCGGCCTCGGCGGCGATGTTGTCGGCGAGCGGCGGGATCGGGTCCGACGTCTCGGGATGCGCCCGCTTCCAGGCATGCACCTTGGCGTGGGCGTTCTGCATGAAGCGGTGGAAGTGCAGGCGCTTCTTGCGCGGCACCTCGGCCGCATCGAAGAACAGGTCCATCAGCATGGACTTGCCGCGCCCGACCTCGCCGACGAGGTAGAGGCCCTTCGGCGCATCCGGCATCGCCTCGGCGGCCTTGCGGCGCAGCAGCCGCAGGAACACGGATCCGGCGGAGATCGGCTCCGGCTGCGGATCGTAGCCCCGCAAGCGCTGCCACAACGCCTGCAGCCGTTCGGCGGCCGCCGCCTGGGACGGGTCCGGGTCCAGGGCGCCTTCGGCCACACGGGCACGATACGCGGGCAAGGGGCCGCGCGCGGCGGGGTCGGGGCTGACCCCGTCGGGGTTGCGCCCGTTCGGGCTGATGCTGTCCATGATCGGGATTGCAGATAGCCCGCTCCGCCCCGACCTTCAACGCGCGCGCTGCGACGCGCATCCGTTCATGCGCATCCTGGCGTATCCGGGATCACCCGCGACGCGCCCGGGGCAGCCCGCGGCCTGCTCGGCGCGGACGGGTGTGCTAAGGGGGCGCGTCGGCGTGAGGAGCTGGGACGCATGATCGAACTCGACTACGCAAAGCTGGCCGCGACCCCGGTCGCCACCGACCCGTTTCCGCACGTGGTGGTGCCCGATTTCGTGCCGCCCGAGAGCCTGCGCGCGGTGGTGGCCGACCTGCCGCCGCTCCGCAAGCGCGGCTCCTTCCCCCCGGACTCCGTGCGGCTCGGCCCCGCCGCGCGGGCGCTGATGGACGCGATGGGCGGGGACCGGCTGCGCCAGGCGATCGCGACGCTGTTCGACCTGGACCTCGCCGACGCCCCCACCATGGTGACGCTGCGTGGCTGGACCGAGGCGAAGGACGGCCGCATCCATTGCGACTCCACCGCCAAGCGCGTGACGGTGCTGCTCTACCTGAACCCGCAAAGCGAGGCATTCGGGCGCCAGGAAGGCTGCCTGCGGCTGCTGCGCGGCCCGCAGGACCTGGAGGACTACGCAGTCGAGGTGCCGCCGGTGAACGGCACGCTGCTGGTGTTCCCGAACGGCGCGAACACCTGGCACGGCCACCGCCAGTTCGTCGGCCAGCGCTACAGCGTGCAGCTCAACTACATGACGACCGACGACAAGGCCCGCAGCGAACTGCGCCGGCATCGCTGGTCCGCCTTCGTGAAGCGCTTCACCCAGGCCGCCTGAGGAGCGCAGCGCGGTTGGAGCACGCCGTCCCGCGAGGGGACGGGGCAGAGCGAACCGAAGGACCCCCTCTCCCCTCGCGGGAGAGGGATGGGGTGAGGGGGCGTTCGGGGCGAACGCACGGACGTGCCAGCCCAGGCGGCCCCCCTCCCCCTGACCCCTCCCGCAAGGGGAGGGGGGATGTTGGGGGCTACTTCGCGAAGCGCTTCGGGTCGATCGCCGGGATGATCGCCCCGGCCGGACCCGGGTCGCGGTTCAGGATCATGTCCGCCACCAGCTTGCCCGCCGCCGGCGAGGTCTGGATGCCGTAGCCCCCCTGGCCCACCGACCAGAAGAAGTTCGGGGCATCTGCCGCCCAGCCGAACGCGAAGGAGCGGTCGGGGGTGAAGGTGCGCAGCCCGGCCCAGCTCCGTTCCACGCGGCGCACCTCGATATCCAGCGCCTGCTGCATGCGGTCGATCGCGATCGCCACGTCGAGCTCGTCGGGCTGCACGTCGTGGGGATGCATCGGCGTCTCGTCGGCGGGGGAGACCATCAGCCGCGTGCGCGCCTCGGTGCGCACGTACCAGGTATGGGCGAGGTCGTTGACCATCGGCCAGTTGAGGACGTCGAACGGCGCCGGGTCGATGATCACGCCGGTGCGGCGGCAGGGGGTGAGGCCGAGCGGGCGGAGGCCGGCCATCGCGGCCACCTCGTCGCCCCAGGCGCCGGCGGCATTGACGACGATTGGCGCGCGGATCACTTCGCCGGTGGTGGTGGTGACCTGCCAGGTGCCGTTGGCATGCGCGATGCGTCCGGCGCGGTAGCGCAGCGCGATCTGCCCGCCATGCGCGCGCAAGGTGCGCAGATAGCCCTGGTGCAGGGCGGCGACGTCCATGTCGAACCCGTCATCCTCGATCGCCGCGGCGACCGCGTAGTCGGGGCGCAGCGCCGGCACCAGCTCGCGGGCCGTGGCCGGCGAGATCTCCCGCACGCCGCTGCTCTCGGCCATGAACTGGCCGAAG
>JAFKLG010000083.1 GCA_017304945.1 Rhodospirillales bacterium
GGAGGGGGATGGGGGGCGATGCGGGGTGCCCCCTCCCCCCTTCCCCCTCCCGCAAGGGGAGGGGGAGTCTCGTCGCTACCATCGCCGGTGTCGGTCACTCGCTCGCCTGCACGGTGATCCGGCCGGCATTCTGCCGGGCGAAGACGGCGGGGCGGTACATGTCGGCGACCTCGGCTCCCGGCAGCTCGAACGTGCCGGGGGTGACCGCCCGCACCCGCACCGCGACGCGGAAGTCGGGATGCTCCGCGTCGAGCCCGATCACCGCAGCATAGCGGTCATCGGCGGCGGGCTGCGCCTCGGTGTCGGAGAGCTTGCCGATCCAGCCGAGACCCGGCACGTCGCCGGGACCGAGACGGCCGGCGAGTTCCCACCCTGCGGGCAGGCCGTGCTGGACGAGGGCCCGATGCGCCTGGCCGTCCTCCGCCTTGCCCTCCAGCAGCAGCACGAACACCGTGTTCTGCCGCAGCTTGTCGAGATCGAGCGGCTGGCCGTCGAGCGTCAGGAACTTCCGGGTGAGCCGCATCTGCGCGCGGGCGGCCGGCAGCGCCGTGGCGGGGACGCCGGTCGCCGACACGCTGCGCCAGACCGGGCGGTCGCCCAGGTTGCGGACGGTCGCGGTGCCGCTGAGCGGCAGGGTGATGACCGGCGCCTCGGCCTGCGGCGTGCCGTTGAGGGCGAGCTTCACTGGCCGCGCGTCGCGGCCCAGCACGGCGGCGGCGCCGGCGGTCCAGGCCTGCTCCTGGGTGGACAGCGCCTCGGGGACGAGATCCGGCCCCGGCATCTGGGTGAGCAGGGCGGCGAGCCGGTCCGGCAGCAAGCCGCTCTCCTTCAGCAGCAGTGCGATGGCCGCCTGGTCGCGCAACGCGGTGCCGTAATCCTCCCCCCACCAGCGGCGGCCGGTGTCGGCGAGCGCCGCGGCGAAGGCGGCCTCGGCGCGCGGCCGGTCATGCGCGAGCGCCAGCGTCGCGGCGAGCTGTGCCTTGGCGAGCGGGGTGGGCAGCCGGCCGATCCGTTCAGCCAGCACCCGCGCCGCGCCGGGCCGGCCGCGATCCGCCCGCGCCAGCAGGTAGAGCCGATAGGGCTGGGTGGCGCGATCGATCGGCTCGTCCCCCGCCTCGTCGGCGCCCTGGGCGACGAACTTCAGCGCGTCCGCCAGGGCCTGGTCGGGCACCGTGGCACCGGCCGCGCGGGCGCGCTGCAGGAAGTCGGTGGCGTAGAGCGACAGCCACGGCTCTGCCTGTCCGGAGGCGCTCCACAGCGCGAACCCGCCATCGAAGCGCTGGCGATCAAGCACGGAGGCGACCGCCTGCTGCAGCTTCGCCGCGCGGTCGGGGCCGGCGAGCGGCCCATCCGGCAGCAGCGCGAGCGGGAAGCCGCGGGAGGTCGCCTGTTCCAGGCACCAATAGGCGTAGCGGTCCAGCGCCTGCACCAGCCCCGCCACGTCGTAGCGCACCGGGCTGCCGAAGGTCGCGCTAGCGCGCCAGGTCCCGGGGAGGAAGCCGCCGGCCGGGGTCAGGGTGGCGTCCGCGTTGGGGGGCAGCTCCGCACCGGCGACGATGGTGGCAGCGCCGCGGGCGGGGCGCACCGTGATGCCGGCCTCGCGCTGCACGTGGAACCCGTTGGGGCCGGTGACGTCGAGGCGGACGCTGCCCCGGCCCGCCCCCGTGGCGCTCAGCATCGTCGATGGCAGGGCGCGGGCGCCGGGCGCCAGGGTCGCGGCGAGGCGGGTTTCCCCCTGCACCGCGAGCGGGCCGGCGACGGAGACGGTGGCGACCGCCTCCCCGGCCGGCAGCTCCAGGTTCTGCAGCAGCACGGTCAGGCGCGCCACGTCGCCGGGGGCCAGGAAGCGCGGCAACAAGGGTTCGGCGACCAGCGGATCGCGCACCAGCACGTCGGTCGCGGCCGCGCCCAGCCTGGACGCGGACCAGGCGACGGCCATGAGGCGGACCTGGCCCGCGAAATCCGGGAAGTCGAGCGGGATGGTCACCAGGCCGTCCGCCCCGGCCTGCACCGGCGGGACGAACAGCGTCACGGTTTTCTGCGGGATGTCGGGCAGTGCGAAGCTGCCCTCGTCGCCGCCCTGCCGCAGCGCGGTCGCCTGCGCGTCGGGCGGCGGGATCAGGCGCCCCCAGTCGTCACGGATGTCCATCCCCAGCCGGCGGCGTCCGAGGAAGTGGTTGGTCGGATCGGGGGAGACGAAGCTGGTGAGCCGCAGGATGCCCTCGTCGACGGCGGCCAGGCTCACCCAGGCGCCGGGATCGGTGCGCAGCCGGATCTCGGCGCGCGCCCGCGGGTCGTATTTCGACGCCACCTCGAAGGCGAGCGGCAGCGTGCGGGTGGCCGGGTCGATGCCGACCCAGGTGAGCCCGATCGCGCGGCCAGGGCGCGCCTTCGCGTCGGCGGCGGTGCGGAACACGTGCACGGCGACATAGGCGCCGGGCCCCCAGTCGGCGGAGACCGGCACCTCGACGTCGGTGCCGCCGGCTGCGACCGGCAGGGTGCGCAACGTGTGCACACGATCGGTCAGCACCAGCAGCGTGGCCTCGCCCGCGAAGGGCGGCGCGATGTGGATGCGCGCGGTCTCGCCGGGTGCGTAGGTCTTGCGGTCGGCGGAGACGTCCACCTGGTCCGGCACGTCCGGGCTGTCGGAGGCGATCCAGCCGGCGCGGAACCGCACCGAGGTGGCGGCAAGTCCGTCCTGCTGCAGCACCTCGAGCCGATAGCGGCCGAAATCGAGCTTGCGCGCGATGCGGAGCGGCGCGTCGGCCGGGATCGTGACCTGGCGGGTCTCCAACGGCTCGTCGCGCCAGACCGTCTCGTAGCGGGCGAGCGAGCCGCGCATCACCACGCGCCAGTCGGGACGTTCGCGCACCAGGCGCACGCGGGCCTGCAGCGGGATACGCGCGCCGTCCGGATTGACGGCGATCACGTCGAAGGCGGCCTCCGCGCCGGCATCCACTGCGCCGCCGGTGAAGGCGGGCTTCACCCCGATCAGCGGGCCGGAGGGCCGCACCGGGATCTCCGTGGTGGCGAGCGAGGCATGGCCGGACGGGTCGTTCACGCCGACACTGACCGAGAGCTTGAGCGGATGGGTCGTGTCCGGCGCGCGCGGCAGCGGGATGTCGAGCGTGGTGCGGCCGTCCGCGTCCGTATCGGGCAGCGGCAGATCCTTGGCATCGGGCGCGTAGGCCTCGTCGACCAACCCGAGCGCGTAGCCGGCGAGCGAGGGGAAGGGCACGGGGTCCAGGACCAGCCGCATCTGCGCCTGGCCGCTCAGGCCCGACGCCGGGGCGCCGTAGAGGAAGCGGGCCGTCACCGGCAGGCGGTACGGCTTGCCGGGCACGATCGGGCCGGAGATCGCGCCGAGATCCACCGCCATGCGATCGGGCACGAAGGCATCGACGCGAAACTCGGCGCGGCCGATCGGCGGCAGGCCGGGATCGGCCTTCACCTCCACGCTCCAGGTGCCGGCGGGGGCGCCGGCGGACAGCGCGACCGGCACATGCAGCGCGGCATCGCCGAGGCGCGGCGGCGTGAGTTCCTGGAACACCTGGCCGTTCGGCCGCTTCACGATCAGCCGCGCCGGGATGTCGGCCGGGCGACCGGCGGCATCGCGCAGCAGCGCCATCACCTGCACGGTTTCACCCGGCCGGTAGATGCCGCGATCGGACCAGACATAGGCGTCGAGCGGCCCGGGATGCGGCAGGCCGGTGACGCCACGATCGGACAGGTCGAACGACGCGGCATTGAGGTCGAGCAGGGTGAAGTCGTCGCCGCCCAGCACTTCCACCGCGCGGGGCGCGACCGGACCTTCCCCGCGCAGCAGCGGGGCGGCGAAGCGGCCGACCCCGTCGGCGTCGGCGATGGTCTCGGCCAGCACGTCGTTGTTCTCGGCCAGCAGGCGCAAGGTGACCCCGGCGCGCGGCTGCACGTCGGCATAGCCGCGCACCTGCACGGTCAGTCCATCCGATCCGCGCCACACCGTGGGCGCGAAGTCGGTGCGCAGCAGCATCTGCACGCCTGCGGTGGCGTTCGGCGTGCCGTCGCCCGCGCGCACGATCAGCGCGTACAGGCCGGGGCCCGCCGTCTGCATCGCTTCGGGCAGCGGCAGCGCGGTGCGCGTCGACCGGTTCGGCTGCCAGTTCGGGATCGGGGCGCTGCCCTCCCAGATCACGCGGCCGGTCTCCTCCTTGATCTGGTCCGCGGTCCAGAGATCGACGGGCTGCCCGAGCCGGGTGGCGCGGATGAAGGCGACGACGTTGCGTTCGGAGAGGCGGACGATGGTCAGTTTGACCGAAGAGAGATTGACCGTGGTCATCCCGATCGCCGGCACCTGGTCGCGCGGCAGCAGAAACAGACGGGTGTCGAAGTCGACGCGCGGATGCTTGTCGGCCATGGCGATGGACAGCGTCGTGTCCTTGGCGAGGCTCAGGCCGCCCTCGCCCGGCAGGCCGGCGCGGAGGGTCACGCGGGTGGTGGCGCCGGCGGGCAGGCCGGAGATGCAGATCTGGTCGCCTTCCCGCGTCACGCCGGCCGCGGGCACCGGCGGGTCGAGCCGCACCCAGTCCTGCGGCTGGAAGTCGTCCCGCCTGGTCGGCGCCACGGTGAAGGTGAGGCAGGCGCGCGCCGGATCGGCATCCGGTTCGGTCTGCACCCGGCGCACCAGCACGCCGGCGGTCCGGCGCGCCTGCTCGAGCGCCTGGCGGATGCGGGCATCCTCCGGCAGGCGGTCCGACGCGGCCTGCAGCGCCTCGATCGCCTGGACCGGGCGGTTCATCGTGGTCAGCGCATCCGCCATCGCCAGCAGCGCGGGGGCTTCAGCGGCCGGCCCGTCGGCCCGCGTGAAGGCCTGCCAGGCGGCCTGCAGCGCATGCGCGGCATCCGGCGGGGTGCGGCGCTGCTGCGCCTGGGCGAGCGCGAGCCATTGCGCGGCGGTCGCCTCGCCGAGGCCGATCCGCTTCTCCCAGGCGCTGGCCGCGGCGGTCCAGTCGGCGGCCTTGGTGGCGGCGGCGGCCGCGTCCTCCGCCTGCTTGCGGGCCTGGGGTGACCCGCCGGCCGGCGTGCGGGCGGTGAGCGCACCGGCGTAGCGGTTCGCGTCCCCGGCAAGGCCGGGCAACGCGAAGTCCTGCGCGCGGGCGAGACTGGACCAGAGCAGCAGGCAGGCGAGCCCCAGGAACAGCAGAGGCAGCAGGCGGCGCATGACGACGGTCCCTCCGGTGCGATCGGGGCGCGGTGGCGGCGCGACGTTCCGCATTCGAGCGGCGATCGATGACGATCTCTTACGCCATCGGGACGGCCGGTTGGAACGGCGTGGACGCGGGCGCCCGGCCTCGGGTGGTTGCCGGCGAGCGACCGGTGTGGTGACGGGGGGCGCGTTGGTGCGGCGGAGGTCGGAACCGGCCGCAACGTGTTTGCCGAGACGGGCCCCGGCCGGCTAGAACGCGGCGTTCGCCGGGTTAGCACAGCGGTAGTGCAGCGGTTTTGTAAACCGAAGGTCGGGGGTTCGAATCCCTCACCCGGCACCACCCGGTCCGCGCCGCACCTCCTCCATACCTCAGGCTCTGCTCACCGAGCGTCTGCCCTTCGAGCGCAGCGGCGTCCCGCGGAGATGGACCACATAGTCCACGAGGCTGATCCAGGCCGCGAGCACGATACTTCGGCGTAATGCCGGAATCGTGCACGAACCGGCAGGAACTATCTGGTTGTCGACAAAGCGAGACATGTACGGTTCGGCGACGATTCCTCCGTGCGGATCCTGCTCGCCGACAGCGGAGCTGCGTCCGACCTGTCGGGCGCGCACGTCTTGGGGGACCTGCCCAGAAACAGGCCGCGGACCGCGGTTTCGCTAAAATCCGCCCGCCGGGGTGGACAGCATGCGACTCGCGGATCGACCATGTTCTTGGCACTCCGCTGCTCGGACAGTGGCTCGAGCGGACGCCAACCCGCAGGCGGGAACCCTTTTCTTCCCGCATCAACGTGGGAGTCTGGTCCGCGACTTCGCATAGCCGTTACCCTGTCGTGATTGGACCGGAACCCGTCCCCAAGGTAAGTCTCTCCCGATTTCGAAGTCATCTCGCACGTTTATTTTACCGCTCTGCATGAGGGGAGCTGGCTCGATGCCGGAATTCCTGGAACGACAAGCGCTGGAGACATTCCAGCGCGACGGTTTTCTTGCGTTCGATCCGAAGATCCCGGCTGCCGAGATCGATTCCATTCGGCAGATGCTGATGACGTTGCACGAAAGCGACACAGGCTTCGCAGAAGGAGCGTTGTTCGACGCGATCGGGGTGGATGACGGGCAGCAGCCGCGGCGCTTCCCCCAGATCCTGCACCCACGCGCGTTCGCACCGGGCTTACTGCAAACGAGTTTCTATCGCACTGCGGAGGCGATCGCCCGACAGATCCTCGGTGAACACGTCCGCTTCAAGGCGGATATCTCTCTGCTGAAGCCCGCTCGGATCGGGGCGGCGACGCCCTGGCATCAGGACGAAGCATTCCAGGACCCTGCCAACGAGCATCACGAGCTCAGCTTCTGGCTGGCCTTGCAGCCGACCGACCGGTCGAACAGCTGCATGGAGTTCATTCCCGGCTCGCACAATTGGCCCGTGCTGCCGCATGGCTTCCCGGACGGCGACCCGCGCGTGCATGCGCTGGAGTGCTCGACGGGCTTCGATCCATCCGAGGCGGTGCCGTGTGCCCTTCCGACGGGCGGCTGCACCATCCACACGCAGCGGACGATGCACTATGCCGGCCCGAACACCTCGGACCGGCCGCGGCTCGCCTATGTGCTGATCTTCGACCTGCTGCCGACGCCGGCGAAGACGCCGCGCAGCTTCCCGTGGCGCGAGCAGCACAGGACCGCCCGCGCCCAGCGGGAGCAGGCCTGGCGGCGGCGTGGCGGATTGCTCGTGCATCTGTGGCGGCAACGACACCGGGTGCGTGCGGAGACCCTGCTCTTCGATCTGCGGCGCGCGATCGCCGCGATGCGGCGGCTGCACCGGCGCCCGATCTGAGGGCTGACCGCAGCAAGCATCGGCATGGCGTTAGACGTTGCGGCAGGTCCGGTCTGACTGTATATCGCCGCGACCGTCCGGCCGCCGACGTAGCTCAGTGGTAGAGCAACTGATTCGTAATCAGTAGGTCGTCAGTTCAATCCTGACCGTCGGCACCATCTTTTGGTCGCCGGGCATCGGCCTGCCCTGTCGGTCAGTTCGGAGCAGGCCGGCGCGGCAGCGGGTCACGCTGCCTTCACGTTGGTCAGGAACGCATTCACCTCCGAGGCCAGCGTCTCCGACTGGCGCGAGAGGTCGTTCGCGGCGCTGAGCACCTGGGCCGCGGCTGCGCCGGTGCCGGTCGCCGCCTCCTTCACCCCGACGATGTTCGCGGTGACCTGACCCGTCCCCTGGGCGGCCTGCTGCACGTTGCGTGCGATCTCCTGCGTCGCGCTCCCCTGCTGCTCGACGGCCGCAGCGATGTTGGCGCCGATATGGTTGATCTGGCCGATCACGGTTCCGATGCCGTCGATCGCGGCCACGGTCCGCTGCGTCGCTTCCTGAATTGCACCGATCTGGCTGGCGATGTCGTCGGTCGCCTTCGAGGTCTGCCCGGCAAGCGCCTTGACCTCGCTCGCGACGACGGCAAACCCCTTCCCGGCATCACCGGCCCGCGCCGCCTCGATGGTGGCATTCAGCGCCAGCAGGTTGGTCTGGGCCGCGATGCTCTGGATCAGGGTCACGATATCCCCGATCTTCTGCGCGCCCGCCGCCAGCGACCGCACCGTCGCATCGGTCTGCCGCGCTTCCTCAACCGCGTGCGCGGCGATCTCCGAAGACTTGGAGACCTGGCGGCCGATCTCGACGATCGAGGACGCCAACTCCTCCGCCGCACTCGCGACCGTCTGGACGTTCGCGCTCGCCTGCTCCGCAGCCGAGGCGACGGCCATCGATTGCTGGTTGGTTTCCTCGGCATTGGACGACATGACCTGCGCGGTCGCCTCCATCTCGGTCGCCGCGGAGCCGAGCGCGTTGACGAGCTGGCCGGCCTTGACCTCGAACGCCCGCGTGAGCTGGTCGAGCTGCGCGGCGCGCTGCACCTTCTGTTCCTGCTCCCGCTGCTGTTCGGCGGCCAGCCGCCTCGCTTCGACGGCATTGTCCTTGAACACCCGCAACGCGGCCGCGAGCAGTCCGATCTCGTCCTTACGCTCCGCCCCTGCGACGTGGATGTCGAGGTCGCCCTCCGCGAGCCGCCGCGTGACGTCCACCATGCCGGTCAAGGGACGCCCGACCATGAAGATTATGATCCCGAAGGTCAGGGCTGCGGCGGCCGACAATCCGATGGCCGCGACCACGATCAGCGTGCCGATCGTACGTTGCGCGAGGTCGGCCGCGTCCTGCTTGGCAGTGGCGAGATCGCGCTCGTAGCTGGACACCCTTTCCGCGATGACGTCCACGACCTTGGCCCTGGCCGCGCCCCCCTCCGTGACGGAGATGGCGATGGCTGCTGCATTCTGGTTTGTTGCGCCCAGCGCAACAGACCGATCCAGAACAGAAAAGTATTCAAGGAGGAGCTGCTTGATGCGACCCGTCTTCGCCCGCCGTTCGTCAGTATTCGCGAGGCTGATCAGCTTGTCAGCGGCTTCGATCGCAGCAGCCTTGTCCGCAACATACTGCTCCTTCTGAGCTGCAATCTTTTCTTTTTCCGTTTCGAGGATGATGTTCTTCTCGTCTATGGCGACCAGCCGCGAGGCCGCCTGAAGCTTCAGCGCCACATCCATCCGCGCCGCCGTGACGTCGACGATCTGCTGGGTCGTGTCGGCCAGCTTTTTGAGGCTCATCCCCGCCAGCCCGACGATCCCGACGGTGACCGCGATCAGCAGGACGAGGGGAATGGTGATCTTCGTCAGCAGCTTCAGGTCGTTGAACGCGCGCATGGAGCCCCCTTCGAGCACGGCCGAGCGAACCCGTCCCCGGCGGTCACCGATGCTGCCGCACGATTCGTTAAGGGATCGCGAAGCGACCTGCCGAATCCGGCGGCGCAGCAGGGAAGCGTTGACTCGGACCGGCCCGGCCGTCATAAGCCCGCACTTCCGGCAGAGCCGGGCCAACGTCGCTCCGCGAGGGTTCGCGCAGCGGCGCGTTGTTTGTTGTGGGGTGTACCGCCGTGTTCGAGGCGCTGTCAGACAAGCTCTCCGGGGTCTTCGACCGGCTCCGCGGCCGCGGATCGCTGAACGAGACCGACGTGGCGGAGGCGCTGCGCGAGGTCCGGATCGCCCTGCTCGACGCCGACGTCGCGCTGCCGGTGGCGCGCGACTTCATCGCCAAGGTCCGCGACCGGGCGGTCGGGTCCGAGGTGCTGGACTCGGTTTCCCCCGGCCAGCAGGTCGTCAAGATCGTCAACGACGTGATGATCGAGGCGTTGGGCGGCGAAGGCGCGGTGCCGATCAACCTCAACGCCCCGGCGCCGATCCCCATCCTGATGGTCGGCCTGCAGGGGTCGGGCAAGACCACCACCTCGGGCAAGCTCGCCCGCCGCTTCCGGGAGCGGCTGCGCCGGCGCGTGCTGCTGGCGAGCCTGGATACCCAGCGGCCGGCGGCGCAGCTCCAGTTGGCGCAGCTCGCCGAGCAGGCGGGGGTGCCGAGCCTGCCGATCGTGGCGGGGCAGACGCCGGTGCAGATCGCCGAACGGGCGATGGACACGGCGCGGCGCGAAGGCTTCGACATCGTCATCCTCGATACCGCCGGGCGGCTCGCGATCGACCAGGCGCTGATGGACGAGGTGAAGACCGTCCGCGACGTCACCCACCCGGTGGAGACGCTGCTGGTGGTCGACGCGATGACCGGCCAGGACGCGGTCAACACCGCCAAGTCGTTCAATGACGCGGTGGGCGTCACCGGCATCGTCATGACCCGCATGGACGGCGACGCCCGCGGTGGCGCGGCGCTGTCGATGCGGGCGATCACCGGCGCGCCGATCAAGCTGATGGGCGTCGGCGAGAAGCAGGACGCGCTCGAGGAGTTCCATCCGGAACGCGTCGCCGGCCGCATCCTCGGCATGGGCGACATCGTCGGCCTGGTCGAGAAGGCCGCCGAGACGATCGACCAGGAAGAGGCCGAGAAGCTCGCCGCCAAGATGGCGAAGGGCAAGTTCGACCTCGAGGACTACGCCAACCAGCTCAAGCAGATCACCAAGATGGGCAGCCTGTCGGGCATCCTCGGCATGCTGCCGGGTGTGGGCAAGCTCAAGTCCCAGATCGAGGACGCCAATCTCGACACCACGGTGCTGAAGCGCCAGGCCGCGATCATCTCTTCCATGACGCGGAAGGAGCGCAAGGCGCCCGACATCATCAAGGCGAGCCGCAAGAAGCGCATCGCCGCCGGGTCGGGCACCACCGTGCAGGACGTCAACCGGCTGCTGAAGCAGTTCGACGACATGCAGACGATGATGAAGCGCATGAACAAGCTCGGGCAGAAGGGCATGATGCGCAACGGACTCGCCGCCCTGATGCCCAAGGGAATGGGGCAGGGCAACCGCCGACCTTTCTGAACCTCAGATTGCCGACTTACGAAGGAGACACGACGACATGGGTCTGAAGATCCGCCTCGCCCGCGCCGGCGCCAAGAAGCGCCCCTACTACCACATCGTGGTGGCCGACAGCCGCAGCCCGCGCGACGGGCGCTTCATCGAGAAGCTCGGCAGCTACAACCCGATGCTGCCGGCCGAACACGAGGACCGTATCCGGCTGCAGAACGAGCGGATCCAGCATTGGATCGGCAACGGCGCCGTCGCGACCGACCGCGTGGCCCGCTTCCTGGGCAAGGCCGGTCTCGCGCCCATGCCGACCTGGAACGAGCAGCCGAAGCAGTCCGCGCCGAAGAAGAAGGCGCAGGAACGCGCCAAGGCCGCCGAAGCCTCGGCCTGAGTTCCTGGTGCCCGAGAGCCGCATCCTGCTGGGCGTGATCGGCCGTGCGCATGGCGTGCGCGGCCTGGTGCGGGTGACGTCCCACACCGCCGATCCCGCCGCGCTCACCGCCTACGGCCCGCTCACCGACGAGCGGGGCCGGCGCTTCGTGCTGCGCTGGCGGGGGGAAGGTGTGGCCGAGGTGACCGAACTGGTGGACGGCCAGCCGGCGAAGCTCGCGGACCGCTCCGCGGCCGAGAAGCTCACCAACACGCGGCTCTACATCGATCGCAGTGCCCTCCCCGCCCCGGAGGAGGACGAGTTCTACCTCGCCGACCTGATCGGCCTGGATGCGGTCGACACGGACGGGCAGCGGATCGGCCGGGTGGCGCTGGTGCACGACTACGGTGCCGGCGCGAGCCTGGAGATCGAGCGCGCGGGGGCGCCGGCGCTGCTGGTGCCGTTCACCCGCGCCGCCGTGCCCGCGGTCGACGTCGCCGCGGGCCGCATGACCATCGTGGCGCCCGCGGAAATCGCGGTGCGTCCCGAGGCGCAGGAGGCCGACGCCGCTGCCGGCCAGGACATGCAGGCCGGGGAGGAGGCGTTCGCATGACCGCTCCTTCCTGGCGCGCCACCGTCCTGACGCTCTTCCCCGAGATGTTCCCCGGCCCCCTTGGCCACTCCCTGGCCGGGCGCGCGCTGGAGACCGGGCGCTGGGCGCTGGAGGCGGTGAACATCCGCGACTTCGCGCAGGACCGGCACCGCACGGTGGACGACACGCCGTTCGGCGGTGGTGCCGGCATGGTGCTGCGGCCGGACGTGGTGGACGCGGCGATCGGCGCGGTTGCCGACGCCCACGGCGCGTCGCCGCGGCCGCTGGTCTGTCTCACCCCGCGCGGACGCCCGTTCTCACAGGCGGATGCGCGGCGGTTCGCGACCGAGGGGAGCGGGCTCATCCTGCTCTGCGGCCGCTACGAAGGCATCGACCAGCGCGTGATCGAGGCGCGCGGGGCGGAGGAGATCAGCATCGGCGACTACGTCCTTTCGGGGGGCGAACTCGCCGCGATGGTGCTGCTCGATGCGGTGGTGCGGCTGCTGCCCGGCGTGATGGGCGCGGCCGAGAGCGCCACCGAGGAGAGTTTCTCCACCAATCTGCTCGAATATCCGCACTACACCCGCCCGGCCGAGTGGCAGGGGCGGCGCGTGCCCGACGTATTGCTGTCGGGACACCACGCCGCCATCGCCGCCTGGCGGCAGGCGGAAGCCGAACGAATCACCCGCGAGCGGCGGCCCGATCTCTGGGCCGCGCATCGCTCCCCCCACTGCGTGGCGCAAGCGGCGCCCTGACCGAGATAGAGAGAGGACCAGCCATGAACATCATCCAGCAGATCGAGGCAGAGCAGGCGGATCGCCTCAGTGCTGCGCGTCCGGTGCCGACCTTCGCGCCCGGCGACACGGTGCGCGTGTCGGTGAAGGTGGTGGAAGGCGACCGTACCCGCACCCAGGCCTTCGAGGGCGTGGTGATCGCGCGCTCCAACAAGGGCGTGCACAGCAACTTCACGGTGCGCAAGATCAGCTATGGCGAGGGCGTGGAGCGCGTCTTCCCGCTGTATTCGCCGACGATCGCCGAGATCAGCGTGGT
The DNA here is from genome assembly GCA_017304945.1 of Rhodospirillales bacterium. Lineage (GTDB taxonomy): Bacteria > Pseudomonadota > Alphaproteobacteria > Acetobacterales > Acetobacteraceae > Rhodopila. Next base: position 12,540 of record JAFKLG010000083.1, read on the forward strand.
GCGCCGCGGCGACGTGCGCCGCGCGAAGCTCTATTACCTGCGCGGCCGCAGCGGGAAGTCCGCCCGTATCGCCGAGAAGGCTCGGGTGCTGACCCCGGACACCGGCTCCGCCGCCCCGAGCGCCGCGGAAACCGCCGCGGAGTAAGGTCTTCGGCGGCACGCCGGCAGGGACTGGCTCGCACGGTCCCTGCCCTGCGGGCCGCGCGCGCGCCGGGCGCACCTTCGTGCCGAACATCGACGCGGGGCCGATGGATCGCGTGCCGGTTTGCGCCTCTACGAACGGGCACCCGATCGATCGCGGATGGCTCCGCGTGCCGCGGTCACTTTCGGCGCGCGGGGCCTATGCACCCTCCGCCGACCCACCGTCGAACGCGCTGCTCCAGTGTCGGCCCGGCGGCCCCCGGATCGGACGCTGGTAGCGATGATACCAGCATAACTCCCCTGCTTACCCGGGTATCCCGAAACCCATATGTCCTCGGTCCGAGCCCGCGCGTCGCGGCTGCGCCGGATGCAGGGCCCGTTCCACCACTCACCCGCTTGACGGCGACGTTCCAACGCAGGAACACCTCACCCAAGCACCAAGACCGGGAGCAGTCATGTCCTCCACGCCCCGCACCCTGTTCGACAAGATCTGGGACAGCCACGTCGTCCAGCGGCTCCCGGACGGCACCTGCGTGCTCTACATCGACCGTCACCTCGTGCATGAGGTCACCAGCCCACAGGCGTTCGAAGGGCTGCGCATGGCCGGACGCCCGGTGCGCCGGCCGGACTGCACGATCGCGGTCGCCGACCACAACATCCCGACCGTCGGCTCGCGCGTGCCCAGCGACATCAAGGAGCAGGACAGCCGCATCCAGGTCGAGACGCTCGAGAAGAACGTCAAGGAATTCGGCGTCCCGTACATCCCGATCCTCGACGTGCGCCAGGGCATCGTCCACATCATCGGCCCGGAACTGGGCGTGTCGCTGCCGGGCATGACGATCGTCTGCGGGGACAGCCACACCTCCACTCATGGCGCGTTGGGGGCGCTCGCCTTCGGCATCGGCACCTCCGAGGTGGAGCACGTGCTCGCCACCCAGACGCTGCTGCAGAAGCCGGCCAAGAACATGCAGATCGACGTCACCGGCACGCTGGGCTTCGGCTGTTCCGCCAAGGACGTGGTGCTGGCGATCATCGGCAAGATCGGCACCGGCGGCGGCACCGGCCACGTGATCGAATACACCGGCGACACGATCCGCGCGCTCGACATGGCCGGCCGCATGACGGTCTCCAACATGTCGATCGAGGCGGGCGCCCGCGCCGGCCTGATCGCGCCGGACGAGACGACCTTCGCCTATGTGAAGGGCCGGGAGTTCGCGCCGAAGGGGGAGGCCTATGAGCAGGCCGTCGCCTACTGGCGCAGCCTGCCCTCCGATGCCGGCGCCACCTACGACGCGACGGTGCGGCTCACCACCGCCGAGATCGCGCCGATGGTGACCTGGGGCACCACGCCGGGTGCCGTGGTCCCGATCACCGGCGCCGTCCCCGATCCGACCGAGATCGACGATCCCGGCCTGCGCGAGCAGGCACAGCGCATGGTCGACTACATGGGCCTGGCGCCCGGCCAGAAGCTGGAAGGCGTGCCGATCGACGTCGTGTTCATCGGCTCCTGCACCAACGGTCGCATCGAGGATATCCGCGCGGCGGCCGCGGTGGCGAAGGGCCGCAAGGTGGCCGACGGGGTCCAGGCCCTGGTGGTGCCGGGTTCGGGCCTGGTGAAGCGCCAGGCCGAACAGGAAGGGCTGGACCGCATCCTGCTCGAGGCCGGGTTCGAGTGGCGCGAGCCGTGCTGCTCCATGTGTCTGGGCATGAACCCGGACAAGCTGACGCCCGGCCAACGCTGCGCCAGCACCTCGAACCGCAACTTCGAGGGACGGCAGGGGCCGAACGGGCGCACCCATCTGGTGTCGCCGTCGATGGCCGCCGCGGCCGCCGTCACCGGCCGGCTGGCGGACGTGCGGCAACTGGGCTGAGGAGGACGCATATGGACAAGTTCACCACGCTCACGGGCATCGCGGCCCCGCTGCCGATGGCCAATGTCGACACCGACAAGATCATCCCGGCCCGCTTCCTCAAGACGATCAAGCGGTCGGGACTTGGGGTGCATCTGTTCGACTCGCTGCGCTATCGGAAGGATGGGTCCGAGAACCCGGATTTCGTGCTGAACCGCCCGCCCTATCGGGAGGCTCAGGTCCTGATCGCGCACGAGAATTTCGGCTGTGGCTCGTCGCGCGAGCACGCGCCGTGGGCGCTGCTGGATTTCGGGATCCGCTGCGTGATCGCGCCCGACTTCGCCGACATCTTCTTCAACAACAGCTTCAAGAACGGGATCCTGCCGATCCGCCTGCCGCGGGCCGTGTGCGACCAGCTCATGGAAGACACCAAGCTGGGCGGCAACGCGCGGATCACGGTGGACCTGGAGCGGCAGGTCGTCGTGCGTCCGAACGGTGAGGAGATCGCGTTCGAGATCGACCCGTTCCGCAAGCACCTGCTGCTCAACGGGCTCGACGACATCGGGCAGACGCTGCAGCACGCGCCGAAGATCGACAGCTACGAGGCGACGCGCCGCGCGGAGATGCCCTGGATCCCCGCCACCACCGGCTGAGGTGGCACGTGTCGCTGCCGGAGGGCGCGATCTTGGGACGATGGCGCGTGGTCCTGGTGCGTGGCCCGCGCGGGCCGCTCCTTCTGTCATGGCCGGCGCAGGCACTCGTTCGCGTGTCGTGGCCGGCGCAGGCCGCGCTTCCCGTGTCATGGCGGCCCAAGCCGCGCTCCCATGTCGTGGCCGGCGCAGGCCGCGCTCCCGTGTCATGGCCGGCGCAGGCCGGCCATGCACGACTTCCCAGGGCCACGCAGCAAAGTCATGGATGGCCGGCCTGCGCCGGCCATGACAGAAGGAGCGGCCTGCGCCGGCCATGACAGAACGAACGGCCTGCGCCGGCTATGACAGAAGGAGCGGCCCGCGCCGGCCATGACAGAACGAACGGCCCGCGCCGCCATGACAGAACGAACGGCCCGCAGGGGCCTGGACACGACCACTTCCCCGCAACCCCATGAGGTGACGCCGTAATGCCCGCGAACAAGAAACTCCTGATCCTGCCGGGCGACGGCATCGGCCCCGAGGTCATGCGCGAAGTGCGCCGCCTGATCGACTGGATGGACCGGCGCCGCATGGTGAGCTTCGACATCGCCGAGGACCTGGTCGGCGGCGCTGCCATCGACGCGCGCGGCACGCCGATCACCGACGAGACGATCGAAAAGGCAAAGGACGCCGATGCCGTCCTGTTCGGTTCCGTCGGCGGCCCGAAATGGGAGAAACTCGGCTTCCATCTGCGCCCGGAACTCGCGATCCTGCGTTTGCGCAAGGAACTCGACCTGTTCGCCAATCTGCGCCCCGCCACCGTGTTCGACCCGCTCGTCGACGCCTCCACGCTGAAGCCCGACGTGGTGCGCGGGCTCGACATCATGATCGTGCGCGAGAGCACCGGCGGCATCTATTTCGGCGAGCCGCGCGGCGTCGAGACGCTGCCCGACGGCAGCAAGCGCGGCTACGACACCGAGACCTACACCACGGCCGAGATCGAGCGCGTCGCGCGCGTCGGCTTCGACCTTGCGCGCAAGCGGCAGAACCGCGTCTGCAGCGTGGAGAAGGCGAACGTCATGCAGTCGGGCCTGTTCTGGCGCCAGACGGTCACCGCCCTGCACCAGCGTGAATACCCCGATGTCGAGCTGTCCCACATGTACGCCGACAATTGCGCCATGCAGCTCGTGCGCAATCCGCGCCAGTTCGACGTGATCGTCACCAGCAACCTGTTCGGCGACCTGCTGTCCGATCTCGCCTCCATGCTGACCGGCAGCCTCGGCATGCTGCCTTCCGCCACGCTGGGGGCGAAGCAGCCCTCGGGCAAGCGCTTCGCGCTCTACGAACCCATCCACGGCAGCGCGCCCGACATCGCCGGCAAGGGAATCGCCAACCCGCTCGCCCAGGTGCTGAGCTTCGCGATGCTGCTGCGCTATTCCTTCGGCATGGAGGAAGATGCGGCGCTGATCGAGAAGGGCTGCGTGAACGTCCTGAAGTCCGGCCTGCGGACGGCGGATATCATGGCGCCCGGCACCGCCCGCGTCGGCACGTCGGTGATGGGCGAAGCGCTGTTGCGCGAGCTCGACAAGCTGAACGCCTGAACCGCCGCCCCCTCACCCACGCGGGGCGAGGACCGGATGAGCCGCCGCCCTCACCCGCACGCCCCCTCTCCCCTCGCGGGAGAGGGACGGGGTGAGGGGCGATCGGGGCGGTCGCACACTCCCGGGCAACCCCCACGGCCCCCGCCTCCTAACCACCTCCCACGACAGGAGGGGGGCCCTCGCCGCTCGCGCCGTTCCTGCCGCCGGTGTCCTTCTCCACCCGCCCGCGGCGTTGCAGCGCACGCGTCACGCTCCAGCACAGCACCGCCCACCCAGCTCCGACCGTCCACCCGGCGACCACGTCGCTCGGCCAATGCACCGCGAGGTACACGCGGCTCACACCCACCAGCAACGTCAACGCCACCGCGCCGCCCATCAGGAACAGCTTCGTCCCGCGGCCCGGCTCGACCCGCGCGAGCAACGCCCCCAGCGTCAGATACACCACCGCCGACATCGCCGCGTGGCTGCTGGGGAAACTCGCGCTGAACACCGAGGTGCCGTGCGGCACCAGGTCGGGGCGCGGGCGCGCGAAGATCGTCTTGAGGATCTCGGTCACCACCCACCCGCCGCCGACGCACAGGCCGACCAGCAGCGCCGCCGCACGTCGGCCCGCCAGCGCCAGGTAGGTCAGCACCGACACCGTCACCAGCGTCAGCACGGCGACGCTGCCGAGCGCGGTCACGTCGCGCGCGATTTGCTCGAACCACAGCGGCCCCAGCGGGTCGGAGGGATCGGCGGGGCTGCGCAACGCCAGCAGGAGATGGCGGTCGAAGCGGGTCGTGTCGCCGTCGACCACCTCGCCCGCAAGCCAGACGAACGCCCACAGCGCCGCGGCGACCGCGGCGAAGGGCAGCACGATGCGCAGCTCCGGCCAGCGGCGGCGCACCGGCATTGGTCCAGCCGGCGCGATCAGGACGCGAGATAGTCCATCGCCGCTTCCACCCCACCACGGCCATGCGGCACGCCGGCGATCCGCAGCGCCATCTCCACGGCGGACAGCGCGCCCAGCACCATCGGCTCGTTCAGGTCGCCCAGATGGCCGATGCGGAAGATCTTGCCGTTGAGCTTGCCCAGGCCGCCGCCCAGGGAGACGTTGAAGCGCTGGCGGGCGATGCGGCGCACCGCTTCGGGGTCGTGTCCCTCCGGCATCAGCACCGCGGTCACGCTGTCGGACGCGCGCGCCGGGTTGGTGCAGAAGAGCTGAGGCCCGTCATTGGCCGCCCAGACCTGCACGGCGCGGCGCGTGGCCTCGGCCAGCCGGTGATGGCGGGCATAGACGTTCTCGAGCCCCTCCTCCTCCAGCAGCCGCACCGACTCGCGCAGGCCGTAGAACATGGAGGTGGGAATGGTGCCGATGAAGCTCTTCTGCGGCCGCTTTCCCATCAGCGTCCAATCGAAGTAGTAGCGCGGCAGCTTCGCCTGCGCGTGAGCGGCCAAGCCCTTCTCCGACACGCCGGTGAAGCTCATGCCGGTGGGCAGCATCAGCCCCTTCTGGCTGCCGCCGACCACGCAGTCGATCTTCCATTCGTCCATGCGAAAATCGAGCGAGCCCAGCGAGGAGATCGTGTCCACCAGGAACAGCGCCGGGTGCGCGGCCGCGTCGATCGCGGCGCGGATCTCCTGGAGCGGCAGCATCAGCCCGGTCGCCGTCTCGTTGTGGACGGCGCAAATGGCGCGGATCGTATGCGCCTTGTCCTCCGCCAGCACGCCGCGCAGCGCGCCCATGTCGACGCCCTGGCGCCAATCGGCCTCCAGCACCCGCACCTCGAGCCCGTGGCTACGCGCCATCGTGCCCCATTCCTCGGAGAAGTAGCCCGACTCCAGCACCAGGATGGTGTCGCCTGGCGACAGCAGGTTGGTCAGGCTCGCTTCCCAGGCACCATGGCCGGAGGCGTTGTACATGAACAGGCTCTGCGTGGTCCGCAGCACGCGCCGCACGCCGTCGAACGCGCCGTCGTAGACCGGGGCAAACTCCGTATCGTTGAAGTCGATGCTCGGCCGGTCCATGGCACGCAGCACGCTGTCCGGGATGTTGGTCGGCCCCGGGTTGGCGAAGAACTGACGGCCGCGGGGCTTCTGGGTGGTCGTGCTCATGCGCTTGATCCTCCGAGACGGCCGCGGCGCGGCGGCCGGTCCTTCATCCATGGCGGGGAGCGAGGGGCGTTGTAAAGCCGGGTCATGCCGGCACGGCGCGAGATTGAGGGAGCCGAGCACTGGGCGGGGCGGCCGTATGTCCTTGTTTTCGCACGTCACCGCCCCGCCGACGTCATGCGCAGTCCCGATCAGCAACGCTGCTGCTCCGGATCAGCGCAGCCGCTCGATCAACGCCATCGCCGCCGCCGGCGCCTTCGGCTTGTGGCCGTTGATGAAGAACGCAAATACCTCGCGCGGCGCGGGTTTGGGGTCCGGACCGGCGAGCAGCGGCAGGTCCGGCAGCGTGCCCGATGCCGTCCCCTTCCCTCCCGTCCCCTTCCCTGCCGCCCCCTTCCCCGCTGCGAAGGCGCGCAGCCGCTGCGCCCAGAGATCCAGCTCCGCGGCGGGGTAGCCGGTGGGCTCGCCCTCCCGGCTCCGCTGCAGGCGGCAGTAGACGAAATCGGCGGTGGGGTCGGCCAGCAACGGATGCGTGTCGCTGTCGGCCAGCACCGCGGCGATGTTGCGGGCCCGCAGCGCCGCAACCACCTCGGCGCAGAGAAAGCTCTCGTGGCGCAGTTCCACCACGTGACGCAGGCGCACGCCCTCATGCGATGGCGGCAGCAGGTCGAGGAACGCCGCGAAATCCTCCGGCTCGTAGCGTTTGGTCGGCGCGAGCTGCCAGTTGATCGGGCCCAGCTTGTCGCCGAGGCGCAGCAGGCCGCTGGCGACGAAGCGTTCAATCGAGGGACCAGCCTCGGCCAGCACGCGCCGGTTCACCGCGTAGCGCGGCGCCTTCAGCGCAAAGACGAAGCCGTCGGGCGTCTCGTCGTGCCAGCGGGCGAAACTGTCGGGAGACTGGGTGCGGTAGAAGGTGCCGTTGACCTCGATCGCGGTCAGGTGGCGCGCGGCATAGGCGAGTTCCTGCGCGTGCGGCAGCTTGGGCGGGTAGAACGTCTCCCGCCAGGGCGGGAACGTCCAGCCGCCGATGCCGACGCGGATTGGGGCGTTCGGAGCCATCGTCACCTCTCGTTGCCGACCGCACTGTGACACGCCGCGGATCGAGGGGGGCGATCTTGCGCAGAAGTGACGGGAACGGGACGGCGGCCGTTGCGCTTAGCCTGCATGGAAACGCTGCGGACCGATGTTGCGGTGATCGGGGCCGGAACCGCGGGCATGAATGCCTATCGTGCCGCGACGGGCGCCGGCGCCAGGGCAGTGCTGATCGAGGCCGGCGACTGGGGCACGACCTGCGTCCGCGCCGGCTGCATGCCCTCCAAACTGTTGCTCGCCGCCGGGCATGCCGCGCGCGAAGTGCGGCATGCCGCCGTATTCGGTGTGTCGGCACCGGAAATCCGCATCGATGGTCCGGCCGTGATGGCCCGCGTGCGGGAGATGCGCGCGCGCTTCCTGGACGACATTTTCCGCGAACTTGCCAGTATCCCGGAGACCCACAAGATCAGCGGCCGTGCCCGCTTCGTCGGACCGACCACGCTCCGGGTCGATGAACGGCTGGAGGTGACCGCGCGGGCCGTGGTGGTGGCCACCGGGGCGCGATCGGAAATCCCGCCGGCCCTCGCCGCCGCCGGCGACCGATTGCTCACCAACGAATCGGTCTTCGAACTCGACACGCTCCCCGCCTCCCTCGCCGTCATCGGCGCCGGTCCGCTCGGCCTGGAACTCGGTCTCGCCTTCGCGCGGCTGGGCGTGCGCACCGCCCTGTTCGACACGGGCGAGCAGGTCGGTGGTGCGCGGGACCCGGAGGTGGCCGCCTGCGCCCGCACGGTCTTCGGCCGCGAACTCGACCTGCATCTCGGCGTGGAGGTGCGTGTCGCGGGCGACCGGCTGCAGTGGTCGGGCGAAGCGGATCGCGGATCGGCGCGGTTCGAGCGCATCCTGGTCGCTGCCGGACGGCCGCCCAGCCTGGCCGGCCTGGACCTCGCGTCGACCGGCCTGCCGCTCGACGCGCACGGGATGCCGCCGCTCGACCCCGGGACGCTGCGCTGCGGCGACTCCGCGATCTTCATGGCCGGAGATGTCACGCACCTGGCCCCCGTGCTGCATGAGGCCGCACGCCAGGGAGAGCTGGCCGGGGGCAACGCGGCCCGCTTGCCGCCCCTGACGCGCGCCGCCGCGCCGCCCGCCCTCGCCATCACCTTCGCCGACCCGGATCTCGCCACGCTGGGAGCGCGCGGGCGCGGCCATGCCATCGGCACCGCGCGCTTCGAGTCCGGGCGCGCCCTGATCGACGACCGCGCCGCGGGCGTGATCCGTCTATCTGCTCGGCGGACCGATCATGTGGTGACCGGGGCCGAGATGATCGGTCCAGGGGTGGAGCACCTCGCCCATCTCGTCGCCGCGATGGTGGCGGCGCATGTGACCGTCGCCCAGGCGCTCACCTGGCCATTCTATCACCCGACCGTCGCCGAGGTGCTGCAGAACGCGTTGCGGGATCTCGCGCGAGAGCTGGCCTGACCCGGGTCAGCTCGCGGGTTCGGCCATCCGGTCTCAGCTCGCCGGTTCGGCGATGCTTTCATAGACGAGCATGCGGTGACCGCCCTGCTCGAAGCTGCCGCACTCGGACATGCCGATCCCGCCCAGCACGGTGCGGCTCGCGAAATTGCTCTCCCGCGCCACCGCGATGATGCGGCGGAGCCCGGCGCGGTCGTGGCCGAAGCGCAAGGCGGCGCCCGCGGCTTCCCGTGCGTACCCCTTCCCCTGCGCCTCCGGCCACAGCGCGAAGCGCAGCGCGACGCCGCGGCCGTCGGGACGGTCCTCGAGCCCGGTCAGGCCGACGAACCCGCCGCCGGGATGTTCGCGGATGGTCCAGATGCCGTAGCCATGCGCGCCCCAGGCGATGATGTCGTGCGCGAGTTCGTCGGCGGTCTGCGCCGCGTTGCGCACGCCGCCCAGCATGATCGCGAAGACGCGCGGGTCGCGCTTGATCGCCTCCAGGTCGGCGAGGTCGGAGCCGCCGACCGGCGTCAAACGCAGCCGGCCCGTGTGCAGGATCCAGAACGGGTTCATGGCGCAAGGCGCCTCGGCCCGGCCGCGTCAGACGCGGCGGCGCAGGGTCTCGCAGCGGGTGCGACGACGAAGACGGACGGGCAGCATTGCGGTGACAGCCCGCTCCCTGGCTTGAACCTGTCCGTGGGGCATCCTGCAGCCTTTCGACACGATGCTGCGTTCTTAGCGAGCGGACGGCGAGCCGGCTAGAGGATGTGAAACCGGGCAGACGCGAACACTCCGCCGCACCCAGCTGCCCCGCTCAGATCACGCCCACCTGCCGCAACCGCGCGATCTCCCCGGCCTCCATCCCGATCCAGTCCCGCAGCACCGTCTCGGTGTGCTCGCCGCAGCGTGGCGGCGCCTCGGAGGCTGCGCCCGCCTCCTCCCCCAGCTTGAACGGCATGCCGACCAACGGCATGACGGCATCGCCGCGGCTGGCCTCCACGACCATGCCGTTCGCGCGCGTCTGCGGATCGGCGAAGACGTGGTCGAGCGTGTTGATCCGGCTGACGGCGACGCCCGCCGCCTCGAGCCGCGCGATCCACTCGGCGGCCGGCCGGGTGCGGAAGATCGCCTCGAAGATCGGCACCAGCGTCGCGCGATGGTCCAGGCGCTGGTCGGCCCCGGCATAGCGCGGATCGTCGCGCAGGTCCGGCCGCTCCACGACCTCGCACAGCTTGCGCCAGACGGCATCGTTCAGCGCGCCGGTCATGATCTCCCCGTCGGCGCAGCGGAACGCCTGATACGGCACCAGGTTGGACAGGCTCGACCCCTGCCGCTGCGGCAGCACGCCGCCCTGCAGCCAGCCGACCGCGTGGAAGCCCATCAGCGAGATGCCGGTCTCCAGCAGGGAGGTGCGCACGTGCCGCTCCCCGCCGCCGGTCGCACGGGCATACAGCGCGGTCATGATGCCGCCGAACGCGATCATGCCGGTCGACATGTCCACCACGGACGCGCCGATCCGCACCGGCGGACGGTCCGCCTCACCGGTGACGGCCATCAGGCCCGAAAAGGCCTGCAGGATGCCGTCATAGCCCGGCTTCTCCCGCATCGGGCCAGCCGCTCCATAGGCGCTGATGCTGCACACGATCAGCCGCTCGTGCCGCGCGAGCAGCGCATCGGGGTCGATGCCGAGCCGCGCGGCGGTTCTGGGGAGGAAGTTGTGGAGGAGGATGTCGGCCTTGGCGATCAGGCGCTGCAACACGTCCTGGCCGTCGGGCGATTGCAGGTTCAGCGTGACGCCGCGCTTGCCGCGATTGACGGCGAGGAAGGATGCGCTCTCGCCACCCACGATCGGTGCCCAGTTGCGGTTCTCGTCACCCGACGGCGCCTCGATCTTCACGACGTCGGCGCCGAGATCGGCGAGCAACTGGCCGCAATACGGGCCAGCCAGCACCCGGCTGGCATCCACCACCCGGATGCCCGTCAGCGGCTTATTTGCCATTGTCCGTTTCCCCTTTGCCCGGTCGCGGTCAGCGACCTTGGTTCGGCTTCTGCCCAGCGGCGAGCCGCGCCTCGATCGTGGTCAGCGCCGAGGGCAGGTCCGCGATGCTGTCGATCACCAGATCGGCGCCGGCCGCGAAGAGTTCCGCCTCCGCCTTGGCGCGCAAGGGTGCGCGCTCCGCGTCCGACAGGGCCGCGAGTTCCTCGGCGGACAGGCCGACGGCATTGCCGGTCAAGGCGAGGCCGATCGTCCAGGTGCCCGCCGCAACCCCCTCCCCGATGCCGGGCGCGGTATCGTCCACCTTCACCACGGTCTCCGCCGGCCAAACCCCGAGTTTCGCCATCGCGTACCACATCATCAGCGGGCTCGGCCGCCCGGCCGGCAGGTCGCCGGCGCACACCGTGAACGCGGGCGCATAGCCGGCCGCGGCGGCGATCGGCGCCACCTGATCGAGGATCGGCCGGGTGTAGCCGGTCGTGGCGGCGACGAGCAGCCCCTTGGCGCGCACCGCCTGGATGGCGGCGACGGCGCCCGGGATCAGGTCGGCATGGTCGCGCACCGCGGCGACGTTCATCGGCTCGAACACCTCGAAGATCGCCTGCACGTCGGCTTCGGCGAAGTCGCGGCCGTGGCGCGCGCGCCAGGCGGCGGCAACCTTGGGGGCATGGCCGACCGCGCGGATGTGGTCCCACTTCGCCATGCCCATGGGCCCGCGTGCGTCCGCAATGTCGATCGCCACCCCGAACTGCGCGAACGCACGGACGAACGCGCCCATCGGTGCGCGGCTGCCGTGGTCGATCACGGTACCCGCCCAATCGAGGATGACGGCTTGCAGTCTCATGCGGCCTCCTGATGCGGGGGCGCCGGCTGCCCCAGCAGATCGGCGATGGTCTCCTCGGCCAGGGCAAAGCCCGTGGAAGCGCCGGTGCCGCTGGTCACCATCACTAGCCGAACGCCTGGCAGCGCCGCCTCCCGGAATGCGACGTCGGGGCCAGACGGATAGAGGCCGGTCCAGCGCTCGATGACCTCGGGACGCGGCAGGTCGAGTACGGCCGAGAGTTCTGCCAGGATGCGGTCGTCCACCGCGCGCGGCTGGAACGGGTCGGGCGAGGCGTCGTAGTGGTGCGAATCCCCCACCACCAGCGAGCCGTCCGCGCCTTGCACCGCGATCAGGTGGATGCCGTCGGCGAGCCAGGCGCCCTGCTCCGCCTCGAGCCTCGACCGCAAAGCGGGCAGCGAGGCGCAGCCTGCATAGCCGAGATAGCGGACGAGCCCGAGATCGCTCATCACCGGCGCGGGCAGCACGAAGCCGGGCGCGGCCACCCGCAGCATGTGCAGCTTGCACAGCGTGACCTCGCGCCGGGCGATCACCTCGGGGAACAGGGTGACGAGGTCCGGGCCGGGGCAGACCACCACGTGGTCGGCGGTGAAGCGGCCGGCGGAGGTCTCCACGCGGCCGGTGTCGACCGCGTGCACGGCGACGCGCGGAAACAGCGCGACGTCATGCGCCTGTTGCAGCCAGGCGGTCAGGCGCGGGATCGCCTCCCGGCTTTCCACCCGGAGTTCGTGCGGGCTGTGCAAGGCGGCCAGCAGGTCACCGCGCAGCGCCGGCCGATGCGCCGCGAGCGCATTGCCGCGCAGCACGCGACAGCCTTCCCCCATCGCCCCAGCCGCGAACTCCTCGATCACGGTGACGGCCTCGGGTCGGCGGGCGCACATCAGCAAGCCGCGCTGCAGCACGTCGATCCCCGCCAGCGGCGCGATCTCGGCCCAGACGTCGCGGGATCGGCGGGCGCGGCGCCAGGTGATCCCCTCGGGTTGCCCGGTCACCGTGACGAAGCCGAAATTGCGCACCGAGGCCCCGATCGCGCGCGCCTCGCGGTCCAGCACGGCGGTGCGTAGCCCGGCACGGCGGGCCGCGAGTGCGTGGGCGAGACCGATGATGCCCGCGCCGACGATCAGGCAATCATAGTGGCGGTCGGGAGGTGTCAAGGCGGTGTCCCCCAGGCAGCGTCCGGTCGCCCAAGCCAACGCGGACGCGGCGTGCCGGCACACGGCCGTCGCCGGCCATGCCAACCGCTCTTGCAGGCGGCAGGGCGGGCGTCAAGTGCGCCACCCAGGTGCGCCCGCCCACCCCAGCCCGGGTTGTTCAGAGATACGGCAGCATCAGCCGCGCTGCCGCGTCTCGCAGGCGGATCGGCAGCGGCAGTCGCGCGATGTCTTCCGCGGTGAGCGCCGCCCCGCGCGCGCCTGTCATCACCGCGCCCAGCACCCGGGCCAAGCCTTCGTCGTAGATCTCCACGCACAGCTCGAAATTGAGCCGGAACGAACGGATATCCCAGTTGCAGCTCCCGATCAGGCACCAGACGCCGTCCACCACCATCAGCTTGGCATGGTGGAACGGCGGCGGGCTTTGCGAGAGCCGCACGCCGGCATCGAGCAGCGGCCCGACATTCGCGCGACTTGCCCAGTCCACCAGGATATGGTTGCCGCGTTCGGGAAGGATCACCTCGACCGCCACACCCCGCATCGCCGCCAATGCCAGCGCGGTCACCAGGCGCTCGTCGGGCAGGAAATAGGGCGTCATGATCTGCACCGTCTGCCGGGCGCAGGCCACGGCTTGCAGGACCGCGAACTCCACCTTCTCGATGTCCTCGTCGGGTCCGGAGTCGATCACCCGCGCCAGCACGCCATCCTCTTCCTGGATGCGCGGGAACCAGGCCTCGCCCGTCAGCTCCTCCCCGGTGGCGAACTGCCAGTCCGCGGCGAAGGCACGGGCAAGCTGCCCGACAACCTGTCCTTCGATGCGGAAATGCATGTCCTGCACGGGGTGCGCGGGACGCGTGGCGGCGACGTTCTCGTCACCGATGTTCAGCCCGCCGGTGAAGCCGTGCGTCCCGTCCACCACGAGGATCTTCTTGTGGCAGCGGAGATTGATGAACGGCATTCGCCACGGCAGCGGCGAGTGCATGAACCGCGCGGCCGGCACGCCGGCACGCCGCAGCCGGTGATAGGTTGGGGACAGCAGCCAGCCGCCGCCGATGCCGTCGATCAGCACCCGCACGGCGACGCCGCGTCGATGCGCGGCGATCAACGCCTCGATGAACTGACCGCCCCACACATCGTTGCGAAAGATGTAGGAGGACAGGCCCACGCTGTGCCGCGCGGCCTCGATCGCCGCCAGCATCGGCGCATAGGCCTCGTCGCCGTTGTGAAGCACCACCACGTCGGAGGCCCGCACCAGCGGCGCCCCGGTGATGCGGCCAACCCCTCGGCCGAGCGCAGCGAGGCCGTCGGGCACCTCGAGCGAGTGTCCGCGATTGCCTGCCTCGAGGTCTCCCGCGGTGCCGCGGACCTGGCGGGCGCGACGACGGACGCGGTTGACGCCGAACACCAGGTAGATCGCCAGACCGAGGAACGATGCGAGCCAGACGAGACCGATCCAGCCGACGGCGGAGGCGACCTCGCGCTTGGTGAGCAGGATGTGCACCGTCGCGCAGACCGCGAGAATGAAGCCGCCGACCAGCGTGACGTGCACCCGCGCGTCACTCAGCAAGTCCAGGATGTCAGCCACGCAGGTTCAAACCTTTCGCACGCGAAACCTGCCGGCACGCGCGCGGGCGTGTCGCCAAAACCGGCAGGACGGGAAGGAAGCGACGCAAGCGCCGCAACATTCCCGTCCACCTCTATGGAAGGCAAGCCCGACCTCAGTCCTCGCCGAGAATGTCCTCCACCCGGATCGGCATGTCGCGGAACCGCCGCCCGGTGGCGTGCCACACGGCATCCGCGATCGCCGGCGCGACACCGCACAGCGCCACCTCGGCCAGTCCCTTGGCGCCGAGCGGGTTGAACACGAGGTCCGGCTCGCCGACGAAGGAGACGTCCAGGGCCGGCGTGTCCGCGCAGACCGGCACCAGGTACTCGGCGAGGTTCGCGTTCATCACGCGCCCGAGCGCCGGGTCCCACTCGGCGCTTTCGTGCAGCGCCATGCCGATGCCGCCCATCATGCCGCCGATGCACTGGCTGCGCGCCACCAGCGGGTTGATCACGCGGCCCACGTCATACGCGCCCACCAGCCGCGACACGCGCAGGATGCCGAGCGCGGGATCGACCCGGACCTCGGCGAAGACGGCGCCGAACGCCGCGCTCGCATAGTCCTTCGATTCGTTCCCGGGTTTCGACTCCGCCTCGGCCTGCAGCATCTCGAGCCCATGCCGCTGCAGCACCGCTTCGGGTGCGTCCTTGTCGTTGCCGCGCAGCGGAACGAGCTTGTCCCGCAGCGCCTCGCAGGCGGCGCGCACCGCGGAGCCGACACTTGCCATGGTGATGCTGCCACCATGGACCGGCGCCTTCGGCATCTCGGTGTCGCCGATCTCCACGTCGATCCGCTCGATCGGCAACGCGAGCGTGTCGGCGGCCACCTGCGCCATCGCCGTGTAGGTGCCGGGCCCCATGTCGCTGGTCGCGGTGCGCACCACCAGCCGCCCATCGGCGTACAGCGTCACGCCCGCCGTACACGCGCTGCGGTCCGCATGGTAGATCGCGGTCGCCATGCCCCAGCCGACCTGCCAGCGTCCGTCACGCAGGCTCCCGGCCGGCGGGCGCGTGGTCCAGCCGAAGCGCTGGGCGCCCACTTCATAGCATTGCCACAGGGCCTTGCTGGTCCAGGGCTTGTCAGCACTCTCGTCCCGATCGGCATAGTTGCGGCGCCGCAGCTCCAGTGGATCGATGCCCATCTGCGCCGCGAGCTCGTTCATCGCCATCTCGACGCCGAGGGTGCCGGTCGATTGGCCGGGCGCGCGCATAGGGCACGGGCTATTCGTGTTCAGCTCGATCAGGCGGTATTTCGTGCGCACGTTCGGGCAGGAATACGTGGTGCGCGCCGGTTCGAGCGTGGTCTCGGCGTATTCCTCGTACATCGAGGTCTGGCCCCAGGCCTCGTGCACGGTCGAGAAGAGCCGGCCATCGGCGTCCGCCCCCAAGGCCACGCGCATGCGCGTCATCGGGCGGAAGCCGATCGCGGTGAAGCACTGCCGGCGCGTCAGCTCCACCCGCACCGCGCGCCCGACTCGCCGGGCGCAGAGCGCGGCGATCGTCACATGCGGCCAGGTGCGCAAGGCGGACCCGAACGCCCCGCCGACGAAAGGCGAGATGACGCGGATCTTCTCCTGCTCCATGCCGAAGATCGCGGCGATCTCCAGCCGCACGTTGTCGACCCACTGCGACTTGTCCCACAGCGTCAGCCGGTCGCCGTCCCACTCGGCGATCGTGGCGTGCGGCTCCATCGCATTGTGCTGCTCGCGGGCATGGCTGCACCAGACTTCCACCTGCACCGGCGCGGTGGCGAAGGCCGCGTCCGCGTTGCCGCGCTCGCTCTCCGGCACGCGCCCCGCCTTCGCGTTGCCCTCGGATGGCGGCTTGCCGTCATCCAACTGGAACAGCGTGCTGGGTTCGTCGAGTTCGTAGGTGATGCGCACCAGCCGCGCCGCTCCTTCCGCCTGCGGTTGGCTCTCGGCGATGACGACCGCGAGCGGCTGGCCGACGAACAGCACCTCCGGTCCCTGGAACACGCGAAGCTGGTCGCCCGACTGGGCATCCACCTGCGGCCGCTTCTCCAGTTCGTTGTAGGGCAGCCGCTCGCAGTTCTCGTGATGGATGATCGCGAGCACCCCGGGCGCCTGCTCCGCCTCCGTCGTGTCGATCGCGGCGATCTTGCCGCGTGGAATCGCGGCGGTGACGAGGGCGGCGTAGGCGAGCCCGTGCGGCCGGAACTCGGCGGCATACCGCGCCTGGCCGGTGACCTTGGCCGGCCCGTCCACGCGGGGCGTGGGCTGTCCGATGATCGCGTTCATGCCAGGCCTCCCGCCATCAGCAGCACCCGTTGCACCGCCGCGCGCAGCAGCTTCACCTTGAAGGCATTCTGCGATCGCGGATTGGCGCCATGCGTCGCTGCCTCGGCCGCGGCGACTGCCGCAGCTTCGTCGAGCCGTCCACGTTCCAGCCGGCGCTCCACCAGCGGGAGGCGCCACGGCGTCGTGCCGACCGCACCGGCCGCCACCCGCGCGGAGCGGATCTCCCCGTCCTTGGTCTCCAGCGCAACGGCCACCGACACGAGCGCCCACTCGAAGCTCGCGCGGTCGCGCAGCTTGAGGTAGTGCGAGTTGGCGCTGCGCGGCGTCGCCGGCAGATGGATCGCGGTGATGATCTCCGAGGGCCGCAGCGTGGTCTCGAGATGCGGCGTGTCACCCGGCTCCCGATGCAGGTCGGCAACTGCGAGCCGCCGCCCACCGTCCGGACCCTGCACCTCGAGCTCCGCATCCAGCACCAGCAGCGCGTTCGCCATGTCGCCCGGATAGGCGGCGATGCACGAGGAGCTGCCGCCGAAGATCGCGTTCATCCGGTTCTCGCCGTCCATCGCAGGGCAGCCGGAGCCAGGCTCACGCTTGTTGCACGGCACCGTGGCGTCCCGGAAATACAGGCAGCGCGTGCGTTGCAGCAGGTTGCCTGCGGCGGTCGCCATGTTGCGCACCTGCGGCGAGGCCGTCTCCTCCAGGGCACGGGCCAGCACCGGGAAACGCGCCTTCACACGTGCATCGTCGGCGATTTCCGACAGCCGGGTGAGCGCGCCGATCCGCAGCCCTTCGCCCGCCGGTTCGATCCCACGCAGCGGCAGCAGGTTGATGTCCACCAGCTCCGACGGGGCGATCACGCCTTCCTGCAGCAACTGGATGATGTCGGTGCCGCCGGCGATCGGCAGGGCCGCTGGCGTGTCGCGCAGCAGCTCGATCCCCATCGGCAGGTCCTTGGCCTGCGCGTAGCCGAACGCCAGCATCAGACGGCCTCCTTCGCCGCGCGGATCGCATCCACGATGTTGGCGTAGGCGCCGCAGCGGCAGAGATTGCCGCTCATCTGCTCGCGGATCTCGGCGTCGCTGTCGCCCCGGCCCTCGGTCAGCAGCCCGACGGCCGACATGATCTGGCCGGACGTGCAGTAGCCGCACTGGAAGGCGTCATGCTCGACGAAGGCCTGCTGCACCGGATGCAGCGCGCCGTCCTCGGCCAGCCCTTCGATCGTGGTGATCGGATGACTGTCCGCCATGACGGCGAGCGTGAGGCACGCATTCACCCGCTTGCCGTCCATCAGCACCGTGCAGGCACCGCACTGGCCGAGGGCGCACCCCTTCTTGGTGCCGCTCAGACCGAGGTGATCGCGCAACGCATCGAGAAGCGTGGTGCGCACGTCGACCGTGAGTGCATGCGTTTGCCCATTCACCTCGAGCGCAATGGCGAGCGCGGTCGGATGCCGGGGTGGCGTGCGCGGCGCTCCGGCGGTGCCGCGCGCCGACCAGGTACGAAACCCCTGCCCCGGCGCCGCGGTGCGGCCGATCCCCGCCTGCTCGGGGCTGCTGGCGTCTCGGTCGGGGGCAGGGTTGCGGGAAGTGCGGCGCTGGCCGGTTGCCACGTCCTCTCCCAGCACGTCCGCGACGGCTTCCGGGTCGAGCCGGTCGGCCTCGGCGAACAACGCGTCGGCGGTCGTGTCGTCTCCGGCGCGGGAGGCGTCGAGCGCTTTCTCCGCAAGGCGGCGAGCCTGTGGCTTGTGGCCTTCAAAGGCCGGCACGTCATTATCGCGGCTCATGCAGATCCCTCCGATCTCGTGCGGGTGGAGCGCGGAATCGGTCACGCCGTTGCCGGCTTTGACACGGAGTTGAGAGCAGGCCGGCGGCGGGTCGGGTGCGGGGAACGGGCGATGGCCTCCGCACGTTCCGGTGGCATGCATACCTACGAGATCAAGCTGCCGATCGCGCAAAGCCCGGAGGTCCCTGGCTCCCCCACCCCGGCCGCCCCTCCGACCCCGGGGCCGGAGCGGCCGATGCCGGATCCCAATCCGGCGCCGGTGCCAGGACCGGGGCCGGACGTCCCGGCCCCGTCGCCGGGCGTGCCGGGGCCGGACATTCCCCCCTTGTCGCCGCCGGGACCGGAAATGCCGCAGCCAATCGCCTGAGGCGAGGAGAGCACCGCATGCAAGAAGACATGAATCGCAAGGCGCGTCCGGCTCATGCCGCGCCGCCGGGCACGGCGAAACGTCGCGAGGAGGACGCCGCGACGGAGCGCGCCGTCCAGACCACGGTCACGGGTCCGGCGTCCCAGGAACAGGCGTCTCAGGAACAAGGGCAAGCCGGCGGGGCGCCGAAGCCCGACGCCGAGGGCCGCGACACGACGGCGATCGAGCAAGCCGCCGCTGGTGCCGGCCGGCTGGACACGGCCTAGACACCCGAACCGCCCGTCGTCGGCGGCGTGACGCCGACGACGGCGCGAGGTCGCGGCCGCCGCTGAAACATCGCAACGACGCCGCAATGCCGCCATGGTGGGGCATCACAGTCCTGTGACACCGGACCCAGGCGAGGCACACCGGTTCTTCAACCGCCTCGTCGCCCCAACGTCCCAGCCCCCGCCATGCGATTTCTCACCACCTATGGCCGCGCCATCTCGCTCCTCGGACGGGAGTGGCGAACCGGTGCCCTGCTCGCGAGCGCCAACCTCGCGATCGCCGGGATCGCCTTCCTCGACCCCGTGCTGTTCGGCTGGGTCGTCGACCTGCTCACCCGGTCGACGCAGCTCCCCACCGATCAGCTCTGGCCCCAGGCCGTCCGGCTCCTCGGCACCTGGGCCGCCGTCGGCCTGACCGGCATCGTCGCCAGCATGCTGGTGGCGCTGCTCGCGGATCGCATGGCCCACCGCGCGCGCAAGCACGAGATGGCGCGGTTCTTCGGCCACGCCCTGGCGTTGCCGCCCGCCTTCCACGGGCAGATGCATTCGGGTGCGCTGATGCGCATCTTCTTCTCCGGGGCAGACTCCCTGTTCGGCCTCTGGCTCGGCTTCTTCCGCGACCAGTGCACGACGTTCGTCTCCGTGCTGGTCCTCCTGCCGCTCACCCTGATCCTGAACTGGCGCCTCGCCCTCGCGCTGATCGTGCTGGTGGTGGTGTTCGCCGTGCTCACGGCGCTGGTGATCGCACGCACCGAGTCCAAGCAGCGCGGCGCCGAGACCTATCACAACAAGCTCGCAGCCCTGGCCCAGGACGCCCTCGCCAACGTCACCGTCATCCAGGCCTTCACCCGGCTCGGGCTCGAGCGGCGTCGCTTCGCCGAGGTGCAGCAGCAGGTGATCGACCACCAGTTTCCGGTGCTCGGCTGGTGGGCACTGGTCAGCATCCTGACCCGCAGCGCATCCACCCTCGCCATGCTGACCATCGTGGTCCTCGGCACCGTCCTGCATCTGCAGGGCAAGGCGGAGGTCGGCGATATCGTCACCTTCATGGGCCTCGCGACCCTGCTCGTGGGCAAGCTCGAGAGCCTCGTGTCCTTCGTGGCCCGCCTGTTCGCCGCCATCCCGACGCTCGACGCCTATTTTACGATCCTCGACGCGCCCTCCAGCGTGCCCGAAGCGCCGAATGCCCCGGCGCTCGCGGTCACCGAGGGGGCCGTTGCGTTCGAGCAGGTCGATTTCGCCTACCCGAACGGCCCCGCCATCCTGCGGGACGTGAGCTTCACCGCGGCGCCCGGCAGCGTGGTCGCCCTGGTGGGCCAGACCGGCGCCGGCAAGACCACTGCCATGAGCCTGCTGCAGCGCCTGTGGGATCCGACCCACGGCCGCATCACCATCGACGGGCAGGACGTCAGCGCGGTCACGCTCGAGAGCCTGCGCGAGACGATCGGCGTCGTGTTCCAGGACAGCCTGCTGTTCAATCGCTCGATCCGGGAGAACCTGCTGGTCGGCAAGCCCGACGCGACGCAGGCGGAGATCGAACAGGCGTGCCGCCTCGCCGAGGCACACGAGTTCATCCTGCGCCAGCCGCAGGGCTACGACACGCTGATCGGGGAGCGCGGCACGACGCTGTCGGGCGGCCAGAAGCAGCGCCTCGCGATCGCCCGCGCATTGCTGAAGAACCCGCGCATCCTGATCCTGGACGAGGCGACCAGCGCGCTCGACGCCGCCACCGAAGCCAAGGTCGGCCGCGCGCTCAAGGCGCTGATGGCCGGACGGACCACCTTCGTGATCGCGCATCGGCTCTCGACCGTGCGGGATGCGGACGAGATCCTGGTGTTCGACCAGGGCCGCATCGCCGAACGCGGGCGGTTCGACGCGCTGGTGGGCCAGGGCGGCGCCTTCGCGACCCTGGTGGCAAGCCAGCTCACGCCGGCCCCGGACAGCAACGTGGTGCCCTTCCCGGTCCCACGGGCGGCTTGAGCCAGGGCGCCGGGCCTCGCGCCGCCGGCGTCGTCCGGCGCAGGCGGCGCGGTGAGGGTCACGGCGACCGAGGCAGGACGAGCGTGCCGCCGAGGCGTTGACGGCATGCCGCGCTATCCCTAGACACAGCGACCATGATCGCCCTCCTCCACTATGGACCCTATTACGCACCGCGTCCGTAGTGGTGGAATGCGCGTCATGCCCACCGCTGCGTCGTCGGCGGTTGGAACACCTTGACAACCGTCGGCCTCGCCCCCCTTCGAGGCCATCATGTCATCTCCGTCCCGCATCCCCTCTCGCCCCACCGTCGGCATCATCGGGTTCGGCGCCTTCGGCCGCCTGGTCGCGCAGCATCTTGCGCCCTATGTGGACCTGCGGGTTTATGATCCGTTCCAGCCCCACATCGAGCCAGGCATCGCGGGCGTCGTGCGCAGCGAACTGCATGAAGCGGCGCGGAGTTCGGTGGTCGTGCTCGCGACCCCGGTGTCACGCCTGGCCGACGCGGTCGCGGCACTCGCGCCCCATCTGCTGCCAGGCACGCTCGTCGTCGACGTGGGATCGGTGAAGGTGCTCCCGGTCGAGATCATGAACGCGGGCCTGCCGCCTCACGTCGAGATCCTGGCGACCCATCCGCTGTTCGGCCCGCAAAGCGCGGCCGCTGGAATCGCGGGCCTGAAGATCGCCGTCTGCCCCATCCGAGGCAGCCGCGGCCGCCGCATCGCCGCCTTCCTGCGACGGGTGCTGCGGCTGAAGGTCATCGTCACGACGCCGGAAGAGCATGACCGGGAGGCGGCGGCGGTGCAGGGCCTCACCCACCTGATCGCGAAGGTGCTGGTGTCGATGGAGCCGCTGCCCACGCGCATGACCACCCGCAGCTTCGAGCTGATCATGCAGGCGGTCGACATGGTCCGCTACGACGCCCCCGAAGTCTTCCAGGCCATCGAGCGGTCCAACCCGTATTCCGCCGGCGTTCGCCAGCGCTTCTTCGCGCTGGCCGCACAACTCGACGCCGAACTCTCCTGCGGCAGGGGCTGAGCATGGCCAGGTCGGCGGTCGCGGCCGGCGGTGTCGCCCGCGAGACTCTCGCCCAGGCGCGCCGCATCGCGCTCGCCGCCCAGGGCTTCGCCGACCCGCGCCCCGCCACGCCGTCCGCCGCGCAGTTTCGCCGCACGCTCGACCGCATCGGCCTGTTCCAGATCGACAGCGTCAACGTGCTGGCCCGCGCGCACTACCTGCCGGCCTTTTCCCGGATCGGCAGCTACGACCCGGACTGGCTCGACCGCGCCGCCTGGGGGCCGCGCCGCGAGCGGCGCATGTTCGAGTACTGGGCCCACGAGGCCTCGCTTCTGCCGCTCTCGCTGCATCCCCTGCTCCGCTGGCGCATGGCGCGCGCGGATCGCGGCGAGGCCGGCTACGGCCGCATGCGCGTCTTCGCCACCGAACGACGGTCCGAAGCGATGGCGCTGCTCGCGCGCATCCGCGACGAAGGTCCGCTCGCTGCGTCGGACTTCGAGAATGGGCGGCCGGGCTGGTGGGAATGGAGCGAGCCGAAGCGCATGCTGGAATGGCTCTTCTATGCCGGCCATCTGACCACCGCGACCCGCCGCCGCAGCTTCGAGCGTGTCTACGACCTGACCGAACGGGTGATCCCGCCGGCCGTCCTGGCCTTGCCGACGCCCCCGGAGGACGCGGCGCGGCGCGGCCTGATCGCGCACGCCGCCGCCGCCCTGGGGATCGCGACCGCGGCGGACCTCCGCGACTACTTCCGGCTCTCCCCTGCCGACGGCGATCCGGCCATTGCGACGCTCCTGGAGGAGGGGGTGCTGCGCCAGGTGCAGGTGCCCGGCCTGCCGCCCGCCTTCGTGCACCGCGATGCCCGTCGTCCCCGACGGATCACCGCCCGGGCCCTGCTCGCCCCGTTCGACCCGCTGGTCTGGGAACGCACGCGTGCCGAACGGCTGTTCGGGTTCCGCTACCGGATCGAGATCTACACGCCGGCCGAGAAGCGCCAGCACGGCTACTACGTGCTGCCCTTCCTGTTGAACGAGCGTCTCGTCGCGCGCGTCGATGCCAAGGCGGATCGCCAGGCGGGCCGCCTGCTCGTCCCGGCCGTGCACCTGGAGCCGGAGGCGCCGCCCGAGACCCTGCCCGCCCTGCACGAAGAGCTCGGGCTGCTCGCCGGCTGGCTGAAGCTCGAATGGGACGGCGCCTGGCCGGTCGTCGACCGGGACTGATCCCGGCGCGACGATCGCCCCCGTCGCACCGGGACGCTGCCGGCATTCCCACCCGCACGCCCGATCGCGGCGTGAGGACGCGTGCGCCGGGGGCGCGACGCACGCGTTCCGCTTCAGAGGATGATGCTGCCGGCGGTGAAGGCCAGGACCAGAAAGATCAGGAACAGCACGATCGCCAGGAAGAACAGGAACTTGGCGATGCCGGCCGAGGCCGCGGACACGCCGGAAAAGCCGAAGAATCCGGCGACGATGGAAATCACGAAGAAGATGAGAGCCCATTTCAGCATGTTCGTCTCCGATGAGGTAAACTCGGGCCGCCAGCCCCCGTGATGGTGCATGCACACCCGCCCGCGCGACGCTCCACGACCTTCCCGCCGCGTGGCCCGACCGGAGGTTCAAACGAAGCGGCAATCGCTCCGTTGCGTGCGGCACGCCAACGGACGCGGGATTTCCGGCCTGATTCGCTTTCGTGATCGTCCCTTCCCGCCAAGCTCGGCTCCTCGGCCGAAACGGTCATGCTTCGTTCCGCCCGGGTGAGCTATGCCGTAGGGTGTGATTCGCCCTGCCGAGTCCGTGCGGGCGCCCCCTCGACGCAACGCCTCGCGAGGTCCATCTCTGTTCCGAGGAGCCCCGCCATGTCCCAGACCCTGATGCGCCCGCCGCCGGCCATGCCGATGCTGTTCATGCCGCAGAAGCAGCCGGCCAAGCCGCTGACGCGCCGGCTCGAGGTCGTGTCGGACTACCAGCCCGCCGGCGACCAGCCGACCGCGATCGCCGAACTGGTGCGCGGCGTGCAGGCCGAGGAGCGGGACCAGGTGCTGCTGGGCGTCACCGGGTCGGGCAAGACCTTCACCATGGCGAAGGTGATCGAGGCGGTGCAGAAGCCCACCCTGATCCTGGCGCCCAACAAGACCCTCGCCGCCCAGCTCTATGGCGAGATGAAGTCGTTCTTCCCGAACAACGCGGTAGAGTATTTCGTCAGCTACTACGACTACTATCAGCCGGAAGCGTACGTCCCGCGCACCGACACCTATATCGAGAAGGACGCCCAGATCAACGAGCAGATCGACCGCATGCGCCACGCCGCCACGCAGTCACTGCTCGAACGCAACGACGTCGTGGTGGTCGCCTCGGTCTCCTGCATCTACGGTATCGGCTCCGTCGAGACCTACGCCAAGATGGTGGCCAAGCTGGAGACCGGCGGCCGCATCGATCGCGACGCGCTGGCGAAGGCGCTGGTGGAGCTGCAATACCGCCGCAACGATGCCGCGTTCCAGCGCGGCACCTTCCGCCTGCGCGGTGAGGTCGTGGACATCTTCCCGAGCCATTATGAGGATCGGGCGTGGCGGGTCAGCCTGTTCGGGGACGAGATCGAGTCGATCCACGAATTCGATCCGCTGACCGGCGAGAAGACCGCGAGCCTGAACGAGATCACGGTCTACGCGAACAGCCACTACGTCACGCCACGGCCGACGCTCACCCAGGCGATCCGCGACATCAAGATCGAGCTGAAGGAGCGCCTCGCGCAGCTCACTGCCGAAGGCAAGCTGCTCGAAGCCGAACGCCTGCAGCAGCGCACCACCTTCGACATCGAGATGATGGAGACGACCGGCTCCTGCAAAGGCATCGAGAACTACTCGCGCTATCTCTCGGGCCGCAACGCGGGCGACCCGCCGCCGACCCTGTTCGAGTACCTGCCGGAGAACGCGCTGCTGATCGTGGATGAGAGCCACGTCACCGTGCCGCAGTTGGGTGGCATGTATCGCGGCGACTTCGCGCGCAAGTCGATCCTGGCGGAGTTCGGCTTCCGCCTGCCCTCCTGCATCGACAACCGCCCGCTGAAGTTCGAGGAGTGGGAGCGGTTCCGCCCGCAGAGCGTGTTCGTCTCCGCGACGCCCGGCCCGTGGGAGATGGAGCGGACCGGGGGCGTGTTCGCCGAACAGGTGATCCGCCCGACCGGCCTGATCGACCCGGTGACCGAGATCCGCCCGGTGGAACACCAGGTCGACGACCTGCTGGCCGAGTGCCGCACCGTCGCGGCGAAGGGCGGCCGCGTGCTGGTCACCACCCTGACCAAGCGCATGGCGGAGGACCTGACCGAGTATCTCACCGAACACAATGTCAAGGTCCGCTACCTGCACTCCGACATCGACACGCTCGAGCGCATCGAGATCATCCGCGACCTGCGGCTCGGCGTGTTCGACGTGCTGATCGGCATCAACCTGCTGCGCGAGGGGCTCGACATCCCCGAATGCGCGCTGGTCGCCATCCTGGATGCCGACAAGGAAGGCTTCCTGCGCTCGCAGACCTCGCTGATCCAGACCATCGGCCGCGCCGCCCGCAACGTGGAGGGCCGGGTCATCCTCTACGCCGACACGATGACCAACAGCCTGCGCGTGGCGATCGAGGAGACCGAACGCCGCCGCAACAAGCAGCGTGCCTGGAACGAAGCGCACGGCATCACCCCGACCTCGGTCAAGAAGCAGATCGGCAAGGTGCTGGAGAGCGTGTTCGAGCAGGACTACGTCACCGTGGCGCCGGTCAAGGACACCGGCGCGGCCGAGTTCGTCGGCAAGGACCTGAAGGCCTCGATCGCGGATCTCGAGAAGCGCATGCGCGCCGCCGCGGCGGACCTGGAGTTCGAGCAGGCCGCTCGCATCCGCGACGAGATCAAGCGGCTGGAAGCGCTGGACCTCGGACTCGAACCGCCGCCGATGCCCTCGGCCGCCATGCGACCGTCCAGCAGGAAGGACCGGACGCCCGAACCGCTGGGCCCCGGGGGCGGCGGCTATGATCCGTCGAAGCGGCGCGGACGCGGCGGGATGCGGCGGCGCGGCCCCTGAGCGCAGGGGGGCCGGCCGGCGGCGAAGAAGGTCGCTTCCGTCTGGGCACGCGCCCCCCGGCATGCGACGCTGCGGACCATGCACATCCATCTGCAGAATACGCCCGGCGACCCGCTGTTCGCCTTCTCCCGCCAGATGTGGGAGGAGGCCGCCTCCCGCGCGCCCGACATCGGCGCCGGTCACCACGTCACGATCGGCGATACCGAGGCCGACCTCCAGGCCGCGCTACGCACGGCCGAGGCGCTGGTCTGCGACGCCGGGATCATCCGCACCCACTTCGCCGAGGCGCGCACCCGGCCCGACGCCCCGCGACTCACGCTCCTGTTCGCGACCAATGCCGGCCTCGACCGGCTTGCGCCGTTCGGCTGGCTCCCGGACGGCATGATCCTGATGAACAACCGCGGCACGCATGACGCGAAGTCGGGCGAGTTCGCGATCATGGCGGTGCTGATGCTGGTGAACCGCATCCCCGAGATGGTCACCAACCAGCGCGCCGGGCAGTGGCAGAAGATTTGGGGCACCGTCCTGTCCAGGCACCGGCTGACGGTGGTTGGCCTCGGCACGCTGGGCGGCGCCACCGCCCGCAACGCCGCCGGCTTCGGCATGCGCGTGACCGGGGTGCGGGTGCATCCCCGCCCCCATCCGCATTGTAGCCGCGTGGTGGGCACCGACGATCTCGACACGGTGCTGCCGGAGACCGACGTGCTGGTGCTCGCCTGCCCGCTCACCGATGCGACGCGCGGGCTGATGGACCGGCGCCGCCTGTCGCTGCTGCCGCAAGGCGCCGGGCTGGTGAACATCGCCCGCGGCGAGGTGGTCGACCAGGATGCCGTCTGCGACATGCTCGACGACGGCCGCCTCGGCGGCGCGGTGCTCGACGTGTTCACCCCGGAACCGATCCCTGCCGGCCACCGGCTCTGGACCACCCCCAACCTGATCATCAGCCCGCACACCTCGGCCGATGATCCGGCAACCTACAACCCGCACAGCCTCGACATCTTCCTCGAGAACCTGCGGGCCTGGCGCGACGGCCAGCCGATGCCGAATCGGTTCGACGTCGCGCGCGGCTACTGAGGGATCCGCCATGCGCGTCTACCGCTTTCCCAAAGCCGCCGGCATCGACACGCTGCAGCTCGCCGACGAACCCACGCCTACCCCGGCGCGCGGCCAGATCCTGGTGCGTATGCGGGCGGCCAGCCTGAATTACCGCGACCTGAACGTCGCGGCGGGCAAGCCGGCACGTGGCACGATCCCGGAAAACCTGGTTCCGCTCTCGGACGGCGCCGGGGAGGTCGTCGCGATCGGCCCCGACGTGACCCGGGTCGCGGTCGGCGATCGGGTGGCCGGCCTGTTCATGCAGACCTGGTTGGGCGGCGCGCTCGAACCGGCGCATGTGGCCTCCTCCCGCGGCGGGGCCATCGACGGCGTGCTGGCGGACTACGTGCTGTTCGACCAGGACGGGGTCGTCCCCCTGCCGGATCACCTGTCCTTCACCGAAGGCGCCACCCTGCCCTGCGCCGCGCTGACCGCCTGGAATGCGCTGTATGGCGGCCGGCCGCTGCAGCCCGGGGAGACGGTGCTGGTGCTGGGCACCGGCGGCGTCTCCATCTTCGCCCTGCAGTTCGCCCACGCGGCCGGCGCCCGGGTGATCGCGACCTCGTCCTCCGACCAGAAGCTGGCGCGCGCCCGCGCCCTCGGCGCATCGTCCGGCGTCAACTACCGCGCCAATCCCGAGTGGCAGGAAGACGTGCTGGCGCTGACGGACGGGCGGGGTGTCGACCACGTGGTGGAGGTCGGCGGCGCCGGCACGCTGCCACGCTCCATCGAGGCGACCCGGCATGGCGGGCAGATCCATCTGATCGGCGTGCTGACGGGCGGCGAGATCAATCCGACTCCGATCCTGCGGCGGACGCTCATGCTGCGGGGCATCTATGTCGGATCGCGCGAGATGTTCCAGGCGATGAACCGCGCCATCGCCTTGCATGCGATCCGGCCCGTGATCGACCGGGTGTTCCCGTTCGCGGAGGCGCGCGCGGCCTACCACCACATGACCCGCCAGGGGCATCTGGGCAAGATCGTCATCGAGATCGACTAGCGACGACGTGCAATGCGCCCGAGGCAGCGTGTTGGTTTAGGATATCCGATCCCTCAGTGGCACGGACCATCGATGTCATGACGGACCCTCCGCCAGCCCCCGAGTCCGAGACAGCCGACGTCGCCGCCCTCCGGCGGGAGAACGCGATCCTGCGCCAGGTGCTCGACGCGATCGACGGAACCATCGTCGTCTACGATGCCGAACGCCGGTTCGTGCTGTCGAACAAGGCCTATCACGACTATTTCCCGCATTTGCCGCCGGACCATGTGCTGGTCGGCCAGCGGTATGAGGCGCTGCTGGAACGCTCGATCGACGCCGGCGCCTCCGTCGATCCCAGCGCCAAGACCGACCGGGCGGCGTTCATTGCGCGGCGGATCCAGGAGATCGAGCAGCGCAGGGTGCCGGCGCGAGAGATCCAGGACACCACGAACGGCAAGTGGTACATGGTCCGGGTCAGCCACACGCCCGACGGTCATCGGGTGGCGCTGCGCGTCGACATCACCGAACAGAAGCGGCTGCAGGCGGAATTGGACCAGGCGCGGGCCGAGGCTGAACGCGTCAGCGCGGCGAAATCCCAATTCCTCGCGAATGTCAGCCACGAGCTGCGGACCCCGCTCAACGCCATCATCAACTTCGCCCGCCTCCTGCTCGACGAGCCGCTCGGAGCGCTGGGAGCACCGGAATACCGGAACTACGCGACCGACATCCACGACAGCGGGCGGCACCTGCTGGCGCTGATCCAGGATCTGCTCGACTTTGCCAGCGCGGATGCCGGCCGCCTCACCACGCTGCGCCAGCCGGTCAACCTGCGCGCGCTGATCGAAAGCGTGGTCCGCCTGCTGCAGCCCGCCGCGGCCGATGCCCATGTGTCGGTGGTGGCCGTCGTGCCAGACGACCTGCCCGCGGTTGCCGGCGACAACACGCGGCTCCGCCAGGTGCTGTTCAACCTGCTCGACAACGCGATCAAATACGCAGGGCCCGGCAGCCGGATCCGCATCAGCGCGGCGCGATGCGAGGATGGCGGCCTCGAGCTCGTCGTCGCCGACGACGGCACCGGCATTGCGGCGGAGGATCTTGCCCGCGTGCTGCTGCCCTTCGAGCAGGCCATTCCGCTCGGAGGCGGGCACCGCTCCGGCATCGGCCTCGGCCTGCCTTTGGCGATGCGACTCGTGCACCTGCACGAGGGCACGCTGACCCTGGAGAGCACGCAGGGCCAGGGGACCTCCGTCCGCATTCACCTGCCCGCGGCGCGCGTCCTGACCTGATCGGCGCCAGCGGCCGCTATCTTACCAGGGCCTTCCAGGTCGAGGTGAAGAAGGCGAACAGCGAGTCGCCCGCGATCACTCCGGCGCCGAACACCTCCATGCCCTCGGCGCCGGCAAAACGCTCCCACACCAGCCGGCACGCGATGCCGGCCAGCACCGCCCAGCCCGCGATCGGGAAGGCGATCAACAGCCCGGTCGAGAGCAGCACGCCCAATTGCCGCCGCGGGCCGCCCAGGAACTGGATGATTGCCCCGGGAATGGCCCAGAGCACCAGCGCCTCCGCGACATGCCAGGAGGCGCCCGCCTCGATGGTCGCGACGTAGACGCGGTCGACCGGCGGCACGAGATTGGCCGCGAAGAAGCCGGGATAGGCGAGGAACACCACGACGCCCGCCACCACGAAGGCGAACATCGCGGCCAGGAGCTGCTGGCGGCGTCCATCCCGCTCGAAGCCGGGATCGCGCCCGTGGCCACGCAGCATGTAGCCCGCCTTCAGGTCGTAGCCCATGTCGGCGAAGGCTGGGCCGGTCGCCGCCGAGAAGCCGACCAGCAGCGCGAGCGCGACCGGCGGAAAGCCGATCAGGATGCCGATCACCAGCGTGATCAGCGCGACCGCGAAGGCGGGGAACCAGCCGGAATGCATGGCGGCGAGTCCCACGATCACCTCGTGCACCAGCGCGGCGAAGGCGGCATAGGCCAGGAACAGCAGCAGCATCGGCCAGGAGAGTTCGGCCCACAGCCCGCCGAGCAGCGCGATCACCAGCGCGATCGCGACATAGCCGATCGCGCCGAGGCCGAGGGAGCGGCGGACCTCCGCGGGCGTGCGATGGGCGCCGCCGGTGCCGTGCTCGCGCTTCAGGATCAGCATCGTCACCTGCACCAGCGCGACCAGCCCGGCGCCGACCATCATGCCGTGCGGGATATACGCCTTGGCGATGTCGCCGCCCGGCAGCAGGCCGGAGAACAGCGTCGACGAGTAGCCGCGCAGCAGCAGGCCGACGCCGAACATGGTCAGCGCCCAGATGTTGCCGATGAAGGCGACGCCGAAAGCCGACATGGGGATCGCGGCGATCCAGTTGCCGAGGATACCGATCAGCACGCCGGCGCCCAGGATCGCGGCCTTGCGACCGCCCTCGTCACCGGCACGGATCGCCTCCGCCGCGGCGGCGCCGGGCGGCCAGGCGGCATCGGCCGGAAAGACGTCGGAGTCGAAGGTGCGATAGAGCAGATAACCGTCGAGCAGCATGGCCAGGAACACGCCGACGAACAGCGGCAGGATCAGGTCGGACCGGCCCAGCACGAAGGGAATGCCGATCGGCAGCATCAGCGCGTTGCCGGCGCCGAACGTGGCGGCGGAGATGGCGCTCTGCGCCAGGTTCTGCACGTGGACCGACCGGTAGCGGGCGAAGGCGGCCAGCGGGATGCGGGCGAGCGCCATGCCGGCCAGCGCGCCGATCAGCGAGGTGTTGGCGGTGATGCCGAGTGTGACGATCAGTTGCACGCCGATGATCGCGCCGACCACGCAGAGCGGCGCGATCAGCGCCAGCGAGGCCGGCTCGAGGAAGCGCGGGTGCGATGCACCTCGCGGCGTGTCGGTGGTGCTGCTCATCGCGTGAAGTCCCCGAATTTGAGTTCCCTCTCCCCTTGCGGGAGAGGGCCAGGGCGAGGGGGCGACCGGGGCCTTGGCACCCCTTGCGTCATCCCCGCTCACCCCTTTTCCCTGCGTCCCGCACGGCGAACGGGAGGCCGTGCGCCGCCTACTCCGCGGCCTGGCCCTGCACGCCCTGCCAGCCATACACCGCACGTGCCGTTTCGGCGGAAACCAGCCCTTCCGCGACGTCCTCGGTCACGCGGTCACCGGGACGCTTCTGCGGATCGCCGAACCCGGCGCCGCCGCCCAGCGTGACCTCGACGATCTGCGCCGAACCGGTCAGGGTGACCAGCTCGCCGGTGCCGCAGTCGCGGGTGACGTTGCCGGCCGGATCCAGCACCACGCCGCGCACCGCGCCGCCGGCGTGACCGCCATGCAGCCCCGCCACCGTCACGCCGACGCCCTCCGGATAGACCGAGGCGAGCGTCGGCAACCCGTCGTCATGCAGCTTGCGCAACCGGGTGCGGACGCCGCAGCCGCCGCGATGCTCCCCGGGGCCGCCGGAATCGGTGACGTAGGTCTTCTCGATCACCAGCACCGGGGCGCGCGTCTCCAGCAGCTCGACCGAGGTGTTGGCGGCCGAGGTCGGGTACAGCAGCGCCGACTTGCCGTCGCGGCGCGCCGACCCGCCCTGCCCGCCGCCCATGAAGAAATGGTCGGAGTAGACCGCGCCGGCGGGATCGCGGCCGTAGATGTTGACCGCGACCGGCAGTCCGGTCGCCGCCTGCACCTGGTCGGGCGCCGCGCCCGCGAGCGCGCGGAAGATGTTGGGCGCCAGGTACCAGCCGACGCGGGTGCGCAGGTTCACCGACGCGGGCTTGGTGCAGTTCAGGATCGAGCCTTCCGGGGCCTTGACGGTGAACGGGCGGTAGCAGCCGGCATTGCCACGCACGTCCGGGCTCAGCATGCATTTCAGCGGGTAGGTCGCATGCGCCTCGGTATAGCTGAAGGTGCAGTTCAGCCCGCCTTGCGGCAGCTGCGCCGGAGCGCCGGCGAAGTCGAGTTCGATCGTGTCGCCGGACACCGTGAGCTTCAGCGGGTAGCGCAGCTTCTCGCCGAGCGGATTGTTCCAGATCTCCGACTCGTACACCCCGTCGGGCACGGCGCGGATTGCCGCGCGCATCGCCTGCTCGCTGCGGGTCTGCACGACCTGCGCCAGGGCATGCAGGTCGTGCATGCCGTAATCCGCCATGAAGGCGGCGAGACGTTCGGCGCCGATCGCGTTGGCCGCGACGAAGGCATGGATGTCGCCCAGCACTTCCTCGTGCTTGCGGACGTTCTCCGCCATCAGCGTCAGCAGGTCCTCGTTCGGCACGCCCGCGCGATACAGCATCATCGGCGGGATCTGGATGCCTTCCTCATAGATCTCGCGGGCGCGCAGGCTGTCCTTGGTGCCGCCGATATCGCCCACATGTCCGACCGTGCCGATCAGCGCCACGAGGCGGCCGTCGCGGAAGGCGGGCGTGACCACGGCGACGTCGAACAGATGGCCGGCGCAGAGCCAGGGGTCGTTGGTGATCAGCACGTCGCCGGGCCGCAGGGTCTCGGCCGGGAACTTCGCCAGCAACGCCTTGGCGGCGCGCGGGAGGGTCAGGTTGAACACCGGCATGGCGCGCGGCGAGTGGGCGAGCGAGTCGCCCTGGGCGTCCAGGATGTCGCAGGCGAAATCCTGTGCTTCCGACACGATCAGGCTGAACGCCGTGCGGCAGACGGTGTGCCACATCTCCTCGGTGACCGAGACGAGGCGGCTCCACATGATCTCCAGCGACACCGGATCGCCGTCGATCAGCGCGACCGCCTGGTCGAGCGGGGTGTCGGCGGTGATCCGCGCCGCGGGCGCGGCGGCGACGCCGATGCGGATGCGCAGGCTGCCGGCCGCATCCACCGTCACCTCGTCGCCAGCCGGGACGATGGTGGTGGCCTCGCGCTCCTCGATGATCGCCGGGCCGGCGACCGTCATGCCCTGGGCGAGCGCATAGCGGTCATAGACCGGCGCCTCCACCCAGCCATCCGCGAAGAACGCGCGGCGGGTGCCCTTGAGCGCGGCGGTGGCGGCGGTGCCGCCCGTCTCGGTCAGGGACAGGCGCGGCAGCGGGCCGCGGCAGCGCACGCGGAAGGAGATCGCCTGGATGCCGACCCCGCCATAGACCGAGGTGTAGCGGGCGGCATAGGCCTCGGCGAAGCGGCCACGGATCATCTCCAGTTCGGCGGCGGTGATCGCGCCGTCGGGCAGCCGCACGTTGATCTCGTGCATCTGGCCTTCCAGCCGCATGTCCGCCGAACGTTCGGTGACGATGTCGGCATCGGCGACGCCGGCGGCGCGGAGCTGGGCGCGCGCGTCCTGCTCCAGCGCGGTGAGGGCCCCGTCGATCACGGCGGCGGCGTCGGGCGCGGAGAGCTTCACCGGGTGGCTGCGCACCTGTTCGAACGACAGCGGCGCGGCCAGGAAGCCCAGGGCGGAGGCGGCGCCGGACGCCGGCGGCACCAGCACCTCGCGGACGCCGAGCACGCGGGCGACCTCACAGGCATGGGCGGGACCGGCGCCGCCGAACCCGACCATGGCATAGGCGCGTGGGTCCTTGCCCTTCTCGACGATGTGGATGCGGGCGGCCGCGGCCATGCTCTCCACCACCATGCGATGGATGCCCCAGGCGGTGCCGGTCGCGTCCAGCCCCAGCTTCGCCCCGACCGTGGCGAGCGCGGTTTCGGCGGCGGCGCGGTCGAGCCGCATGCGCCCACCGAGGAAGAAGCCGGGGTCGTAGTAGCCCAGCGCCAGGTTGGCGTCGGTCACGGTGGGTTCGGTGCCCCCGCGGCCGTAGCAGGCGGGACCGGGTTCCGCGCCGGCGGACCGGGGGCCGACCCGCAGCAGCCCGGTCTCGTCGATCGCGGCGATGGACCCGCCGCCGGCCCCGATCTCGATCATGTCGATCACCGGCGCCTTGATCGGCAGGCCGGAGCCGCGCTTGAAGCGATGCACGCGCGCCGCCTCCATCATCGGCGCGATCTCGGCCTGGCCGTTCTCGATCAGGCAGGCCTTGGCGGTGGTGCCGCCCATGTCGAAGGAGATCACGTCGGCCTTGCCGGAGGCCGCGCCGAAGAAGGCGGTGGCGAGCCCGCCGCCGGCAGGGCCACTCTCCAGCAGGCGGATCGGGAAGGCGCGCGCGGCGTCCGGCGACAGCAGGCCGCCGGCCGAGTGCATCAGCCGCAGCGCGCCACGGAACCCGCGGGCCCGCAACTCGCGCTCGAGCCGGGTGAGGTAGCGAGCCATCAACGGCTGGACGTAGGCGTTGGCGCAGGTCGTGGCGCAGCGCTGGTATTCCCAGAGTTCGGCGACGACCTCCGACGACAGGGAGACGGCCAGGTCGGGGAAGGCGGCGCGCAACACCGCGGCGGCCTGCTGCTCATGCGCCGGATTGCGATATGCGTGCAGAAAGCACACGGCGATCGCCTCCACGCCCTCGGCCACCAGCCGCTGCCCGAGCGCTCGGATCTCGGCCGGGTCGAGCGGGGTGAGGACGTTGCCGTCCCGGTCCATGCGTTCGGCGGCTTCCAGGCGATGGCGGCGCGGCACGAGCGGATCGGGGAACTGCAGGAACAGGTCGTAGATGTCGTAGCGCTGCTCCGTGCCCATCTCGAGGATGTCGCGGAACCCCGCGGTGGTGATGAGACCGAGCCGCGCGCCCTTGCGTTCGATCAGGGCGTTGGTGACGAGGGTGGTGCCGTGCACGATATCGGCCACCTCGGCGAGGGTGAGGCCGGCGCCGTCGATCAGCTCCTGCAGGCCGGCCAAGGCCCCCACCGAGGGATCCTGCGGGGTGGTCAGGCACTTGTGCAACCGGATCTCATGCCGTTCCGTGTCGAGCAGGATGAAGTCGGTGAATGTTCCGCCGATATCGAAGCCGACGCGGTAGCGGGTGGACACGGTCATGCGGATCTCCTCGCGGTCCGGTCGATTGTGCGCCGCAGCACATGCCTCCGCAAGTCGTTGTTACCGCAGCCCAGTTTCGACCTGTTGTCTGCTGGGGCGAACAAGTTTGGGAGATCGGAATGGCTCAGACGAATGGCTTCACGCTGGTGATGCTGCCCCCGCAGACCGAGGTCACGCGCGCCTGGGCCGCACGGCTGGGGGCCGAGGTGCCGGAGGTGCGCGTGGTGGTCGCGGAGGACGCGGCGACGGCCGACCGCGCGATCGTGGACGCCGAGGCGGCGTTCGGCTGGATCACTCCCGCCCAGCTCGCGAGCGCGAAGAAACTGCTCTGGCTCCAGGCTCCGCAGGCGGCGCCGGCCGCCGGCTACTACTTTCCGGAGTTGATCGCGCATCCGCTGTCGGTGACCAACTTCCGCGAGATCTTCAACGACCATATCGGCGCGCACATCCTGGCCTTCGTGCTCGCCTTCGCCCGCGGCCTGCACGTGTTCATTCCGCAGCAGCTGCGCCGGGAGTGGAAGAAGCCGGACGGAGAGGATGAGGGCGTGATCCATCTCCCCGAGGCCACGGCGCTGATCGTGGGTCTCGGCGGCATCGGCGCGGAGGCCGCGCGGCTCCTGCGCGCGTTCGGCGTCACGGTGCTGGCCACCGACGCGCGGCGCGCGAGCAAGCCCGCGGAGGTGGCGGAGCTGCACCCGCCCGAGGCGCTCGACGTTCTGCTGCCGCGGGCGGATTTCGTGATCCTGACCGTGCCGCACACGCCGGCCACCGAAGGGTTCTTCAACCGCGCCCGCTTCCAGCGGATGAAGCGAAGTGCGTTCTTCATCAACATCGGTCGCGGCATGACCACGCGGCTGGACGATCTGGTGGCGGCGCTGGAGGCGGGCGAGATCGCGGGCGCCGCGCTGGACGTGTTCGAGCAGGAGCCGCTGCCGGAGGCGCACCCGCTCTGGACCATGCCGAACGTGCTGCTGACGCCGCACATGGCCGGCCGCGGTCCGTACCTGGATGAGCGGCGCTACCAGATCCTGGCGGAGAATTGCCGCGCCCTGGCCGCCGGCAAGCCGCTGCGGAACATGGTGGACAAGGCGAGCTGGTTCTGACCGCACGCCGACGGCAGGACGGCGGTTCACCCTGAGCGGGCAAGCCTGAACGTGACTCCGCGCGCGGCTGGCCTACACTCCGTCCGGGGAGGAACCAGCCATGAAGATCACCGGCTTCGAAGCCCAGACCCTGGCCATTCCGGAGGACGACCCGCTCGCCGACATGCCCGAGGAGGCAGGGCGCAAGCGGCCGGTCGTCACGCTCCGCCTGCGCACCGACGCGGGGCTCGAGGGCATTGCCGTCACCTTCTACGGCGGCGCGATGACCCGCAGCCTGCGCACCGCCGTCGAGGAACTGGCCGAACTCACGATCGGCATGGACCCGCTGCGGATCGAGCAGGTGAACGCGCGGCTGATGGCGGGCACGGGCGATTCCTGCGGGCCGGGCGGGATCTTCACGCTGGCGGCCTCCGCCATCGACATCGCGCTATGGGATATCAAGGGCAAGGCGCTGGAGCAGCCGCTGTGGAAGCTGCTGGGCGGGCATCGCCAACGCGTGCCGACCTATGCGTCGGGCTCGTTGCGGCGCGGCCTGACCGACGACCAGGCGCAGCGGGCCGCGGCGACGCTGGTGCGCAAGGGCTTCCGTGAGATGAAGACGCAGATGGCGCTGCCCGGCACGCCGACCCCGGCCGACGAGGTGCGGCGCGTGCGCGTGGTGCGCGAGGCGATCGGTCCCGACATCAAGCTGATGTGCGACATCAACCAGCGCTGGCGGCCGGAACAGGCGATCGATATCGGCCGACGCGTGGAGGAAGTCGGGCTGTTCTGGCTGGAGGACGTCACCACCGCCGACGACTACCAGGGCCTGGCGCGAGTGACGGCGGCGCTGAGCACGCCGATCGCGGGCGGGGAATACGTCTACGGCATCGCCCCGTTCGCGCAGATGATCCGGCACCATTCGGTGGACATCCCGATGATCGACATCTGCCGCGCCGGCGGTGTCACGCCGTGGATGAAGATCGCCGGCATGGCCGAGGCGTTCAACCTGCCGGTGGTCAGCCACGTGATGCCGGAGATCCTGTGCCACCTGATCGCCGCCTGCCCGAACGGGCTGACGGTGGAATACATGCCCTGGATGCTCTGCCTGTATGAGGAAACGCCCGCGATCGAGGACGGGATGCTGGTGCTGCCCGACAAGCCGGGTCTGGGCCTGCGCTTCGACGAGAAGGCCCTGGCGGCGTTCCGGGTCGGCTGAGGGGATCTGCGGCGGGTCGGCCCCCGTCGCCTCCTTCAGGCGTCCGGCGGCAGGCGTGACTCCGAGAAGGCCACGGCATCGATGAACCCGTATTGCGGGGAGGCGATCCGGGGCACCGGCTTCGGCCGCAGCAAATAGTGGCGCAGCAAATCCATCCGCTCCAGGCCGCCGATCGTGGTCCAGACCCCGTCCTCGAACAGGTGCATGTAGCCGTAGCAGGCGAGCACCGAAGCGACCTCGAGCGCGGCGCGCAGCCGCATGATCGCGTCGGCATAGGCGTCCCCTTGAGGGGGCAGGTTGAACGGGTGGAACGAGACGTGCAGCCAGGGCTTATGGGCGGCGAGCAGAGGGGCGACGGCGGGGAGCACCGCATATTCCGCGCCCTCGATGTCGATCTTCAGCAAGGTCCGGCGATCGAGCCCGACCTCGGCCAGCACGGCGGCGGCGTCGCGGAGTTGGACGGAGGCCTCGGGTGCGCCCCGCACCAGCGTCGATCGCTCCACGTCCTGGAACACCGACGCGCCTGAATCCGCGACGCCCTTCGCATACAGCGTCACCACCTCATCCCGAGCCCCGAGGCCGTATGGCTGAACGGTGATGCGGGGCTCGAGGTCGGGATTGGCGGCGAGATTCGCGCGCAGCAGGGCGAGGCTGCGCGGGTTCGGCTCGAATGCCGTCACCGCCACCCCGTGGGTCGCGGCGTACAGGCTGGTGAAGCCCAGATACGCGCCGAAATCCAGGAACCGGTCGCAGTGCGGCAGGGCCACGTCGAAGAAGCGCAGCGTCCCAGCCTCGAACCCGCTGCTGAATTCGGCCGCGGCGGCGCGCACCAGCGGATGTGCGGCGTGGACGAAGCGGCGCCCGCGCTGCAGCACCTCGGCCCCGGCCGGCAAGTCGGTCATCGCGTCCATTCTCGCCCCCGTCACCGGCCCGAGAGTACGGGCCGAGACGTTGACGGACGGTTACCGGCGCAGGCCGGCGCCGCGCCTCATCCGGGCTGCGCGGTCAGGCCGGCCGCGGCAATGCCGGCCAGCGCCGCGGCCTCGTCGTTCTCGGAGGTTTCGCCCGAGATGCCGACGGCGCCCAGCGGCCCATCCGCGCCCGCAATCAGCACGCCCCCTGGCACCGGCACCAGGGGACCGAT
Source organism: Rhodospirillales bacterium (assembly GCA_017304945.1). Lineage (GTDB taxonomy): Bacteria > Pseudomonadota > Alphaproteobacteria > Acetobacterales > Acetobacteraceae > Rhodopila. The sequence continues at coordinate 51,052 of JAFKLG010000083.1, forward strand.
CGCGTGGACGGCGGCGGCGACGAAATGCGGCCGCTCCACCGCCATCGTGCCGAGGCTTCGCGACCCGACACCCATGCCGATCGCACCGTTCGCCTTGCCGATCGCGATCTCGCCCCGCCGGAGGGAGGTGCCGTCGGCGGCGCCAAACGCCTTGAGTGCGCCACGCGCGTCGAGCACCGCCACCGCAAGCGGCTTGAAGCCGCGGTCCCGCGCATGGGCGAGGCTGGCGGACACGATCGACTGGGCTTGTTCCAGGGTGAGAGCCGGCATGGAGGTCCTTTCGGGAGAGTTCAGAGGAAGCTGCCGTCCGGGTCGCCGTGGAACAGCACCCGGCCGACCGCCTCGAAATGCGCGTCACGCGACTGGATCTGCTGCGAGACGGTGTGGATGTCGCGGAACCGCCGCTCGAACGGGGTGCCGAGGAAGATCGCACTGGTCCCGGCCGCCTTGTAGACCCAATCGGCGACCGCGATCGCGGTGTGGATGGCGTGCGCGCAGGCCAGCCGCACCCGCGCGCGGGCGGCGGCGTCGATCGGCGCGACCTCGTCGGCGGTCGCGTAGATCTCCTGCAAGGTCGCGGTGAGGTAGGCGCGCGCCGCCCCCAGCTCCGCCTCCCGCCGCGCCACGTCGGACTGCACGACCGGGCTGTCCGCCAGCCGCACGAGGCCGCGCGGCGCCTTCTCCCGCGCGAGGTCCTCGAACGCGTCCAGCATCGCCCGCGCGACGCCGCCCGCCACCGCCGCGACGCCGACCGCGTAGAGCCCCTGCATCGTGAAGGCATAGAGCGGCCCGGGGTCACGCCGCAGCGCCGGATCCTCGCGCGTGCCGCTCTGCGCTTCGGGGACGAACAGGTCGGTGACCGTGTAGCCCTCGGACGCCGTGCCCCGCAGCCCGAGCGTGTTCCAGTTCGGGATGTGGGTTGCGTGGTGGGCCGGGAAGAGCAGCGTGCGCGTGGTGGGCCGCCCGAACCGGTTGAGCCGCAGCGAGCCGTCCGGCTCGGTCACCTGGCAATGCGCGCCCATCCAGGTCGCCTGGCGGCAGCCGCTCGCGAAGTGCCACTCGCCCGAGACGCGGTAGCCGCCGGGTACCGCCCGCGCCTTGTGGGCGTTGGGCGGCCCCCAGGCGATCAGCGCGTGCGGGTCGGCCCAGATCGCGCGGGCGGTTTCCAGCGGGATGAACGGCGCGATCAGGGTCGCGCTGTTGGCCACGAACAGGTTCCAGCCAACCGAGGCGTCGTGGCGGCTGATCTCCTCGATCGCATGCTGGTAGATCCAGGGCGCCACCTCGTCCCCGCCGGCAGAACGCGGCAACAGCATGCGGCACAGCCGCGCGGCATGCAGGCTGGCGAGCAGCGCTGCGGGAATGGCCTGGGTCCGCTCGACCTCGTCGGCGGCCGCGGCGATGGCCGGCCCCAGCGCACGGGCCTGGCCGACGGGGTCCAGGGTGCCGTCGCCAGCCGTGTCCGCACCGAGGCTGGCGTGCAGGGGCACGCTCAGGTGGTTCATTGCAGGTGGTCCTCCGTGGTCCAGAGTCCGCAGCCCGAACGTCGATTGCGGCCGACCCGGCGGGCATTGTCAACGTCGGGCGGCGGCGATCCGCTAGCGCCCTGTCCCGATCGGTCGCTATAAGCCGTCCCAAGAGGCGCACAGGGAGTGCAGCATGAACGTTGGCAAAATCCGGGCTGCGGCTCGGTTTGGCGTGTTGGCCGCAGGGTTCCTTGCGGCTGGGGCCGCGCATGCGCAATCGCTGACGATCGCCTCTTCCGCGCCGGTGACCAGCATTGATCCGCACTATCATACGCTGTCGCCCAACCAGTCCTTCGACTCGCATGTCTATGACCGGCTGGTGGACCGCGACCCCAAGGGCACCCCGATCCCCGGTCTCGCCACGAGCTGGAAGCTGGTCGACGACACGACCTGGGAATTCAAGCTGCGGCAGGGCGTGAAGTTCCACGACGGCACCGATTTCACCGCCGAGGACGTGTCCTACACGATCGATCGCGTGCCCCGGGTGAAGAACAGCCCGGCCTCCTACTCGATCTACACGAAGGCGGTGAAGTCGATCGAGGTCGTCGACCCGCAGACGATCCGCATCCACACCAACGGGCCCTATCCGCTGCTGGCGCTCGACCTGTCGCAGGTGTTCATCATTCCGCACAAGCTGGGGTCCGATCCGACGACGGAGGACTTCAACAGCGGCAAGAACGCGATCGGCACGGGGCCGTACCGGTTCATCTCCTACAAGCCGGGTGACCGGATCGAGATGGAGCGGTTCGACGGGTACTGGGGCAAGAAGCCCGACTGGCAGCACGTCACCTATCGGATGATCAGCAACGATGCCACGCGTACCGCAGCGCTGCTCGCCGGAGACGTGGGCATCATCGAGTTCGTGCCGCCGACCGACCTTGCGTCTCTGCGCAAGGACGACCGGGTGCGGCTGTCGGAGGTGGTGAGCAACCGCTCCATCTTCCTGTGGCTCGATCATTCGCGCACCGGCCCGACTCCGTTCGTCACCGGACCGAACGGAGAGACGCTGGACAAGAACCCGTTGAAGGACCTGCGGGTGCGGGAGGCGTTGTCGATCGCGATCAATCGCCAGGCGATCGTGCAGCGGGTGATGGAAGACGCCGCGATCCCGACCGGCCAGTACCTGCCGCCGGGTGCGGCCACCTACAACCCGGCCATCAAGCCGCCGCCCTATGATCCGGAGCGGGCCAAGAAGCTGCTGGCGGAGGCCGGCTATCCGAACGGGCTGCGCGTCACGCTGAACGGGCCGAACGACCGCTATGTGAACGACGCGAAGATCCTGCAGGCCGTGGGGCAGATGTGGCAGCGCATCGGCGTGCAGACCAACGTGGATCCGAGCCCGTGGAGCAGCTTCGTGGCGAAGGCGGGGCGGCAGGAGATGTCGATCTTCCTGCTGGGCTGGGGCGTCTCCTCGGGCGAGGGCACCAATCCGTTGCGGGCGCAGCTCGCCACCTGGGATGCGGCCAAGGGCCTCGGCACCGCCAATCGCGGCCGCTACTCCAACCCGAAGCTCGACGCGATGATCGAGCAGGCGATGCAGACCATGGACGACGCCAAGCGCGACAAGCTCGTGCAGGACGCGATGAAGCTGGCGATGGACGACGTGCCGGTGATCATGCTGCACCTGCAGAAGAACATCTGGGCGACCCGCAAGGGCCTGGTCTACGAGCCGCGCACGGACGAAGACACGCGCGCCATGGGCGTGCATCCCGCGCCGTGATCGAAGCCGAGACCTGACCGATGCTCACCTGGCTGCTCCGCCGCCTGTTCCAGGCGCTGTTCGTCGTGCTGGCGATGACCGTGATCGTGTTCATCGGCGTGCACGTGATCGGCAACCCCGTCGACATCCTGATCTCGCCGGAGGCGGACCAGGCGGAGCGGGCCCGCATCATCGCCGATCTCGGCCTGGATCAGCCGTTGTGGCGGCAATACCTGGTGTTCCTGGGGGATGCGCTGCACGGCAATCTTGGCCGCTCCTTCGTGTTCAACGAGCCGGCGCTGAAGCTGATTGCCGGCCGCATGCCGGCGACGTTGGAGCTGGCGGTCACGGCCGTGCTGCTGTCGATCGTGATCGGCGTGCCGCTGGGCCTGTATGCCGGGTTGAAGCCCGATGGGTTCCTGGGGCGCACGATCATGGCGGGAAGCATCCTCGGCTTCTCGCTGCCGACCTTCTGGGTCGGGCTGATGCTGATCATGGTGTTCGCGGTGCAACTGGGCTGGCTGCCTTCCACCGGTCGGGGGCAGACGGCCGAGCTGTTCGGACTGCAATGGTCGTTCCTAACCTGGGACGGGCTGCGGCACATGGCGATGCCGGCGCTGAACCTGTCGCTGTTCAACATCTCGCTCGTGCTGCGCCTGACCCGCGCCGGGGTGCGGGAGACGCTGCCCATGGACTTCGTGAAGTTCGCGCGCGCAAAGGGGCTGAGCCCGGCGCGGGTGATCTTCGTGCACGTGCTGAAGAACATCATGATCCCGGTGGTGACGGTGGTGGGCCTCGAGTTGGGCTCCACCATCGCGTTCGCCGTGGTGACCGAGAGCGTGTTCGCCTGGCCGGGCATGGGGAAGCTGATCATCGACAGCATCAACGTGCTCGATCGGCCGGTGATCGTCGCGTATCTGATGCTGATCGTGCTGCTGTTCATCACGATCAACCTGCTGGTGGACATTCTCTACACGGTGCTGGATCCGCGCGTCCGGCTGGAGGGGAAGCGGTGATGGGGGACATGTTGCCCGTCATCCGCGGGCTCGATCTGCGGATCGCTGTTGGCGCGACGCGGGCCCTACCCCCCACCGTCATCCGCGCGCTCGACCCGCGGATCCCAACCGGCACGACGCGGGCCCTACCCCCCACCGTCATCCGCGGGCGCGACCCGCGGATCCCATCCGGCGCGACGCGACACTCACCCTCCACCGTCATCCGCGGGCTCGACCCGCGGATCCCAA
>JAFKLG010000084.1 GCA_017304945.1 Rhodospirillales bacterium
GTGCCGCGCAGCGCGAGCAGCACGGGTCCGGTTTGCTGCGAGAGGGCGAGCAGCATCAGCATTGCGACGTCCGCCCGCAGCAGCTTGCGCGCGGCGGGCATCGGGTCGTCCACCAGCTTCATGGCGAACAGCCCGACCGTGCCGACCAGCAGCAGGATGCCGCCGGCGGTGCCCAGCAGGACCGGGGCGCTGGTCAGCGCGTAGGGGGCCTCCCAGCCCAGCAGCGTGCCGTAGACGAAGGCGGTGCAGGTGGCCGCGAAGCAGAGGAAGAACCCGTAGAACATGGCGTGATGCAGCCAGCGCCGCCGCATCGAGAAGCGTTCCGAGGCGTCGTTGCAGCCATGGCCGCCGCCGCCCAGGTTCTTCAGCGTCAGCACGTCCCACAGCGCGATGGCGAGGGCCACGGGGCCGGGGCGGTCGCGCGGGCCGGCGTCACGCCAGAAGTTGCGTGCCCCCATCGCCAGCGCGACCAGCGAGAAGCCGAAGGTCAGGATGCCCACCGCCTGCATCGCCCAGAGCGGGATCACCGCATAGAACGAACCCGGCTCCACCGGATGGGCGCGATACAGCGCGTCCGGGTCGACCAGGCCGGCGGCGAGGATCAGCACCAGCGCGACGCCCAGCGCGGTGGCCATGGAGACGATCGTGCCGTTGCGCTCGAACAGGCGGGCGAAGCGCGGCGGCCAGGCATATTCGGCATAGGTCTCGGCGCGCAGCTCCTGGAAGGTGCGCGGGACGTTGATGCCCCATTCGTGCGGCGGCGCGTATTGGCAGGCGTAGTAGCAGCCGCGGCAGTTGTGGCAGAGATTGGCGAGGTAGCTCAGGTCGCCGGCGCTGAACTCGCGGCGGAGTTCCATGGCCGGGAAGACGGCGCAGAACCCCTCGCAGTAGCGGCAGGCGTTGCAGATCTCCATCTCCCGCCGCGCATTGGCGACGGCATCAGTTTCGCGCATGTCGTGCCGCCTCTTGTCCTGCGATGCGGCCGAACACCGTGCCGATCGTCATCCCGAACCCGGCCAGGTAGCCGCGGCCGAGGATGTTGCCTGCCATGATCTCGCCCGAGGCATACAGATTGCCGGCGGGCTGGCCGTTCTCCATCAGCACCTGCGCCCGCTCGTTCACCCGCACGCCGAGATAGGTGAAGGTGATGCCGGGCCGGAGCGGGTAGCCGTAGAAGGGCGGCTTGTCGATCGTGCGCGCCCAGTTGGTCTTGTCGGGCGTCAGCCCCTGCGTGCGGTTGCCGTCGAGCTTCAGGTTGTCGAAGCTCTGGCCGGGCAGCACGGCCGCGTTGTAGGCGGCGACGGTCGCCTGCACCTTGGCCGGGTCGAGCTTCATCTTCGTCGCGAGTTCGGCGAGCGTGTCCGCCTTGATGGCCGGATAGACCGACGGCATGAACAGCGGGAACGCCTTGGCGTCGCAGATCGAGTAGGCGATCTGCCCCGGCTGCTGCGCGATCAGCCGGCCCCAGATGGCGTAGCGCTTGGGCCAGACATCCTCGCCCTCGTCGTAGAAGCGCTCGCCGTGCTGGTTGACCACGATGCTGAACGGCACGCTGTCGAGGCGGGTGGTGATGCCGCCGTCGAACTTGGGCGCGCGGGCGTCGAGCGCGACCGCATGGCACTGGGTGGGATCGCCGATCGCGGCGACGCCCTGGTCGAGCAGGTTCCGCAGCACGCGGCCGCGGTTGTACGGGGTGCCGCGGATGACGAAATTGTCGACCGCGTCGCCCCAATGCTTGCGCATCCAGTCGAGATTGGCCTGGAACCCGCCGGACGCCGCGACCACGCAGCGCGCGTGCAGCGTCTCGGGGAAACCGCGATAGGTGATGTCGACCGAACGGACGGCGCCGTCGTCGAGGTTCAGCGACAGAACCTCGGTGTCGTAGAGGATCTCGATGCCCAGGCGTTCGGCGGTGACGTAGTAGGCATTCACCAGCGCCTTGCCGCCGCCCAGGAAGAAGGCGTTGGTGCGCCCGAGATTGAGCGTGCCGGTCAGCGAGGGCTGGAACCGCACACCGTTCGCCTGCATCCAGCCGAACACGCCGGAGGAGGCGCGGATGGTCATGCGCGCCAGCGCCTCGTCGGTGTTGCCGCCGGTGACGCGCAGCAGGTCGTCCCAGTATTCGTCTTCCGGATAGGCGTCGGTCAGCACGTCGTTCGGCTTGTCGTGCATGGCGCGCAGGTTGCGCGTGTGCCGGCTGTTGCCGCCGCGAAAGGCGCGCGGGGCGCTCTCCAGGAGGATGACGCTGGCGCCCGCCTGCCGCGCGGTGATGGCGGCGCACAGGGCGGCATTGCCGCCGCCGGCGATCAGCACGTCATACGTCTTCGTTCGGTCCGGCATCCGTCCCTCCGGCGCTTGCGCTCGTGTCTAAGCGATTCGGTCGGGGGCGCAAGAGGCGCCGGCTGCACATCGATGCGCTCGGGGGGCGCTCCAGGGGCCGCGCTCCGGCCGGCGCGGATTGCCTCGGTGCCCAAGTCGTGCGAGGTCGGCAGGGACCCGAACGCGGGGAGGACCGATCATGCCAGCCGACACCGAAGGCGCCGCCGGCACCTGGTGGGAGATCACGCGCGACGTGCTGAAGCGCCAGGACGTGCGCCTCGTCACCTACGTGCCCGACAACGTGCTGCGGCCGCTGATCGAGGCGATCCACGCCGACCCGTTCTTCACCGCCTTCGCGGTGGCGCGGGAGGAGGAGGGGCTGGGCATCGTCGCCGGCGCCTGGATGGGCGGCACGCGCGGGATCCTGCTGATGCAGACCTCGGGCTTCGCGACGCTGCCCAACGTGCTGGCCTCGCTGTCGGTGCCGTTCCAGATCCCGACGCTGATGATGGTGTCGGAGCGCGGCACGCTGGGCGAGTTCAACATCGGCCAGTCGCTGGTCGCGCGCACCATGCGGCCGGTGCTGGACAGCCTGGCGATCGAGCACCACACGATGACGCGGCTCGACGAGGCGGAATTCATCCTGGATCGCAGCATCACCCAGGCGGTGGCGACCCAGGCGCCGGTCTGCTTCATCCTCTCGCCGCTGCTCACCGGCGGCAAAGTCTTCGCGAAGTAAGGGGGCAGGGATGGCACATCTGGCGAACCACCCGGCCACGCGCGCGGCGGCCAAGGTGATGAACCGCTTCGACCTCACCCAGCGCATGGTCGCGCTGCTGCGGCAGGACGAGGCGGTGATCGGCGGCATCGGCTACACCAATTTCGATCTCTGGGCCGCCTCGACGCGTGCGGACGGCAGCCGCCGCACGCAGAACTTCTACATGCTGGGCAGCATGGGCCTCGCGGTCCCGATCGCGATGGGCGTCGCCATCGCGCAGCCGGCCCGCCGCGTCATCGCCCTCGAAGGCGATGGCTCCATCCTCATGCAACTCGGCGCGCTGGGCACGGTCGCGAGCCGGGGCCAGAAGAACCTCGCGATCGTCATCATGGATAATGGCGCCTATCAGATCACCGGCGGCCAGGCGACGCATACCGAGACCGGGTCCGACATCGTGGCGATCGCCCGCGCCTCCGGCCTGGCGCAGAGCGCCTGGGCGGCGGACGAGGCCGCGTTCGAGGAGCTGATCCGGTTGGCGCTGACCGAGGACGGGCCGTGGCTGATCGGCTGCCGCATCGATGCCGGCAAGCCCCGCGACACGACCGAGCGCGACCCCGCCCGCATCCGCGACCAGTTCATGCGGGGAATCGGGGTTCGCTAGCGCATGTCCGGCTTGCTTTCGCGCCCCATGCGCGCGTGCTTCGTTCGGGCGCGTGAGGCACGGTTCGGCCGCGTGCGCCCCCACCGATCACGCGCTGGCCGGCGATGACCGTCCTGATCGCCGGGGCCGGGATCGCCGGCCTCACCGCCGCGCTCAGCCTGCACCAGGTCGGCGTGCCCTGCCGGGTGTTCGAGTCGGTGGATCGGCTGGAGCCGCTGGGCGTCGGCATCAACGTGCTGCCGCATGCGGTGCGCGAACTGACGGAACTCGGACTGCAGGCGCCGCTGGCCGCCACCGCGATCGCCACCGAGGCGCTGGTCTACCACAGCAAGCACGGCCAACGGATCTGGGGCGAGCCGCGCGGGCTGGCGGCGGGCTATCACTGGCCGCAATTCTCCATCCATCGCGGCGAGCTGCAGATGATCCTGCTCGAGGCGGTGCGCGCGCGGCTGGGGCCGGACGCGGTCGTCACCGGCCACCATCTGGCCGGCTGGGAGATGACGGCCGACGGCGTGCGGGCGAGCTTCGTCGATCGCCGGCGGAACACCCGCCTCGGCACGGCCGAGGGGAGCCTGCTGATCGGCGCGGACGGCATCCACTCCGCGGTGCGCGGCCGGCTATATCCCGAGGAAGGGCCGCCGATCTGGAACGGCGCCATCCTGTGGCGCGGCGTCACCCGCGCCGCCCCCTTCCTCGGCGGGCGGACCATGATCATGGCCGGCCACGAGTTCCAGAAATTCGTCGCCTACCCGATCTCCCGCGCGGCGGCGGAGCAGGGCGAGGCGGTGGTGAACTGGATCGCCGAACGCAAGTTCGCGCCCGACCATGCCTGGCGGCGGGAGGACTGGAACCGGCCCGGCGTGCTGGCGGATTTCCTGCCGCAATTCGCCGACTGGCGCTTCGACTGGCTGGACGTGCCGGCGCTGATCCAGGGTGCGGCCCAGTGCTTCGAGTATCCGATGGTCGACCGCGACCCGCTGCCGCGCTGGAGCTTCGATCGCGTCACGCTGCTGGGCGATGCGGCGCATGCGATGTACCCGATCGGCTCCAACGGCGCCTCGCAGGGCATTCTCGATGCCCGCGTGCTGGCCCGCGCGATCCGCACGCACGGAGCTGGGCCGGCGGCGCTCGCCGAGTACGAGGCGGAGCGCCGGCCGGCCACCACGGCGATCGTGCTGGCCAACCGGCGCAACGGGCCCGAACAGGTGATGCAGCTCGTCGAGGAGCGGGCGCCGGCGGGCTATGCGCGGATCGAGGACGTGCTGACCCCGGCGGAGCTGGAGGAGGCCGCGAGCGGCTACAAGCGGCTTGCCGGCTTCGACAAGGACGCGCTGAACGGCCGTCCGCCCATTCTCGGCGCCGCCTGACCCCTTCGGGGCGCACGGCAGCACGCAGCGGGCAGGCGTGCGGGGCGCTGCGGTCGCGTATGGGAACGAACTTGCGATTTCCGATCGCCCGCCCGCGCGCCCAGCTACGCCATGAGGCAGGAGGAGGTCTGGCGATGCGTCCGATCGGATGGGTCTCGGCGTGCATGCTCGCGGTGCTGCTGACGGCGTGCGGGTCGCCGCAGGACAATGCGCCGAAGAAGAATCCGGTGGATTGCCTCTTCAACGGACCCTGCACCGGCAAGTGACGGCGCCGCCTGGGCCGGCGCAGGGCGCTCCCGCCTGCGGTCAGTTCCCGCCGCGGCGGTGGCGCCCAGTCCTCGCCGCGCCGGCCGCGGTCATTCCCCGCGACGGCGGCGGCGCCCGGTCCTCGCCGCGGCGGTGGCGGTCAGTGTTCGCCGCGCCGGGCCGGTCAGTCCTCGTCCGCGCCCCGCTTGCGGTTGGTGAAGCGGGCGTTGCCGAGCCCGGTGCCGATCGTCAGCACGCCCCAGCGTTCCACGTCGGTCTGGAACGGCACCTCGCTCAAACCCTGCACCACCGCGTCGTTGTGCATCAGGACCATGGGCTCGTGCCCGTCGATCTCGGGCAGCATGGCCTGGATGCGGCCGGGCAAATGGAAGTCGGCGCTCGCCCAGTTGCCGGGCAGGTTCTGGCTGCCGCGATCGATGCTGCCATCCGGCTCGATCAGCCCGGGACAGCCGATGCCGACGAACGGCGCCAGCCGGCGACCCTCCCTCTCGGCGCGGCGGATCAGCTCCTCGAGCATGCCGCCCAGCCGCGTCACCGCATCCTCCCGGGTCGGCTTCTCGTCGCGGTGACGCCAGAGGTCGAAGGCGGCCACCCGCGCTTCCGACAGATCCTCGGCCTGGCGCAGCCGCAGCTCGACGATCCCGCAGCGGATGTTGGTCCCCCCGATATCGACCGCGAGGATCGCGTCATGGCCGCGGAATATCCAGGCGGGGCTCAGATGCACGGCCCCGATCAGGCCGGCTTCGTCCGGATGGTGGCGAATCGGGGTGAGCGCGATGTCGTGGCTGGTCTCGGCGCGCAGCAGGATGCCGGCACGTGAGATCGCGAGCTCGCCCATCCGCCCCGCCCGCAGGCCGCCGCCGACCACGATGCGCTGGGTGTCGCGCCAGGCCTTGAGGCGGAGGAAGCGGCGGATCACGGTCGCGAGTTCCTGCGCGAATTCCTCGATCGCGCTGTGCACGACGGCCGCGGCCTCCGGATCGCCCTTGGTCAAGGCCTGCTCGATCTTCTTCTTCGGGAGCTTCTCGCTGGGCTCCTCGCCGAACGGATCCTCTCCGGCGTGCCGCGCGAGATCCCGCCAGTCGTCCAGGATGGCCTGGAACGCCCGCTTGCTGGCGCGGTCGCCCACGAAGCCCTCGGGGTCGCGCAGTTCGGCGTTGTAGGTGTCCACCGTGACCGCGGGCAGCCGTGTCGGGGCATGGCCGCCGAGGTTCGATGGCGTGTTCGCTTGGGTGGCGGTCCGGTCGGCGGGCATGGGCCGAAGCTCCTGCGGTTGGGGACGGACGCGAGCGCCCGACGCAGATGACGTGCGGCGGCGGGCAGGGGTTGCAGGCGCGTATCGGTCGGCGCGGAAAAGTCAGGGCCCGCTTCGCTCAACCCTGCTCGATCAGCCCTCGACGGCCTCGATCGAGAGGCCGAAATCGTTCCGCTCGACCGATCCTGCAACGTGGCTCTTGGCGAAACCGATCCGCGTACGCCAGGGTGTCGGAAAACCGGAGGATTCTCGCATGGCAAAGACGACCGAAGCCAAAGGTGCTGGCGCCAAGGGCAAGGCGCCCGCGAAGAGCGCGGCCAAGGCGAAGGGGGCGGCCGCCTCCGGAAGCGGCGCGAAGGCGCCGGCGCGCAAGGCCGCCGCGGGCGGCAAGCCGAATGCGTTGCAGCAGCCGCTGCAGCCGTCGAAGGAACTGGCGGCGGTGGTGGGCGCGGAGAAGCTGTCGCGCGGCGAGGTGGTGAAGAAAGTGTGGGCCTATATCCACGCCAACAACCTGCAGAACCCCGAGAACAAGCGCGAGATCATCGCCGACGACAAGTTGCGGCAGGTGTTCGGCCGCGACCGCGCGACGATGTTCGAAATGAACAAGTACCTCTCCCAGCATCTCGCCTGAGGCGGCCGCTTCCGCCGTCCTGCGCGCGGCGCCCTGGGAGGGGCGCCGTGGGAGGGGCGCCGTGGGCCGGGGGGGCTGCCACGGACCCAGGGGCGTTTGCGAGAGGCAGCCGGCGGTCGGATTGGCGCCGGTGATCGGCGGACGCGGTCGCCGCCGGTGATCGGCGGACGCGGTCGCCGCCGGTGATCGGGAGACGCGGTGGCCGCCGGTGATCGGCGGACGCGGAACCGCCGGCGACGGGAGACCCGCCGCCGGCGTTGGCGTCAGTGACGGCTGGCCAGGGTCTGCGCCATCTGCAGGTGCTGCTGCAGCGCCGGCAGGTATTGCTGGGCGAAGGCCCGAACCTCGGGGTCGGTGCCGCTCTGCGCCTCGGTCTGGAAGGCCTGGACCGCCATCTGGTGATCCTCCACCTGGCCCTGGATATAGGCGCGGTCGAAGGCGCGACCCTTCATGCCCTGGAGCTGCTGCAGGAGCTGGTCATGCCGCATGTCCATGCTGGAGGGCGGCGTCATCTGCTTGCGCTGCGCCAGGGCGGCCAGCTGCTGGTTCACCATGGTGTGATCGGTGACCATCTGCTGCGCGAAGCGACGCACCGCCGCGCTGCTCGCCTTGGTCTGCGCGAGCTGGCCGAAGGTCACCTCCTCGATGCCGGACGTGCCCGCCATGTTGATGAAGGTCGCATCCGTGGTGGACAGCGTGGGGGTCGTCTGCGCCTGCGCCGCGGACTGCACCTTGGTCGCGGCGTTCTCGGCGCGCTGGGAGCAGGCGGCAAGCGAGAGCAGGGCGGCACCGGCGATCAGGGCGGCGCGAGGAGTGAACGGCATGCATGATCTCCTGAAGAGGAAACGCCAGGCGGAAACGGGTTCGCCACGCGCCGCCGGCCCCCGCGAGGCGATGCCCGCGTGAGTCGGCGCGGCGGGACCCGCGGCTCCGCCGACCCCGGTCTAACGCGCGACCGCCGCCCCAGTTCGCCCCGACCGGCACGGTGGTTTCCCCGCCACACGCGACGGACCGGGCGTCCGCGTGCCGGATGCGTGCGGAACGCGTGCGTCAGGCGTTCGTTTCGCGCTAGGATCGCGACTCCCGGTCCTCCGGCTTCCCACCCCCGCGGGTGCGTCCCGCCATTCAGGTCATTTCAGACGTGGTATCCGGCCCCCTCCCCATCCGCACGCCGAGCTGGCGGCGTGGCACCCTGGAGGCGCTCCTGCTCGCGGGCCTCGTGCTCAGCGCCGGCGCCGTCTCCTACATCTTCGATCTCGACGGCAGTAGCCTGCCCGGCAACCAGATCGACTTCGACGAGCTGCTCGGACTGGCGACCATCTTCCTCGCCAGCTTCTCGCTGTTCGCCTGGCGGCGGATCGCCGAACTCGAGGCCGAGGTCTCGCTGCGCCGCCGCGCCGAGGAGCGGGCGCGCTTTCTCAGCGAGCACGACGCGCTCACCGGCCTCGCCAATCGGCGGCAGTTCGAGCAGGTGCTGCACCGGGTGGTGCGGCGTGCCCCCGCACCAGGGCGCGCGCATGCGCTGTTCATGCTCGACCTGAACGGGTTCAAGAAGGTCAACGACCGCTGGGGCCATGCCGAGGGCGACGCGGTGCTGCAGGCCGCGGCCGAGCGGCTGAAGCAGGTGATGCGCAGCGGCGATTTGCTGGTGCGCGTCGGCGGCGACGAGTTCGCGATCGTTGCCGCGGATATCGACGGCATGCAAGGCGCGTCCGCCCTGGCGCGGCGGATCGCCGAGTCGCTCGCCGACCCGATCGCCGTGAACGGGCGGGAGCATCAGATCGGCACCGGCGTCGGCATCGCGCTGGTGCCGCAGGACGGGCACGACGTCGAGGCGCTGTTGCGGCGGGCCGACCTCGCGCTCTATGCGGCGAAGGCGCGCGGCATCTCCGAACCCGTGTTCTTCGAGCCCCGGCTGGAGGCCGCTGCCGCCCCGGCGGCCTGACCCGGCCGCGCGGGCGTTCCTTTTCGCACCGCCGCCGCGCTATAGGACGGCTTGGCACCGTTGCCGCGCGATAGGGCGGCGGGACGGCTCAACCCGTCGCCCGCCGCATGTGGTCCCGAGGGAGGTTGCGATGGCCGGACCAATGGTCCTCGGCGTCATTTTCGGCCTGGTGATCCTGCCGGTGGCGCTCGTCGTGATGTGGAACGACATCTTCCGTGCGCTCACTGCGATCCGGTGGGGGCGGCTGATGGGCCGCCGGCCGGAAACCATCCGGGTGCCGCAGGGAGAACCGCCCGATGCGTGGCAGACGCTGTCGGGTTCGGTGTCGTCGGGCCGATCGGATCCGTGATCCCCAGGCGGCGGCACCGCGCCGCCGCATCCGGCTCGCGAGGCCGCCGAGCGCCGCTCCCTCGCGGACTCGTCATATCGACATGATCGGTTGCGTTGCCGGCCATGATACGAGGGGTGCGCCATACGAAGGGTGCGCCGCCCCGTCCCGCGCGGCCCGCCGCCCGTGCGGCGCGCCCGCGCCGCACACCATCGCGAACCGCCCACCCCGGTTGATGCAGGTCAACGAGTTCACCCCAGGCCGCGCCTAGGCTCGGGCAACCGCCGGATCCGACCCATGAAGCGCTTCGTCCCCCTGATCGTGTTGCTGCTCCTGCTCGCCGGCGGCGGCTGGCTGCTCGCCCAGCGGCTGGCAGCGACCCCCGATCCGGGCACCCTCTACGGCAACGTGGAAATCCGCCAGGTCGACCTCGCCTTCAACGCCGAAGGCACGGTGATCGCCATGCCCAAGCATGAGGGCGATCGCGTCGCAGCCGGCGAGCTGGTCGCGGCCCTCGATCCGGCCACCTATCGCAGCGCCGTCGACCTTGCGCGGGCGCGACGCGACGCGGCCCAGGCGCAGCTCGACCTGCTGCTCGCCGGGACGCGCCCCGAACAGGTGGACCAGGCGCGGGCAAACCTGGCCGCGGCGCAGGCCTCGCTCGCCAATGCGGAGGCGACCTTCGCGCGGCAGAAGGACCTGGCAGCGCGCGCGGTCGCCTCGCAACAGGCGCTGGATGATGCGCGCATGGCGCTGGACGGCGCGCGGGCGCGGGTCGGCCAGACCCACGCCGCCCTGGCGGAGGCGATCAACGGGCCGCGCGCCGAGGACATCGCCGCCGCGCGCGCCCAGCTCCGCGCCGCCGAGGCCACCCTCGGCCTCGCCGAGACGCAGCTCGGGCGTACGCAACTGTATGCGCCGGCGAATGGCGTGGTGATGACGCGGGTGATCGAGCCCGGCACCGTCGTGCTGCCCGCCGCGTCGGTCTACGCGATCGCGCTCGACGACGAGGTCTGGGTGCGCAGCTTCGCCCCCGAACCGATGCTGGGCCGTCTCGCACCGAACACCGCGGTGACGGTGACCACCGATGGCGGCGGCCGCTACGAGGGGCGCATCGGCTACGTCTCGCCGGCCGCCGAGTTCACGCCGAAGACGGTGGAGACGCCCGAACTGCGGACCCAGCTCGTGTACCGACTGCGCATCCGCATCACGCACCCGGACACGGCGATCCGGCAGGGCATGCCGGTGACCATCCACCTGCCGGCGGCAGGCTGAGATGCCGCTCCCCGCCACCAGGCAGGGGCGCCTTGCCGATGCGCCGCGTTTCCTCGCGGGTGGGCGCGAGGAAGGGGGCGTCGCGCCGATCGGCGGGTACGCCCCGGTCGTCCCCTCACCCCTTCCCTCTCCCGCGAGGGAAGAGGGGGCGGCTTTGGCGTGACATGACCCCGCTGGTCGAGCTTTCCGAACTGCGGCACCGGTTCGGCGCCACCCAGGCGCTGCAGGGGATCGATGCAACCATCGCCCCCGGCCACATCACCGGCCTGGTTGGGCCCGATGCGGCCGGCAAGACCACCCTGCTGCGCCTGATCGCCGGATTGCTGCGGCCGGCCGGTGGTCGCGTCGTCGTGCTGGGCCACGACATGGCCCGTGATGCCGCCGCGGCACATCCGCAGATCGGCTACATGCCGCAGCGCTTCGGCCTCTACGAGGACCTGAGCGTCGCCGAGAACCTCGACCTGTTCGCCGACCTTCACGCCATGGCGCCGGGGCTGCGGGCGGAGCGGATCGCGCGGCTGCTGCAGTTCACCGGCCTCGCGCCGTTCACCGCGCGGCTCGCGGGCCAGCTTTCCGGCGGCATGAAGCAGAAGCTCGGCCTCGCCTGCGCGCTGCTCTCGCGCCCCCGCCTGTTGCTGCTCGACGAACCCTCGGTCGGCGTCGACCCGGCCTCGCGGCGGGAGCTGTGGGCGATCGTCACCGCCATGCTGGCGGAGGGGCGGGAAGAGGGCATGGGCGTGGTGTGGGCCACCGCCTATCTCGACGAGGCGGCGCGCTGCGACCGCGTGCTGCTGCTGCATGAGGGCCGGCTGCTCGCCGACGCGCCGCCGGCAACGTTCCTGGCCCCGCTGCAAGGGCGCGTGTTCCGCCTGGCCGTGCCGCAATCCGGCCGCCGCGCGCTCGCCCGCGCGGCCGCGCGCGACCCCGCCGTCCTCGACGCGCTGGTCACCGGGGACACGTTGCGGCTGGTGCTGCGGGAGGGCGCCGAACCGCCCGATCCCGCCGCCCTGGGCGGCACCGCGCTGATGCCCGAACCGCCACGCTTCGAGGACGGGTTCGTCGCCCGCCTGGCCGCCTCCGCCGCGCCGGTGGCGGACAATGGACCCGCGCGCCAGGCGGGTGACCAGGAGAGCGCCCCTTCACGGCGGTCGACCGCGTCACCTTCTCGGTCGCGCGCGGGGAGATCTTCGGCCTGCTGGGCCCGAACGGCGCCGGCAAGTCGACCACCTTCCGCATGCTCTGCGGCTTGCTGCGCCCCAGCGCGGGAGAGGCGCATGTCGCCGGCCAGGACCTGCTGCGCGCCTCCGCCGCCGCCCGCGCGCGGATCGGCTACATGGCGCAGCGCTTCTCGCTCTACGCCGAACTCTCGACGCGCGAGAACCTCCGGTTCTTCGCCCGCGTCTACGGGCTCGGCCGGAGCGCGCAGGCGCGCGCCATCGCCGAGGCGCTGGATCGCTTCGACCTCTCCGACGTCGCCGACTCCCCCGCCCGCGACCTGCCGCTCGGCCTCAAGCAGCGCCTGGCCCTCGCCGCCGCGCTGCTGCACCGGCCGCAGATCCTGTTCCTCGACGAGCCGACCTCGGGCGTCGACCCGCTCACCCGGCGCGACTTCTGGACCCGCATCGGCCTGCTCGCGGATGCCGGGGTCACCATCCTGGTGACCAGCCATTTCATGGACGAGGCCGAGTACTGCGACCGGATCGGGATCGTGAGCCAGGGCCGGCTGCGCGCCCTGGGCACGCCGGCGGAACTGCGGGCGCGGGTCCGTACGCCGGCGCTGCCGGACCCCACGCTGGAGGACGCGTTCATCGCGTTGGCCGCATGAGCCCGGCGGCGATGCGGCTGCGCGGCCTGCTGCGCAAGGAGATGAAGCAGATCCTGCGCGATCCGTCCGCCATCCTGATCGCCTTCCTGCTGCCCGTCGTGCTGCTGGTGGTGAACGGGTTCGGGCTCTCGCTCGATGCCCGCGACATGCGCATTGCCGTGGTGATCGAGGCGCCCGAGGAGACCGCGCGCGGCCTGCTGCAGGCGATCGATGCCTCCCCCTATCTCGCGGCGCGGCGCGCCACCAGCTTCCGCGCGGCCGAGGCGGCGCTGACCGCCGGCGAGGTGCGCGGCATCCTGACGGTGCGGGAGGATTTCGTCCCCCGTCTGCGCCGCGACGGCACCGCGCGCGGCCAGGCGGCGCTCGCGGTGAATGCGACCGACCCGAACTCCGCCCGCCTGCTCGAGGGCTACGTCTCCGGCGCCCTCGCGGCCTGGCTCGCCGGCGAGGCGCGCGAACGCCGCCGGCTGCCCTCGGGCGGGATCGAGCTCGCGGCGCGTGACTGGTTCAACGCCGAACTCCGCTCCACCGCCTTCATCGTGCCGGGCGTGATCGCGATGGTCATGACCATGACCGGCACGTTGCTCACCGCCCTGATCGTCGCCCGCGAATGGGAGCGGGGGACGATGGAATCCATGCTCGCCTCGCCCGCGCGGATGGCGGAGCTGATCGCCGCCAAGCTCGTCTGCTACTTCCTCCTGGGCATGCTCAGCATGGCGATGGCGGTGATGCTCGCGGTCACCGTGTTCGACGTGCCGTTCCGCGGCAGCCTGGGCGCGCTCACTGCCGCCGCCGCGGCGTTCCTGGTGTTCGCCCTCGGTCTCGGCCTGTTCATCTCCACCCTCGCGCGCAACCAGTTCGTCGCCTCGCAGCTCGCGTTCCTGTCCACCATGATGCCGGCGATGATGCTGTCGGGCATGCTGTTCGACATCGCCGCCATGCCGCGCTGGCTGCAGCTCCTGACCTATCTGGCGCCGGCCCGCTACCTGGTCTCCATCCTGCAGACGCTGTTCCTGGCCGGCGATATCTGGCCCGTGCTGCTGCCGAACCTCGCGGCGCTCGGCGTCTCGGCGCTGGCGGCGATCGGGCTCACCCTCGCGGTCACCCGGCGGAGGCTCGACTGATGCTGCGCCGCATCCTCGCGCTGATCCGCAAGGAACTCGCCGGGCTCTGGAAGGACCCGAAGACGCGGATGGTCCTGCTGATCCCGCCGCTGATCCAGGTGTTCCTGTTCGCCTATGCCGCGACCTACGACGTGGTGCACGCGCCGCTCGCGATCTGGAACGAGGATGCCGGGGCGGAGAGCGCGGAACTGGTGCGCCGCTTCGACTTCTCGCCCGCGTTCCGGGTGGTGGCCGCGGTGCAGGCGCCCACCCAGGCACGCGCGGTGCTGGACGACAAGACGGCCGCCGCCGTGCTCCACCTGCCGCAGGATTTCTCCGCCGACGTGCTGGCCGGCCGCACGGCGCAGGTGCAGCTCCTGGTCGATGCGCGGCGCTCCAACACCGCGCTGCTGCTGCAGGGCTACGCGACGACGATCGTCGCCGCCTATGCGGCCGAACGTGCCGGCCCGCGCGGGCAGGTGACGCTGCAGACGCGGGACTGGTTCAACCCGACGCTCGAGAGCACCTGGTTCATCCTGCCGGGCCTGGTTTGCGTGCTGTCCTTCATGATGGCGCTGCTGGTCGCCGCGCTCTCGCTCGCCCGCGAGCGGGAACTGGGCACGTTCGAGCAGTTGCTGGTCACGCCGCTGCGGCCGATCGAGATCATGGTGGGCAAGGCGGTGCCGGGCGTCGTGGTGGGCATGGTCGACGCCATCCTGGTCACCGCCGCCGCCCTGCTGTGGTTCCGCCTGCCGTTCCGCGGCGACCCGCTGCTCCTCGGCCTCATGCTGGTGCTCTACAGCCTGGGCGGGGTCGGCATCGGCCTCGTCCTGTCCTGCCTCGCCAAGACCCAGCAGCAGGCGATGCTGGGCGTGTTCGTCGTCGCCTCGCCCCTGATCGTGCTGTCGGGCTTCGCCGCGCCGATCGAGAACATGCCCCCGCTGGTGGAGCTGCTGAGCCGGGGCGATCCGGTGCGCTACATGCTGGTGATCGCGCGGGGCGTGTTCCTGCAGGACCTGCCGCTCGACGTGGTGCTGGCGCAGGCCTGGCCCATGGCGCTGATCGCGCTGGTCACGCTGGGTGCGGCCACCATCGTCGTGCGACGAGCGGTGGGATGACGCCCCGCGATCGGCTACATTGCAACAAATTCCCGCTGCGGAGGAACGCATGTCCGGCAACCCCGCCTATCTGGTCGGGCTCGAGAAGAACCAGGCGAATTACGCCGCCCTGACGCCGCTGACCTTCCTGGAGCGCGCGGCCTATGTCTATCCGCAGAAGCCGTCGGTGGTGCATGGGGCGCAGCGGTTCACCTGGAAGCAGACCTATGAGCGCTGCCGGCGGCTGGCTTCCGCGCTGGCGCGGCGGGGGATCGGCAAGAACGACACCGTCGCGGTGATCGCGCCCAACACGCCGCCGATGTACGAGGCGCATTTCGGGGTGCCGATGTGCGGCGCGGTGCTGAACACGCTGAACACGCGGCTCGATCCCGAGAGCGTCGCCTTCATGCTGCAGCATGGCGGCGCGCGGGTGCTGATCACCGACCGGGAGTTCTCTTCCACCGTGGAGAAGGCGCTGGCGCTGCTGCCGGAGCCGCCGCTGGTGGTCGACATCGACGACCCCGCCGCGACCGAGGGGCGGCTGCTGGGGGCGATCGAGTACGAGGCGTTCCTCGCCGAGGGCGACCCCGCCTATGACTGGCAGCCGCCGGCCGACGAGTGGGACGCGATCGCGCTGAACTACACTTCCGGCACGACCGGCGACCCGAAGGGGGTGGTGTACCATCATCGCGGCGCGCATCTGAACGCCGTCAGCAACGTGCTGAACTGGGGCATGCCGCATCACGCCGTGTATCTGTGGACGCTGCCGATGTTCCACTGCAATGGCTGGTGCTTCCCCTGGAGCGTGGCGGAGCGTGCCGGCGTCTCGGTCTGCCTGCGGAAGGTGGAGGCGCAGGCCTGCTGGGAGGCGATCCGCACCGAGCACGTGACGCATATGTGCGGCGCGCCGATCGTGTATGCGATGCTGATCAATGCGCCGGCGGAGCTGCGGGCCGGGATCGACCACCGCATCGCCGGCCAGGTCGCCGGCGCCGCGCCGCCCGCCGCGATCATCGAGGGCGCCGAACAGGTCGGCATCGACCTGACGCATGTCTATGGGCTGACGGAGGTGTATGGCCCGGCGGGCGTCTGCGCCAAGCACGAGTCCTGGTCGCACATGCCGATCGACAAGCGCGCCGAACGCAATGGCCGCCAGGGCGTGCGCGTGCCGCTGCAGGACGCCATGACCGTGCTGGATTCCGAGACGATGGAGCCCGTGCCCTGGGACGGGGAGACCATGGGCGAGATCATGTTCCGCGGGAACATCACCATGAAGGGGTATCTCAAGAACCCCGGCGCTACGGAGAAGGCGTTTGCGGGCGGCTGGTTCCACACCGGCGACCTCGCGGTGATGCAGCCGGACGGCTACGTGAAGATCCGCGACCGGTCGAAGGACATCATCATTTCGGGCGGCGAGAACATTTCCTCGCTGGAGGTGGAGGAGGCGCTGTACCGGCATCCGGCCGTGCTGAGCGCCGCGGTGGTGGCGCAGCCGGATGAGAAATGGGGCGAGACGCCGTGTGCGTTCGTGGAGCTGAAGTTCGGTGCCAGCGTCACCGCCGACGAGTTGCGCGATTTCTGCCGCACGCAGCTCGCGCGGTTCAAGGTGCCCAAGACCTTCGTGTTCCGCGAGTTGCCGAAGACCTCGACGGGGAAGATCCAGAAATTCGCGCTGCGCGAGCTGGCGAAGTCTGCGAGCGCGATCGAGTAGGGAGGGCATGGTGCCGCGGCGCTGGTGTGCGGTCGCGCCGGTGGAGTGCCGCGCCGCTGCCGTGGCGTGCCGGCGGGATGGCGCCGCGTCATCGCGCGGCGGTGCCGCCCCCTCGTGTCATGGCCGGCCTTGTGCCGGCCATCCAGGACGTCATGCGGCACCGTGCAGTCGTGGATGGCCGCCCTTCGGCGGCCATGACACGGGGAGCGGCGCCGCTCGCATGCCACTGGACGGCCGCGTGCCACTGGACGGCCGCATGCCACTGGACGGCCGCGTGCCACTGGACGGCCGCATGACACCGGACGCCCGCATGGCACTGGACGCCCGCATGACACGAGGCGACCACCATGACACGGGGATCCCTCGACGCACCACACGGCGCGACCCGCGGCACGGCCGCGGCGTTACGCCCATCGAAGCTGACCACAGGAGCCTTTCATGACCGACTACGCCGCCCCGGTGCGCGACATGCGCTTCGTCCTGCAGGAGCTGGTGGGCCTCGATCACATCGCCGCCCTGCCGGATTGCGAGAGCCTCACGCCCGATCTGGTGGACGCCATCCTCGACGAGGCCGCGAAATTCGCGGGTGAGGTGCTGGGGCCGCTCAACAAGGCCGGCGACCAGGTGGGCTCGCAATGGAACGACGGCGCGGTCCGCACCCCGCCTGGGTTCCGCGACGCCTACACGCAGTTCGTCGCGGGCGGCTGGAACGCGCTCGGTGGCGACACGGAATATGGCGGCCAGGGCCTGCCCACCGTGCTGTCGACCGCGGTGAAGGAGATGTGGAACGCCGCCAACATGTCCTTCGCCTTGTGTCCGCTGCTCACCACCGGCGCCATCGAGGCGCTGCACGTGGCCGGCACCGACGCGCAGAAGCAGCTCTATCTCCCGCGCATGATCGAGGGCGTGTGGACCGGCACCATGAACCTGACGGAGCCGCAGGCGGGCTCCGACCTCGCCGCCGTGCGCACTCGCGCCGAACCGGATGGCGATCGCTACCGCATCCGCGGCCAGAAGATCTTCATCACCTATGGCGAGCACGACTTCACCGAGAACATCGTCCACCTCGTGCTCGCGCGGCTGCCGGACGCGCCCGAGGGCGTCAAGGGCATCTCGCTGTTCGTCGTGCCCAAGTTCCTGGTCAATCCGGACGGCTCCCTGGGCGCGCGCAACGACGTCCGCTGCCTGTCGCTCGAGCACAAGCTGGGCATCCATGCGAGCCCGACCGCGGTGATGGCGTATGGCGAGACCGAGGGCGCGATCGGTGAGCTGGTGGGCGAGCCCAATCGCGGCCTGGAATACATGTTCATCATGATGAACCGCGCGCGGTTCGATGTCGGGCTGCAAGGCGTGGCGGTCAGCGATCGCGCCTATCAGCAGGCGCTCGACTATGCGCGCACCCGGATCCAGGGCAGCGAGGCCGGTGTGCGTGGCGGCAGCCGGGTGCCGATCATTCGCCATCCCGACGTTCGGCGCATGTTGTTGCGAATGAAATCACAAGCCGAGGCGTCGCGCGCGCTCGCCTACACCGTCGCCGCCTGGCTCGATATCGCGCAACGCCATCCCGATGCGGCCGAACGCGCTCGCAGCCAGGCGCTGGTCGACCTGCTGATCCCGGTCGTGAAGGGCTGGAGCACGGAGCTGTCGGTCGAGGTCGCCTCGACCGGCGTGCAGGTGCATGGCGGCATGGGCTTCATCGAGGAGACGGGCGCCGCGCAATTCCTGCGCGACGCGCAGATCACCACGATCTACGAAGGTACCACCGGCATCCAGGCCAACGACCTGGTCGGCCGCAAGATCGCCCGCGACAAGGGCGAGGCGGCGCGTGCCGCGCTCGCGCTGATGAGCACCACCGTCGCCGCGCTGGACGCCGCGCAGGGCGACGACTTCGCCGTGATGCGGGCTGCCCTGCACGCGGCGCTCGCGCAGCTCGAGCGGGTGGTCGCCTGGATCGTAGCGACCTGGCCCACGAACCAGCCGGCGGTGCTGGCCGGCGCCGTGCCCACGCTCAAGCTGTTCGGCACGGTGGCCGGCGGCTGGCAGGCGGCGCGCGCCGCGCTGGTCGCGCAGGCAGCGCTCGAGCGGGGCGACAACGAGGATCCCGCCTTCTATCGCGCGAAGATCAACACCGCGCGGTTCTACGCCGACCACGTGCTCGCGCAGGCCGAGGGGCTCGCGCATGCCGCGATGGCCGGCAGCGCGGGCGTGCTGGCGCTCACCGAGGAGGAGGCCTTCGCCTGACGCCCGCGTCGACGCGGCCCGCACGCAGCGACCCGGCGATTGACGGAGGATTTTATCTGACGTAGGTCAGATATCATGATCGACGCCATCGCCCGGGTCCGCCGCTTCAATCGCGCCGTCACCACCGAGGTCGGCGCGCTCGACACCTCCTTCCTCGGCCGCGGCCGGCCGCTCGGGGCCGCCCGCGTGCTCAACCTGATCGGCCAGGGGCAGCGCGACGTGGCGGCGATCCGCGCCACGCTCGGCCTCGATTCCGGGCTGATGAGCCGGCTGTTGCGCGGGCTGGAGGAGGAGGGGCTGGTGGTCACCGAACCACAGCCGAACGACGCGCGGCGGCGGATCGCGTCGTTGACCAAAGCCGGGCGCCGGGAGTTCGCGGCCTATGAGCGGCTGTCGAATGCGCGCGCCGACACGATCCTCGGGCGCTGCCAGCGGCAGGAGGATCTGCTGGCGGCGATGGACCTGATCGGCACCGTGCTGGGCCAGGCACGCATCGCGATCGCGGAAGCCGACCCGCGCGACCCCATGCCGCGCCACTGCCTGGGCGAGTATTATGCCGAACTCGCGCGCCGCTTTCCCAACGGGTTCGACGTGTCGCTCTCGCGCGACCCGGACGCGGCCGACATGGTGCGGCCACGCGGCGTGTTCCTGGTCGCGCTGTCGGACGGGCTGCCCATCGGCTGCGTCGGGCTGAAGGGCAGCGGTGGCGCGATGGCGGAGGTCAAGCGGCTCTGGGTGGCGCCGGCCGCGCGGGGCCTGGGCCTGTCACGACGGCTCATGACGGAGGTCGAAGCCGCCGCACGGGAGCTGGGGATCACGGTGCTGCGGCTCGACACCAACCGGGTGCTGACCGAGGCGTTGCAGCTCTACGCGCGCACCGGCTGGGCCGAGATCCCCCGTTTCAACGACGATCCCTATCCCGACGCGTTCTTCGAGAAGCGGTTGTAACGCACGCAACCATCCCGCGGCGGCCGCCGATACCGCCGCCGCCGCGCCACCGCCACGTCACCACCACCACCGCGGGCGGGGTGGCGTCGGCCGCTCACCAGGCGGTCTGGTAGCCCTGGAACGGAGTCGGGATTGCCTGGATCTCGGCGATGACCTCGCGCGGCACGTCGTCTCCGGCGGCGCCTTCCGCCCGCAGGCTGATCGCGTCGGACAGGCCGCCGAACCGCTCCGCGATGCGGGCGGCGATCTCCCGGTGCGTGCCGACCGCAGCGAATTCATGCACCAGCTCGTCGGGCACGCGGCTGGCCATTTCGGTCCATTTGCCCTGCTTGGACATCGCGTTGAGCTCGCGACCGAGCTCGCCGTGGCCGTGCATTTCGAGCACGCCCCAGTAGCCGGGGGTGGAGCCATAGAAGGCGATGCGCCCGCGCACCGCCTCGAAGGCGCGTGCGACCGAATCGGCATCCTTGCCGGTCGCGACGAAGCCGCCGCCGGTGATCTCGAACTGCGCGCGCTGCCGGCCGGAGCGCGCCATGCCTTCGGCCAGCCGGGGCAGGATCTCGTCGGTGAGATAGGCGCGCGTGCAGAACGGGTGCAGGCGGATGCCGTCCGCCACCTCGCCCGCGAGACGCAGCGTGTTCGGGCCGACGCCGGCGAGCGTGATGGGCACCATCTTCTGCCCCATCGAGGGCGGCATGAAATAGGGCGGCATCAGCGTGAAGGTGTAGTGCTCTCCGCGGAAGTCGAGCTTGTCGCCGCGTTCCCACGTGGTCCAGATCGCCCGCAGCGCGTGCACGTATTCGCGCAGCCGCGGCGCCGGCGCGCTCCATTTCACGCTGAAGCGCTTCTCGTTGTGCGGCCGGATCTGCGGGCCGATGCCGAGGACGAAGCGCCCGCGGGAAGCGTTCTGCAGGTCCCAGCACGCGTTCGCCACCACCATCGGGCTGCGCGGAAACGCGATGGCGACGGAGGTGCCGAGTTCGATGCGCTGCGTGGAGACGGCGGCGATTGCGTGGGCGAGGAACGGGTCGTGCTTGTTCTCCATCGTCAGCAGCGTGTCGTAGCCGGCGGCCTCGGCGGCGCGGGCGGCATCGGCGGTGGCGCGCAGGTCGGCTTGCGGCAGCGTGGACAGGACGCGCATCGGCTCAGCGCCCCTTGAACACGGGCTTGCGCTTTTCCTTGAACGCGGCGACGGCCTCGCGGTGATCCTCGGTCTGCGAGCAGCGCGCCTGGTGGAACGCCTCCAGGTCGATCAGCGTCGCGAAGGGTTCGGTTTCCGCCGCGTTGAGGTTGCGCTTCATGTATTGCAGCGCGACGCGCGGGCTGTCGGCGATGCGGCGGGCGAGCGCCATGGTCGCGGTGGCCAGGTCGGCGTCATCCACCACGCGGTTGACGAGGCCGATCGACAGCGCCTCCTCCGCCTTCACCATGTCGCCCAGGAAGAACAGCTCGCGCGCCTTCGCGGTGCCGACGAGCTGGGTCAGCGACCAGGTGCCGCCCCAGTCGCCGGACAGGCCGATCTTGAGGAACCCGGTGCCGAACCGCGCCGAGGCCGCGGCGACGCGCAGGTCGCAGGCCATCGCCATGCTCATGCCGGCGCCGACCGCGACGCCGTTGATCATGCCGATGATCACCTTGGGGCAGGCGCGCATCGCGGTCGGCACGCGGCCGGAGAACTGGATGCCGGCCGCGCGGGCCTCGAAACCCGCGGCGGAGCGATCGGCCATGCTCTTGACGTCGCCGCCGGCGCAGAAGCCGCGGCCGGCGCCGGTCAGCACGATGCAGCCGACGCTGTCGTCCTTGCCCAGCCGGTCGAGCGCCTCGAGCAGGCCGTGGCGGATCTCCATCGACAGCGCGTTCAGCGCCTCGGGCCGGTTCAGCGTCAGCGTCGCGACGCCGTCTTCGATGGTTTCCAGCAGGTCGGGCACGGCATCCTCCTCGGGTCTCGTTGGGCGCGAGATTGGCGGGGCTGCGGCCCCGCTGCAACATGGCGGCCTCGCCGCGTGGCGGCGCAACCGGAGGAACGCGGCCATGGCCCTGCAGCTCGAGCCTCGCCTGCGCGTCGGCATCCAGACGATCCATCGCCGCACCGAACCGGCAAGCGGGCCGTGGGAGCCGCGCATCGACGAGCTGGTCTCACTGGTGGAGCTGGTGGATCGGAGCGGCTACGACTCGCTGTGGACCGGCGACCACATCTCCTTCGCGGTGCCGATCCTCGATCCGCTGCTGCAGCTCGCCCAGGCGGCGGTGGTGAGCCGGCGGCTGACGCTGGGCACGTCGGTGCTGCTCCTGCCGCTGCGGCATCCGACGCCGGTCGCCAAGCAGGTGACCACGCTCGACCACCTGACCGAGGGGCGGTTCATCCTCGGCGTCGGGGTCGGCGGCGAGTTCCCGCGCGAGTACGAGGCCTGCGACGTGCCGCTGAAGGAGCGTGGGGCGCGGCTTGCGGAGGGTGTCACGGTGCTGCGCAAGTTCTTCACCGGCGCGCCGGTGACGCATCACGGCCGCTTCTATGGGCCGTTCGCGGAGGTGCCGATGCGGCCGCCGCCGCGCCAGCCGAACGGACCGCCGATCTGGTTCGCCGGCCGCAAGGAGCCGGCGCTGCGCCGCATCGGGCGGCTGGGCGACGGCTACCTGTCCTACGTGATCACGCCCGACATGTACCGCGCCGCGCTGGACACGATCGAGGCCGGCGCGGCGCAGGGGGGGCGTGCGCTCGGCGTGTTCGGCACCGGCCACCTGCTGTTCACCCGGCTCGACCGCAGCTACGAGGCGGCGCTCGACCGCGCGACCGAGACGCTGTCGGTGCGCTACGCGATGGATTTCCGCAAGGCGGCGCAGCGCTACTGCGCGCTGGGTACCGCGCCGCAGGTCGCGGAGACGATCCGGTCCTTCCATGCGGCCGGCGTGCGCCACGTCATCCTCGACCTGCTGGGCCCGTACGAGGAGCGCGACCGGCAGATCGCGCAGGTGGCGGCCGAGGTGCTGCCATTGCTGCGCGACCTGACCCAGGGATAGGCTGGCGCAAAGGGGAGGAACCAGATGAAGCTCGCATTCTTCGACGATTTCCGGCTGGGCGTCGTCAGCGGCGACCGCATCGTCGACGTCTCCGCCCTGGTGCGCGACGTGCCGCATACCGGACCCGGCGACCTGATCTCCAACCTGATCGAGCGCTTCGCGGAGTACCGCCCGCGGCTGGAAGGCGCGGCCTCGGGCAGCGGCATCCCGCTGTCGCAAGTGCGGCTGCGCCCACCGCTGCCGAAGCCCGGCAACATCGTCTGCATGGCGGTGAACTACATGGAGAACGGCACGCTCGAGAAGCCGGCGCCGATCAACGCGTTCCACAAGGCGCCGACCGCGATCATCGGGCCGGGCGATACGATGGTGCTGCCCGACGTGCCCGCGACGATCTTCGAGGGCGAGGCGGAGATGGCGCTGGTCATCGGCAGGCGTGCGAGCCACGTGCCGGCCGCGCAGGCGATGGACTACGTGTTCGGCTATGTCAATTTCATCGACGGGTCGGCGCGCGGCCTGCCGCCGCAGAGCTTCTTCCACATGAAGTCGCGCGACACGTTCGCGCCGATCGGCCCGTATCTCGTGACCAAGGACGAGATCGCCGATCCGCAGAAGCTGCCGATCAAGCTTTGGGTCAATGGCACGCTGAAGCAGGACTTCAACACCGACGACATGGCCCACAATATCGCTCGTTGCATCGAATGGGTCACGTCGATCCACACGCTGCTGCCGGGCGACATCCTGGCCACCGGCACCAATCACCGTGGCCTGTCGAGCTTCATGGACGGCGATACGGTCGAGCTCGAGACGCAGGGCCTCGGCCGGTTGCGCTTCGGCGTGCGCGATGAGCTGAAGCGCACCTGGTCGCGCGAAACCCGGCAGGACCGCAAGGAGAAGGGTCAGGACGGACCGACTCCCCAGCTCACCGGCCGGTACGCGCCCAACGCCTGAACGTTGCATATGAAACCGGGAGGACCCCGATGAGCGACTCCGAAATCGCCGCCCTCAAGGCGCAGATCCGCAGCCGTCCGCGCGTGGCCGACCTGGCGCAGCGGCGGGCCGATTCCGACGCGCGCGGCCGCGCCTTCGGGGTGCCGGCCGGCGTCGTCGTCAAGCCCGTGGATGCGGGCGGGGTGAAGGCCGAGTGGGCGCTGCCCGCCGATGCCGACGATCGCCGCGCCGTGCTGTATCTGCATGGCGGCGGCTACGTGATCGGCTCCTGCGAGAGCCATCGCCACCTCACGGCCGAGATCGGCCGCACCGCCGGCATCCGCGTGCTGACGATCGACTACCGGCTGGCGCCCGAACATCCGTTCCCGGCACCGGTCGAGGATACGGTCGCGGCGTACCGCTTCCTGCTGGGGCAGGGGCTCGCCGCGTCCGACATCGCTTTGGCGGGCGACAGCGCGGGCGGCGGGCTGGTGGTCGGCGCGATGCTGGCAATCCGCGAGGCCGGCCTGCCGCTGCCGGGCGCCGGCTGGTGCATCTCGCCCTGGGTCGACATGGAGCTGACCGGCCACTCCTATGTCGATCGCGCCGAGGCCGACCCGATGGTCGGTCGCGAGGGCATCCAGGACATGGTGCGGCACTACATGGGCGGCGCCGACCTGCGCGCGCCGCACGCCTCGCCGATCCATGGCGACCTGCGTGGCCTGCCGCCGCTGCTGATCCAGGTGGGCGCGTCGGAGACGCTGCTCGACGACAGCCTGATGCTCGCCCGCGCCGCCGGGGCCGCCGACGTGCCGGTCGAACTGCAGATCTGGCCCGAGATGGTCCACATCTGGCACATCTTCTACCCGATGCTCGCGGCCGGACGGCGCGCGATCGGATCGGGTGCCTCCTTCCTCCGCAGCACTCTGAAAGGATCGTAGTCCATGACCGTTCGCTTCGACGACCGCGTCGCCATCGTCACAGGGGCCGGCGCCGGCCTCGGCCGCACCCACGCGCTGTTGCTCGCCTCGCGTGGCGCCAAGGTCGTGGTGAACGATCCGGGTGGATCGGTGGACGGCACCGGCGGTGCCAACGCGGTGGCCGACAAGGTGGTGGCCGAGATCCGCGAGGCGGGCGGCGAGGCGGTCGCGAGCTATGCCTCGGTCGCCGACGAGGCGGCGGCGGCCAGCATCATCCAGACCGCCATGGACAAATGGGGCCGGGTCGACGCGCTGGTCTGCAACGCCGGCATCCTGCGCGACAAGGCGTTCAACAACATGTCCATGGAGGACTACGTCTTCGTCAACCAGGTGCACCATTTCGGCACCGCGTTCTGCGTCAAGGCGGCCTGGCCGGTGATGCGCAAGCAGCAATACGGGCGCATCGTGGTGACGACGTCGAGCTCCGGCACCGTTGGCAATTTCGGCCAGGCCAATTACGGCGCGGCGAAGATGGCGGTGAACGGGCTCATCAACGTGCTGCGGCTCGAGGGCGCCAAGTACAACATCCGCTGCAACGCGATCTCCCCGTCCGCCTATACGCGGATGACGGAAGCGCTGCTGCCGCCCGACATCGCGCCCTGGATGAAGCCGGAACTGGTCTCCCCGATGGTGGCGTGGCTGTGCAGCGAGGAGTGCGACCAGAACGGGGAGATTTTCGCCGCCAGCGCCGGCAACTTCGCGCGCGTGCAGTATTTCGCGACCGAGGGCGTGCAGTTCGACCCGGCCGAACCGGTCTCGATCGAGATGATCCGCGACTCGCTGGGCAAGATCCGCGACCTCGGAACCGCACGCCCCTATACCGGCCTGTTCGGCATGGTGGTCGAGAAGCTGCGGGCGATGGGCCGCATCAAGTAAGCCCGCGCGCCGGGGTTCCGGGCGGCATGGCAAAGCCGGGGGCGCTGGTGTAGCGTCCGGCCGCGATGCGCCCGCGCCTCCGTCTCGTCCCGTTCCTGCCGGCAGTGCCCGTGTGCCCGATCGCTGGAACGCCGAGGCCGCAACGCGACCTTCCGCGCTGCCGGGATCAGGAGCGTGGTCGCCACCCCGGCGATCGCCGTTTCGCTTCACCAGCGGCGCGCGCCCGGCGTAACGGGGCGCTCGCATGACCAGCGAGACATGGCTGCTGGCCGGCGTGCGCGCGCTGCACGTGGCGGCGCTGCTGGTCGCCTTTGGTGCGCTGCTGCTGCCGGCGCTCGCCGGCCGCGCGGCCGTATCGGTGGAGCGGACGACGCATCGGCTGGCCCAGGTCGGCATGGCCGTGGCACTCGGCGCCGGCGGGATCTGGTTCGTCCTGCAGGCGGCCGCCTTCGCCGACGCCACCGACCTCCCGACGACGCTCGCCGCCCTGCCGGCGACCGCGACGACCCGGTTCGGCCAGGCGCTGCTGCTGCGGAGCGCGCTGCTGGTGGGAACGCTGCTGCTGCACCGAGTGCAGCGGCCGAACTGGCTTGCGATCGCCGCAACCGGGCTCGCCATCGTCCTGCAGCCGCTGCTCGGGCATGCGGGCGCGCAAGAGGGGGCCCTGGGCTGGAGCCTGGTCGGCACCGAGATGGTGCACCTGCTCGCCGCCGGCGCCTGGATCGGCGCGCTGCCGGCCCTGCTCGCCGCGGCGTCGCAGCTCCCGGCCCCCGCGGCGGCGGCGCTGTGCCGGCGCTTCTCGCCGATCGGCATCGGCGCGGTTGCGCTGCTGGTCGGCACCGGCCTTGCCCAGGGCGGGGTCCTGATCGGCGGCTTTCCCAACCTGGTCGGCACGCTGTACGGGCGGTTCGCGCTCGTGAAGTGTGCGCTGATCGCCGCGATGTTGGTGCTGGCGATCGCCAACCGGGTGTGGCTGGTGGAGCGGCTGGACGGGCGGCGTCCCGCGCATGCACGCGCGCTGCTGCGCCGCTCCATCCTGGCGGAGACGGTCCTGGGCCTGCTGACCGTGGCGGTCGCCGCCGGCATGGCGAACCTGCCGCCCGGTCTGCATCAGGAACCGCTCTGGCCGTTCTCCTGGCAGGTCAGCGGGCTGGCGCTGCGGGATGACGACCTGCGGCAGGAGATCGCGACCGCGCTGCTGATGGTGGGGCTCGCTTCGGCGGTCATCGCGACCTCGCTGTTCTGGGGGCGGTTCCGCGTGGTGGCCGTGCTGATCGCGGGCGGGCTGTTCGCCAGTTGGCTGCCGACTTTCGGGCTGTTCCTGGTGCCGGCCTACCCGACCAGCTTCTACACCTCGCCGACCGACTTCGCGGTGCAGGACATCGTCGAGGGCCAGGCGCTGTTCCGGGTGCACTGCATCTCCTGTCATGGGTTGGATGGTGCCGGGAACGGGCCCGCGGCCACCGACGCCCGCATGCGGCCCGCCGACCTGACCGCGGCACACCTGTTCGATCATCCGGACGGCGAGCTGTTCTGGTGGCTGACCGACGGCATGCGGGCGCCGGATGGGGAGCGTGTGATGCCGGCTTTCGGCGACACGCTGAGCGCGGGGGATCGCTGGGATCTGATCGACTATCTCCGCGCCCACAATGCGGGTCTTGCGTTTCGCGACTCCGGCACGCCGCCGATGCCGATCCCGGCGCCGTCCATGCCGGTGCGCTGTCCCGATCCGCGCATCGCGACCTTGGCCGACCTGCGCGGTGGGCTGGTGGTGCTGGCGGCCGACGATCCGTCCCTGCCGCCGCCCCCGGACCTGGCGACCGAGGACGGGCTGCCGGTGACCGTGGTGCGGCTGCGCTATGGCGGCACCGGATGCCGCGCGGCGAGCGGCGACGCCTGGCCGGCCCTCGCGATCCTTGCCGGCCTGGCCCCGGAGACGCTCGCCGGCACCGCCTTCCTGGTGGACGCCCAAGGCTGGCTTCGCGCCGTCCGCCGTCCCGCTGGCCGGCCCGCGTGGTCGGACCCGGCGCGCCTCGTCACGGAGCTTCGTGACATCTGCACGCAACCGCTGACACAACCCTCAGGAGTTCCACATGCCCACACCCACTGAGCCGCCGCGGACCGCCCAAGGAGGCGGCCGGGTCCTGATCGCGCTGGTGGGGGTGGTGTTCGCGGTGCTCCTGATCGGCGTCGGCGGATATCTCTGGCTGAGCAAGGACTCCCCAGGCGGCCCGACCGCGCTCGGAGGGCCGTTCACGCTGGAGAACGGCGCCGGCAAGACGGTGACGGACCGGGATTTCCGCGGCCGCTACGTGCTGGTCTATTTCGGCTACACGTTCTGCCCGGACGTCTGCCCCACCACGCTCAATGCCGTCGCCGACGCGATGGACAAGCTGGGGCCGAAGGCGGAGCGGGTGACACCGGTCTTCATCACCGTGGATCCGAAGCGCGACACGCCGGCGGTGGTGCAGCAATACGCCGCGGCGTTCGGGCCACGGATCGTCGGCCTGACCGGTACGCCCGAGCAGATCGCCAACGTGGCGAAGGAGTTCCGCGTCTATTACGCCGAACACCGCACCGGGCCGGGCCCCAACGACTATACGATGGATCACAGCTCCATCCTGTACCTGATGGGGCCGGACGGGCGCTTCATCGCGCCGGTGCGGGCGGATCAGTCGGGTGACGAGATGGCGGCGGCGCTGGCGCGCCTGATTTCCTGAACCGCGTGCGGGGGCGGCGGCGCGGCTACCAGCGGTGCCAGCCGCGGCCCCAGCCGCCGCCCACCCCGATCGAGACCGAGGCGCCCGGATAGCCGTAATACGGATAGGGGTACGGATAGGCGTAGGGATACGGGTAGGCGTAGGGATAGGTGGCGACGGGGTAGGGGGCGGAATAGGCCACGTAGCCCGACGGCGCACTCTGCACCGAGTCACCCCGCGCGTACATGCACTGCGTGTAGGCGATATCGTAGCGCTGCTGGGCGCTGGCGCCGGACAGTTGCGCCTGGTTGGCGCCCACCGCGCTGCCGGCCAGCAGGCCGGTGGCGCCGCCGATCGCGGCCCCGGTGCCGACCGCGCCGCCGACCGATCCGAGCGCCGCGCCCACGCCGGCGCCGAGCGCGGTGCCGACCACGGCGCTGGTGACGGCCTGGTTGGTGGCGGCCTGGGAGGCGGCGGCGCCGCCGCTCGCCTGCATGGCGTAACCGCGGCAGGTCACGTCGTCCTGCTGGAAGGTCTCGAAGCTCTTGCCCTGTCCGGGCAGCGCCATCACGGTCGGGCCGGAGGGCGGCGGCACGGTGCAGCCCACCAGCGCGACGGACGCTGCGAGCGGCAGCACGAGAAGGGTGGGGCGCATGCGAACGGGTCTCCTGGACCGAAGGCCCGGGGCTCATGCCACGGACCCATGTTGCTGGTCGTAACATAGTGCGTCGTCGTGTCCGGATCGAGGCAGGCCCGTGCGGTGCGGGCCCCGTGGTTGCCTGCCCCGCGTTACGGGGGCGCGGTGCGGGCGCCATGCCCGCGGGTGGCGGTGCTTGAGGCAGGTCAATGTGCTGAACCGGTCACACGCGCCATCTATGCGGTGACCCAGGCAGGGACAGGACGGCCATGGACACGCAGAAGGAACAGGGGCGGGAGAAGTACAAGTTGGTGCTCTCGATGGCCCGGCGCCTGCCGCCCGTGCCGACCGCGGTCGTGCATCCGTGCGACGCGGTGTCGCTGCAGGGCGCGGTGGAGGCGGCGCGGCTGGGGCTGATCGCGCCGATCCTGGTGGCGCCGACGCACCGGCTGCAGGCAACCGCGGTGGAGGCCGGGCTCGACATCACCGGGATCCCGGTGGTGGAGAGCGAGCACAGCCACGACTCCGCCGAGAAGGCGGTCGCCCTGGTGCGCGAGGCGAAGGCCGAGGCGCTGATGAAGGGCAGCCTGCACACCGACGAGGTGATGGGGGCGGTGGTCGCGCACGGCACCGGGTTGCGCACCGCGCGCCGGATCAGCCACTGCTTCATCATGGACGTGCCGGGCTATGCGGCGCCGCTGATCATCACCGATGCGGCGGTGAACATCGCGCCGACGCTCGAGGAGAAGGTCGATATCGTGCAGAACGCGATCGACCTCGCCCATGCGCTGGGCCTGGACCAGGTCCTGGTGGCGATCCTGTCGGCGATGGAGACGGTCAACCCGAAGGTGCCCTCCACCATTGAGGCGGCGGCGCTGTGCAAGATGGCCGATCGCGGGCAGATCACCGGCGGCTTGCTGGAAGGTCCGCTCGCGCTCGACAACGCGATCGATCCGCACGCCGCGGCGATCAAGCACATCGTCTCGCCGGTCGCGGGACGCGCCAACGTGCTGGTGGTGCCCGACCTGGAAGCGGGGAACATGCTGGCGAAGAGCCTGTCTTTCCTCGGCGGCGCCGAGTGCGCCGGCATCGTGCTGGGCGCGCGCGTGCCGGTGATCCTGACCAGCCGCGCGGATTCGGTGGTGACGCGGCTTGCCTCCTGCGCCGTGGCGTCGCTGGTCGCGGCGTGGCGTCGGCGGCCGGCGGACCGGCGGGGGCGCCACGGCTGAGCCGGTTGGTGCAGTGGCCGTCGGCGGCAGGCCGGTGCGCGGCGGCTGACGACCCGGCCGGCTTGCGGCGGCAGATGACCCTGCCGGTTTGCCGACGCTATCCGGCCGGTGTGCCGGGGCTGACCCGGCCGGTCAGCGGCCGCAGAGCCGGCGAGCGGTGCGCAGCAGGAGCTGGCGGTCCTCGGGGCTGCACTCCCGGTAGAGGCGCAGGATCGCGAGTTCGTCCCCCGAGATCGCTTCCGCCGGGCCGCGCTTGTCCTGCCCGTACATCAGGTATTCGACACCGACCTGCAGCGCGGCGGCGATGCGGGTCAGATTGCCGGTGATCTGGCCGGCACGTCCCGTCTCCCATTGTGCGACCGCGCTGCGCGACACCCCGACGGCCAGGGCGAGCTGGTCCTGGGTCCATCCACGTTCGCGCCGGACTTCGCGGATGCGGGCACCCATCTGCATCGGATCGGTCATGCCCGTTAGTATAGCTGCCGCTGCGGCGAACGCCAGGGCGTGACCCGGCGGGCGCGCGGTGGCGGGTTCGGGGCGCGGGGCGGTGGGCTTTCTGCGAGCGGTCCCCGGCTGCGTGCTGGCAATGCGCAGGATGATCCTCCGTCGGAGGGTGGCGGACCTCGGGCGAAGCGGGACTGGGGCGGCTCCGGCGCGTGTTCGGGACTGTTATTTATATTGACGTACAAAGTCACTGTAGATAACAAATGCGCCGACACCGATCCGGAGCCATCGCATGCCCAAGAAGATCGAATGGACCCAAGCCCAGGATCTGCAGATCCGGCGCATGCGCGCCGAGGGCGCTTCCTGGGACGCGATCGCCGCCGTCCTCGGCATCACCCGCTGGACCGTGATCGAACGCGGACGCCGGATCGGCGCGCGGCGTCCGCCGCCGGATTTTCGGCCGGCGCCGGAAAGCCCGTCGCGCGACCCGCTGCCCGCCGGCCATCCAAGGAGTTGGGGCGTGCTGACCCAGGGCACGGTGCTGGAAGGCACGCCCTACCCGATGCCCGTGTTCACCCGCTGAGGGACGCACCGATGACCACGAATCCGATCCATGCGCAGGCGCCCGCGCGCGCCACCGTCGCCAGCCCCGCGCGCGCCACCGTCCTGCGCCTGGCGTCCCCCCTGCCGCCCACCCAGTCGGCCGCCCAATCGGCCGCCCCATCGGCCACCCCGCGGCGCACCCACGCCCCGACCCAGCCGGCCGCTCGGTCGCCGGTCCGGTCGCCGGCCACGGCGGCCCTCGCGTCGGATCGCCCGGCCGATGCGGAATACGTGATCTACCGGCTGGAGGAGGCAGGGGCGGCGTTGCTCGCGCTGCCGCATTCCGGCTGGACCACGAAGCTGCGGACGGGATCGCTCGAGATCGTGCGCAGCGCGGCCGAGGCCTATGGCTGGGTGGAGTCCCGCATCCGCCCGCCGGTGCCTTCGGCGGAACGCATCACCCGCATGGACGAGGCGATGGGCTGGCTGCAGCTCCTGCCCGAGGATCGCTACGTGCTGCGCCGCATCGTCGGCGCACGCAGCCTGGTGCACCCGGTCACCGAACGGCATTTGTTCACCTGGCGCCGCCTCGGCGCGGCGATCGGGGCCGACCACAAGGCGGTGCAGCGCTGGCACGCCGAGGGGATCGACCTGATCGTCGCCGCGCTGAACGGACGCGCGGCACCGTCCGGCCCGCGCCTGCGCGCCGTCGCGCGGCGCTGACCGGCGAGAGCCTGTCCGGCTCACGTCCGCTCGCCGGCAGGCTCCAGTCGCTTGTTCGATCGCGTGATTCACGGCTTCGGCGAACACGCCTCCGCCGATCACGCTCTGGTCCGGCGGGGACGCTCAGGGCTGCTTGTGGATCGGATCGACCCAGAAGACGGCCTCGGGCTTCTCCACCGGCTCGATATCGAGGTTGACCACCACCGCCTCGTTGTCGCTGCGCACCAGCACGCATTCCAGCGTCTCGTCGGTGCTCGCGTTGATCTCCTGGTGCGGCACGTAGGGCGGCACGAAGATGAAGTCGCCCGCCTCGGCCTCGGCGACGAATTCCAGCTGCTCGCCCCAGCGCATGCGCGCCTTGCCGCGCACCACGTAGATCACGCTCTCCAGCGCCCCGTGATGGTGCGCCCCGGTCTTCGCGTTCGCATGGATGTGCACCGTGCCGGCCCAGATCTTCTGCGCACCCACGCGGGCCGCGTTGATCGCCGCGGCGCGGTTCATCCCGGGCGTCTGCGCGGTGTTGGCGTCGAGCTGGTCGGCCTTGATCACCCGCACGCCGTTCAGCTTCCAGTCGACGCTGCCGGCTGCCGGCGGGCCGTCATGGTGATGCGAATGGTCGTGATCGTGAGACATGCGGCACTCCTCGTTGACGTCGGGCATGGCCCGTCATCTCCGTTGTCGCCCGACACGGCGCCACGGAAAAGCCCCGGATCGGTCGCGCCCGCTTGGCTTCGAGCGCATAACGCGGATGGCAACGACGGAGCGGGCGCGTGGACGACTGGGTGGTGCATGAACTCTCGGCGGCGCCCCGGGTGCAGGTGGTCCGGCCGATGCCTGACCTTCCGCCCGCATTGGACGCCCTCGTCGAGCAGGTGTGGCGCGTGGCCGCGGCGCGGGTCGAGGGCGGCGGGGCAGGGCGGCTGTTCAACGGCCGCGTGTTCAGCGCCGACCGTATCGAGGCGGACGCCATCACCGGCCACCTGACCGAGTTCCGCCGCATCGTCGCGCAGATGGAGCGGCCCGACCTGTTCCCGGCGCTGGGGCTGCGCCCGCTCGCCGTCTGCGGGGTGCTGCGCTGTCGGGACGGTGTCGCGATCGGCCGCCGCCCCGCCGCGGCGATCTACCAGCCGGGCATGTGGCAGTTGCCGCCGGCGGGCAGCGTCGACGCGGGCGCGGTGGAGGCGGACGGGCGGGCCGACCTCGCCCGCCAGGTGCTGGCCGAGGCGGAGGAGGAGATCGGGTTGCCGGCCAATGCGATTGCCGCGCCTCGGCCGCTCTGCGTCGTGGAACACCCGGGCAGCCATGTCTCCGATGTGGGGCTGCTGCTGGAGACGCGGCTGGATGCGGCCGCGGTGCTGGCCGCGCACCGGGCCCGCGGCAATGCCGAGTATGACCCGCTGCGCGTCGTGGCGGAGGCGGATCTGCCCGGCTTCGTCGCGGAGTGTGGTCCCTGGCTGGTGCCGCCGGCCCGCGTGTTCCTCGCCAGGATCGGGCTGCTGCCCCAATCGGCCGCCGACCTGCGCGGTGCGGCGCACACCGCGACGGCGTGAGCGTCCTCCATGCTCGTGGGGAAGGGGCAGGGGAGGGGCGTGCGTCCGCTCCGGTCGGCCCCTCACCCCGGCTCCCTCCCACAAGGGAGGGGGAGGGCGTGCGGGCGTGGGTCAGTCCAGCGGGCGGTGGGCGGTTTCGCGCAGGCGCATGATCACCAGGAAGCTGATCGCGGCTGCGATCATCACATAGGCCGTCGGCGCCATGCGCGAGCCGGTCAGGTCGATCATCGCCTGCGCGATATAGGGGGCGAAGCCGCCGAAGATCGCCACCGCCAGGGCATAGGACGACGACATCCAGGTGGACCGCCCGCGGGTCGGGAAGATCTCGGCGATCGCCGCGGGCCCAGGGCCGGAGAACAGCGCGATCGCCACGGCGAAGACGAGCTGCACCAGCACCACGACCCAGAAGCCGGAGGCGTGCGTCAACACCCAGAAGGCCGGGATCGGGATCAGGAAACAGGCGGCGCAGGAGGCGAGCAGCAACGGCTTGCGGCCGATCCGGTCGGACAGCGCGCCCATCACCGGCACCAGCACCACGAGGGCGAGCAGGCTCACGGTGGAGGCCCAGAGCGACTGCGCGGCGGTCAGCTTCAATTGCGTCCGCGTGTAGGTCGGCATGTAGGTCAGGAAGGTGTAGTACGACACGGTCCACAGGATGGTGAACCCGAAGGCCTGCGCCGCCTGCCCGAAGCCGGAGCTGGGGGCGGGCACTTGTTCCCCCTCGGCCAGCACTTCGCGATAGGGCGGCGTCTCGTCCACCTCGCGCCGCAGCCACAACCCGATCGGGCCGAACAGGCCGCCGACCAGGAAGGGGATGCGCCAGCCCCAGTCGTTCATGCCCTCCGGCCCCAGCAGCGAGGTGAGCAGGGCGGCGAAGCCGGATCCGAGCAGCCCGCCGCCGGCGACGGACATTTGCTGGAGGCTGGTGTAGAAGCCGCGGCGGCCCTCCTCGGACCATTCCGCCATGAACGCGGTGGCGCCGCCCCATTCGCCGCCGGTGGAAAATCCCTGCAGCAGCCGCGCGAGCAGCAGCAGCACGGGCGCGCCGATGCCGATGCTCGCATAGGTGGGCAGCACGCCGATGATCACGGTGCCGGCGGCCATCAGCAGGATGGTGAGCACCAGCGCCGGTTTGCGGCCGCGCGTGTCGCCCATGCGGCCGATCACGATGCCGCCCAGCGGCCGGA
Organism: Rhodospirillales bacterium; assembly: GCA_017304945.1. Classification (GTDB taxonomy): domain Bacteria; phylum Pseudomonadota; class Alphaproteobacteria; order Acetobacterales; family Acetobacteraceae; genus Rhodopila. The sequence continues at coordinate 34,505 of JAFKLG010000084.1, forward strand.
AGATCAGGCCCACGCCGAAGATCAGGAACGTGTTCAGCAGGCCGGTGCTGGGATCTTCCTGCGGGAAGAAGTTCAGCGCGAGGGCGCCGGCGAGATAGCCGAACACGCCGAAGTCGTACCACTCCATGACGTTGCCGATGGTCGCGGCGTAGATCGCCTTGCGGCTCTCGGCGGCGGTGGGACCCCGGCGATCCCCGGTCGCGGCCGTGGACCGGCCTTCCGTGCTGGCTGACATGCGCTGCTCTTCCCCTCGGCTCCGGGCTCACGCCCGCGCAGGCATGCAAACACGGGGCCGGCTGGTGCCGGAAGACCTCCGGCACCAGGGGAGGGGCAAGCGCCCGTTCAGCGGCGCCAAAACGCCTTGTTGGCCTCGTGTTCCGCCTCGGAGAAGCTGACGCCGATATCCTTCAGCATCCGCCCGTCGAGATCGGCGAGCATCTGCCGCGTCCGCCGGCGGAACAGCATCTCCCGCACCCGGTCCTGCAGCAGCGCGAGCGAGCGGTTCCACGCGCCCGCGCCGTTGCGGCCGGTCCCGCGCCGCGGACGACGGCGATGCGGCGGCTCGAGATCCCAGGGCGCGCGCCGCGCTTCCAGCAGGGCGGCATCGCGGGTGAGACCGACATCGGCGAGGCTGCGCTCGTCGAGTTCGACGAGATCGCGACGGCTCGCGACCGTGCGGAGCGCCAGGGCCGCGGCATCGCGCGCGGCAAGCAGGCGGTTGCGCAGGGCCGGCTCCCGGGACAGGGCCGGCTGCACCCCCTCCAGAACCCGATACGACATCTCGAACTCTCCAAATCCGACATTGATGACGATGGGAAGATGGCGTCATCCGCCTTATGAGAAAAACGAATTGCCTGAATGCTGCGATCAAGTATGTTGATGTGCATGAGCCAGGTGAACCTGCCGCGAACCTTCGGCCTCGATCTCGACCTGCTGCGCTCGTTCGTGCTGATCGTGGAGAGCGGCAGCTTCACCCAGGCCGGCGCGCTGGTGGGGCGGACGCAATCGGCCATCTCGATGCAGATCAAGCGGCTCGAGGAGACCTTGGGCCAGACGCTGCTGCGTCGCGGGCGCGGCGGCACGATCGAGCTGACGCCGCATGGCAGCGTGCTGCTGGACCGCGCGCGGGAGATGCTGACGCTGAACGACAGCGTCCTCGCCACCTTCCGTGAACCCCCGCTCTCCGGCAACGTCCGGCTCGGCACCCCCGACGACTACGCCTTCGCCTACATCCCGGCGATCCTGCGGCGGTTCGCCGAGACGCATCCGGCCGTGCAGGTCGAGGTGATGTGCCTGCCCTCGGACGAGCTGATGCGCGAGCTGCGCGCCGAGACGCTGGACCTCGCTCTGGTGTCGGAGGGGCATGATCCGGGCGACCTGATGTGCAAGCGCCTCTGGCGCGGCCCGCTGCACTGGATCACCGCCACGCGCTACGCGCCGCACCGGCAGGATCCGTTGCCACTGGCGGTCGAGAACCGCGAGCATTACGGCCGCGCCGGGAAAGGGTGCGAATGGGCCTGCGCCGCGATCGAGGCGCTGGAATCCGCCGGCCGCCGCTACCGGATCGCCTACACTTCCGCGTCCCAGGTCGGGACCCATGCGCCGGTGATGGCCGGGCTCGCGGTGACCGTCTCCACGCTCTCCTGGCTGCCCGAGGGGCTACGCGCGGCGCGGCCGGACGAGGGCCTGCCGCCGCTGCCGGATTTCGGCATCATGCTGATGCAGTTGCGGCGGCCGCGCACGCCGGCCCGCGCGCTGGCGCAGCACATCGAGGAAAGCTTCCGGCTGCAGATCGACCAGACGCCCCGCCGCTCCCTCGCCGCGGAGTAGCGGATCGCCACGTAGCCCCGTCGCCACCCTGGCCCGTCGGATCATGCCGCGATACGCTGCGTGAAAACGGGGCATGAAGACGGGGGACCAAGCATGGCCGAGGCGCTCGAGGCGGATTTCGTCGTGGTGGGGGCCGGATCGGCCGGTTGCGTCCTGGCGGCGCGGCTGTCGGAAGACCCCGCGGTCAAGGTCGTGCTGCTCGAAGCGGGCGGCGAGGACCGCAATCTGTGGATCCATGTGCCCCTCGGCTTCGGCAAGACCTTCGCCGATCCTCGCGTGAACTGGTGCTACGAAACCGAACCCGACCCGGGCGCCGCCGGCCGCCGGATCTTCTGGCCGCGGGGCAAGGTGCTGGGCGGATCCTCGTCGATCAACGGCATGGTCTATATCCGCGGCCAGCATGAGGATTTCGACCTCTGGCGGCAGATGGGCAATGCCGGCTGGTCGGCGGCGGACGTGCTGCCCTATTTCCGGCGGGCTGAACACCAGACCCGGATCCGCGACGAGTATCACGGACAGGATGGCCCGCTCGCCGTGTCGGACGTTGCGGAGGGCCACCCGCTCTGCGAGGGGTTCATCGCCGCCTGTGTCGAGGCCGGGCATCCGCGCAACGATGATTTCAACGGCGCGCGGCAGGATGGCGTCGGCTATCACCAGACGACCACCCGGCGTGGCCGGCGGTGCTCGACCGCGGTGGGCTATCTGCGGCCGGCGATGAAGCGGCCGAACCTGCAGGTGATCACGCGCGCCCACACCGAACGGGTGCTGTTCGAGGGGCGGCGGGCGGTCGGCGTCGCCTTCCGGCAGGACGGGGTGGCGCGGCAGGTGCGTGCGCGGCGCGAGGTGGTGCTGTCGGGCGGCGCGATCGGCTCGCCGCAGATCCTGATGCTGTCGGGGATCGGTCCCGCGGCGCATCTGGCGGAGATGGGCGTGCCGGTGGTGCACGATTTGCCGGGGGTGGGCAGCGACCTGCAGGATCATTATTCGGCCGCCATCAAACTGAAATGCGCGCTGCCGATCACGGTCAACGACGTGATGCAGAGTTCGGTTCGGAAGGTGCGGACCGGGCTGGAATATCTGCTGTTCCGCAAGGGGGCGCTGACCGTCATCACGGCCGAGGTCGCCCTGTTCGCGCGCACTCGACCCGAACTGGCGACGCCCGACGTGAAGTTCTCGATCGCGACCTTCAGTGCCGACCGGCCGCAGGACGGGCTGCATCCCTGGTCCGGGTTCACCCTGCTGGTCTACCAGTTGCGGCCGGAAAGCCGTGGCGAGATCCGGCTGAAATCGCCGCGTGCGGAGGACGCACCGGCGATGCGGCCCAATTATCTCGCGACCGAGACCGACCGGCGCACCATCGTGGCGGGGCTGCAGATGGGGCGCTCGCTGCTCGCCTCGCCCCACATGCAGCGCTTCATCACCGCGGAATACCTGCCGGGGCCGGAGGTGCGGGACGAGGCGGGGCTGCTCGAGCATGCGCGGCGAACCGGCGGGACGGTGTTCCATCCGACCAGCACGTGCCGGATGGGCAGCGACCCGCGCGCGGTGGTCGACGCCGAGTTGCGGGTGCACGGGGTGGAGGGATTGCGGGTGGTGGATGCGTCGGTGATGCCGACGGTGATCTCGGGCAACACCAACGCCGCGACCATCATGATCGCCGAGAAGGCATCGGACCTGCTGCGGGCGCGTGCCCCGCTCGCCGCGGCGGCGTGAGGAGCCGTCTCCGTCGCAGGCGGGGGATCTCGCTCGCGGACGTGTGGACCTCGCCACGCGGGGCCGCCGCCGTGGGCCCGACCCTGCCGGCGCGCCGTGGCCGCGGCGGGGACCAGGCCGCCGGATGCGCTGGCGGGTGAGGGGCTTGATGCGCTTTCTTGACTCGCCGGAGCGGGGTGCCTAGAACACCGCCTCCGCGCCGCCGTCGGCCCCCCGATGGCGGCCGTTTACCGTATCAACAGTAAAACGAGCTCATGGCCAATACTGCTTCCGCGCGCAAGCGCATTCGTCAGACCGAGCGGCGGACCGCGCGCAACCAGGCGCGGAAGTCGCGGATGCGGACCTTCATCAAGAAGGTCGAGAAGGCGATCGCCGGTGGCGACAAGGCCGCGGCGGCCGAGGCGCTGCGCGAGGCGCAGCCCGAGATGCAGCGGGCGGCCGGGAAGGGTGTGACTCACGCGAACACCGTCGCGCGCAAGCTGTCGCGGCTTTCCGCGCGGATCAAGGCGCTCGCTGCGGCCTGATCCATCGTCGCTGACGGTCGGCCGGGTGGTTGACCGTCATTCGCGGCGCGTGTAGAAATGAATTCCGTCAAATCGTTGTCTTATTCAGGCTGCAAATCTGCAGACCTCGCCGGTAGATTTGCGCCGTCCAGCATCCTTCATAAATCGCGGCTTAGTAATGCTGCCGGTCAATACTTTGACTGCGCCATGTAGATGCCGGTTGATTCTTGATTGCGCGATTTTTGCATTGCCACTGACCCGCCCTCAGCTTACTCTGAGTTCATCGAAGCGGGTCTGACCAACCGGCACTCACTCGTAAAGCGACTCGCCTGCAAGCGCGGACGGCAAACGTTTCGTGTCCGCATGACGTGCGCCACGTGCTGAGCTATCGACGGCCGAACGCGGCCGTCGCACAGGGGACGTAGGAATGCCCACGACGACGGAGCAGGACCTCGTGGAGACTTCCCAGCTAGCCGCCCAATGGGCGCGGATCCGCGGCAGGCTGCAGCACGAAGTCGGTGAAGTCGAATACCGCACCTGGCTGCGTCAGATGACGCTGGCCGGCGTCGATGGCGACGAGGTTACCGTCCACCTCCCCACACGCTTCCTGCGCGACTGGGTTCGCAGCCGCTACGGCGACCGGCTCAGTGCGCTGTGGCACGCCGAATCTCCGATGATCCGCCGGGTGGAGATCCGCGTCGGTGGGAATATCGGTCCGATCGCCCCGCTGGCCGAACCGGTGGCGCCGCCGCCCGACCCGCCGCCGGCGCCGAACGGCGCCGCCGCGCCGCGCGAGGATCGCGCCGACTCCCGTGGCGACCTGACTGCTGCGCTCGATCAGCGCTTCACCTTCGACGGTTTCGTGGTCGGGAAGCCGAACGAGTTCGCCTATGCCTGCGCCCGCCGCGTCGCCGAACGGCCGGCCAGCCCCGGGTTCAATCCGCTGTTCCTCTATGGCGGCGTCGGTCTCGGCAAGACCCACCTGATGCACGCCATCGCCTGGGAACTGGTCAGCGGGGAGGGCGCCCGCCGTCCCGTCTCGGTCGCCTACATGTCGGCCGAGAAGTTCATGTACCGCTTCATCGCCGCGATCCGCAGCCAGGCGACGATGGAGTTCAAGGAGACCCTGCGCAGCGTCGACGTGCTGATGATCGACGACCTGCAGTTCCTGATCGGCAAGGACAACACGCAGGAAGAGTTCTTCCATACCTTCAACGCGCTGGTCGATGCCGGCCGGCAGATCGTGGTGTCCGCCGACAAGTCGCCGTCCGACCTTTCGGGCCTCGAGGACCGGCTGCGCACCCGGCTGGGCTGCGGCATGGTCGCCGACCTGCACGCCACCACCTTCGAGCTCCGCATCTCGATCCTGGAATCCAAGGCCGCGCGGGCCGGGGTTCCGGTGCCGGGCCGCGTGATGGAGTTCCTGGCGCACAAGATCACGTCCAACGTGCGCGAACTCGAAGGCGCGCTGAACCGGCTGATCGCGCATGCCAACCTGTTCGGCCGGCCGGTCACCCTGGAGACCGCGCAGGAGGTCCTGCACGACATCCTCAAGGCGCATGACCGCCGCGTCACCATCGAGGAAATCCAGCGCAAGGTCGCGGAGCACTACAACATCCGCCTGACCGACATGTCCTCGGCGCGGCGCGCGCGTGCCGTCGCCCGGCCGCGGCAGATCGCCATGTTCCTCGCCAAGCAGCTCACCAGCCGCAGCCTGCCGGAGATCGGACGCAAGTTCGGCAATCGTGATCACACGACCGTGATGCACGCGGTGAGCCGGATCGGTGAGCTGATGGAGCGCGACGGCAGCTTCGCCGAGGACGTGGAACTGCTGCGGCGCATGCTGGAATCCTAGTCGCCCGTCCGGGCCGCCTTCGCGCGCCGGCACGCTCCAGCCCTTTGTTCGAGCGCAAGGTTCACGGCTTCGGCGCGTGTGCCTCGGCCGATCACGTCCGAGCGCGGGCGGCGTCGGATGCGACGGCCACGGGCCGACGAGGCCGGGAATGCCGCGACCGAACGGGACCCGTGGCACGTCCGCGCGACCGGTGCTGCGTTGACCTGGGTCAAGGCGGTGCGGTTGCCTGGGACGCATCGTTCCGGCGACCAGGAGGTACGGTCGTGTTCAAGGTGATCCTGCTGCCGCTGCGGGGCGAACCCGCCGATGCGCGAGCCGCCGCCACCGCGTTGGCGAGCGCACGCTTGTTCGAGGCCCATGTCACGGGCTTGCACGTCCGCCCCGACCTCGAGCGTGACGTCGCCGCCTTCGCGGCTGCCGACATGGGGATGGGGGCCGGACTGGAACCGGCGCTCACGCGCATGGAGGCCGATGCCGAAGCCCGCGAGCAGGCGGCGGTCGCCACCTGGCAGGCCCTCAGCCGCGCCGGTGGACTGACCCAGACCGATCAGCCGGGGGTCGCTGGCCTGACCACGTCGCTGCAGACGGAGATCGGCGATGAGGCCGACTGGGTCGCGCGTCTCGGCCGCACCGCCGACCTGATCGTGGCCGGCCGCGGCGCCGACCCCGCGGGCGATCTGGGCGTGCTGGAGGCGGCCTTGCTGCAGACCGGCAAACCCCTGTTGATCGCGCCGGACCGCCTGCCGGCCCAGGACCTCGCGCTGGCGGGGACGATCGGGATCGCCTGGAAGGACAGCCGGGAATCCGCGCTGGCGGTGGCCGCCGCGCTGCCGTTCCTGCGCCGCGCCCGCCGGGTGCTGATCTTCAGTGTGCCGGAAGAGGGGGACGGGCCCGACCATGCGCCGGCGCGGCTGGCTCATGCGCTGCGCTGGCACGCCGGGGACGTCGCGGTGAAGCTGCTGCCGAGGGGAACCCGCAGCCCCGCCGCCGTGCTGCTGGAGGCGGCAGCCGAGCTGGGCTGCGGGCTGCTGGTGATGGGCGGCTATGGCCACACGCGGCTGCGTGAGGCCGTGTTCGGCGGCTTCACCCGCGCCGTGCTGGAAGCCGCCACCATCCCGGTGCTGATGGCCCACTGAGCCGGCGCCGCGCCTGGTTCGGCGTGGGGCGGGTTCCGGGCGGGTGGTCGGCGGGCGGCCGCGCCCGCCTGGTTCAGCGCGCGGCGGACTCCCCGCGCTCGGCGGGTGGGTAGCGGCGCAGCAGGCGCAGCATCAGCGCCATCGATGGCAGCGCCGCGAACATGCACAGCGCGTAGAATTCCTTCCATCCGAGCTGTGCCGCGAGCACGCCGGAGAAGCCGCCCAGCGTGTGGATCGCGATCGCCGCGAGCGAGGACAGCAATGCGTAGTGGGTCGCCGCGAAGCTGCGGGTGCACAGACCCGACAGGAAGGTGAGGAAGGCGGCATCCGCCATGCCCTGGGCGAGGGCCTCGATGGTCACGGTGAGATAGAGCATCGGCACATTGCCAGGGGTCCAGGCGAGCACGAGGTACATGCCCATGGCCAGCGTCTGCGCCCATCCCGTGCACAGCAAGGCACGGCCAACCCCGATCCGCGCCACCAGCACGCCGCCCAGCGCGATGCCGGCGAGGGTGCCGCCCAGCGAGAACGGGCCGATGCCGCCGATGGCAACGCCGTCGAACCCGAGCGCACGGTAGAACGGAGCCGTCATGATGCCGGCCATGGCCTCGCCCAGCTTGAACAGGGCAACGAAGGCCAGCACCGTCCAGGCGCCCGGCCGGGTGAGGAATTCCGTCAGCGGCTCGACCAACGCGTGCCGCAGCCGCGCCCCCATGCCGCCGCGCGGCGCCGCCGGAGGCAGGTCCGCGGTCGGTTCGGGAGCCGCCAAGGTGACCAGCAACCCGGCGGCGATCAGGACCGCGAGCCCGATCAGCGACGCACGCCACCCCACGATGCCGGCCGCCCAGATTGCGCCGCTGGTCGCGATCAGCAGCGCGACGCGGTAGCCCCAGACATAGACGGCCAGTGCGGCGCCCTGCAGCTTCGGTGGGAACAGTTCGATGCGCCAGGCATCCACCACGATGTCCTGGCTTGCGGACAGCCAGGCGATCAGCGCCGCGGCGGCGATCGTGACGAACGGCGCCTGAGACGGTCGGGTCAGCGCGAGTGCCAGTGCGGCGACGGCAAGGAGCGGCTGAATCACCGCGAGCCAGCCGCGCCGTCGGCCGAGGTGGCGCAGCGGACCGGGGGGCGGCACATGATCGAGCAGCGGCGCCCAGAGGAACTTCAGGGAGTAGGCAAGGCCGATATTGGCGGTGACCCCGATGATCGCGAGCGTCACCCCACTCTCGGACAACCAGTACCGCAGCGTGAAGCCGGAAAGCGCCAGCGGGAGCCCGGCGACGAAACCATAGGCGGCCATCGCCCAGAGCCGCCTGTCGAGATGGATGCGGGAGGGAGCGTCCACGTTCGTCACCAGGAGGACCCTTCAGGAAACGGCCGGGTCATGGCACCGCGGAGCGGGCAGGGAACGCCCGCACGGGTCGGACACGGAGAGCGGAGCAGGGGTCGCGGCAGGGGCCGGGCGCCGCCGGCTCACTGAGGAATGTTGGCGTCGCCGCGGCCCAGCGGGCGCTGCATGGTCACGACGTCGACCCAGCGGCCGAACTTGATGCCGACCGAGCGCATCGTGCCGACCATCTGGAAGCCCAGGCTGGCATGCACGCCGATCGAGCCGGCGTTCTCGGAATCGCCGATCACCGCGATCATCTGGCGCAGTCCGGCCGCGGTGGCGTCTTCGATCAGCCGCGCGACCAGGGCCTTGCCCACGCCCTGGCCCCGCACGTCCTCGCGCACGTAGATGCTGTCCTCGACGCAGAACCGATAGGCGGAGCGATCGCGAAACTGCGCGTAGTAGCCATAGCCGAGGATGCCCGAGGCGTCCTCGGCGACGAGCCAGCTCCAGCCGTGGCCGATCACCTTGCGGACGCGCTGCTGCATTTCCTCGACGGAGGGCGGCGCTTCTTCGAACGTGCCGCTGCCGGTCAGCACGTGGTGCGCGTAGATGGCCTGGATCGCGGGCACGTCGGCGTCGGTGGCGGTGCGGATGTCCATCCGGATCAGGGTCCTCGCGTGTTGCGTGCGGCTGGTCCGGCCGCGGCTGCATCCTGCGCCGGCGCATCCCCGACCCGCCGCGTCGCGCTCTGGTGCGAGCGCTCCCTCGCGTTCGCCCGCTCGGTGAGCCGCGGGCGGGATCCGACGGGGGAGCCAAATGGGGCGCCGCGCCGGACGCGATGCGGTCGAATCGGGAATCATGCCGACTGGGCCGCATCATGGCCGGATCGGGCGCGCTGCGACAGACCTCGATTTGGCGATCCGGCCCGATCCTGCCCGGTCGGGCGCAGCTTGTGCGGGCGGGCGGCGGCCGGCGTGCGCAATCGGTGCCGGTGGCCGCTGTGCCGCAACCGCGCACCGGCGCCCCGCGTTGATCGGTGGGAGGGTGCGCAATGGCAGATCCACCTGAGACGACGACCGGCATGGCGCCCGGTGACGAGGTCCCGCCGGGCACGCCCGGGTCCGGTGAGGACGTGTGCCCGCGCTGCGCCGGCGCGGGCCGGCTGCATGATGCCCCGTGTCCGGACTGCGCAGGCACCGGCCGGGTGACGCGCGCGATCGGCGGCGGCTGAGGCCGACGCGGCGGTCCGCCCCGCCGCAACACTCTACCGCGGCGCCGCAGCGCATTCCTGCGCACAACGCCAGCCCTCGCCGCCGCAGATGTTTACGCGTGCCGTGGCGCTCTTGCGCCTTACCCGCGCCGACGACCCGCGCTCTCGTGACCGCTTTAAGGCGACGTTAAGCTTGGGTGCTCATCCTGGGCCCGACAGTCACAGAGGACTGGCGAATGGCCACGGTGACGCACGCGTCAAGGCTGCGCGGCGGTGTCTCGGTGCGAGATCTGCCGGAGGTGGGCTCCAGCGCTGGTCGGCTCAGGCCGCGCCACGGCGCGCGATCGCTCATCGCGGAGGTGGCGGTCGTCGGCGTGGTGCTGGTCCTTGGTCTCGTCGCGGCAGGGCTGTTCGTCGCGGCCGCGTTGGTGGCCGGTGCCGGGGTCATCGCGGCGCTGGTCCGGAGCGGCAGGCCCCCGGTGCAGGCGGCAGCCGTCGTCCCCGCCACGCTGCATGGCCAGCACCCCGCCATCCGCTCGCATGCGGCTGTCACCGCGAAGCCGACGTCGCGCGCCGCTCCGTGGCAGCCGTCGTTCGCGCCGTGGGGTGCCGTACGCGCCGGTTTGGTCCGCGTCACGCCGCCATGGCACAGCAGCTGTCGAGCAGCTCGACGATCGCCTCGATGGCGGCTTCGATCCGCTCATGCCGGCCCAGTCGCACATAGCGGTCGCGGGCCACCATGCCGAGGATGATGGTGGCGCCCTCCCTGAACACGGCGAATACCGGCGCCTCCTCGTCCTCTTCCCGCCTCGAGATCGTGGCGAACACCGCCCGGTCGCAATCCTCCTGCCGCTCGAGACCCCAATCGGGCAGCCGACGGGAGAGCCGGGTGAGCCCGCGACGGAGATCGCCCTCGCTGAGCCCGCTGGGCCGCGGCACGACGCAGAGAGGTGGGCACGGAACGGTTCTCAGGCCGGTGATATGGGACAAGGCACCAACTCCCGTCTTGGTCCCGAACCCCACCGATTCGGGGTTCGACATGCGGCAGCGTGCACCTCTTGAGTTAACGGCGGGTTAATTCCCCCAGGGCCGACCCGGCCGCGTTCACGCGCATTCACGATCGGGCCGGGCCACACGGCCACCCGCCGCCCCGCCGAGACTGCAGCGCGCTCACCCGCGCGCAGACCCGCGTGGCGCTCACGTCCAAACCGCAGCGCGCCACCCACGCGCAGAACCCCGGCATGCCCTGTTTGCCGCGCAGCGCAGCGTGCGCGCTGGCCCGATCAGCCCTCCTGCGTGCGGCCGAGATCGACCAGCCGCGGGCCGGGTGGCGGGGCTGCCTCGCCGGACCGGGCGCTCTGCAGCAGGTCGGCGATCTTCCGCGCCAACTGGCTGCGACTGAACGGCTTGTCCAGCAGCGACACACCGGGATCCAGCCGGCCGTGATGGACGATCGCGTTCTCGGTGTAGCCCGACATGAACAGGATCGGCAGGTCGGGGCGGAGCGCGCGGATCCGTTCGGCAAACGCTCGGCCACGCAGCTGGCCGGGAAGCACCACGTCCGACAGGACCAGATCGATCGAGGGCGCGTGGCGGCCGAACAGGCGCAACGCCTCCTCCCCGTCCGCCGCTTCCATCACGCGATAGCCGAGTTCCCGCAGCATCGTCGCGGCGACCTCGCGCACGGCCGCTTCGTCCTCGATCACCAGGATGGTGGCCGATCCGGTGGGAAGCGTGGCCCCGCTGACCGGTCGCGAAGGAGCACTGACCTGCTCGTGCGCCCGCGGCAGGTACAGGCGGATCGTCGTGCCCTCCTGCGGCTCCGAGTAGATGCCGAGATGCCCCTCGGATTGCTTGATGAAGCCGAACACCATCGCCAGGCCCAGACCGGTGCCCTTGCCCTCCGCCTTGGTCGTGAAGAACGGCTCCAGCGCACGTTGCAGCACCTCCGGCGTCATGCCGTGGCCGGTGTCCGACACTGCGAGCATCACATATTCCCCCGCCCGCACTTCGCTGCGTTCGGCGGCATAGGCTGCGTCCAGCACCTGGTTCGACAGCTCGATGGTGAGCCGCCCACCCCCCGGCATGGCGTCGCGCGCGTTGAGCGCGAGGTTCAGCAGCGCGCTCTCGAGCTGGGCGGCGTCCGCCATGGCCGGCCAGACCGGGCCGGTCTCGACATATTGCACGTCGATGTGCTCGCCCAATGTGCGGCGCAGCATCGGCACCATGGCCTGCACGCTCTCGGTCAGCGCGATCGCGGCGGGCGCCAGCGGCTGGCGGCGGGCAAAGGCGAGCAACTGGCTGGTCAGCGTGGCACCCCGCTGCGCCGCCCAGGCCGCGCGCTCGAGCCGGCCGGTCAGAGCGTGGTCCGCACCCAGCCGCGCCTGGGCGACTTCGAGGTTGCCCAGGATGACGGTGAGCAGGTTGTTGAAGTCGTGCGCGATCCCCCCCGTGAGCTGGCCGATGGCCTGCATCTTCTGCGCCTCGCGCAGCACCGCCTCGGCCTGGGCCCGCTTCGTCATGTCCGAAATGGTCAGCACGAAGCCGCCGTTCGGCGTGGGCGTCCGGCGTAGCTCGAACTGGTGACCGCTGCGCCGCGTATGCTCGTAAGTGATCGGCTGCCCGGTGCGCCCGGGGGCGTCGCGCACCTGATCGGCGGTCTCCAGGCACTCGGGATCATTCCGGTTGACCGTCTCGACCAGTGTCTCCCACGACGTGCCAACGGCGAGCAGCGCGGCGGGCACGTCGAGCAATTCGGCGAAGCATGGGTTCCAGTTGAGCAGCCGGCGGTCCGGCGAGAACACCGCCACGCCCTGGCTCAGGCTGTCCAGGGAGACACGCAGTTGCTGCGCCACGGTCCGCTGCTCCGCCTCCGCCGCGTAGGAGCGTCGCCAGGCCATGTTGAGCATCCGCGCCGCCCAGAGCAGCCCGGCGATCGCAAGCAGCGTGCCGAGTGCCATGAGCGCCCGCACCCAATCCGAGCGGGTCCGCATGGTCTCCATCCGATCGCTCAGCAAGGCGCGTTCGGTCGCCCGCATCTCGTCCAGCAGCCCGGCGATCTGCCGCATCGCGTCGAGGCCGGCATTGGTCTGCACGACGGCAAGGGCGGCGTCGAGCCCGACCGACCGCCGGAGTTGCACGGTCTGCGCAAGCTCCTCGAGCTTGCGTTGCACGAGCGGTGCCAGCGCCTTCACCCGCTGCTGCTGGACGGGGTTGTCGGCGGTGAGATGCAGCAGGTCCCCCTCCAGCCCGCCGACGCGGCTGATCGCCTGGTCATAGGGCGTGAGGTAGGCGACATCGCCGGTGAGCACGTATCCGCGCTGTCCCGATTCGGCGGATCGGACGGCGAGCTGCAGGGCGCCGATCGTGTCCATCACCTCATAGGCGTGCAGCGACCACTCCCGCGCCTCGCGGCTCGCATCCACCCGTTCCCAGGCGAGCGCACCCACCAGCAGCGAAAGTCCGATCAGGGCGCCCAGCACCAGCAGATTGGCGCGGGCGACGCTATGGCGGGTCATCAGGCGCGGCCCATCGCCGCGGGTGCTGGTGGTCGGCTCTTGCTGTGGCGGCGCATGGACGCGGCTCCCGGCGTTCGGTTCTTGGTGTGGCGGCTCATCGGCGCGGCTCGGGCGTCCGGCGCTTCTGCAGCCGGCTCATCGGCGGCGGTTCACGGTTTCGGCTCCTGGCGTGGCTGCCGGGCGGCATCTGCTGACATTCGCTGATCCTGCCACGGCCGCGCGCCCGGCGATGCACCAAGATGCGCAGCATCGCCGCGATGCGGCTCGTCGAGGGCTATCTGGTGGTCGGCTCGGCGGCCCTGAGGGCCGCCGATGCCATCGAGGTCAGGCGCGGCGGCGCAGCTTGCGGGGTGGTGCCGCACGCTCGAGCAGCGGCGCGAGGAAGCGGCCGGTATGGCTCTCGGGGTTGGCGACGATGTCCTCGGGCGTTCCCTCGGCGACGATGCGTCCGCCCCCTTCGCCACCTTCCGGCCCGAGATCAAGGATCCAGTCCGCGGTCTTGATGACTTCCAGGTTGTGCTCGATCACCACGACGGTGTTGCCCTGCTCGACCAGTGCATGCAGCACCTCGAGCAGCTTGCGCACGTCCTCGAAATGCAGGCCGGTGGTGGGTTCGTCGAGGATGTAGAGCGTGCGGCCGGTGGCGCGGCGGGCGAGTTCCTTCGACAGCTTCACGCGCTGCGCCTCGCCGCCCGACAGCGTGGTGGCCTGCTGTCCCAGCGCGACGTAGCCCAGCCCGACCTGCTGCAGGATCTTGAGCCGGTCGTGGATGCGGGTCTGCGCGGAGAAATACGGCACCGCCTCGTCCACGGTCATCGCCAGCACGTCGGCGATCGACTTGTCCCGGAACTTGATCTCCAGGGTTTCGCGATTGTAGCGCTTGCCCTTGCAGGTGTCGCAGGTGACGTAGACGTCCGGCAGGAAGTGCATCTCGATCTTCAGCACGCCGTCGCCCTGGCACGCCTCGCAGCGGCCGCCCTTGACGTTGAAGCTGAAGCGACCCGCCTTGTAGCCACGGGCGCGGCTCTCCGGCAGTTCGGCGAACCAGTCGCGAATCGGTGCGAACAGGTCGGTGTAGGTGGCCGGATTGGAGCGCGGCGTGCGGCCGATCGGCGACTGGTCGATGTCGATGATCTTGTCGAGCAGCTCGAGCCCGTCGATCCGCTCGTGCGGCGCAGGCACCTCGCCCGACCCCATCAGCTTGCGCGCCGCGGCCTTGTAGAGCGTGTCGATCACCAGCGTGGACTTGCCCCCGCCGGAGACGCCGGTCACGCAGGTGAAGGTGCCGAGGGGGAAGGCGGCGTTGACCTGCTTGAGGTTGTTGCCGCGGGCGCCGACCACGCGGACGATCCGGTCCTTCTGCATCGGCCGGCGCATCGCCGGCACCTCGATCCGCCGGCGGCCGGACAGATAGTCGCCGGTGAGCGATTTCGGGTTGGCGGCGACCTCCGCCGGCGTGCCCTGGGCGATGACGTGGCCGCCATTGATGCCGGCGGCCGGCCCCATGTCGATCAGGTGGTCGGCGGCGCGGATCGCATCCTCGTCATGCTCCACCACCAGCACGGTGTTGCCGAGGTCGCGCAGCCGCCGCAGCGTGCCCAGCAGCCGGTCGTTGTCCCGCTGGTGCAGGCCGATCGACGGCTCGTCCAGCACGTACAGCACGCCGGTCAGGCCGGAGCCGATCTGGCTCGCCAGCCGGATGCGCTGCGATTCGCCGCCCGACAACGTGGCGGAGCCGCGCGCCAGCGTGAGGTAGTCGAGCCCCACATCCACCAGGAACTGCAGCCGGTCGACGATCTCGCGCAGGATGCGCCGCGCGATCTCGGCCCGCTGCGGGGTGAGGGTGGGCAGCACGGTCTGGAACCATTCGAGCGCCTTGCGGATCGACAGGTCCGAGGCCTCGGCGATGTTCTTGCCGCCGACCCGCACCGCCAGCGCCTCCGGCTTGAGGCGCGCGCCGGCGCAGACCGCGCAGGGCTTTTCCGCCTGGTAGCGCTGCAACTCCTCCCGCACCCAGACGCTGTCGGTCTCCTGCAGGCGGCGCTGCAGGTTCTTCAGCACGCCCTCGAAGGGCTTGGTGACGGTGTAGGACCGCACCCCGTCCTTGTAGGTGAACGCGACCGGCTCGTCCCCGGTGCCGGTCAGGATCGCGTCCCGCACGCGTGCGGGCAGGTCGCGCCAGGGCGTCTTGGAGTCGACCCGGTAGTGCTTGGCCAGGCTCTGCAGCGTCTGGTCGTAATAGGGTGACTGCGCACCGGTCCAGGGCGCGATGGCCCCCTCCAGCAGGCCGACCCGCTCGTCCGGCACCACCAGCAGCGGGTCGAAGAAGCTCTCGAGCCCCAGCCCGTCGCAGGCCGGGCAGGCCCCGTGCGGCGAGTTGAAGCTGAACAGTCGCGGCTCGATCTCCTCGATGGTGAAGCCGGAGACCGGGCAGGCGAAGCGGGAGGAGAACACCGTGCGCTCCCCGCCATCGGCGTTTTCGGTGTAGGCTACCCCGTCCGACAGGGCGAGCGCGGTCTCGAAACTGTCGGCGAGTCGGGGCGCGATGCCCTCCCGCACGACGATCCGGTCCACTACCGCCTCGATCTCGTGCTTGATCTTGCGGTTGAGCGCCGGGACCTCGCCGATCTCGTAAAGCGTGCCGTCGACCTTGACCCGGGTGAAGCCGCGCCGCTGCAGTTCGGCCAGTTCCTTGCGGTACTCGCCCTTGCGGTCGCGCACCACCGGGGCGAGCAGCAGCAGCCGCGTGCCCTCCGGCATCGCCATCACCCGGTCGACCATCTGCGAGACGGTCTGCGCCTCGATCGGCAGGCCGGTGGCGGGCGAGTACGGCACGCCGGCACGCGCCCAGAGCAGGCGCATGTAGTCGTGGATCTCGGTCACCGTGCCGACGGTCGAGCGCGGATTCTTCGAGGTGGTCTTCTGCTCGATCGAGATCGCGGGCGAGAGGCCGTCGATCGCGTCCACGTCCGGCTTGCCCATCAGTTCGAGGAACTGGCGCGCGTAGGCGGACAGCGACTCGACATAGCGGCGCTGGCCCTCGGCATAGATCGTGTCGAAGGCGAGGGAGGACTTGCCGGACCCGGAGAGGCCGGTGATCACCGTCAGGGCGTCGCGGGGAATGGTGACGTCCACGTTTTTCAGGTTGTGCTCGCGGGCGCCGCGAACGTGGATGACGCCGGCCATGCGACTTTCTGCCTTTCGGATCTGACCTGAGTTGTTCGCGAGATGTTCCCGGACTATAGGCGGGTCCCGCACGCGAAGGAAGGGAGGCGTTAACCTTCTGGCGCTACCCAGGTAGGCTGTGCGTTTCAGGTCCGCCCCCTTCGGGCAGAGAGGAATGTGGTGCGATGGCAGGCAGCGTCAACAAGGTGATCCTGGTGGGCAATCTGGGGAAGGACCCGGAGGTGCGTACCACGCAGGATGGCTCGAAGATCGTGAACCTGACTCTCGCCACCAGCGAGACGTGGAACGATCGCGGGTCCGGGGAGCGCAAGGAGCGGACCGAGTGGCATCGCGTCGTCATCTTCAACGACCGGATCGGCGACGTGGCGGAGCGGTTCCTGCGCAAGGGCCGCAAGGTCTATGTCGAGGGCGCGCTGCAGACCCGGAAATGGACTGACCAGCAGGGGCAGGAGCGCTACACGACCGAGGTCGTGATCGGCCGCTTCCGTGGCGAACTGGTGCTGCTGGACAGCAACCGGGGCGAGGAAGGCGGCATGGGCGAGGGCGGCGGCTGGAGCGGCGGCGCCTCCGCCGGTGGTGGTGGCAGCGGTTACGGCGGCGGTTCGGGCGGCGGTGGGTCCGGCGGCCGGTCGGGCGGCGGCGGAACCGGCGGCGGCCGCGGGTCTTCCGGCGGCGGCCGGAGCGGCGGCGGTGGTGCTGGCGGGGGCGGCGGGCCGTCCTGGGACGCGCCCCGCGGTGGCGACCTGGACGACGAAATCCCGTTCTGACCGCACGAGAGCGAAACCGGAGCCGCGCCCCCGGGTCCCCCTCCGCCATGGCCGGGCGGGGCGTCCGAGAGTGACGTGGATAAACGGAGCCGAACAGCGAGAGGGAGACGCCCCCTCCGTCATGGCCGGGCTCGACCCGGCCATCCCCACGGGCACGAGCACACGAACAGAGGCTGCCCGCATGTTCGTGCCGGTGGGGATCCGCGGGTCGAGCCCGCGGATGACGGGACGAGGCGCGGCCGCGCGGGCCGCCGGCGGATGACGGGACGAGGCGGGGGCGGGCGGCGAGCCCGCGGATGACGGAAGAGGCGGGGGCGGGGGGAGCCCGCGGATGACGGGACGAGGCGCGAACGCGCCGCCGCCGGCGGTCACGCCGAGCGTAGCCGCCAGGTCAGACCCGTGCGCTCCAGGAGCAGGCCGGGGTCGTGTGCGGCGGCGGCTCCCTCCAACAGGGCCGCCCAGGCGGCCAGCAGCACCGGCCCGGACTCCGGCACGCCCTCCATCAGCCGCCAGCCCTCCTGACGCACCACCATCGCCGACCCCTCCGGTTCGGCCACCGCTCGGTCGCCCTGCGCCGCGGCCAGCGCCAGCATGAAGCGCGCGAACCCCGCCGGCCCCGGGGCGAACCCACCACCCAGCGCGGCGGCAACCTCCGGATACATCTGCATGCCCACCAGCCGCGCGGCCCCACTGCCCAGGAACACCGCCGCCTCCGGCCCGAACGCCTGCAGCAGCTCCGGCAGCGCCGACCGCACGTATTCCATCGCATAGGCCCGATGCGCCTTGGCCAGCCGCTCCGCGGGCCATTCCGACGGGTCGAGCTGAGGCGCGAGCGCCGGGTCGAACGCCGGCGCGCGCTCATGCCGCGCGAAGCGCAGCCGGTCCTCCGGCGCCAGGTCGCGGTCGTGCTCCAGGAAATAGCCCTCCAGGCCCGGCTGTCCGTCCGGCGTCATGCCGGTGCAGACGAAGCCCAACCGCGGATTGCCGAGTGAGACGCCGTTATGCGCCTGCCAGCCACGCAGCATGGCGGCGGAGACCTCGGTCGGGATCGCCGCGATCGTCACCCCCGGCCACACCCAGCGCGGCGGCGGGAAGCGCACCCAGGCCTTGCGGTCGCTCTCCGGCATGAACTCGACCGAGACGCCGCCGATGCGGTTGGACAGATAGTGGTAGCTCGCCGCCGCCACCGCGTGCGGCAGCCCGTCCAGCCCCAGCTTGCGCAGCCCCGGCAGGAAGCGGGCATGGTGCTGGCGGCGAAAGGTGCGGAACACCAGCTCCGCCGCGTCGCGCGCACCGCGCTGCGCCACGGTCCGTAGCACCAGCGCGGCGAAATAGTGCCGATACCATTCCGCCACCGCGCGCCACGCGGGCGGCCCCTGCGTATCCGTCATCCGTTCCTCCCTCGCGCCCCGAGTGCGGCTGTTGCATTCTCCGCCCCGGATCCAGGAGGGCAGCATGGCCGTCTACGAGTATGTCACCGTCGGCGTCTTCACCGACAAGCGCTTCGGCGGCAACCCGCTCGCGGTGTTCCCGGACGCGACCGGCCTGACGGACGCGCAGATGCAGGCGATCGCCGCCGAGTTCAACCTGTCCGAGACCAGCTTCGTGCTGCCGCCGGCGAACCCGCAGCACCATGCGCGCGTGCGCATCTTCACCCCCAAGGCGGAGCTGCCCTTCGCCGGCCATCCCAATGTCGGCACCGGCTACGTGCTGGCGCGGCGCGATCAGACCCCGCCGGAGCACTACGTGTTCGAGGAGATCGCCGGGCTGGTGCGCGTGCATGTGCTGCGCGACGAGGCGCAGGCGGTGTGCGGCGCCCGCATCTCAGCCCCGCGCGCCCTGTCGATCGACGTCGACGTGCCGGTCGACGTGGTGGCGGCCTGCGCCGGGCTCGACGCGTCGGACATCCTGACCACGGCGCACACGCCGCTGGTGGCCTCGGTCGGCAGCCGGTTCGTGATCGCGGAAGTCGCCTCGGTCGAGACGCTGTCGCGTGCCGCGCCCGATGTCGCCGCGTTCCGCCGCGCCGCGGCGACAATGCCGGACGACGACCGCCGGTTCTCGCTTCACCTCTATGCCCGTATCGACGGCGACGCGACGCATCTCCGCGCGCGGATGTTCGCGCCGCTCGGCGGCATCCTGGAGGATCCGGCCACCGGCAGCGCCAATGCGGCGCTGGCCGCGCTGCTGACCTCGCTGGCGCCGGGGGAGAACGTCGACCTGCACTACGAAATCGAGCAGGGCGTGGAGATGGGGCGGCCGAGCCTGATCATTGCCTCGGCGCGCAAGACGGCGGAGGGGCCGGTGCTGGCGACCATCGCCGGCAATTGCGTGCCGATGATGCAGGGACGGCTGGAGCTCTGATCCACCCCGCCGCGTTGCCGGCGGCCGGCGCGGGTCCTACCCTGGTGTGATCGAGGAAACGCCAG
The DNA here is from genome assembly GCA_017304945.1 of Rhodospirillales bacterium. Lineage (GTDB taxonomy): Bacteria > Pseudomonadota > Alphaproteobacteria > Acetobacterales > Acetobacteraceae > Rhodopila. Next base: position 53,988 of record JAFKLG010000084.1, read on the forward strand.
GAACGAACTAGCCATGAGCGACCTGCCCACCGCCGCCCGCGTGCGTGATCCCGGCCTGCGCGAGCTGTATCGGCTGGAAACCCGCTGGCAGGCCTGGCTCGACGTCGAGGTCGCGCTGGCCCGCGCCCAGGCGGAGCTGGGCATCATCCCGGGCGAGGCCGCCGAAGCGATCGCGCGTGCCGGACGGCTGGAGCTGATGGACCGCGCCCGCATCGACGCGGGTTTCGCCCGCACCGGCCACACGCTGGTGCCGCTGGTGTGGGAACTGGCGCGCATCGTGGGCGAGCCGCATGGCGGCTGGGTGCATTGGGGCGCGACGACGCAGAACATCACCCAGACCGGCGACCTGCTCGTCCTCCGCCACGCCCACGCCATCTTCCACGACCTGCTCCGCCAGGCGCTCGGCGCCATGGCCGACCTGGCGGAGCGCAGCGCCGAGATGGTGCTGCCGGGCCGCACCCACGGCCAGCACGCCGTGCCCGCCACCTTCGGCTACAAGGTCGCGGTCTGGATCGACGAGCTGCTGCGCCACCAGGAGCGGCTGCGCCAGGCCGCGCCACGCATCTTCGTGGCGATGCTGGGCGGCGGGGCCGGGACCTTCGCCTCGCTGGGTGAGCAGGGACCGCCGGTGCAGGCCGCGATCGGCCGCCTGCTGGGCTTCGGCTCCATGCCGGTGCCGTCCCGCGCGCTGGGCGACCACTTGGCCGAGAACGTCTGCGTGCTGGGCCTGATCGCCGCCACCTGCGGCAAGATCGGCCGCGAGGTCTACACGCTGATGAAGACCGAGTTCGGCGAGGTGGAGGAGCCGGTGCCGCCCGGCACGGTCGGCAGCTCCACCATGCCGCAGAAGCGCAACCCGAAACTCTGCCAGGACGTGATCGCCGCGGCGGCCGAGGTGCGGGCGATGGTGCCGCTCGCGCTCGAGGCGATGACGACGGAGCACGAGGCGGACCGCACCACGGACCTGATGATGGACAGCGCCGAGGCGCGCGCCTGCATCGGGCTGGGGGACGCGCTGAGCCGGGTGGTGGAGATCGTGCGCGGCCTGCGGCTGGATCCCGACCGGATGCGGCGCAACCTGGAGCTGGGTGGCGGGCTGATCATGGCGGAGGCGGTGATGCTGGATCTGGGCCGCGCGATCGGCCGTCAGCACGCGCATGACGTCGTCTATGACGCGGCGCAGGCGGCGTTCGTGGAGCATCGGTCGTTCTCGGAGGTGCTGGCGGCGGACCAGCGGGTGACGGCGCATATGGCGCCCGACGCGATCAGGGGCCTGCTGGATCCGACGGCCTATACCGGGCTGTGTGCGCAAATGGCGCGCGAGGCGGCGGCGCGGGCAAGGTTGGGAGCGGCGGTCTAGGCGCCGCACCTCAGCAGTGTGACGGGATACGTGGATGCGTATCGATCGTCGGACACGAAGGACGCGCCCTCGACGATTGCCTGTGCCATCAGCAAGTGATCGAACGGGTCGCGGTGGTGAGTCGGTAACTTGGCCAGTTCGCGTAAGTGAGCCGGGTCGATCCCGAGCAACGTGAACTCCTGTTGGGTGCAGGCGGTAACGATCTCCTCCAGATGGGCCTGGAGCTTCCGGAGCCGGATCTTGATCGCGATTTCCCAGAGCGACACGACGCTGACCAGGACCTCGTTCTCCAGATCCTCCAGCCTGGTCCGCATGCCTGGACCGAACCGCTCATCCTCGGCAAGCGCCCACAGCAGTGCGTGTGTGTCGAGCAGCAGCCTCACGGATCCAGGTCGCGTTCGACCGAATCCCGGACGTCCCCAGGCGTGACGTCGAAGTCGGGTGCGATCGTGATCTTCCCTCGCAGGGACCCGAGCCGCCGACGCGCGCTCGGGGCGGAGCGAGCGGGGCGCAGTTCGGCCACGACTTCCCCGTCGGAGGTGATCAGCAAGGACGCGCCGTCCCGCACCTCGTGCAGCACGCGGGTCAGGTTGCCCTGCAGCTCACGCACGCCGATCCGGCGAGGAGGCGCGGGGGGTTGGGCCGCGGGATCGCTCATGTGCCTCTCCGAGACGCCTCCACTATGTGTCCATGCCGCGCATCGCGGTCAACGTCCCAGTGTCGTCCAGGCCGGAGACGGTGGACACGCGGCCCCCGTGGCGCCAGCCTCTCCGCCAAGCAAGACCGAGGATCGCCAGGACCGCCGCATGACCGCGAACACGCCGCTCGCCGGCTACACCATTCTCGACTTCACCCAGTTCTACCAAGGCCCCTACGCGAGCTTCCTGCTCGCCAAGGCCGGCGCCGACGTGATCAAGGTGGAGCCGCCCGGCGGCGAGAGCCTGCGCGCCATGGCCGCGCCGGGGAAGGAGGGCTCGTTCCCGGTTGCGATGCTGAACGCCAACAAGCGCGGCATCACGCTGAACCTGAAGACCGAGTCCGGCCGCGACCTGCTCCGTCGCTTGATCACGCAGGTCGATGCCGTCGTCGAGAACTACAGCCCCGGCGTGATGGACCGGCTGGGCGTCGGCTGGCCGGTGCTGAGCGCGCTCAACCCGCGCCTGGTCTATGCCTCCGCCACCGGCTTCGGCCTGTCCGGTCCCGACCGCGACAACCTGGCGATGGACTTCACCATCCAGGCGGCCTCCGGCGTGATGAGCCTGACCGGCATGCCGGACGGGCCGCCGCTGCGCACGGGCGCGCCCTATGTCGATATCCTGGGCGGGGCGACGCTGTATGGCGGCGTGGTCACGGCGCTGCTCGAGCGGGAGCGGACCGGACGCGGCCGGCTGGTGGAGGTCGCCATGGTCGAGGCCGTGTATCCCTGCCTCGCCACCGCGCAGGACCAGTATTTCAAGGCCGGCTGCAAGGTGCCGGCGCGTACCGGCAACGCCTTCGCCAACCATGCGCGCGCGCCGTACAACGTCTACCCGGCGAGGGACGGGCATGTCGCGATCATCCTGGTGACCGAGGCGCAGTGGCAGAACCTGTTGCGGGCCATGGGGCGGGAGGATCTGCGCGACGATCCGCGTTTCATCCGCAACCAGGCGCGCGCCGCGCATTATGCGGAGACCGAGGCGCTGGTGACCGCCTGGACCACCGCGCACACGCGGGCCGAGATCTTCGCCGCGACCAGCAGGTATCGCATTCCCTGTGCGCCGGTGCGTGACCTCGAGGAGGTGATGCACGACCCGCACATGCACGCCCGCGGCGCGCTGGAAGTGGTGGATCACTACGATTTCGGCCCGGTCGTGCTGCCGAACGGCCCGCTGCGCTTCCACGGCGCCGACACCGTGCCGCCACGCGTCTCGCCGCATGTCGGGGAGCACAACGCCGAGGTCTATGGCGGCATGCTGGGGCTCGATGCGGCGGAGCTCGACGCGCTGCGGGCGGACGGCGTGATCTGACCCGCCACCGCCCGCACGGGCGGCAGGTGTCAGCCGGACGGCATCGCCTGCGACAGGCGTCCGCCCACCCGCACCGGCTCGATCCGGCGGGCAAGTCCGGTCGCGTCGTCGGTCTCCAGGAACACGCCGCAGATCGTCGCCTCGCCCTCCGCAGGACCCAGCCGTTCGCCCGGCATCTTGCGCCAGAAGCGGAGCGCGGCGGCGTCCTTGTGCATGCCGATGACGCTGTCGTAGTCGCCCGACATGCCGGCATCCGACTGGAACGCGGTGCCGCCCGGCAGGATCTGCGCATCGGCCGAAGGGCAGTGGGTGTGCGTGCCCACGACCAGGGAGACCTGGCCGTCGAAGGAATGGGCGTAGGCCATCTTCTCGCTGGTGGCCTCGGCATGGATGTCGAGCACGATCGCCTGCACCGTGCCGCCCAGCCGGTGCTTGGCGAGCAGGTCGGCGGTGGCGCGGAACGGGTCGTCGAGCGGGTCCATGAACAGACGCCCCATTGCCTGCCCCACCAGGGCGCGGCGGCCACCCGAGACCTCCACGACGACGGCGCCGGCGCCCGGCGTGCCGGGCGGGAAGTTCAGCGCGCGGATCAGCCTTGGGTGGTCGGCGATGTAGCCGATGATCTCCTTGCGGTCCCACGCATGGTTGCCCAGCGTGATCACGTCGGCGCCGGCGCGGAACAGCGCCTCCGCCATGTCCGGCGCCAGGCCGAACCCGTGCGAGGCGTTTTCCGCATTCACCACGGCGAGGTCGAGCCGCAGCGCCTCGCGCAGGCGGGGCAGGGCGGTGGCGACCGCCTCGCGGCCGGTGCGGCCGACGACGTCGCCGAGGAACAGAACGCGCATGCGGCCGCCTTCTCAGTGCCGGGGGCAGCGGATCACGCCACGTTCCGTCGCCACGGCGTCGAGCGGAATGTCGTGTGGGCCGGTGGGAACCGTCTCGACCTGCTGCGCGGCATAGCCGCATCCGATGGCGAAACGGGTCGGCAAGCCGGCCAGGGTGCGGTCATAATAGCCGCCGCCATAGCCCAGCCGGTGTCCGCGCGCATCGAAGGCGAGCAGCGGGACCAGCACGACGTCGGGCACCGCGGCGGGGCCAGTCGGGGCCTGGGTGCCGAAACGTTCGGTGATCAGCGGGGCTTCCGGCGTCCAGACGTGGAAGCTGAGCGGCTGGCCGCGTGGCGGCGTGACCGGCAGCACGATCGTGTGGCCGCGCGCGTGCAGGGTGCGCAGCAGGGGACGCAGGTCGATCTCGTCGCCGATCGGCAGGAACCCGGCGACGATGGCGCCGGCCGGGGGCGGGCAGGCGGCCAGCACGTGCTCCGCGAGGGCGGTGCCGCAGGCAGTGGCGTCCTGTCCGGTGCTCACCGCGGCGGCGCGGGCCGCCAGGGCGGCGAGGCGCGCCTGGCGTTTCGCTTCATCGAGCGGTAGGGAAATGTGCGGAGCCACCATGGCCGTTGGCGTCTCATCCTCCCAGAGCCTGCGAGTGCAGGTGGGCGCCAGATACCGAGACCAGGATCCCGGCAGAGCCAGCTCCCTGGGAGATGCTTACTGGCCCCGGGGATGAATTGCCTGACGCACCGGGCAGCCCCGCGGGACCATACTTAGGGACGCTCGAGGTCGGCGGCAATCTCTTCCGCGCGCTTTGCCACCCGATTGAGTCGGCGGTTGAGCCGCGCGTTGCCTTCGGCCGGGGTGCGCGCCTCCGCCTCGGCGACACGCTGGCGCAGTTCGAACAGCTCGTCGGCCATCAGCAGGCTGGCCATCACCAGCATGCGCGACTCCCCGCTCTGGCCGGCGCGCAGCTTGATGCTGTCGATGCGTTTCTCCAGCTCCGCCGCCATCGCGAGCAGGTGCTGCTCCTCGCCGTCCTTGCAGCCGACGGTATAGGCGTAGCCGTTGATGCGGAGCGTCACCTGCGCCATCGCGCGTTATCCTCTGTCTCTCTGTGGCGTCCCCGAAGCCGCTGGCGGTCAGCCGGACTTGTTTGCCAGGGCGGCACGCAATCTATCGATCAAATGATCGAGTCGGGAGGCGATCTCCGCGGTGGGCAGGAGCGTCGCCGGGTCCGGCTCCGTGGCGGCCTCGGCCCCCGGCGCGGGGGGCGGGGTCTGGCCGGCACGCGCCGCGATCCGCTCGAGGGCACTTTCGAGGCGGGCGACGGCGTCGTCCGGATCCTCGTTCTGCTGCTCCATTCCTGCTCCGTTCCCATCCTCGTCGGGGGTCTCTTGCACAGAAAGCGGCAGCCGGCTTGAACGTCAAGCATGCGCCTGCCGCCTGCCGTCACCGTCCACGGGCTGGAGCACGTCCGGATCGCGGTGGCGACCGGTCGCCCGGTAACGCTGCTGTCCGCCCCCGGAGCGGGGCGGTTCGCCGGCGCCTCGTGGTGGCAGGCCCTGCTGGAGGCGGGGCAGGGCGGGGCGGCCGGCACGCTGGACCTGCTGGATTGCGGTGCGGCGCCCGCCCATGCGCTGGAGGCGATGCGGATCGGGCTGCGTGGGATCGTGTTGCAGCGCACCGCTCCCGGCTGGGAGCGCGTGGCCGCGATCGCCGTCGAGACAGGGGTGCGGCTGCTGTCGGACCGGCCATCGAGCCTGGACCTGGCGGTGCGGGGGGCTGAGCGGCGCCTCGCGGCCTGGGTCGCGGACGAGCCGGATGACAGGCCGGTCGGCCTGGGCTAACACGCCGGCGTCACGCCACAGGACAGGGACCCACGCCAATGCGCGCAACACCGCCCAGCGCCCGCAGCAGCAGGCGAGCGGACAGCGCGGCAGAACCGTCGGCGCCGCGTCGCGGCCAGGGCTGAGCGCGATGGCGGAAGCGGGCGGCGAGGGCTGCCGGGTCTACCTGATCACGCCCCCCACGCTGGAGCCGGTGGCGTTCGCCGACCGGCTCGCGGCCGCGCTGGATGCGGGGGACGTGGCGGCGGTGCAGCTTCGGCTCAAGGACGTGGACGACGATGCGTGGCGGCGCGCGATCGATGCGCTGCGTCCGGTCACGCAGTCCCGCGGCGTCGCCTTCCTGCTGAACGACCGTGCGGATCTGGTGCGGGAGACGGGCGCGGACGGCGTTCACGTGGGGCAGGAGGACATGCCCGCCCCACAGGCCCGTAAGCTGATCGGGCCCGACCTGACCTTGGGGGTCACCTGCAAGGGCAGCCGCGACCTCGCGATGCAGGCCGGCGAGGATGGGGCCGACTACGTGGCGTTCGGGGCGTTCTTTCCCTCGACCACGAAGGAGGTCACCAACCAGGTCGAGCCCGAGATCCTCGCCTGGTGGAGCGACCTGATGGAGCTGCCCTGCTGCGCGATCGGCGGGATCACGGCGGAGAATTGCGGCCCCCTGGTGACCGCCGGGGCCGACTTCCTGGCCGTGGTCGGCTGTGTGTGGAACCATCCCGATGGCCCGGCCGCCGGCGTGCGCGCGCTCAACGCGGCGATCGCGCGGGCCGGGTAGCCGGTTCGCGGCAGCCGCCCCGCTGCCGCCATCGCCGCCTCAGGCCGCTCCGGCCGCGGCGGGGGCGCGGACCGGGCCGGCGATCCGCACGCAGTTCCGCCCTTCCCGCTTCGCCTGGTAGAGGGCACGATCGACCCGCGCCAGGATCAGGTCCGCAGTGTCGCCGAGGCGCGAAGTGGTCAGGCCGATGCTGATGGTGACCCTCGTGCCGTCATCCGGCATGCGGACCGCCATCTCCTCGACCGCGAGGCGCAGCGTCTCGGCCACGCCGGCGGCTTCCCCGGCGGAGCAGTCATGCGCCACCACGATGAATTCCTCCCCACCCCAGCGGCAGACCAGGTCGGTGGTGCGCAGCACCGATCGGGTGCGCCGGGCAACCGCGCGGATCACCTCGTCGCCGCCCAGATGGCCCAGCGTGTCGTTGATCTGCTTGAAATGGTCGATGTCGAGCAGCAGCACGGCGAAGGGACGGCCCTGGCGCCGGCCGGGGCGGGTCAGGCGGAGCATCGCCGCGTCGAATTCCTGGCGGTTGCCGAGGCCGGTGAGCTTGTCGGTGGTGGCGAGCGTGGTGAGCCGCCGGTGGTAGGCGGACACGGCCCAGGCGATCACCAGCGCGGTGGCGAGGATGATCGCCGATCCGATCCAGAGATTGGTGACGAAGCTCCGCCACAGCGGACGCGTCGCCGCGCTCTGTTCCTGCTCCACCAGCACGTACCAGCCGAGTTCCGGGATGAAGCGGGTATCGAGGAGGACGGTCTCGCCGTCGCGTTGGTATTCGAACTGCCCTTCCTGGCCGGCGAGGATCTGCGGGGTGATGGCGGAAAGGCCCGGCAGGCTGCCGATCGTGGTGCCGGTCCGCGGCCCGTCCTGCGAGGTGACGGTGACTTCCCCGGTGCGGGTGACGAAGAAGACGTTGCGGTGGAACTCGGTGCGGTAGCGGGCGACGATGCGCTGCACGGAGTCGATGCTGAGCCCGACGCCGGTGACGCCCAGGAAGCGCCCGTCATACCCGAGCACGCGGTAGTTGACGAAGATCGTCACGGTGTCATTGGAAGACTGGTCGAAGTCGATGTTGATCTCGTACGGCTTCGTCATGTCGCGGACGCGGAAATACCAGATGTCCTCCGGGCTCTCGGGCCGGACGTGCCGTTCGCCGCCGCGGAAATGATAGTAGCGGCGGGTCGCGTCGGAGATCAGGAAGCTGGTGAACACGCCGTATTTGGCGCGGATCGTGTCGAGGTAGCGGGTGACCTGGGCCGGGTTCTTCTCGCCGTCGATCAGCCAGTCCTTGAGGAAGGTGTCGTTCGCCATGATGGAGGCGATGAAGATCGGGCGGATCAGGTCGGCCTGGACTTCCGAGTAGATGTTGCTGCCGGTCAACGGCAGTTCGTTGTGAAGGATCGTTTCCTTCAATGTCCGAACTGCGTTCGTGTAGCCGATCAGGTTGGTGGCGCCGAAACCGACCAGCAGAAGCACGACGACAGTCGCGAGGAGCCGGAATCGTAACCATTCGATTGATCGGAAGAAATCGATTGATCGGGAGAACATGATGAATGGCCGACGCCGAAATCGTCTCGATACGAGATTATTGAAGTGGCGCACCCTAATCTCTGCGCAGGTTGCGACACAACAACAGACTGCATCTCCGCCCGCCATAGCTGCTCTGTCGAGCACGTGCCCGGGGACGATGGTGGGGGCGCCATGTGTGATCGGTGGCGTCCCGCGGGGGCCTGAGTCGTCCGTCCCGGGTGCCTGTCGTGGGCGCCTGTCCCTGGCGCGCCCGACCGTATAGAATACGCGGTCTTTGCAACCGCGACCGACACGGGACCATGGCCGGACATTCCCAGTTCAAGAACATCATGCATCGCAAGGGCGCGCAGGATGCGCGTCGCGCCCGCCAGTTCGCCAAGCTGATCCGCGAAATCACGGTCTCGGCGCGACAGGGCCTGCCCGACCCGGCCTCCAACCCGCGACTGCGCGCCGCCGTGACCGCCGCGCGCCAGGCCAACATGCCGAAAGACACGGTCGACCGCGCGATCAAGAAGGCGACCGGCGGCGCGGGCGGGGACGACTATGTGGAAGTGCGCTACGAGGGGTATGGCCCGGCCGGGATCGCCGTGATCGTCGAGGCGCTGACCGACAACCGCAACCGCACTGCCTCGGACGTGCGGGCCGCGTTCTCGAAACATGGCGGGGCGCTGGGCGAGACCAATTCCGTCTCCTTCCTGTTCAACCGGGTGGGCGTGATCCGCTATCCGGCCGCGGCGGCGAGCGCCGACGACATGCTGGAGGCGGCGATCGAGGCGGGCGCCGACAATGTCGAGAGCGACGCCGAAGCGCATGAGGTCACCTGCGCGGTCGACGACTTCTTCACGGTGCGCGACGCGTTGGAGGGCCGGTTCGGCGAACCCGAGAGCGCGCGGCTGGACTGGCGGCCGACCACCACGGTGACGGTGGACGAGGACCGCGCCGGGAGCGTGCTGAAGCTGCTCGACGCGCTGGAAGAGAACGACGACGTGCAGAACGTCTATGCGAACTTCGAGATCCCGGACGCGGTGATGGCGCGCATGTCCGCCTGAACGGCGGCTGGCCCGCGGCCGGTTTCGTTTTCACGTGTCATGGCCGGCGAAGGCCGGTCATTGCTGACTCCGTGCCCTTCGACAGTCGTGGATGGCCGGCCTGCGCCGGCCATGACACGGAGGGACGCCCGCCGGCCGTGACATGGAGAGCGGTCGCGGGGCGACACGGGGGGCGTCCGTCGGCCATGACACGGGGGACACCCGCCGGCCGTGACACGGGGGCGCCCGCCGGCAGTGACACGGGGGGCGTCCATCGGCCATGACAGGGGGGACACCCGCCGGCCGTGACACGGGCGACACCCGCCGGCCCCGCCGCGCCGGCGGTCAGTGATAGTTCTCCCCGTGGACGTCGCTGCGGACGATCGCCTCGGGCGGCGCGGCCTCACCGGCGAGGTTGTAGTGCGCCGCGTGGCGCGTGCGGTAAGCCACCGTCGCACGGTCCAGGAAGCCGAGTCGCGCACCCTGGTCGAGCATGTGCTTCCAGACGAACTGGTCCATGACTGCGGCGACGTCCTGCGGCAGCAGCACCCAGGTGAGCATATGCGGGAAGGCCCGCTTCAGCACCAGCAGGCAACTCGTGTCGATGTGCTGGCGCCCGTCCACCACGGGGCACTTGATCAACGGGCTGCCATCCAGCCGGTGCAGCATGCGGGCGGAGGCACAGGCATCGAGCTGGTTCTTCTGCGCGAACGCCACCAGCCCCGCCAGATGGTCCGGATAGAACCAGTTGTCCGCATCGAGAAAGGCGATCGCGTCGGCGTTCATCTGCATCGCCTGGTAGCAGCCGATCAGCCGGGGGGTGTTGCCGTAATCCCGGTAATTGCGCTGCAGCACGATATGGGTGCCGGCAAAGGACGGGATAGCGACGGGTTCGGACCCGTCGCAGACCAGGATGTGGTGCGCCGCCTGGGTCTGCTCCCGCACGCTGCGATGGGCGGCGGCCAGCCAGGCTGCCTCGGTCCGGTAATACGGGGTGACCACGCAGATCTTCACGCCATCCACTCCCCGCTCGACCGCGCGGGAGCGGCCGGGGTGGAATGTCGGTCGCGAAGGAATATTGATGTCACACGCTGCTCCTTTCCGGCACCACGATGCAGGCCCGGCCTTTCCGGAGCGATAACACGAACGACGTTCACCTGGACCAGCCGTCGTGACGCCCGGCTGCTATACCTCCCGTCATGACCAACGATTCGTCTCGAAGGGTGCGCCTGCTCGGCCTCGATCCAGGCCTCCGGTTCACCGGGTGGGGGGTGATCGAGGCGGAAGGCAACCGGCTGCGCCACGTCGCCGACGGAGTGATCGCAACCGATGGTGCCGCCCCGGTGCCCGACCGGCTGCGCGCGCTGCACGAGGCGCTGGCGGAGCTGCTGGGCCGCCTGCAGCCGGACGAAGCCGCGGTCGAGGAGACCTATGTCAACCGCAACGGGACGGCGACGCTGAAGCTGGGCTACGCGCGTGGCGTCGCGCTGCTGGCCCCCGCGCTCGCCGGGGTGCCGGTCGCGGAATATGGCGCGAAATCCGTCAAGCTCGCGGTGGTCGGCACCGGCGGGGCGGACAAGGTGCAGGTGGAGACCATGGTGCGCCGCCTGCTGCCCGGCGCGTTGATCCGCCGCGCGGACGCCGCCGATGCGCTCGCGGTGGCGATCTGCCACGCGCACCATCGCGCGACGAAGCTGGCCTGGCGGTAGCGGCGGCCTATACTCGCGGGACAAGCAACGAGCTCCTGGGAGGAGCGCCATGTCAATCGAGATCACACCGCTCCGCACCGGCCCTGGCCTCGGTGCGGGGTTCGTGGGGGAGGTCGCCGGCATCGACCTGACTCGTCCGCTCTCCGCCGCAGAGGTCGCGGCGATCGAGGCGGGGATGGACCGCTACGCCGTCCTGGTCTTCCACGAGCAACGCTTCGACGACGCGACGCAACTCGCCTTCTCACGCCATTTCGGGGAGCTCGAAGTGTCCTCGGCGGGCGAGATGAGCCGGCCGGAGGAGCGGCGGCTCGCGGTCGAGATGGCGGACATCTCCAACCTCGACGCGCAGGGCCGGCTGCGCGCGGCGGACGATCGCCGCCGGCTGATCGCACTCGGCAACCAGCTCTGGCACTCCGACGCCTCGTTCCGCGCGGTGCCGGCGAAATACTCGCTGCTCTCCGCCCGCGTGGTGCCGGGGCGCGGTGGCAATACCGAGTTCGCCGACATGCGCGCGGCCTATGACGCGCTGGACGCCGCGACGCGGGCGGAGATCGAGGACCTCGTCACTCTCCATTCCAACGCCTACTCGCGCGAGCAGTTGGGCGTGCGGCCGGAGACGTACGGCGCCGAGAACCAGGACAAGCTGCGCCCGGTGCGCCAGCGCCTGGTGCGCACGCATCCGGTGACGGGACGGAAGTCACTGTACCTGTCGGCGCATATCGGCGCGATCGAGGGCTGGCCGGTGCCGGAGGCGCGCGCCTTCATCCGCGACCTGATGGAGCATGCGACGCAGCCCGCCTTCGTGCATGCGCATGCCTGGCGGCCCTGGGACCTGGTGATCTGGGACAACCGGACGACCATGCACCGCGCACGTCGCTACGACGACCGGGGCGAGGTCCGTGACCTGCGCCGCACCACGATCCGCGGCGAGGGACCCACCG
>JAFKLG010000085.1 GCA_017304945.1 Rhodospirillales bacterium
GGGGGTATGCCTGGAGGGCGATTCGGTCCTTGAGGGGCCCATGCGAAGAAGGTGGTCCGGTCGGTGCGAAAGGGCGGCGACTCTCGTGCGATACGCGCGAGCTTTGGATTCAACACAGAGTTTAAGGCGAGTGAGGCGAGCCACAGAGATTGATTTTAAGTTCTTCTCTGTGCCTCGCCTCACTCGCCTCAACTCTGTGCTAAATCAAAATGGCCGAGACCGGCACTGACGGAGCCGCCCTTTCGCACGAACGGGGCCGCCCCCACGCCGGAGCCGCCCTTTCGCACGAACGGGGCCGCCCCCAGGCCGGAGCCGCCCTTTCGCACGACCGGAACCGCCTCCACGCCGGAGCCGCTCGTCCTCCCAACTCGACCCCCCCTCCGCGCCTCCTAGACCAGGAAGGAAGAGGCGTCGAAGCCGTCGGGGAGGCGGCCGGTCGGGCGGATCATCTCGTAGGGCGCGCGGGCGAGGAAGGTGCCGGAACCTGGTTCCGCCTGCACCTTGCCGTCCTGCATGACGATCTCGCCCCGGCGCACGGTGGCGACGGGCCAACCGGTGACCTCCATCCCCTCGTAAGGCGTGTAGTCGATCACGTGCTGCATCAGCGCGTTGCTGAGCGTCACCTGCTTCTTCGCGTCCCACAGCACGAGGTCGGCGTCGGCGCCGGGTGCGATCGTGCCCTTGCGCGGGTGCAGGCCGAACAGCCGCGCCGGGTTGTAGGCGGTCAGCCGCGCGAAGGTGGGCAGGTCGATGCGGCCCTTCGTGACCCCCTCGCTGAACAGCAGCGGCAACCGCGCCGCGAGGCCGGGCACGCCGTTCGGGATGTCGCGGAAGTTCGCGTCGGCGCCGTTCACCTTCTTGCCCACCGGCGTGTCGTAGCTCCAGCCGCTGTGGTCGGAGGAGACGATGTCGAGCGTGCCGCGCCGCACCAGCTCCCACAGGCCTTCGCTCGCTGCCGCATCGCGCGGAGCGGGGCTGCACATGAACTTGGCGCCCTCGAAGCCGGGCCGGTCCATGTCGGCGGCGGTCAGGACGAAGTATTGCGGACAGGTCTCGCCCCACACCTTCAGGCCGCGCGCCTGGGCGCGGGCGATCTCCTCGGCCACTTCGGGACAGGAGACGTGAAAGATCTGGATCGGCTGGTCGACCATCTCGGCGAGCGCGATGGCGCGGTGGGCCGCCTCCCGCTCGATCATCGGTGGGCGGGACCAGGCGTGGTATTTGGGCGCGGTGCGGCCGTCTGCGAGCAGGGCGGCGGTGCGCCAGCGGATCGCCTCGTAATTCTCGCAATGCACGGTGACCAGGGCGCCGGTGCGCCGCGCGGCGGCGAGCACGCGCAGGAACTGCCGGTCGTCGAGATGCAGCGGGTCGTAGGTGAGGAACACCTTGAGGCTGCGCACGCCGGCCGCGACCACCTCCGGCACCTGGCGGAAGATCACCTCGTCCGAGGCGTCGGTGATGATCTGGTGGAACCCGTAATCCACCATCGCCTTGGCGGCGCGGCGGCGATACTCGGCGAGTGGGGCGAGGATGTCGCCACCCTTGAACTGGGTGGAGAAGGTGATGACGCTGGTGGTGCCACCGGCGAGCGCGGAGGTGCTGCCGGTGGTCCAGCTCTCCTCGTCGGCGCCGCCGCCTTCCTGGAGCTGCTCGATGTGACAGTGGCTGTCGACGCCGCCGGGCAGCACCAGCAACCCCTGGGCATCGAGCACGCGCTCGCCGCGCAGGTCGGCGCCGATCGCGGCGATGCGGCCGGCGCGGACGCCGATATCGGCCTCGAACACGTCGGACGGCGTCACCACGCTGCCGCCCTTCACGACCAGATCATACGTCCCCATGCCGCTCTCCCTCGCCGCTGACAGGGTTGATGCAGATCAACCGCTGATTCACCCCCTGCTGATAGGGTCCCCGGACGCGAAGGGGAAGCAAGCGATGTGCCTGGGCCGGCCCGGGCCATGATCCCGGCGGGCGGCGCCCCCGGGCATGCCGCCGCTTCGATCGCTCCGCCCCGCGTGCCGGAGGGTGCTCATGTGTGACTCATGCGGCGATCACCTGATCCCGGAAGCCGACCCGGGTGGTTCGGCGACGCGGATCCGCCGGCGCACCCAGCGGTGGCGCGAGGCGGCCCGCAACCGGGACCTGCTCGACGATTTCGGCGTGCTCGCGGTGAACCTGCTGTCCGCTCCCGGCGGCGGCAAGACCGCGCTGCTGGAGGCCACCATCCCCGCGCTGCGTGAGTGCCGGATCGGGGTTGGTGCATGCGGCGCTGCATGGGCTGGACCTCAGGGCACTCGACCTGCTGTTCATCGAGAATGTCGGCAACCTGGCCTCGCCGGCCGATCTCGACCTCGGCCAGCACCGCAACGTGGTGCTGCTCTCGATGACGGGGGCGGACGAGGCACTGACGAAATACCGGATGCTGTTCCGCGCGGCCGACCTCGTGCTGGTCACCAGGGCCGATCTCGCACCGACGCTGGACGCGTTCTCGCTCGCGCGCGCCACCGCCGCCCTGCGCCGGATCGGCTGTCGGGCGCCGATGCTGACCGTCTCGGCGTGGCAAGGCCAGGGGTTCGAACGCTGGCTCGCCTGGCTGCGCGCCGAACGCGCCGCCCGTCACGCCGCCGCGGCGTCGGGTTAGAGCGTGATCGGCGGAGGCGCGCTCGTCGGAGCCGTGAATCACGCGATCAAACAAATTGCTGGAGCTTGGTCGGCGAGCGAACGCGCGCCGGACAGGCTCTAGCCCTCATCGGGCGCCGGCGTCCGCGTCGCGCTGACCGCGGCGATCGCCGCCTGCCCCAGCGCGAGCCCGCCGTCATTGGCGGGGAACAGGCGGGGTTCCAGGGTCGGAATGCCGCGCGCGGCGAACCGCGCCCGCAGCAATCGCGCCAGCACGCGGTTCTGCAGCACGCCGCCGGACAGCACCACGCGGTCGACGGCCGGCGTCGCGTCGGCCAGCATCGCGGCGAGCGTCTGGTGGAAGCGCGCGGCGATCACGCCAGTCGCTGCGCCGGCGGCGAGGTCCGCAAGGATGGACCGCCACAGCGTCGCCAGGTCCAGGCCCGCGACGGGGTAGGGGCCCGTGGCCTCGATCGCCGGCCGCGCCACCGCCTCGAGCCGCATGGCGGCCTCGCCCTCGAAGCTCAACACCCGTTGGCTCAATCCCAGCGCCGCGGCGACCGCATCGAACAGCCGGCCGGTCGAGGCGGCGAGGGGCGCATTCGTGCCGGTCTCGATCATCCGCTCGATCACCCGGATCTCCGGTTCGGACGGCAGGTGCGTGCGCACCTGCGCGGCCTCTCGCCGCCAGTCCGGCCCGAACGCCGTCCATAGCTGCGCGACCAGATTGCGCCATGGCTGGCGGCTCGCGGCATCGCCGCCCGGCATGGCGACCAAGGGCACGTGCGCGTGCCGGGTGAAGTGCTTGAAGTCGGCGTGCAGCAGCTCGCCACCCCACAGGTGACCGTCCGCGCCCATGCCCAGCCCATCGAGGATCCATCCCCAGGCCGGCGCCACATCGGCCGCCGCGCCATGTTCGGCGAGGCAGGCCGCCAGATGCGCGTGGTGGTGCTGCACGCGCACGAGGGTGGCGCCGCTTTCGGCGGCGAGCGCCTCGCCCCAGCGCGTCGCGTGGTAGCCGTCGTGCAGGTCGACCGCGACGATCGCCGGCTCGAACCCGTAGATCTCGCGATACAGCCGGATCGCCGTCCGGTAGTCGTCATGGGTGCGGGCCTCGGCCAGGTCGCCGATGTGGTGCGAGACGATCGCCTGGCCGCCGGCGGCCAGGCAGAAGGTCGACTTGAGGTCGCCGCCCATCGCCAGCACCGGCGGCAGCGCCGCGAAGCCGTCCCCGAGCGGCAGGGGGGCGGGGGCAAACCCGCGGGCGCGGCGCAGGACGGCCGGCGCCGCGGGATCGGCGACCACCACCGAATCGTCGAGCCGGTTCACGATCGTGCGGTCGTGCATCAGCCAGAGATCGGCGATCCCCGCGAGCGCGCGTTTCGCGGCGGCATTGTCGATCACCTGCGGCTCGTCCGCGCGATTGCCCGAGGTCATCACCAGCGGCACGCCGGCGGCCTCGAGCAGCAGATGATGCAGCGGCGTGTAGGGGAGCATCACGCCGATCCGGTCCTGGCCCGGTGCGATCGCCTCGGGCAAGGCGCCGGGGCGCGCCGGCAGCAGCACGATCGGCGCCGCCGGCTGCCGCAGCAGGGCCCGCGCGTGCGGAGAGAGTTCGGCGATCTGCGGGATATCCGCCTCACGCGCCATCAGCGCGAAGGGCTTGGCGTCGCGATGCTTGCGGCGCCGCAGCTCCGCCACCGCCGTCGCGTCCTGGGCGTCGCAGGCGAGGTGGAAGCCGCCGATGCCCTTCACCGCCACGATCTCGCCCCGGCGCAGCGCCGCGGCGACGGCCAGCACCGGGTCGGGCGCCGCGATCGGTCCGGATGCATCCTCGACCCACAGCCGGGGACCACAGACCGGGCAGGCATTGGGCTGGGCATGGAAGCGGCGATCGGACGGGTCGCGGTACTCGGCTGCGCAGGCGGAGCACATGGTGAAGGCGCGCATCGAGGTGTTGGCGCGGTCGTACGGGATCGCCGTGACGATCGAGAGCCGCGGCCCGCAATGGGTGCAGTTGGTGAAGGCGTAGCGGAACCGGCGGTCCCGCGGATCGGCGATCTCGGCCCGGCAGGCCGGGCAGGTCGCCGCATCCGGCACGATCCCCGCGCTGCGCACCCCCTCGCGGCTCGGCCGGATCGAAAAGCCGGACGGCGCCGGACCGTCCAGCGGGGTGGCGTCGAGCGCGTCGATGCGGGCGAGCGGCGGTGCCTCGGCCCGCAGGCGCTCCTGGAACCGCGCCAGGGCCGCGGCGTCGCCCCAGGCCTCGATGCCGACGCCGGCGGCGTCGTTCCAGACCTCCCCGCTGAGCTCCAGCGTATGCGCCAGCCGCCAGACGAAGGGGCGGAACCCGACGCCCTGGACCAGCCCGACGACACGGATGGATACCCCGCTCAATGCACGGTGCAGACCATGCAGGGGTCGAACGAGCGCACCACGTGCTGGACCGAAACGGGGTCGGTCTCTCCCGGCCGCACCGGGGTTCCGCACAGCGCCTGCTCGAGCGGCCCGGGGGTTCCGGTCGCGTCGCGGGGCGAGAAGTTCCAGGTGGTCGGGGCAATGATCTGGTAGTGGGCGATCCGCCCGTCGCGCAGGCGCAGCCAGTGGCCGAGGGAACCGCGCGCCGCCTCGCTGAGCCCCGCCCCGGACGACCCACTTGCGTCACCGATCCGGGACGCGGTGCCGGCCGCGCGAGGATCGACGCCGTGGCGAATGAAGGTCTCGTCGGGCCGGATCTCGGCGAGCCAGGTTTCCATCAGCAGCAGGATGCGCGCCGTTTCGACGAGGCGGGCGATCACCCGTGTCGCGGCATTGCCGCCGTATCGCGCCACGAGGTCGACGATCAGCGTCTGCCCGTCGACCAGTTGCCGCGCGAGGGCGCCGACCTCCACCGGGCGGCCATCGAGCCGCGGCGCCTTGCACCAGCTATAGGCGTCGGCGTTGTCGAGTTGCGGGTGCGTGCGGCCGGTGGTCGGCGGCCCGCCATCCTGCAGGCCGTACCAGGCATGGCTGACATCCTCGGCGATGGCCTCGACCGGGAGCGGGCGGCGCCATCCCTCCTCGACCAGGCCGCGGGCGAAGGCGTGGCCGTCCGCGGTCGGGTAGCCGCCGAAGCTCATCCATCGCCCGATCGACGGCCCCAGCCGGTCGAGCCGCGTGCTGCGCGCGATGGCGAGAAAGCGGCCGAAATCGCTGCCGGCATGCGCCTCCGCCCAGGCCGCCAGCGCGTCGGACGAGGCCAGGTGCGCGATGTTTTCCAACCGGTCGCCGAACACCGTTCGCTCGACGAAGCGGCGGAAGCCGGCGAGCAGTCCGGCCAGGCGCGCCAGGGCGCCGCGATCGAGGCCGCGCGTCGTGCCGCCGGGCTGGATCGAGAGCGTGTGCGGCCACTTGCCCGCGAGCACCCCCATCATCTGCATCCATTGCGCACGGGCCGGCAGGAATGCGGCGCTCGCCTCGCCGTGGATCGCCGCGAAGCGGGCGGCGGCGGCCGGATACCAGGGCGCCGTCGCGTAAGCGGGCCGGGCAAAATCGGGCATGAAGAACAGGTAGAAATGGGTCAGGTGGTCGGCGACGTTCTCCACCGCATGGACCAGGTTGATCGCGTGGCGGCCGTTGGGCGGCGCGCCGGCGCCGGTCGCTTCGGCCAGGGCCGCGGCGGCGGCCACGGACTGGGAAACCGAGCAGATGCCGCAGATGCGGGGGGCGTAGACCAGCGCGTCGGCGGCCGAACGGCCGACCAGCATCGCCTCGAACCCGCGATAGAGCGGCGCGACGACATGCGCCGCGCGCACCTCGCCCGATGCGACGTCGAGCCGCACCTCGAGGTCGCCTTCCACCCGGTTGAACGGCCCGAGGACGAGCCGTGTCATCGCCCGCGCCGTCGCGCTTCGCTCGCCGCGATTCGCGATCTGCGACGCCGATGCGCGGTGGGGGGGCTCACGTGCGGCTCCGGTCCAGCGGGTTGGCGACCGGTCGGTCGGCGGTGGCGTTGGCGCGAAGCCGCGCGGGCGTCGCGGCCTTCGACAGCGACGCGAGCGCGACGAACCAGGCCTTCGGCATGTCGGTGGGCAGCCCGATCGGGATGCCGCCGATCTTCGGCGTCTCGACGAAGCCATGGCCGGGCTCCTCGAACCCGGGGGCGGTGCAATTGATGCATGGGTAGTTGCCGTGCAGGCAGGAGCCGGTGCCGTTCCACGGGCGCACGTTGCAATCGGCGCGAGCCTGCGTCCCCTTGCAGCCGAGATGCTCCATCATGCAGCCCATCTGCGAAAGAAGCTGGGCGCTGGCCTTGAACTCGTAGAACTCGTTGCGGGCGCAGCCGTGGTGGACCAGGTGGGAGGTATAGAGGCGCGGCCGCTCCCATTCGTCGAGCTGCGCCGCATCCAGCTCGCCCCGCGCGATCAGGTGCAGCGTCTCGACCAGCCAGTCGGGATGGATCGGGCAGCCGGCGACGTTCACCACCGGCAGGCCTCCCTGCGCGCGAAACGCCTTGCCCAGCAGCCCGCCGGGGGTCCGCCCGTCATAGGCGAGCCCGCTTGCCTCGACGGCATTGCCGCCGCCCGCGGTGATGCCGCCCCAGGCGGCGCAGCTCCCGACCGCAACCACGTGCCGCGCCGCCGCGGCGATCGCGCGGATCCGCTCCATCATCGGCATGCCGGTCCCGGGCACCAGGTGGAAGCGGCCGGTGCCGTCGGGGCCGCGCATCACCGCCCCCTCGAGGCAGAAGATGTCGCAACCTCGGTCGCCGGCGATCACCGCCTCGATGATCGCCTGCGCCTCGCTCCCGCTCGCTTCGCTGAGCGAAGGATGCCAGAGCAGGTCGATGCCGGCGGCGTCGAGCGCCGTCAGCAGGTCCGGCGCCTCCGCGCCCAGCAGCGACAGCGAGCATCCGCCGCAGCCGCCGGATTGCAGCCAGAGGAGGGAGAGGCGGTCAGCCATCGCGCGCATCCATCGGTAGGGTCAGCCGGAAGCAGGCGCCGCCCGAGGCGGGAGTGTCCGCCGTCAGCGTGCCGCCCAGCTTGGCGGCGAGATTGTAGCTGAGATAGAGGCCGAGGCCGGTGCCGCTGCCGACCGGCTTGGTGGTGAAGAACGGCTCGAAGATCTTGTCCCGGATCTCCGCGGCGATGCCGGGCCCGTTATCGGCGACGGTGATGATGGCACGATCCGCCGCGGCGTGGGCCGCCACCACGATCCGCCCGTCGCTTCGGCCGCCGATCGCGTCGGCGGCGTTCTGCACGAGGTTGACGACGATCTGGTGCAGCGCCCCCTTGCGGCCCACCACTTCGAGCACGGGCGGCAGGTCGAAGCGCAGATCGGGCGGCGTGCGTCGCGTCTTGGCCACCCAATTCGCGGCGGTGACGACCAGCCGCACCACATCGAACCGGTCTGGCGCTTCTTCCCGGCTGGCCGAGAACTGCCGCAGGTCCTGCACGATGTCGCGCACGCGTTCGGCGCCTTCCAGCGTGCCGTCCACCAGCGGGCCGATATCGGCCAGGATGCGATCGATCTTCAGCGACCGCCGCAGCTCCGCCCGCTCCGCCTCGCTGGTGCCGCCATCGAGCGCGGCGAGGTAGGTGGTGAGCGCCTGGCCGTAGCGGCGGAGCGCGTACATGTTCCCGAACACGAAGCTGATCGGGTTGTTGAGCTCATGCGCGACCCCGGCGACGAGGCGGCCGAGCGCGGCCATCTTCTCGGCGACGAGCAGCTGCTGCTGGGTGTGCTGGAGCTTGCGGTTCGCCGCGTCGCGCGCCCGATAGGCGCGCTGCAGCTCGCCGATCGGCCGGCCGACGATCACGAACCCCGCCAGCCGTCCGTTGGCGTCCTGCCGCGGCGCGCAATCGATCGACACCAGGCCGAGACCCGGTTCGGCGCCCGCCAGGCGCACCTCGCGCGGCGCGACCGGGCGGCCGCGGCGCACCGCCTCGATCAGCGCGGTGACGGTGGCGCGGTCGCCGGCGTCGAACAGGGCGCTGACGGGACCGCCGATCCAGTCGGTGGCGTCGCCCCCGACCAGCCGCAGCATCGCGGCATTCACCTGCTGCACCTGCAGCCCGGCGGCGCAGACCACCAGCACGTCGGTCATCGCGCCCAGCACCGATCCGATGAAGTCGTGCGCTTCCTGCAGCCGTTCGGTGCGCTCCTCGAGCGCGCTCTGCGAGCTGACGAGGTCGGCGTAGACGGCGTCCATCTTGTGGATCACGTCGATCCACAGGGCTTCGTCGCCGGGCGCGGCCGGCGTGTCCACCGCGGCGAGCACGGGGAGGTCGCTCGCCGGCGCGGCGGGCTGGGCAGGCGGGCCATTGGCGTCCGCGCGGGGGATCACAGCGCGCGCCGGACCGGCAGCGGCTGCACGTTCTCCAGCCCGTAGCGTTCCAGCTTGCTGCGCAGGCCGACGCGGGAGAGGCCCAGCTCGCGCGCGGCCTTCGACTTGTTCCAGCGATGGCGGGCGAGTGTCTCGCGCACGATCGTCGCCTCCAGCCGCTCCACACGCTCCTTCAGCGTGCCGTGCGGGCCGGCCCAGCCGTCCGGCAGCGCGTCGTCCTCGGCCGGATCCTCCGCGGCCAGGATGTGCGGCGAGATCACGTCGAGGCCCAGCATCGTCCCTTCGCGGCCGCGCACCAGCATGCGCTGCACCTCGTTCTGCAGCTCGCGGACATTGCCCGGCCAGTCATGCCGGCGGAGCGCCTCGCGTGCTGCGGCGGTGACGCCGGCGACGCGCTTCCCCAGCGCCGCCTGCGCCTTGGCCAGCAGCACGTCGATCAGCAGCGGCAGGTCGTCGGGGCGGTCGGCGAGGGCGGGCAGGCGGATGATCATGCCGGCCAGGCGATAGAACAGGTCGGCGCGGAAGCGCTTGGCCCGCACCTCGACTTCCAGGTCCTTGTTGGTCGCCGCGATGACGCGCACGTCGACCTTGCGCGTCTTGCCGCTGCCCAGCGGGCGGATCTCGCCTTCCTGCAGCACGCGCAGCAGCTTCACCTGGAAGGCGGGGGACACCTCCCCGATCTCGTCGAGGAAGACGGTGCCGCCATCGGCGCGCTCGAACAGGCCGACATGCTCGTCGATCGCGCCGGTGAACGCCCCGCGCTTGTGGCCGAACAGCTCGCTCTCGAGCAGCTCGTCCGGCAGGGCGCCGCAGTTCTCCACCACGAACGCCTTGTTCCAGCGAGGGCTGTTGTAGTGGAGCGCGCGCGCCGCCAGTTCCTTGCCGGTGCCGGAGGCGCCGAACAGCAGCACCGGCACGTCATAGGGCGCGACCTCGCGCAGCCGCAGGCAGACTTCGTCCATCGGGCCGCCGGGCGCGCGGACGATGCCGTCATCGAGGTCGTAGGCGCGACGAACCCCGCGCTTGCGGGTCGCGACCACCGCCTGGGCGGCATTGGGGGCCATGCGCAGCTCGACCGCCAGCAGCTCGTTCTGGCGCTGCAGCTCCTGCAGCCGGCAGGCGTTCCTGAGCGTGAGGACGAGGCTCTCCGGGTGCCAGGGCTTGGTGATGTACTGGAAGATCCCGGCTTCGTTAATGCCGTCGATGATGTCGTGCGCGTCGGTGTAGCCGGAGATGATCATGCGGATCACGTCCGGCCACTGCGCCTTCACGGACTTGAGGAACTCGACGCCGCTGCGGTCGGGCATGCGCTGGTCGCACAGCACGAGGTGGATGTTGCGCCGCGCCAGCAATTGGGTCGCCTCACCGGCCGATCCGGCGGTGAACACCTCAAAGTCGTCGGCGAGGATGCGGCACAGCGACTCCCGCGACCGGGGCTCGTCGTCGACGACCAGGATGGCCGGCAGCGCGTCCATCGCCTCAACAGATCCGCGGAAGCTGCTCGCCGGCGAGCCAGTCGACGATGCGCCGGCCGCCGATCATGGTGGTCATCTCCACCATCCCGGCGGGACCCGCGGTCACTTCCCCGATGATGGCGGCGGCGGCACCTTCCGGGCGGGCCCGCATCGCCCGCAGCAGCGCCGGTGCGTCGGCGGCGTCGCAGATCGCCACCAGCTTGCCCTCATTGGCGACGTGCAGCGGGTCGAGCCCCAGCAGTTCGCAGGCGGAGGCGACCTCGGGGAGTACCGGAATCGCGCGCTCGTCCAGCGTCATGCCGAGCGCGGCGGCTTCGGCGATCTCGTTGAGGGTCGCGGACAGGCCGCCGCGCGTCGGATCGCGCAGCATGGCGAGGGTGGGGACCGCGGCCACCATGTCCGCCACCAGCCGGTGCAGGGCCTGGCTGTCGGAGGCGATGCGCGTCTCGAAGGACAGGTTCTGGCGGTGGGCGAGGATCGCCACGCCATGGTCGCCGATCGTGCCGGACAGCAGGATCGCCTGGCCGGGGCGGACGCGATGCGTGCCGATGTCGATGCCATCGGGCACGATGCCGATCCCGGTGGTGGCGATGAACACGCCGTCACCCTTGCCCTTCTCGACGACCTTGGTGTCGCCGGTCGCGATCGGCACCCCGGCCTCCCGCGCGGCCGCGGCCATGGAGGCGGCGATCCGGTCGAGATCGGCGAGCGGGAAGCCTTCCTCGAGGATGAAGGCCGCACTGAGCGCGGTCGGCACCGCGCCGGCCATCGCGACGTCGTTGAGCGTGCCATGCACCGCCAGCGCGCCGATATCACCGCCGGGGAAGAACAGCGGGGCGACGACATGCGCGTCGGTGGTCATGACGATGCGCCCGGCGGGCCGCGGCATCACGCTCGCGTCGTGGCCCTGCGCCAGCAGCGGATTGTCGAAATGGCGCTGGAACAGGCCACGCACCAGCTCGGTCGTCGCGCGGCCGCCGCCGCCGTGCGACAGGTCGATCCGGTCGGTGTGGCGGTGATGACTCACGCCGCCACCTTGCGCCGCGCGATCTCGGCGAGCGTCTCGGCGCGCCGGTAGGTCCAATAGGCGGCGCAGGCGCCCTCGGAGGAGACCATGCAACTGCCCATTGGCGTTTCCGGCGTGCAGCCGTTGCCGAACAGCTTGCAGTCGACCGGCTTCTTCACGCCGCGCAGGATGGACGGGCATTCGCACGACTTGGTCTCACGCGACTGCTTCGGCGTCAGCGCGAAGCGGCGTTCGGCGTCGAAGGCTGCGTAGGCGGGTCGCAGGCGCAGCGCGCTGTCGGGCACCGATCCCAGGCCGCGCCACTCGAACGTCGGCCGCAGCTCGAAGATGCGATCGACCAGGTCCTGCGCGCGCAAGTTGCCCTCCCGCGTGACGACCCGGGAATACTCGTTCTCCACCGCCACCCGACCCTGGTTGACCTGGCGGATCAGCATCAGCACGGATTGCATGACGTCGAGCGGCTCGAACCCCGCGATCACCACCGGCTTGCCATACCGCTCCGCCAGGAACTCGTACGGCCGCGACCCGATCACCGAACTCACGTGGCTCGGCCCGAGGAAGCCGTCGAGGCGCACCGCCTGCGCCGGGTCGATCTCCGGTGCTTCCAGGATGTGCCGGATGGCGGGCGGCGTCAGGACGTGATTGACGAACACCGAGAAGTTGCCGATCCCCTCCCGCCGCGCCGTCTCGATCGCGAGCGCCGTGGGCGGCGTGGTGGTCTCGAAGCCGATGGCGAGGAACACCACCTCCCGCGCCGGGTTCGCGCGCGCGATCGCCAGCGCGTCGAGCAGCGAGTAGACCATCCGCACGTCGGCGCCGTCTGCCTTGGCCTTGATCAAGGAGCGGCGTCCCGACCCCGGCACGCGCATCATGTCGGCGTAGGAGCACAGGATCACGCCATGCCGTTCGGCAAGCTCGATCGCATCGTCGAGCCGCCGCACCGGCAGGATGCAGACGGGGCAGCCGGGCCCATGCACGAAGCGGACATTGGCGGGCACCAGGTCCTGCACCCCGTAGCGGAAGATCGCATGGGTATGGCCGCCGCAGAACTCCATGAAGTTGTAGGTCCGCGCCGGATCGGCCTCCTGCGCGATCGCGCGGGACAGGCCGGCGGCGAGCTCGCGGGAGCGGAATTCCTCGATGTATTTCATGGCGAGGCCTCCAATTCGTCGGACGCGAGCAGCCCGGCCTCCGCCATCATCGCGAGCGTGCGTTCGGCCTCCGCCTCGCTGAGCTTGTGCAGCGCGTAGCCGACATGCAGCAGGACGTAGTCGCCGATCGCCGGCGCCTCGATCAGCGCGACCGAGACCTGCTTGCGGATGCCCTCGATCTCCACGACCGCCATGGCGTCTGGTTCGAGTGCGACGATCCGGACCGGGATGGCGAGGCACATGATGCTACGCCTCCGCCCGCACCCGGCCGGCGCCGGCCATCATGCACGCGCCCTCGATCCAGGCCAGCCAGTCGGCCATGCCCTCGCCGGTGCGCGCCGAGACGCGGATCGCCCGAAGCCCGCGCTTGATCCGCCGCGCATTGGCGATCGCGAGGTCCACGTCGAATTCGAGATGCGGCAACAGGTCGACCTTGTTGATCAGCACCAGGTCGGCGGCGGCGAACATGTCGGGATATTTGAGCGGCTTGTCCTCGCCCTCGGTGACCGAGAGGATGACCACCTTGTGTGCCTCCCCGAGGTCGAAGGCGGCCGGGCAGACGAGGTTGCCGACATTCTCGATGAACAGCACCGAACCGGCGACCGGCACGAGGTGTTCGACGGCGTGCCCGACCATGTGCGCGTCGAGATGGCAGCCCTTGCCGGTGTTGATCTGGATCGCCGGCGCCCCGGCCGCGCGGATGCGTTCAGCGTCGGCACTGGTCTGCTGGTCGCCCTCGATCACGTAGACCGGCAGGTCGTTCGGCCGCATCGCGATAGTCCGGCACAGCAGCGTCGTCTTCCCGGACCCGGGGCTCGAGAGAAGATTGAGCGCGAGCACGCCGTGGGCTTCGAACCGGCGGCGATTGACCGCGGCGTAGCGATCGTTCTTGCCCAGGATGTCCTGCTCGATCTCGATCAGCCGCGACTGCGACATGCCGGCCACCGATACGCCGGCCGGGCCCGCGCCGTGGTGGTGCGTGCCATGGTCATGCGCGTGCTCGCCGTGCCCGTGGTCATGCTCATGGTCATGCGGGCCGTGCGCGTGGTTACCGTGGTCGTGCGGGTGCGCATGCTGATGCCCGTGGTCATGCCCGTGGTCATGCCCGTGGTCATGCAGGTGGCCATGAGCATGGTCGTGCCCCTGGGCATGGTGGTGATGTCCGGCCTCGTGGGTGGCGTCGCCGCATCCGCAGACGGTGCACATCAGTCGACCTCCATGGATTTGATCCGCAGCGCGTCGCCGCCGGTGACCTGGATCTGGTGGGAGCCGCAAGCCGGGCAGGGATCGTAGCGCTGGCCGATGGTGACCGGCCGCGCGCAGGCCATGCACCAGGCGCTCGCGGGCACCGTCTCGATGTGGAGTTCCGCGGCTTCGGCCGGACCGCCGCGCATCGCCACGTCGAAGCCGAACCGCAGCGCGTCGACCTCGACGCAGGCGAACTGCCCGATTTCCAGCGACACGCGCGCCACCCGGGCGAACCCACCGCGTGCGGCGTGCTCGTCGATGATCGAGCGGATGCTTTCACACAACGCCAGTTCGTGCATCAGGCGACCTCGATCGTGAAGGGCAGGCACGGGTCGAAGGCCCGCACGATGGCCTCCGCCAGCACAGGGGGGCCGTCGGCGGCGTGCTGCAGGGCGCGCGTCGCCACGCCGTCCGGGCCGAAATGGATGTCGGTCGGCGTGGTGATCGCGTAGGCGGTGATCCGCCCGTCCGCGAGCAGGCATCGATGCGTGAGCCGCCCACGGGCCGTCCAGACCTCGGCCGGCGGCCCCTGGTCGTGCAACAGATCGAGCAGGTCGACGATCCGTGCCAGGAAGCGGGCCGCCAGCGGCGGCAGCGCCGCGACCTCGGGGCGGTGCCGGTGCCGTACGTGCGGCGAGACCTCCTGACCGCCCTCGATCCCGCCCGCGCCGAAGGCGATCATGCGGGCGACGACCCGCGCCGCGACCGTCGCGCCGCGCGCGCTCCAGGCCACGGGACCGTCCTCCAGCCAGCGATCCGCCGGCGCCCCCAGCAGGAATCTCTCGACACAGGCGCGGCGTTCGTCGCCGCGGGCGCGCACCCAGTGCGCCGCGGCCGAGCGGTCGGGTGGTTCCGCAACCAGACCGGGCCAGTCGAGCAGCATGCGCACCCCATGTTCGCGCACCGCCTCTGCCCGGGTCGCCGCCGCCAGCTCCACGCCGTGTTGGAGGGCCAGCCCCCCCGGCTGTGCAAAGGCTTCTGCCGCCGCTTGCGTGTGTGCATGCACGCACAGCATGTAAACCGCACCGATCAGCGCCAGTGCCTGCTCGGGCGTCCGCCCGACCAGCGCCGTGGCCACCCGAGGCGCCGGGGCAAGCCGAACGGACAGGCGAGGGCGCAGCGCGGCCGTCATGCGCCGGTGCGACGACCGAGGGTGAAGATCTCGCGGCGGGTCGGTGAGGCCCGCTCGACCGGGGCGTGCGGCCGTGCCTCTGCCGGATCGGTGTCCGCCGGATCGGTTCGTGCGGGATCGCCTTCTGCCGCATCCGCCGCCGCCGCAGGGGGCTGATCCGGCTGCCCGTGCCACGCCGCGGCGATCGCGCGCTCGTCCTCCTCGGGCAGGTCGCCTGCCGCGAGCAGGGTGGCGAGCGCCGCCTCGGCCGCGGCAAGCGCGGCCGGCTGGTCGCCCAGCTCGAACACCGGCGACAGCAGCGAGCAGGACCAGAACACCCCGAGACCCGGTTCGTCATGCGCGACGAAGGCGAACCGCCCCGCCGGAAGCTGCACGTGACGCTTCGCGCCGACGGTCGCGCGCGTGGGTGCCTCCGGCAGCAGGATGGCGCTCATGAACCAGGGCGTGAGCAGCACGCCCAGCCGCTCCGCCCCCAGCACCCGGTCGAAGCCGATGGCCGCGACCGAGAGCGCCGGGTTGCAGATGGGCAGGCCGGCCATCCGGGTCTCGGCCACCATGCGGTAGTGCGCCGTCAGCCGGTCGCACGCCGCCTGCGCGAGATCGGCCGGCGCGCTCATGCGATCACCAGGAAGCCGCTAGGATCGGCGTCGCAGTTGGGGCAGGTCCAGTGCGCCGGCAGCGCCGAGAACGGCGTCCCAGGCGGGACCTGGGCCACCGGATCGCCCTCGGCCGGATCGTAGACATGCCAGCAGATCCGGCATTCGAGCCGTGCGTCGGGCGGCAGGTTCGCGGCATCGCCGTCATAGCTGCCGGCAAAGAAATGTCCGCTCACCGGTAGAGATCCATGATCTCCGCGAGCCGCTCGCGGCTGTCGGCCAGATCCTCGGGCGCGGCCACCGCGACGTCCGGCAGCCGCGACAGCTCGATCGCGTTCAGGATCAGCGTGTCCTGCGAGTTGTAGTAGCGCACCCACCAGACATTGCGCGTGGCCGTCGCGCGGATGCGGCAGTTGCCGTAGCCGCGGGACAGGATGATCAGCGGGCCGCTTCCAAGCAGCGTGTCGAGATACTGCAGGTCTTCCTGGGTGTGGGGGAGCAGCGACAGGTTGATGACGTGGACGGGCAGGCTGTCGTCTGCGATCCGCGGGAGATGCGCACTGATCTCGGGGATCAGCGCGGGCGCGTTGAACACGTTCTCCGGGAAATGGGCGGCCATCGCCACCGCTTCCGCCGCCCCCTCGAACGCAATTGCCAGCAGGCTCGGTGGGAACGGCCCGATCTCGACACGCTCGTCGTACAATGTCCCGTCGACGCTGGTCTCACGGATGTACCAGACGCCCGCCAGCACCGATTCCTGCGCCTGCAGCGTGGCGCCGCCGATCACCGAGACCTCGCCCTCTCCCAGCAACTGGCGCACGAACGCGCGGTCCGGGGCCGGGAGATGTGCCAGGGGAATCGACCGGGGCGTCGCGTCGGCACACCAGGCGTCCAGGCCAGCCAGAATTGCCTCCCCGGCCGCGATCCCTTCGGCATGCGCGGCGGACTGCGTGGCCTCGGGCACATGGGCGGCCGAGAACGTGCTCATCCCCGAGGGCATGCGCAGGATGTCGAGCGTGTCGTCCGGATCCTGCGGCTGGCTGCCGGGGCCGACGAAGGCGGAGGTCGGCGTCTGCATCAGACGGATCCTTTCATGCCGGCGGCACGGGCGATGGCGCGCAGTGCGCGGGAAGCCGGAAGGGCGGCGGTTCGTGCGGGGCGCGGCCGAGGATGGCGGGTAGCTCCAGCAGGTAATCCTGCCAGTCGAGCACGCGTTCGATGCAGCCCAGGTACTGGCCGTCGCGCAGGAACACGAGGGCGGGGAAGGCGGTGAATCGGAAGCGCCGGTGAAACGCGCGCTCGTCCTCGCGGGCGGCCACCAGCGGCGTCACGCGGTCGCCGAGCAGCTTGTGGAGTTCGACCAGGATCACCGCCGCGTCGTCACTCTCACTGAGGCGGCTGGCATCCCCGGCGAGGAACAGCATGGCGAAGGGCAGTGCGGCGCATACCGGGTCCAGCGCGTCCGCGCCCACCACGGGGAAACCTTCCGTCTCGATGATCCGGCGCGCGAGCGGCGAGAACGTGCTGAGGTCGTATGTCACGAGCCGGACCCTTCGGATGCAAGCAGGTGGTCGGGAAGCCGCGGCTCGCGGCCGACGAGGTCGGCGAAGAGGCGGTCGATCTCGAGGTGATCGCCACGCAGGGCGGCTTCCAGCGCGGCCAGTGCGTCGAGAGTGCGATGCGCGGTTTCGGCGGTGATCACCTCGCGCGCGCTGCCCAGGAAGGTCATCAGCCAGGTCCCCGGGGCGATGTCGCCCACCAATGCGGTGTCCACCCAGGCCGTCTCGCCGCGCGCGGCGCAGCGGGCCCGGCCCGGCGCGACCTCGATCACCTGCATGGGGAGGCCGACGCACATCAATGCGACCGCGCCACGAGCTGGGCCATCTCGGCGTCGAAATCCGTCGGACCGCGCCAGCCTCCGCCGCCGAGCACCCGGTCGTCGCCGGCGCGGAACGCGTCCTGCGCGGCCGGCCGTTGCGCCTCGTAGCGGTCCATCGCGGTCTCGGGCGAGCCGATCGGCGCGACGGGACCCTGGCGCGGTTCGGCGTGCACGCCGAACCCGGCAAGATATGCGAGCGCGAGGTGCAGGGCCGGCGCGATCTGCGCCTTCACCTCCGGGCGCAGGCTGCCGCCGTAATCCTCGAGCTCGACGGGCTGCACGCCGATCAGCAGCAGGTGCCGCGGCCGGTCGCCCAGCATCTCGGCCATCGCGAGCACTTCCTGGAAGCCCGTCTGATGCAGGGAGACCTTGCGCACGCCGAGGAACTGCGGGACCTCGTCCCCCTCGACACGCTTGAGCGTGCCGGGTGGCAAGCCGTAATCGACGGCATCGAACACGATCAGCACGTCCGCGTCGCGAACGAGCTGGACGAGATAGATGCCTTGGGTGCCGCCATCGACCAGCCGGACGCAGTCGGGCAGCCGGTACAGGCGGTGCATCGCCTCCACCGCGCGCACCCCGAATCCCTCATCGGCCCAGAGCAGATTGCCGATACCCAGGATCAGCACGTTCGGTTCGCTGGTCACCCCATCCCCCCGCGCGACCTGACTGGACGCTTCGATTCCAACGTGGAGAGCAACTCGCATGCCATCCGGACGATCGGTGGAGTTCCGCCAGCTTCCGGCGCTCGAGGCGTCAGGCGGATGGAAAGCCGATTTCCACCCGGTCCGAAATACGGAAAGTTACTTATCTCGCTCGACCGGCCCCGCCAGCACGCGGTGGCGCATGTGGCGGAGCGCGAGATAGCTGCCGGCGACGACGAGCGGAGTCAGCACCGCCGCGATCACCTCGGCCGGGAAGTCGGGCATGGAATGGCCGACGCCGTCCAGCACATGCCCGATCAGCCCGACCGCGTAGTAGCTGATCGCCACCACCGACAGGCCTTCGACCAGATGTTGCAAGCGGAGCTGCGCGAGGGTGCTGCGCTCGAGTGAGGCGAGGAGGTGCACGTTCTGCGTTTCGATGCGCGTCTCGATCCGCGTCCGCAGCAGGGCCGTGAACTGGCCGGCGCGTGTCGCGACCTGCCGCTCGCGCTGGCCGAACGCGGCGCAGGTTCGTACTGCCGGCAGCAGCCGCCGCTGCGTGAAGTCGATCAGCGAGGGGTAGCCCCGGATCGGCTCCGGCGCGAGGCCGTGCAGGCGCTCATCCACCAACTGCGCGTAGGCAGCGGTTGCGCTCATGCGGTAGTTCGCCGAACTGGCGATCCTCGCGATTTCGAGCGAGAGCGAGGAGAGATGCTCCATGAGCTGTTCGTCGCGGACCTCGGTGCCGACCAGCTCCTCCCCGATCCGCCGCAGGCGTGCCTCGGCCTCGTCGAGCAGCGGCCAGCATGCCTGCGCAACCGGCAAGCCGAGCAGCGCGAGGTTGCGGTAGTTGCCGAGTTCCTGGAGGCGTTGGACGGTGCGGGTGAGATCGCTGCCGTCGAGGCCGTTCGCGGCGATCAGCAGGCGACCGTACCCGTCGGCGGCGATCCGGAAGTCGGACCAGATGCGGGCGCCGCCCGCGACATGGCAGGAGACGAGGTTGCCGGGCTCGAAGGCGAGTTCGTCCAGGAGCCGGTCTGCCTCCGCCTCGTCCACCACGATGATGATGCGGGTGGCGCGGATGACCGATCCCGGCAGGCCTTCGGCCCAGGCGATTGCCGCCGCAAGTGCACGACCGCCGGCGGCGGCGGCGAACAGGGTCGTGCTGCTCGCCTCGTTGTGGCGCTCCCAGGTGAAGGCGATCCCGCCCGGGAGGGTGCCGCCGACGTGGCGCCGCCCCACCTCGGGCGCGATGGTGCCGCCGTGCGGTGGGGACAGCACGGCCGCGAATTCCGCCTCCCGCGCCTTGGCCTCCACGAGGCGGAGGATCTGCACGATCCGCATGGGTGCATGCAGCACCGGCCAGCGGCGCAGGTGCATTTCGCCGACGATGTGATGCCGTAGCTCGTGCTCTCGCAGCATCGATCCCCCGGTGCTGGTGGCGCGCCGCGGCGTCGGCGGGCCGTGTGGTGGCTGCCGTGCTGATCGTGCCGAAGCGGAGGCGAGACGGGCGGGAAGCGAGGGCGGCGGGCTGCACCGAGGACGCAGGATAACGGGTGCGGAGGCTGCGGCAAAGCGTCGAGCACAAGTGGTCAGGCCGCAACCACATCGAAAACCCGCTTTCCAGTCATGTCCCGCCTTCGGCGGGTCTTGCGTGCCTCAAGCACAGGAAATGACGCGATTTTACGTGGCTGGCACGCTTGTTGCTCCTGCACTGGTCGTTGCTGAGACACGCCATAGTCGGGACGCCCGCGTTCGCGCGGCGGCACGATGCGGGACGGGTCTGGGCGGGAGCGGCGTGGGGCCGGGTCGGGCAGCACGCCAGCATGGGTGGCACGGACAGGACGAGGGTACGGGGCCAGCTTCGGCATGCATCCAGGATGCGTGGCTCCGGCGCTGGCACACAGGGGACGAGACCGCTGATCGGGGGGATCGCGTCGAGCATGACAGTCGAGACATTCTACCAGGTGATGCGCCGCCAGGGCATCACGCGGCGGAGCTTCACCAAGTTCTGCAGCCTGACCGCCGCGGCGTTGGGGTTGAGCCCGGCGCATGCGCAGCAGATCGCCACCGCGATGGAGACCAAGCCGCGCCTCCCGGTGCTGTGGCTGCACGGGCTGGAATGCACCTGCTGTTCGGAGAGCTTCATCCGGTCCGCGCATCCGCTCGCGAAGGACGTCATCCTGTCGATGATCAGCCTCGACTACGACGACACGATCATGGCGGCTGCCGGACACCAGGCCGAGTCGATCATCGACGAGACGATCGCGAAGTACAACGGGAACTACATCCTCGCCTGCGAGGGCAACCCGCCGCTCAACCAGGAAGGCATGTCCTGCATCATCGGCGGCCGTCCGTATCTCGAGCAGCTCAGGAAGGCCGCCGCGAACTGCAAGGCGATCATCAGTTGGGGCAGCTGCGCCTCCTGGGGCTGCGTGCAGGCCGCCAGGCCCAACCCCACGCAGGCGACGCCGATCCACAAGGTGCCGGGCCTCGCTCCCAAGCCGATCATCAAGGTCCCGGGCTGCCCGCCGATCGCCGAGGTGATGACGGCGGTGGTGGCCTACATCGTCACTTTCGAGCGGTTCCCCGAACTCGATGCGCAGGGCCGGCCGAAGATGTTCTATTCGCAGCGCATCCACGACAAATGCTACCGCCGGCCGCATTTCGATGCGGGCCAGTTCGTCGAGGCGTTCGACGACGAGGGCGCCCGCAGGGGCTATTGCCTCTACAAGGTCGGCTGCAAGGGCCCGACCACCTACAACGCCTGCTCGACGGTACGCTGGAACGGCGGCCTGTCCTTCCCGATCCAGGCCGGGCACCCGTGCATCGGCTGCTCGGAAGACGGGTTCTGGGACAAGGGCGACTTCTACAACCGGCTGTCGCGGATCCACGGCTTCGGAATCGAGGCGACCGCCGACGAGATCGGCGGCACCGCGGCGCTCGCGGTCGGCGGCCTCGCCGCGGTCCATGCGGGGATCAGCGCGGTCAAGCGGGCGCGCGAGAAGACGGGAGCCGATCAATGACCGCGGTCGTCACGCCGAACGGCTTCTCGCTCGACACCAGCGGCAAGCGGGTGGTCGTCGATCCGGTGACGCGGATCGAAGGCCACATGCGATGCGAGGTGAACCTCGACGCCGACAACGTGATCCGCAATGCCGTCTCGACCGGGACGATGTGGCGCGGGCTGGAAGTGATCCTGAAAGGGCGCGACCCGCGCGACGCCTGGGCCTTCGTGCAGCGCATCTGCGGCGTCTGCACCGGAACGCATGCGCTGACCTCGGTGCGCGCCGTCGAGGACGCGCTGGGCATCGCGATCCCGGAGAACGCCAACTCCATCCGCAACATCATGCAGCTCTCGCTGCAGGTGCACGATCACCTGGTGCACTTCTATCACCTGCACGCGCTCGACTGGGTGAACCCGATCACGGCGCTTGCCGCCGATCCCAAGGCGACGTCGGAACTGCAGCAGACCGTGTCGCCGCATCATCCCAATTCGTCGCCGGGCTATTTCCGCGACATCCAGTCGCGGCTGCGGAAGTTCGTCGAGTCCGGGCAACTGGGGCCGTTCAAGAACGGCTACTGGACCAATCCGGCCTACGTGCTGCCCCCGGAAGCCAACCTGATGGCGGTCACGCACTACCTGGAAGCGCTCGACTTCCAGCGGGAGATCATGACCGTCCGCACCATCTTCGGCGGCAAGGACACGCATCCCAACTGGCTGGTGGGCGGCGTGCCCTGCGCGATCAACATGGACGGGCCGATGGCGGCCGGCGCGCCCATCAACATGGAGCGGCTCGACTACGTCTCCAGCATCGTCGACCGGACGATCACCTTCGTCAACGACGTCTACATTCCGGACATCATCGCGATCGGCGGGTTCTACAAGGGCTGGCTGTATGGCGGCGGGCTGTCCGGCAAGTCGGTGCTTGCCTATGGCTGCATCCCGGACAAGGCCAACGACTACAGCCCGGCCAACCTGATGATGCCGTCCGGCGCCATCGTCGACGGCAAGCTGCAGGAGGTGTTCCCGGTGGACCTGCGCGATCCGGGGCAGGTGCAGGAATTCGTCCCGCATAGCTGGTACAAGTATCCCGACGAGACCAAGGGCCTGCATCCCTGGGACGGCATCACGGAACCCAACTACGTGCTGGGCGCCGGCGCCAAGGGCACCAGCACCGCGATCGAGCAGATCGACGAGAACGCGAAATACAGTTGGATCAAGGCGCCGCGCTGGCGTGGCCACGCCATGGAGGTGGGACCGCTCGCGCGCTACGTGGTCGGCTACGCCAAGGGCGATCCGCACATCAAGGAGCAGGTCGACCGCACGCTCGCCACCCTCGGCGTGCCGCTGGAGGCGCTGTTCTCAACCCTGGGCCGCACCGCCGCCCGCGCCCTCGAGGCGCAATGGGCGGCCGAGAAGCAGCGCTACTTCCTCGACAAGCTGATCGCGAACATCAAGGCCGGCGACTCGGCGACGGCGAACACCGCCAAGTTCGATCCGAAGACCTGGCCGAAGGAGGTGAAGGGCGTCGGCTTCTCGGAGGCGCCGCGCGGCGCCCTCGCGCACTGGATCCGCATCCGCGATACGCGGATCGAGAACTACCAGTGCGTCGTCCCCACCACCTGGAACGGCAGCCCGCGCGACAATCAGGGCAATATCGGTGCCTTCGAGGCGGCGCTGATGAACACCAAGGTCGCTCGCGCCGAGGAGCCGGTCGAGATCCTGCGCACGCTGCACAGTTTCGACCCGTGCCTCGCCTGTTCCACCCATGTGATCGGCCCGGACGGGCAGCAGATGGCCGAGGTAACCGTCCGATGACAACCGCACCTGCGCGCGACCTCCGCCGCCTTGCCGCTTGCGTGAGCCGTCACTGACATCCGGGAGGAACGAGCCATGGCGATGCACGCGCCACAGCAAGAGATGCAGAGCGCGGTCTACGTCTACGAAGCGCCGGTCAGGATCTGGCACTGGATCAACGCCCTGGCGATCGTGGTGCTGTGCGTCACGGGCTACTTCATCGGATCGCCACCGCCCTCGGTCGGCGGCGAGGCGTCGGACCACTATCTGTTCGGGACGATCCGCTTCGCGCACTTCGTCGCCGCCTACGCGCTGATCATCGGCTTCCTGTTCCGCATCTACTGGGCCTGGGCCGGCAACGACCATGCGCGGGAGATCTTTTTGCCCCCGCTGGCACGCGGCAGTTTCTGGCGCGAGATCCTGCACGAGATCCGCTGGTACGCGATGATCGAGAAGGCCCCCAAACGCTACGCGGGCCACAATCCGCTGGCGATCATCTCCATGCACATCCTGTTCGTCTGGCTCGCGGTCTTCATGATCGTCACCGGCCTCGCGTTGTATGGCGAGGGAACGGGGCCCGGAAGCTGGCAGCACCGCTTCTTCAGCGACTGGGTGATCCCGCTGTTCGGGCAGAGCCAGACCGTCCACACCTGGCACCATCTCGGGCTGTGGGTGATCGTCTGCTTCGTCATCGTCCACATCTACGCGGCGGTGCGGGAGGACATCATGTCCGGCCAGTCGATCATCTCGTCGATGTTTTCCGGCTGGCGGACCTTCCGCGTGGTAAAGGGCGAGCGGGCGGAACCGTAGGCGCGCCGCTCGCGCGGTGGGGCGGTGTCGCCCGCGGCGCGATGGGCGACCGGCGCGGCGGTTGCCGACCTGGCGACCAGACGACCCGCCGGTCCGTTGGGTGACCGACCGGGTCGCCCTCCAGATGACGGGGCGCGGTGATCTCCGGTCAGCCGGCCGCGATCGTCTCCGCCACGCGCAACGCCGCCTCCGCGACCGAGCCGGACAGGCCGGAGCCCGGCTCGAACGACGCCGCCTCGATCGCATACACCCGGCAGCGCGGCGGCAGGCATCCGAGCGCGCGAGCCAGGCCGATCGCCTCCGCCACGCCGAAGCCGTGCGAGGAGGCGCCCCCGAGTGCGGGCAGGGGCGCGTCCGCAGCGCAATCGATCACCTGCACGGTGCCCGGCGACGCGCCCGACACGGCCGCATCCACCAGGACCACGTCCGCCTCTCCGTTCATGGCGTCCAGCAACTCGGCCGCCGCGCCGCGCATCGCCACCACGCGCAGCCCCGGCACGGCCATGCCGCGCAGTTGCGCGGCGACGGACCAGCCGACCCCGTCATCCCCGCGGTCGGGATTGCCGCAGCACAGGACCAGCCGCTCAGCCACGCTCGATCTCGAGCCGCAGGAAATGCGTCGCGCACGAAATGCACGGATCGTGGTTGCGCACCGCCTGCTCGGCGCGGTGGCGCAGCGCGGCATCCGGCAGCGTGAGCCAGTCCGGGACGAAGGCGCGCAGGTCGTCCTCGATCGAGGGCTGGTTCTGCGAGGTGGGCGGGACGATCTTCGCCGCCTCGATCGTGCCGTCCTCCGCCAGCCGATACCGGTGGTAGAGCAGGCCGCGCGGCGCCTCGGTGCAGGCGTAGCCGGTGCCCGCCCGCGTCGGTGCGTCGACGAAGGGTGCATCCGGTTCCTGGTAGGCGTCGATCACCCGCAACGCCTCATCGCACGCATGCAGAACCTCGACCGCGCGCACCACGATGCTGCGGAACGGATTGGTGCAGGTCGCGCCCAGCCCGGCTTCCGCCGCGGCCTCGCGCGCCAGCGGGGAGAGCAGGGCGCTGTTCAGGCTGAACCGCGCGAGTGGCCCGGTGAGGTAGGCGCCATGGCCGATCCGGTGCGCGTGCAGTGCGTTGGAGTGACGCACATGGGTCTCGGCGAAGTGCCGCTCGTACTCGCTTGCCGCGATGTCGAGGCCGCGGTTCGACAGCACCCGGCCCTCGTTGAACGGATACTCCCCCGGGCCGCCGACCGCGACGAACTCGTAGTCGCGCGTCACGTCGGGAAAGTCGAAGCCGCCGACGAAGCGCACCGTCTTCCGCGCCAGATCGCGCGCGTGACTCAGCGTCGGGATCAGCGCGCCCAGCTCCCCCTTGCGTGGGGTGCGCCAGAACCCGCCGACCCGCACGTTGACCGGATGGATCTCCCGCCCGCCGATGCAGCGGACGATCTCGTTGCCGGCCTTCTTCAGGGCGAGGCCGCGCTTCACCGCCTCGGGATGGTCCTTCGCCATCTCGACGCCGCCCTCGTAGCCGAGGAAGTCGGGCGCGTGCAGCAGGTAGATGTGCAGCCCGTGGCTCTCGATCCATTCGCCGCAATAGAGCAGGCGGCGGAGCAGCCGGATCGGTTCCGGGACCACGATGCCGAGCGCGTCTTCCATCGCGTGGACGGCGGACATCTGGTAGGCGACCGGGCAGATGCCGCAGATCCGCGCCGTGATATCCGGCGCCTCGAGGTACGACCGGCCGCGCAGCAGCGCCTCGAAGAAGCGCGGCGGCTCGAAGATCGAGAACTCGCAGCGGCGGAGCTCGTCGCCGTCGATCACCAGGTGCAGCGCGCCCTCGCCCTCGACCCGGGCGAGCACGTCCACGTCGATCGTGCGGCGTCCCGTCATCCTACCCGCCATGGCGGTCGCCCTCCTGCCGGAACGGCTCGCTGGCCGCGTTGAAGCTGCGGTAGAGGCGCTGCAGGTCGCGCGGCGTGAGCCCGCGCGCGGCGAGCCGCGGCGCGAGCGAGACCGGGTTCGGCGTCTCCTTCGGGCCGAAGCAGCCGAAGCAGCCGCGGCCATAGGCGGGACACAGCGCGCCACAGCCGGCCTGCGTGACCGGCCCGAGACAGGCGGCGGCCCCGGTTACCAGCACGCAGACGGCGCCGCGCTGCTTGCACTCCATGCACACGCCATGCGTCGGGACGTGGGCGGGGCGGCCATGCAGGAAGGCGGTCAGCACCTCGAGCAGCTGGCCCTTGTCCACCGGGCAGCCGCGCAGCTCGAAATCGACCGGCACGTGCGCGCTGATCGGGGTCGCCGTCTTCAGCGTGCTGATGTAGTCGGGGTGCGCATAGACCTGGCGGGTGAACTCCTCCACGTCATGGAAGTTGCGCAGCGCCTGGATGCCCCCGGCGGTGGCGCAGGCGCCGATCGTGATCAGCCGCCTGGACTGCCGCCGCACCTGGTGCAGCCGGTGCGCATCGTGCGCCGTGGTGATCGAGCCTTCCACCAGCGAGACGTCATAGGGCCCGCGCAGCACGGTCCGCGTCGCCTCGGGGAAGTAGGCGATGTCGATGTTGCCGGCGACCGCCAGCAGTTCGTCCTCGCAGTCGAGCAGCGAGAGCTGGCAGCCGTCGCAGGAGGCGAACTTCCAGACGGCGAGCTTGGGCTTGCGGGCGGCGCGCGGCATCGGCTCAGAACTCCCGGACCGAGTAGAGCGCCTCGATCTCGTCGAAGCGGTAGACCGGCCCGTCCTTGCACATGAAGGAGGGGCCGAATTGGCAATGGCCGCACAGGCCGATACCGCATTTCATGTTGCGTTCCAGCGTGACCCAGACGCGGTCGGGCGTGACGCCGCGCTCCCC
Source organism: Rhodospirillales bacterium (assembly GCA_017304945.1). GTDB lineage: Bacteria > Pseudomonadota > Alphaproteobacteria > Acetobacterales > Acetobacteraceae > Rhodopila. Next base: position 26,541 of record JAFKLG010000085.1, read on the forward strand.
CAGCGTGTTCACCGCCTGCCGGGTCAGCGCCTCGGAGCGGCAGACGAAGGCGACGGTCGCGGGCCCGTCGATGCGCGCGGCATGGATCGCGGCCGCGACGCCGCCGACGCGTCCGCGATAGCCGCTGGGCGCCGAGTGCACCGTCAGGTGGACGTTGGTGTCGAAGCGGGCCCGCCAGGCATGCAGGTCCTCCTCGAACATGATGTCGTGGATGCCGCGCGTGCCGTAGCAGATCACGACCTTGCCGAAATCCTGGCGGCGATGCAGCACCTCGAGGATCAGCGGGCGCAGCGGCGCGAGCCCGATCGTGCTGGTCACGAAGATCACGTCCGACCCGATGGCGGCATCGATCGGCCAGGGCCGGCCGAACGGCCCGCGAATGCCGACGATCGCGCCGGCACGCAGCCCTTGCATCGCCTCGGTCACCGGCCCCACGGCGCGGATCGTGTGCACCAGCGTCTCGGGCCTGCGGCAGTCCCCGCTGATCGAGACCGGGATCTCGCCCACGCCGAACTGGGTGACCATGTTGAACTGGCCCGGCCGGAAGTCGAACGGCGCCCCGTCCACCGCCGCGAGCCGCCAGGTGAACACGCCGTCGATCTCCCGGATCACGCGGGTGATGCGGAAGGGGCGCGGAACCATCGGGTCCGCATGCCGCACCGGGGCCGGCATCGCGTCCATGCGTCAGCCCTTCGGCCGCGCGCGGATCGGGCGGGGTTCCGTCGCGAGCTCCACGATGCGCATCCGGCTGGAGGCGAGGCGCTGGGCCATCACCGGCAGGAACCGCCGGTACAGCTCGTAGCCCAACGCGCGGTCCGCCTCCATCTTGCGGCGCAGGCAGGTGGCGTCGAGCTTGAGCACGCGCACCTGGTCGTTGGCGCGCGCATCGTTGCTCCAGGTGTAGGGCGCGAGCATCCAGCTCCAGCCGAAGATCTCGCCATCCTCCAGCGTCTCGACCACGATCGGCGCGCCTTGTGGGACGTGGATCTCGAGCGCGACCTGGCCGTGGCGGATCAGGAAGAACGCGTCGGCGGGTTCCCCCTCCCGGAACAGGTAGTCGCCTGGGTGATAGATCGCGTTGCTGCAGCAGCCGGCGATGGTGCGCAGCACGTCGGGATCCATGTCGGCTGCGAACGGGTGCGCGGCGAGCGTGTCTTCCAGCCCAACGATGTTCACCATGGTGAGGGTCCTTTCGGGGCGGTCAGGGAGGGCTCTGCGGGGCCGCCGGTGCCGCGGCGGCCGGAGCGGGCGCGGCGCGGATCGCGGCAACCTCTTCGGTGATGTCGATGCCGACCGGGCACCAGGTGACGCAGCGGCCGCAACCGGTGCAGCCGGAGGTGCCGAACTGCGCCACCCAGCTTGCCAGCTTGTGGGTCATCCATTGCCGGTAGCGTGACCGCGGAGCCGGTCGTACCGCGCCGCCATGGATGTAGGAGAAATCGACCGCGAAGCAGCTATCCCAGCGCCGGGTGCGGTCGGTGGCCCCGGTCAGGTCCGTGGTGTCGGTCACGTTGGTGCAGAAGCAGGTAGGACAGACCTGGGTGCAATTGCCGCAGGACAGGCAGCGTTGCGCCACCGCGTCCCAGCGCGGATGGTCGAGGTTGCCGAGCAGCAGTGCCGGCAGCGCGGCAGCGTCGGGGATGTGTCGGCCCATCTGCGCCGCGGTGGCCGCGACGATCGCCGCGGCCTGCTGCTGCTCCTCTTCGCTGGCCGGACGGTGTGGCAGGCGGTCCAGCAGGACCGCGCCCCGTGCGGTGCCGGCTTCCACCAGGAACCCGTCGGCGAGTTCGGTGAGCGCGAGGTCGAACCCGGCCTCTGCCTTCGGGCCGGCCTGCATCGAGGCGCAGAAACACGTGCCGCCGGCCTGCCCGCAATTCACCGCCACGATGAACAGGCCCTGGCGCCGCGCCTTGTAGTGCGGATCCACGAACGGCCCGTGCAGGAACACCTTGTCCTGGATCGCGATCGCCTGCAGCTCGCAGGCGCGCACGCCCAGGAACGCCATCGGCTGCGCGGCATGCGCATCGGTGGCGATCTCCACCCCGTCCGCTCCGGGCTCGGCGCGCCACAGCCGCAGCAGCGGCGGATGCAGGAACCGCTTCCACGCATATGGGCCGACCGTGTGACCGAACACCGCCGTGTCGTCCCGGCGCTCCAGCCGATAGGAGCCGCCGTCCTGGCGATCGGTCCAGCCGACCGGCAGGTCGGCGACCCGCACCACGTCGTCGTAGATGATCGCGCCGTCCTGGACGGTCGGGCCCAGCACCCGGAACCCGTCCGCGTGCAGGGCGGCGAGCAGGGCGTCGAGTCCATCCCGAGTGAGCAGGGCAGGGGCGGGCGGCATCCTCGAAGCATCGGCGTTTGGCGCCGCTGCGCATTGATCCAGCGCAATTCGCCTGCTCCGATCCGCCGTATGGCGCAGCGCCGGCGGATCGGGCGGTTCGGCTCCCACATGCTGCATCGACGCCTCCGCTCCGGATCCGGCACCCTCGCATCGCGGCACTGACGTTCCGTTAACGATGGCGCAGTACTGCGCTGGCCGGTATCGTCCCGCCCGCGGCGGATGGATGGGGGCTTGGTCTCGGATGCGGGTGCGGCAATCAGGCGGGATCGTGCGGGCCGTCGTTGGCTGCTTGCGTCCAGCCGGCGCGCGGATCGCGAATGCTCCCACGCCGGCGAATCGGCTCGTCCCAGGCGGGCCCCGAGGGGACTCCGGGGGCGGCGCCACGGACGGTCCCACGGGCGGCCCCCCGGGCGGCCCCCCGGGCGGCCCACGGCATGGCAACTTCCGCATCGTCGCGCGACCCCGTATCGCCTGGGCCGCGTTCGGCCTCGCCGCCGTGTTCACGGTCGGCGCGACGGCGCTGTCGCGCGCGGCGGATCCGTCCGCCCTGTGGCACATCGTCGATGGCCAGTGCGTGCCGCACCAGGAACGCAACGGCGATCCCGCCCCCTGCGCCGCCGTCTCGCTGGTGCCCGACCGCGCCCATGGCTACGCGGTCCTCAAGGATCTCGTCGGCATCGCCCAGTTTCTGGTCATGCCGGCCGCGCGGATCGGCGGCATCGAGGACCCGGCCATCCTGGCCCCCGGCGCGACGAACTATTGGGCCCCGGCCTGGGAAGTACGGCGCAACGTCGAGGTTCGGCTGCCGCGCAATCTGACGCGGGAGGAAGTCTCGCTCGCGATCAACTCGCGCCTGGGCCGGACACAGGACCTGCTGCACATCCATGTCGACTGCGTCCGCGCCGACGTGAAGGCCGCGATCGCCGCCAATCTGGAGGCCGTCGGGCCGGACTGGGCGCCGTTCCCGGTGGCCTTCGACGGCCATCCCTATCGCGCGCGCCGCATCGAGGCGGAGACGCTGCAGGCGGTCGACCCGTTCCGCTTGCTCGCCGCCAGCATCCCGGTCTCCGAGATGGGCAACCACACGCTGGTCGTGGTCGGGGCGACCTTCGCCGGTGGGGTGCCGGGCTTCGTGCTGTTCGACGATCGCGTCGACCTCGCCCGCGGCGATCGCGCCTCGGGTGAGGAGTTGCAGGACCATCGCTGCGGCGTCGTGTTCGGCCGCTGAGCATGGAGCGGCGCAGGGATCCTCCCGCCACCCGTACGACCTCCGTGGCCCGGCGGGAGCCGCGCAGCCTGCCCGCCGTCAACCTGTTCCGTACGTTCGACGCCGCCGTCCGCCGCGGCAGCTTCCGGGAGGCGGCGGGCGAGCTGTGCATCACCCCCTCGGCGGTGAGCCAGCAGATCCAGCGCTTGGAGGAGGCGCTGGGCGTCAAGCTGTTCCGGCGCCTGCCGCGCCGGATCGAGCTGACGCGGCACGGCACCTCGCTCGCCAGCGCGGTGCAGGAAGCCCTGGTCATGTTGCAGACCGCCTGCGAGCACGTCACGCAGGAGCGCGACCGCGTGGTGCTGTGCGTCAACGCCTCCCCCGGGATCGGCGCCGCGTGGCTGATCGGGCGCCTGCCCGCGTTCCGCGCGCGACACCCCGAGATCGGCATCGTGCTGCAATCCGCCAACGAGCAGGTGGATTTCCGCCGCCAGGACGTCGACGTGGCGATCCGCTGGGGCAACGGCCGCTTCCCCTCGGCGCAGGCCACCCGGCTCGGACGCGCCGCCGTCTTTCCGGTGTGTTCCCCGGACTTTCGCGATCGCTGGGGGCTGTATGGGCGAGAGGATCTCGCGATCCTGCGTGAGGTAGTGCAATTGCACGTCACCACGCATGGCAACACCTGGAGCGACTGGTTGGCGGCCGCCGGCCATGGCAGCATCGCGTTCCGCGACATCCAGCATTTCAGCGATGCGACGCTGATGTTGGAAGCCGCGGTCCAGGGGCACGGGATCTGTCTCGCCAGCTATCTGCTGGTGGAGGACCACCTGCGCAGCGGCCGGCTGGTGCAGCCCATCGGCGTCGAGCTGGCGGTGCGCGAGGGCTACTACGTGCTGGTGGGCGCGGATGCGGAGGAGCCGGCGTTGCGCTTCCGCGCCTGGGTCCTGGAAGAGGCGAAGCGCAGCCTAAGCCGGCGGCCCGGCCCGCCGACGATCGGTGGCGGCATCCTCCCGGACGCCACGCCGCAGCGCCTCGGCGGGCGCATCAGCCCGCGCCCGCGTTGACCTCTTCCTCCCAGACCGCATCCAGCCCCCGGCGCAGGCGGGCGACCAGCTCGTCGATCTCCGTCTCGGTGACGATCAAGGGTGGGGTCACCACGATGCAGTCCTCGACCACGCCCACCAGCAAGCCGACTCCCTGACAGGCCGCCACCACCCGCGCGCCGACCCGGCGTGCCGGGTCGAACTGCGTGCGTTGCGCCTGGTCGGCGACCAGCTCGATACCGGCCGCCAGCCCCACCCCGCGTACGTCGCCGACCAGGGGATGCGCGGCAAGCCCGTGCAGCGCGGCAAGGAACTTCGCGGCGACGCGCCGGACATGCGCTTCGATCGCGTCGGCCTCGTAGATGCGCAACGCCTCCACCGCCACGGCGCAGGAGACCGGGTGGGCGCCGTGGCTGCCACCTTCGAACAGGCGCAGACGGCGACTCTGGGCGCGCAGCACGTCGTGCATTGCCTCGCGCATCAGCAGGGCGCCGACCGGCTGGTAGGCAGCGGACAGTGTCCGCGCGCAGGTCAACAGGTCGGGCTGCAGCGACCATGTCTCGCAGCCCCAGGTGGCGCCGGTGCGGCCGAAGCCGGACAGCACCTCGTCGACCACGAACAGGATGCCATGGCGGCGAAGCAGCGCCTGCACGCGCGGGAAATACCCGTCCGGCGGTGGGATCACGCCGCCGCTGATCTGCAGCGGTTCGGCGAACACGGCGGCGATCGTGTCTGGACCTTCGGTCAGGATCAGCGCCTCCAGCGCCGCCGCCATGCGCGCCGCGAACGCATCCTCCGTCTCCGCGTCGCGCCGCCGCCGGTAGGCATAGGGGCTGGGCGCATGCCGGCACGGCAGGCCGGCGGGCTCCGGGGCAGCGGGCGGAAAGCCGGAGAGAGCGCTGGTCGCGACGGTGCTGCCGTGGATGCTGCGGTCGAAGCTGACGATCTTGCGTCGCTGCGGCTGCCCGATCCCGTCGAAATAGGCCCAGGCCAGCCGGATCGCGGTGTCGTTCGCCTCCGCCCCCGAGGATTGCAGCAGCACCCGCGCAAACGGGGGCGCATCCGGGCTGCGCGGCGCGATCCGGATCAGCGCCGCGGCGAGGTCGATCGCCGGCGGATGCGTGCGGTTGAACAAATGGTAGTAGGGCAGCGCCCGCATCTGCCGCACCGCCGCCTCGGCCAGGCGGCGCTCGCCGAAGCCGAGGATGGCGCTCAGGCCGGCACAGGCCTCGATGTAGCGCTTGCCCGTCTCGTCGACGACGTGCACGCCGTCGCCGCCCACGATCACCGGTGGCGCATCGCGCGCCGGCACGTCCTGGTCCATCCCAGGATGGACCAGATGGGCGAGGCCGCGGCGTTGCAACACGGTGAGCGCCATGGGGCCGCAGCTCCTACCTGCGATAGAGGTCGCGATAGTCGGTTTGCCGGTGATACCAGTAGGTGAAGCCGTCGATGGACGGGTCCATGACCGCTTCGAGATTGGGCTGCCAGAGCAGCACGATCGGCTCCTCTTCGGCCGCGAGCGCGATCATGCGCTTGGCCAAGCGATCATAGGTGGCGGGATCGGTCTCGAACCGCGCCTGCGCGGTGAGGGTTGCGATCTCCGGCTGGTCCCAGCCGCCGAAGTTCCAGCGTGTCGGCCCCTGGTAGAAGATGCGGAAGAAGTAGTCGGTCGAGGGGAGGTAGGCGGCCGACCCGTCGAGCAGCATGTCGAAACTCTTGTCGGTCGCCATGCTGGCGACCTGCGCATCGGCGAGCTTGCGCACCTCGACCTCGATGCCGATTCCGGCCAGCGCTTCCTTGATCAGCGTGGCCACCGGTTCGAGCGTCGCCGCGTTGCTGACGCTGTAGATGAGCGTGGTCTTGAACCCGGTGGGGATGCCCGCTTCGGCGAGCAGTGCCTTGGCGCGCGCGGGATCGGTGTGCACCGGCATCGGCTGCGGGAACGAGGCCGTGGGCGGCGTGTCGGTCCAGGTCGCGCCATAGAGCTTTCGGCCGCGCCCGAAGAGCGCCGCCTGGAACATCGGGTCATAGGGCAGGGCGGCCGCCACGGCCTGGCGCAGCTTCACCTGGTCCCAGGGCGCGCGCTTGCCGTTGAAGGCGAGGAAGGTGAAGGCGTTGGTCTGCGGGTTGGAGACGACCTTCAGCTTGCCGCGCTGCTCGATCGCGATCACGTCGCTGGCCTGCAGATCGATCGCGATGTCGGCGTCACCACGCTCGAGCAGCGTCGCGCGCGTAGCCGCCTCCGGCACGACCTGCACGATCACCCGCTTGAACCAGGGCAGCTTGCCGTCCGGCCCGTTCTTCCACGCCTCGTAGCGGCGCAGCGTCACCTGCTGGCCGGGCGCGAACCGCTCCACCTCGTAGGCGCCGCCGCCGGCGTCGTTGCTCTTGAGCCACTCGTTCGCCCACGGGTCATCGGCAGTCGCATGGGCGCGGGCGAGCTTGCTGTTGATGATGCGGGCGAAGGGAGTCGCCAGATTGCCCATCGCGAGCCGGTCCGCCTTCTCCAGTTTCACCTGCAACGTCCGATCGTCAACGATCACGAACTGCTCGGGTTTCGTCAGCGAGCCGCTGGCGAGCTGTGGCGCGGCACCGGATTTCGCCAGCACCGCGCGGTCCAGCGACCATTTCACGTCCTCCACCGTCACCGGGGTGCCATCGTGGAAGGTCGCGCCCTGCCGCAGCTTGAAGGTGAGCGTCAGGCCGTCCGGACTGACCGAGAAACTCTCCGCGAGTTCACCGCGAAAATGATCCATGTCGAAGACCAGCCGGTCGCCCTCGCGCTTCGTCGCGAAGCTGACCAGCCGGTCGTAGACGTTGAGCCCGAAGGCGATCGACTCGCGGGTCGCATTCAGCAGCGTCGGGTCGAGGCTGTTGATGCCCCCGCCGGAAACGGCACGCAGCGTCTCCTGCCGGGTCTGGGCATGCGCCGTCGCGGCGAACACCGGCAGCAGCATGATCGCGAGCAGGGCGGCGGTGAGGGTGGAGCGGAGTCTGGTCACCGCGCGGTCTCCTTGGCATCGGGTACGGCGGCTTCGAGTCCATAGTCGCGAGACGCCGCCTCGGGGCTCACATAGCCATTCGTCACATCGCGTTGGAGCAGCGCGGGATCGCGCTCCGTGGGTGGGCCGAAGCCGCCGGCGCCGGGCACGTCGAGAACGACCACCGAATCGGCAGGCGCGATGAACGCGCCCTTGGGGGGCACCGGCCGTTCGCTGCCGTCCGGCAGGCGCAGCCGCGTGCGCGCCGCGCCGCCGGCCTGACCGCCAGCCAGCCCGGGCGGCGCGGTCACGGTGCGTTCCACGCAGGTCGTGCAGTGCGCGTCGTGATGCAAGATGCGCCAGGCGCGGCGCGCGGCGAGGCCGCCACGCCACCGTCCCGCGCCGCCGCTGTCGGGGATCAGGCTGTATTCCTCGACGCGCAGCGGGAAACTCATCTCCAACATCTCGACCGGCGTGTTCATCTGGTTGGCGAGCGGTCCGCCGATCGCGTTGATGCCGTCCTTGATGGGCCGCGCGCCAACGCCGCCCTTGGTCACCTCGTAGCTGACATAACCGCGGCCGGTGCGCCAGTCGGTGCCGCCGAAAATCATCACCCCGCCAGTGCCCTGGGATCCCGCGACGCAGGTGGCGGGCGCGATCTGATGCATGGCGCCCAGCACGATGTCGGAGACGCGGAGGGACATCTCGTGATTGGCGTAGACGACCGGCGCAGGCTCCTGCGCGTGCACCACGCTGCCGGGTTCGGCGATGACCGTGATCGGCCGCCAGCAGCCGGAGTTGGGTGGGATCTGGTTCTTCGGGTCGGCGATCATCTTGATCGCGCCGAACACGCCGGAGGCGGTCACGGTCAGCGGCGCGTTCATCGGCCCGGCGACGCGGGGATCGGTGCCGGTGAAGTCGACGGCGATCGAGTCACCGCGCTTGCGGATCGTGCCGCGGACTGTGAAGGTCTCGTCCTCGGTCTGGCCAACGCCGATGACGCCGTCACCGTCGAACACCTCCTCGAACGTCGCGTCTCCGTCCGGCAGCGCCCGCAGGGCTGCGCGCATCATGGTCTCGGAGTAGTCGAGAATCGCCGCCATGATCTGCACCAGCGTCGCGGTGCCGTACTTGTCCGCCAGCGCGGACAGGCGCGCGACGGCGCGTCGATTCGCCGCGACCTGGGCGCGCAGGTCGCCCAGCCGTTCGGCGGGCTGGCGCACGTTGGCGAAAATGATGGCGGCGACCGAGGGATCGAGCTCCCCGTCGCGATACAGGCGGATCGGCGGCAGGCGCAGGCCCTCGCCATAGACCTCGGTCACCGCACCGTAGCTGCCGGGGATGGCGCTGCCGATATCCGCCCAGTGCGCGCGCACGCAGCCATAGCCCAGCAGCTTGCCGTCGTGGAAGGCGGGCACCATCACGTTGACGTCCGGCAGGTGGGAGCCGCCCTGGTACGGATCGTTCTGGATGAACACGTCGTCCGGCCGCACGTCCGGAAAGGCGGCGACCACGCGCCGCACGACGTCGGGCATGGAGCCGAGATGGATCGGCAGGTCGGGGCCTTGCGCCACCATGTTGCCGGCCGCATCGAAGATGCCGCAGGAATAGTCGCCGGAGGCCTTCAGCAACGGCGAATAAGCCGTCTTGGCGAGGACGATCTTCATCTCCTCCGCGGCGGAGGCGAGAGCGTTCTTCACCACTTCGAAGCGTGCGGCATCGACGGGCAGGACGGTCATGGCGTGGGCTCCCTGCCGGCATCCTGCGCGAGCATGGCGCCAGGCGCGCGCGTCGTCGCGCCCTCCGGTCTCAGATGCACGAACCCGAACGCATCGACGTCGCCCGACCAGCCCGGCGGAATCACGGCGGTGCAGTCGAGCGCGTCGATCACGGCGGGGCCGACGATCCGATCGTCCGGCCGCAACGTCTCTCGCCGCAGGACGGCGGCGGGCACCATGCCGGATTCGGGGAACCAGGCGGGGCGTGTGCGGGCGGCGCTGCGGGCCGCGGCAGGTGGCTGGGCAAGGCGGATCGCCGGCAGGCGGCCAGTGGCGCTGAGCCGAACGTTCACCATCTGCACGCGTTCCTGCGGATTGGCGTGGCCGTAGGTCTGCGCGTGCTTCTGATGGAACGCCTGCATCAGCCGATCCAGACTGTCCCGCGTCACCGGGCCGGACTCCATCGGCACGGTCAGCTCGTACGCTTGGCGCGGATAGCGGAGATCCGCGGCGCGCTGCAGGGTCTGCCGTTCGGCCGGCGCGCCGGTGGCGGCGAGCATCGCGCGGCCTTCCGCCTCCATGGCGGCGAGGGTGGCGCCGAGCGGCGCGGGGTCGAGGCTGCCGAGATCGGCGTAATAGGTGCGGGAGTAGTCGCGCTTGAGGTCGCTCGCGACGAGGCCCAGAGCGGAGAAGGCGCCAGGCGCCGGGGGCAGCACCACGCTCGGAATTCCGAGTTCGGCGGCGAGGAAGACGGCGTGCATGGGGCCGGCGCCGCCAAACGCGATCAGGTTGAATTCCGCCGGATCGAGCCCGCGCTCGATCGAGACGATGCGCAGCGCTTCCACCATGCTGGCGTTCACCACCTCCACGATCCGGGCGGCGGCGGCGAGCGGAGACAGGCCCAGCGGATCGGCGATGTGACGGGCGATCGCGGCTTCCGCGGCGGCGCGATCGATGCGCAGGTCGCCGCCGAGCGGCGCGCCGGGATCGAGGTAGCCCAGCACGGCGTTGGCGTCGGTGACGGTCGGGCGCGTGCCGCCACGGCCGTAGCAGGCGGGGCCGGGATCGGCGCCTGCGCTGTGCGGCCCCACTTTCAGCGCACCGCCGGCGTCGATCCAGGCGATCGAGCCGCCACCGGCGCTGACCTCGGCGAGATCCACCACCGGAACCCGGATCGGGTGACCGGTGCCGTGCATCCAGCGCTTCGCGTTGCCGGCGCCGCCGACCTCGTAATCCGCGGTGACCGCGATCTCGCCATCGGCGATGACGCTCGCCTTCGCGGTGGTGCCGCCCATGTCAAACGAGATCAGGTTGGGCATGCCGAGTTGGCGGCCGGCAACCGCGGCGGCGACCACGCCCGCGGCGGGACCGGACTCGACCACTGCGGCGGGAACGCGCAGGCACTCCGCGACGTCGAGAATGCCGCCATTGCTGCCCATCACGTGCAGCCGGGGTAGGCCGATCGCGCTGGTGGCCGCCTCGAGTTGCGCCAGATAGGAGCGGAGCAGCGGCGCGACATAGGCGCAGACGGACGTCGTGGAGGCGCGCTCGAACTCGCGGATTTCCGGCAGCACCTCACAGGAGAGGAACACCGCGACGTCCGGCAGCGCCGCGCGGAGCGCCGCCCCAAGCCGGCGTTCATGGTCGTCGTTGAGGAAGGAGAACAGCAGCGAGACGGCAACCGCCTGCAATCCCGCCGCGCGGATCGCGGCGACCAGGGCGGGGATCTCGTCCTCCGCGAGCGGGGTGACGACCGCGCCCTGCGCATCGATGCGTTCGGAGATCTCCCAGCACCACGCGCGCGGCACGAGCAGCGACGGGCCATCCTGGAACAGGTCGTAGAGATCGGCCTTGGAGGAGCGGCGCAGCTCCAGCAGGTCGCGGAACCCGCGCGTCGCGATGAAGCCGGTGCGGCCTCCCTTCTGTTCGAGCAGCGCGTTGGTCACCACGGTCGTTGCATGCGACATCAACGCGACGGCGGAGGGCTCGATGCCGCCCCGGCCAAGCGCTGCGTGGACGCCGGCCAGCACACCGTCCGCGAGGTGTCCCGGCGTGCTGGGGACCTTGGCGACGGCGAGGCGACCGCCTTCCTCCTGAACGAGGGCGACGTCGGTGAAGGTGCCGCCGATATCGATGCCGAGTCGCCAGGTCATCGGTATGGACTCTGATGGAAGGGGCGCGTGTTCAACGGTGTCGGGCTCCTCTCGACGGGCAGGCGCGGCGAGCGCCTCGGCGGTTTGCGCAGCACCGGGGGCCACGACGAGCACCACCCGCGCGGGTGGTGCGCCGATCCGAGCGCTTCGCAGTTTCCCGCCTGCCGGCTGGAACTTTTTGAACTATCGCGGGCGTCTTCCGTCATGCACAAACGATTTCTCGTCGTGCATGGTTAAGCCCAGCTAATCCATGTCGGGGCGGCGCTGCGGGTTTGCTTCATCCGCCGCCCGGCCGCAAGGCCGTGCAAGCGCCAAGGACCGTTCGGGCGCGCGAGACGGTTCGGGCGGCTAGAGCAGGTCGCCGATGGCGTCGCGATAGTCCGCAATCGCCTTCAGGTGGTCCGCCATGGTGCGGCCGGGGATGCGCACATGGATGCCGCGGCCATGCGTGCTGGCGACGGTGACGTGGGTCACGCCGGCGCGCTTCCAGAACAGGAACTCCTCGCGCCAGTCCTTCGGGCCGCCGACCGCGGTGGAGACCCAGACCTCGATGCCGATCGCGGCGGGATCCCGGCCTTCCGCCTCCGCGAGCCGACGCAGCTCGTCGAACGCGGCAGTGGCTTCCTCGCCGGCGGGATGAGCGAGCATCATCCAGCCGTCGCCGTAGCGCGCGATGCGCTTCAGCGTCTCCGGATGATGGCCGCCGAACCACACGGGAATGCGGCGGGCGGCCGGCATCGGGTTGATCCCCGCGTCGTCGATCGTGTGCCAGCGCCCCTTGAAGGTGACGTGCGGATGCGCCCACAGCGCCTGTATCACCTGCACTTGTTCCACGCTCCGGCGGCCGCGATTGCTGAAATCCTCGTTGAGCCCGACGAACTCCACCGGATTCCAGCCGACGCCGACGCCGAGACGGAAGCGGCCCTCGCACAGCACGTCGAGCGAAGCGGCCTGCTTGGCCACCAGCACGGCCTGGCGTTGCGCCAGGATCAGCACGCCGGTCGAGAACTCGAGCGAGGTGACGCCCGAAAGGTAGCCGAACATGACGAACGGATCGTGAAAGAAATCCGCCGAGGTATTGAGGTTGCCCCAATCCGGCCGGCTCTCCACGTTCACGCCCAGCACATGGTCGGCCGCTTCCAGATAGTGGTAGCCGAGCGACTCCGCCGCCTGGGCGAATTCCTTCAGAACGGACCGGGATCCGCCCACGTCGTTCTGCGGAATCAATGTGCCGAGCTTCATGTCTGCATTCCTTATCGGTGACGCGTTCACACAAGCGCCAGGATGCGGCTTTTCGGTTTCCCTGGCTCCTCATTCATGCTGTCACGGGCGCATTCACACAAGCGGGGTTCTTTTTGGCTCGATCCCTCTCCTTGCGCGCGCGGGAGACGCCCGCGCTCGTCGTGGCAGCGTCGCGTCTCGATGTTGGCGTCGCCCTCGCTGCCCTGGTCGCGTACCTGGTGCTGATCTGGATATTTCAGTATCGCCACGTGCTGGGTGAGCCGGACCTGTACCGCGTGATCGTGGGTTTGATGGACGGCGCGGAAAGCGGTCGCTACCTGAACAGTCCATTGCACTACGATCGCGATTTCGGCTTCGGCTATCTCGCGGCGATGTATCGCTTCGTGCCCGCGGCGATGCTGCACGATCCGGATCGGCTGACGCCGCTGATGAACCAGGTGGGATTTTGGGCGCTGGCGCCCGGGCTCGTGTGCTTCTGGGCAGCGGTGCGCCTGGTGCATGGGACGCTGGCCGCAACCGTCGCCCTGATCGTGTTCGCGTTCAGCCCGATGATGGTGGAGCTCGGCACCTCCGGCCATCCGGTGCTGCCGATGTTCGCGTTCCTCTCCGCGGCTGCGGTATGCCTGTTCCTGCCGCTGCAGGGCGGCGGCGCAGTGCTTGCCGGCGTGGCGGGCGCCTTGCTGCTGCTGGCCGGGTTGCTGTGCCGCGGCGAGATCTTCCTCGCGTTCCCGTGGCTCGTGCTCTCGCGCATCGACAGCCGGTCGATGCGGACGTTCTTCGTCTCCGGCATCCTGCGGTCGTTGCCGCCGCTCGCAGCGCTGGCGATGTTCTTCGTGCTGCAACGATCCGTTGTTGACACGCAGATGGACCAGACGGTCGGGCACTACTTCTTCTCGTTCTATCACTGGGCAACGATCGTGCCCGGCTTCGTCTACATGCTGGTCGGCTGCGGCATCGCCACCGCGCTGTTCGGCTTCCTCGTGGCGGCCTGGCTGGTCGTGTCGCGCGCGCGGGGGGGCGGGTTTGCGGAACTGCTGGGGCCACTCGCGCTCGTCGCCGTGCCGCTCGCCTTCTTCCTGCCCAACCCGCAACCCACCCGCCACTTCCTCATGTGTCTCGCCGGCTTCGGCATCCTGTTCGGCATCGCCCTCGGGCGGCGCCCTGCGCTCGGACGGGTCGCCCTCTATGCCGCCGTGCTGGTTCTGGTGGGCGGCAATCACGTGCTGGCGGAGCTCGCGCGCCCGACCTTGTTGCGACAGAACCAGGCGCACTCGCCCTACCTGCCGCAGCACGACGCCTATCCGGTCACCACGCATGCGAATATCGGCTGGTTCTGGCAACGTCATGCGGCGCTGATCGCGCGGCGGGAGCGCTGGCAGACCTTCGGCGACATGATCGCGACGAGCTGCGATCCCGCGACGCTGGTGTTCAGTGACGAGGGCCCGCACGTGTTCTCGCGCCTCTACGCGCATGGCACGCCGGTGCGGGCGGAACGCTTCGTGCTGGGACCGTTCCTCGGTTTCCAGGGGGAGCGCGCCGGGCACAAATTCATCGTGCTGGAGAAGGAGAACGGCTGGCCGCAGGACGCGGTGGCGACGGTGCTCGCCGATCCGGCCCTGCGCGACTACAAGCTCGTGCAGGACCCGTGGACGATGTCGCGCTACGACCGCACGTCGATCCCGCCGGACCGCGCCGCGCGCCTGGGTTGCGCACCGGCGCGCTGACCACGGGGCGCGCGCAGCCGAGCCTTGGCGCGCGCCACGACCGGCCCGGTGATCACCAGCGGCGCGCATCCCTCGGCCTCCCACCGCAGGCTCTCCGCGCCCGGGCGGGGATCGAGCGTCGGATGCAGCGCCATCACGGCGCCGTCGGCGAACGCCGCGCGGTTGGGCTCGCCCGGCAGCAGGCATTCCGCCGGCAGGTTCTCGGCCAGGATGACGTCGTGCCGATCGAGTTCCACGTGCCAGTAGGTGACGTCCGCCGGCGCGACCTGGACGATGGCTTTGCCGTCCGCGAGATAGCGCACCGGGATCAGCACGCCGTCGACGAACAGCGCATGATCGGGCGAGAGGAACAGGTCCCGCGCAGGCATGTCCCGCCCGAACGCATGCGCCGCCACGCGGAACGGACACACCGAGTCTGGGGCCGGATGCCGGTCGCAGCGCACGTGCCGCCGGCCCGTCCAGACCACCGGGCGCAGCCCGCCGGACGCCGTGCGCACCTGGTCGCCCGGCCGCAACTGCTCGATCGCCGTCTCGCCGCGCGCCGTGGCGATGTGAGTTCCCTCGACGTAGCAGGGCAGCGTCACGCCATCGAACAGCGGCAGCCGCGTGCCGATCGCCCCGGCTGAGCGATCGCCGCCGACCAGGGACACGTCGAGGTCCTGGGCGTAGCGCGTCAGGTAATGGAACTGCACCAGCCCGGCGAGAATGCCGAGTGCGCCCGCCTCGTCGCCTTCGTCATAGGCCGTGGCGGCGGATTGCAGCAGCTCTCCGTCGAGCGGATCGCCGCGCAGGATCTGGGTGCCGAAGTGGCGGATCTCCTCCGACTGCACGATGTTGCCCATGTTGTCGGGCGGGTCGCTCGCGTAGTTGCCGACCGGATCGCCGTAGTCGACGTAGGAGGTGAACGAGACGCTGGGGGTCACGCTGGTGACGATGCCGGGCGGTGCGAAGGCGACGCCGCCCAAGCCGTAGGTGGCGGCGACGTACGCCGCTTCCGCGGCGCCCAGGGAGTGGCCGGTGACGGTGATATCGGACAGGTCGTAGCCCTGGACCTCCGCTTCCCCGATCACCTCCGCGGTGAACAGCGCGGCAGTGAGGAAGGACGGGGCCGTCACGCCCGCGGTGATGGCCGCATCGTCGGCCACCTGCGCCGCGGTGAACGTGTCGTTGCCGGTGAAGAAGTTGGTGCCTTCGAAGGTGATGACGACCTGGCCGCTCGACGTCACCAGCGCCGCCCCGTAGAAGCCGGTGTCCTGGCTGTAGAGCTGCAGCGGCGTGCCGTCCACCGCCCCGTTGAGGTAGGTGAAGCCGAGGCCCGTCGGAAGCGGATCGCCGCCCTGGCTGTACGCCCAGTCGGCGGCGTTGATGTATTCCTCGAGAGTCGCTGGCATCGACGGCCTCACCGGTTTCCGGACGAACGTTCTTTTCCGTTATTGATGCGCAGCGCAACTCTCCTTTCTGTCAGCGTTCGGTCATCCGAAGATCCGGCCCAGGCGGCGGATCGAGGCCAGCACCTTCTCCTGCTCGAGCCCCGGCCACTCGCAGCGCATGATGAAGTGGTCGATGCCGAGCAGCTCGCGATACCGCGCGATCTCCTCCTTCACGTGCGCTTCGTCGCCGATGATGAAGCGGTCGCGGGCGAAGTCCTCGAAACTGCCGCCCTGTCCGGTCTTCGGCTGTCCCCAAGCGGCATAGGCGGCGTATTTGTATTCCAGCGGCCCCTGGCATTCCGCATGCGCGGTCGCATTGTCGGCGCCGACATAGCACTCGAAGGTCATCGGGAATTCACGCGGGGTCCGCCCGTATTCGGCGAGCGCGGCGCGATAGGTCTTCATCAGCGGCGCCACGGCGTCGAGCCCGCTGGTGTTGACGACGAGCCAGGCGTCGCCGATGCGGGCGGCACGGCGCACCGAGACGTCGGCCTGGCCCGCGATGTAGAGGGGCGGGCCGCCGGGACGCGTGGGCTTCAGGCTGATCCCGGCATTCTTCACCGTGTAGAACCGGCCCTCGTGATCGACCGTGTCCTCGGTCCACAGCCGGCGCATGAGACCCAGGCTCTCGGTGAAGCGCGGCGCGCGCTCGCTCAGCGGCACGTTGAAGGCGGTGAACTCCTCCGGCCGGTAGCCGAGGCCCGCGCCCAGGATGAAGTTGCCGCCGGTGAGCACGTCGAGCGTGGCGGCTTCCTCGGCGACGTGCACGGGGTTGAGCGGCGGCAGGATCAGGATGTTGGGGCCGATCGTCATGCCTTCGGCATGCGCCGCGACATAGGCCATGACGGGCGTGATCTGCAGCATCTGCATCGGGTGCGTCAGCCAGTGGTGCGGGAACCAGAGCGAGCTGAACCCGGCATCGCGCGCGGTGCGGATCTGCTCGACGAGACCCGGGATCTGTGCCGCGACCTCGGTCCCGGCGGGGTATTGCGTGTTGACGAACAGGCCGACCTTCATGGCGCGCTCCTTCCCTTGATGGGGGGAGTCTAGCAGGCCTGGGGCGGGGGACCAGGGTTCAGCGGGTATAGAGCCAGCGGCTCACCAGCGTCTCCACCTCGTCGGTGAACTGCGCGCGCGGGCCTTCCTCGAACAGCGTGCCGGTGCGCATGACGTAGACGTGGTCGGCGATGCCGAGTGCGCCCTTGATGTTCTGGTCGACCAGCAGCACGGCCTTTCCGGCGCGCGCCAGCCCCTGGATGATCTCGTAGATCTGTCCCGCGACGCGCGGCTCGATGCTCGCGGTGGGTTCGTCCATCAGCAGGACGGTGGGATCGCCCATCAGGGCGCGCGCGATCTCGAGCTGGCGCTGCTGGCCGCCGGACATGGTGCCGGCGGTCTGGCGCAGCCGCTCCCGCAGGATCGGGAACTGCGTCAGCGCGCGTTCGGTTCTCTCCCGCACCCGCGCGCGATCGTGCCGGAACGCCCAGGTCCCCAGCCGCAAGTTCACCTCCACCGACAGGAACGGGAACACGCTCGGGCGCTGCGGGAGGTAGGTGATGCCGAGTGCGCCCATGCTGTGCGGCGGGGTGCCCAGCACCGGCGCGCCGCGAAGCTGCATCGTGCCGGACTGGGTGGGCAGGAAGCCGAACATCGCTTTCAGCAGCGTCGACTTTCCGGTGCCGTTGGGTCCGAGCACGCAGCGGACCTGGCCGGGCACGACGTCGACGGACATGCCGTTCAGGATGTTGACGCCCGGCACGTAGCCGGCGACGAGGTCGCGCGCGATGAGCAGCGGCGCTTCAGAATCCGGCATAGGCGCGCAGCACCTCCTGGTCATGCCGCACCTCGTCGACGGTTCCGTCGGCGATCTTGCGGCCCCGTGCCATGACGACCATGCGGCGCACCAGGCGCTGCAATGCCTCGATGTCGTGGTCCACGATCACGAAGGTGCGGCCATCCGCGTGCAGCTTCTGTACCAGCTCGATGATCTCGTCGCGCAGGAACGGATTCACGCCCGCGAACGGTTCGTCGAGGAACAGGATCGATGGTTCCAGCATCAGGGCGCGACCGAGTTCGAGCAGCTTCTGCTGGCCGCCGGACAGGTTGCGGGCCTGGAGATGCTCGAGCTTGGCGAGGCCGAGGAAGTCGAGATGCCGGCGCGCCGTCTCGGTCACCGCCGCCTTGTGGGAGCGTGGCCGCGCGAGGCCCGGCACGAGCATGTTCTCCAGCACGGTCATGCGGCTGAAGAGCTGCGTGATCTGGAAGGTGCGTCCGACCCCGATCGTGGCGAAGTCGCTCGCCTTGCGACCCGTGGCGGCCGAACCGCGCACCATGATCTCGCCGCCCACCGGGGTGAGATGGCCGCTGAGCATGTTGATGGTCGTGGTCTTGCCCGACCCGTTCGGGCCGATCAGGCCGACCAGCTCGCCGGGATGCACGGCGAAGTCGAGCGCGTTGACGGCGAGGATGCCGCCGAAGCGCATCGTCAGGTTGCGCGCTTCGATGAGCGGCGTCATGCTGCCGCTCATCCCGCGAACACCCGGCGCAGCCGCGGATTGGCGCGGGCCAGCCGATCCCAGGCGAGCGGCAGCAATCCGTTACGGGCGAAACGGATGACCAGCAGCAGGGCGGCGCCGAAGATCACCAGCCGCCATTCGCCATAGCTGCGCAACGCCTCGATCGCCACTTCCAACACCAGCGCGCCGATCACGGAGGCGACCAGGCTTTCTGCCCCGCCGATCACCGCCATGGCAACGACCAGCCCCATCTGGTCCACCGACCCGATATCGGGTGTGAGGATGCCGACGTAATGTGCGTAGAAGCCGCCGGCGAGCCCGGCGAAGCTGCTCGCGATGGCGAAGGCGAGCACGCGGAAGCGGATCACGCGAACCCCGGCCGCGGCGGCCGCCTGCTCATTCTCCCGGATCGCGCGGAAGAACAGCCCCCAGCGGGAGGACACCAGGGCGACCATGGCGCCGAGCGATGCGGCGAGCAGGATCAGGCCGAGATAGTAGTACGGGATATCGGAGCGAATATGGAACAGCGGCGGCACCTCGAGCCCGCCGGAGCCGCCGGTGATCTCGGTTTCCGAGACGAAGATGATGCGCAGCACTTCGGAGAAGGCGACGGTGAACAGCGCCAGGTATGGCCCGCGCATGCGCAACCCGACATAGCCGACGCCGCTGCCGACCACCGCGCAGACGATGATGCCGGCGAGCATGCCGAGTGGAATCGGCACGCCGAAGCTGGTGACGAGCAGGCCGGAGGTGTAGGCGCCCAACGAGACGAACGCCATGTGGCCGAAGGAGAACTGGCCGGCATAGCCGACCAGCAAGGTCCAGCTCGCGGTGATGATCGCATAGAAGATCGCGAGGATGCTGACCGACAGCCAGTAGGCGTTCACCAGATGCGGAAAGGCGAGCGCCAAGGCGAGCAGCACGAGCGAGGCAATGAGCGTCGGGATCCGCATGGCCTCACTCCAGCGCCGTGTGGGTGCGGCCGAAGAAGCCGGTGGGCCGCACCAGCAGCACGACCATCAGCACCAGCAGGCTGAACGCCTGCGCATAGGTCAGGCTGCGGCTCGGATCCGGGAACAGCGCCACGAACATGCTTTCGGACACGCCGATCAGGAGCCCGGCAAGGATGCTGCCGGCCACCGATCCCATGCCGCCCAGGATGACGATGGCGAAGGCCTGGGTGTCGGGGATCAGGCCCATGGAGGGCGACAGCGAGTAGATCGGTCCGACCAGTGCGCCGGCGCCGCCGGCCAGCGCGCCGCCGAGGCCGAAGGCCAGCATGTAGAACCGCTGGTCGTTGATGCCGCAGATCGCCGCCGACTCGCGCGATTGGCTGACCGCGTTCAGCGCCTCGCCCCAGGACGTGCGGTGCATGAACCACAGCAGGGCGATCAGCATCAGGACGCCGGCGGCGGCGTCGAACACGCGATCCCACGTCATGACGAAGCCGCCCGCGATCAGCGCGCCGGTGATGAAGGAGGGCGGGCGCAGCGGGTAGGGGCCGAAGATGATCAGCGCGATGTTGCGCAGGAAGATGGAGATGCCGAAGGTGACCAGGATGCCGTAATCGCCCTTGCGCTCCGTGGTCGGGCTGTAGAGCGGCGTCAGGAACGCGCGTTCCACCACGACGGACAGCGCGAGGCTGAGCGCCATGGCCACCAGCACGGCGCCCATTGGCGGGATCCCCAGCAGCTTGATCGCGAAATAGGCAAAGTAGCCGCCCATCATGTACACCTCGCCATGGGCGAAGTTCACGATGCGCAGGATCGAGAAGATCACGGTCAGCCCGGCGGCGATCACCGCGTAGATGACGCCGATGACCAGGCCGTTGAGGGCCTGGACCAGCAGGTAGTCGGCCATGCGTCGCGGCCTAGGTGCCGGGCTTCTTGTAGACGTAGGGCACGGTTGCGAACTCCCGTGGCCAGACGATGGGCGCGTCGGATTGCGGCTGCTTCACCTCGGTGTATTGCAGGATCGTCAGCGGCGCGCCGAGGAACTGGTGATAGTGCCAGGCGGGCTCGTGTTCGGTGGAGAACGCGTATTTGCCGCGCACGCCGACATAGCTCGTCTTCTCGAGCGCGCTGATGATGGCCTTCGAGTCCGTGCTGCCGGCGGTCTTGATCGCGTCGAACAACAGCCACGCGCCGTCATAGCTCTCCATCACCGCGCCGGACGGATCGTCGCCGGCGTGGCGCTTCTTATAGGCGGCGACGAAGGCCTTGGTCTTGTCGTTCCAGGCGGATTTGGGCAGGCCGACATTCTCGGTCGCCAGGTATTTGCCGGCCTCGCCGACATTCTCCCAGAAGGTGGGGTTCACCGCCTGGCCGCCCGAATTGTAGATGCCGCAGGCCGGAGTGGGCGCGAAGCCGAGGTCGTGGGCCTGGCGCACCATCGGATAGGCGCCGGCTTCCGAGTAGATGGTCAACAGGAAGTCGTAAGCCGGCGATGCGCTCTTGAAGCGCAGGATCTGCGCGGTGAAGTCGGTCAGGTTCGGGTCGGCATCGACCGCGTCGAAGGCGATCTTCGCGGCGGTGAGTTCCTTGGCAACCAGCGTGCGGGCGGCGAGGCCCACGTCGTTCTTCTCGGCGATGATCGCGACGCGCTTGAACCCGGCGGCGGCGATCCACTGGCCGATGGTGACGTCGATCAGGGACACCGAGGGCGCATTGCGGAACACTTCCGGGTAGCCCTTGGCGGTGATCTGGTCGGACCAGACGTCGCAGGCCATGAACGGGATGCCGTATTTGTGGAACACTTCGATCTCGGCGAGCGCGACGGGGCTGTGGAACTCCCCGAACACGGCGACGGCCTTGTTCTGCGTCACCAGCCGTTCGGCGGCGGTGCGGCCTTCCGCCGGCATGCCGCGGGTATCGGCGTAGACGATCTGCACCGGCCGGCCGAGCAGCCCGCCCTGGGCGTTGATCTCGTCGAGGGCGATCTCGGCGGCGTATTTCATGTTGGTGCCCTCGGCGTAGCCGCCGGGGGGTGAGAGGGGGCCGACCCAGCCCAGCACGATCGGGTCCGCGGCGCGGGCGCGGTTGCCGATCATCGGCAAGGTCGCCGCGGCGCCTGCGGTCGCAAGCACGTCGCGGCGCCGGAGGACGGAACGAGATTTGGAACTGTCCTGCCTCACGTGTGTCTTCCCTCTCTGTGTCTGGTCGGCACTGGATTGCCGCCTCTTACGGACGGCGGCAGGGACGGGCGTCGAGGAGTCGATGGCGAGTGTGAATGGTGGGCTGCGTCATTGTCGAGCGGGTGCGTGATTGCCGAGCCCATGCGATTTTGCAGGCACCGGGCTTGCAAGCAGCGTGCCGAAGCGAGGCGGTTACGACGGGCTTGAACCAGCCCGGGCTGCGGGCCACCTCACGCGCATGAGCGATCATAGAACGCCCCAACTGGACATGCGGCTGGATGGCACGTTCCGCACGCCGCCACAGCCGGCGCGACCGCCGCTGGCCAGTCGCATCTTCTTCTGGGCCGTGCTGGTTGCGGTGGCCGCCGCGGCCTTGTCGATCGCGGCGTTCGCGCTGTGGATCGCGTTGATCATCCTGCCCGTCGCACTCGGGGCCGCGGTGATCGCCTGGCTCGCGTTCCGGTTCCAGGTGTGGCGCGCGCGCAGCCGCTACCGCGCCGGCCCGCCCGACTTCAGGCGCGGCTGACCGGCGCGATCCGCGGCGAGCCGCGTCCCGTCAGCGCCTGCCGCTGCGCGACCGACGGCCACGGCGGATGTGTGCCGGTGATGGCGCGGCCGCGGCCCCGGCAGACGCCGGCGCGGCCGCGTTGCCACGGGTGGGCGCTCAGGCCGCCGCCGCTTCTAGGCCGAACGCCTCTGCCAGCAGGGTGTAGGACCGCCGCCGCGCCTCTGGGTCATGCAGCGTCGTGAGAATGGCGACCTCTTCCACCTCCAGCTCCGCCGCCAGCGTGCGAAGCCGCGCGCTCACCTGGTCGGCGGTGCCGTAGAAGGCGCGCTCCCGCAGGCGCTGCACCCGCGCGCGTTCCGCCTCGCTGTAGGAATACGCCGCCGCCTCCTCGGGCGAGGGCAGGGCGGTGAACACCCCGCGGTCGCGGCCGAGCCGCCAGAGTTCGCGGGAGGTGAACAGGCGGGCGGCCTCGGCTTCGGTGTCCGCGGCCATGGCCCAGACGCAGACCGCCGCATGCGGCGCGGGGTGGCGCTCGCTGGGCCGGTAGCCCTCCCGATACAGCGACAGGGCCTGCGCCGCCCCGCCCCCATCGGTGATGAAATGGGCGAAGCAGAAGGGCAGGCCGAAATAGGCGGCGACCTGCGCGCCGTAATCGGAACTGCCGAGGATCCAGACCTCCGGCTGGGTCGGTCCCTGCGGCTGGGCGCGGATACTGCGGAACGGATGACCTTCCATCAGCGGCGTGCCCGCGAGCCAGGCCAGCAGGTCACGCACCTGGGCCGGGAACTGCTCCGCCGCGGTCTCGGCCTGCGGGTTGAGCGCGTAGGCGGTCAGCCCGTCCGATCCGGGCGCGCGCCCGAGGCCGAGATCGATGCGCCCCGGCGCGATCGCGTCCAGCACCCGGAACTGTTCGGCCACTTTCAGCGACGCGTAGTGCGGCAGCATGATCCCTGCCGACCCGACCCGGATGCGCGTCGTGGTGGCGGCAATCGCGGCGATCAGGATCTCGGGCGCGGTGCCCGCCTGGCTTTCCGAGTTGTGGTGCTCCGCGCACCAGTAGCGTTGGTAGCCCAGGGCCTCGCAGTGCTGGGCGAGGCGGATGCTCTCGCGGATCGAGGTGTCGGGCGCGCGGCCGGTCACCACGGTCGACTGGTCCAGCACCGAAAGCCGCAGCATCTCCGTCTCCCTGATCCGTCGGTCGATGATGGGGCCGGGGCGCTGGGGCGCAAGCCCGCCCGGCCTCCCGCGGTCACCCTTGGCGTGGCGCGATCCGCCTCCCGCGATGGGCCGCCCGGCCGGTCAGCGGCCTCTCCACACCGGCTTGCGCTTCTCGACATAGGCCCGCACGCCCTCGACCCGGTCCTCGCTCTGGTACGGGCTGACGCCCTCGTTCAGCCGCATGGCGGTCGCGATCGGCAGCCCGTTCGCGCGCACCGCCGTCTCCTTCATGCGGCGCAGCGTGACCGGGGCGTTCTCGACCATCGCCTCGGCCAGCCGCAGCGCCTCGGCCAGCGCCTGCCCCTTCGGCACGACGCGGTTCACCAGGCCCCAGCGCTTCGCCTCTTCCATGCCGATGTACTCACCGAGGTAGAGCATCTCGAACGCGATCGCGGACGGCACGAGGCGCGGCAGCATGATGTTAGCGAAATGCGCGCCCTTGCCGCGCTTCGCCTCGGGCAGCCCCAGCAGCGCCTGTTCCGCGCCCACCCGCAGGTCGCAGGCCAGCGCCAGCTCGCAGCCGCCCGCCACCGCGGAACCGTTCAGCGCGGCGATGGTCGGCTTGAACGTCTCGTACACCACCTCGTAGAGGTAGCGCTGCACCCGCGACAGCAGCGGCTGGAACGGCTTGCCGGCGCGATCCTCCTCGGCCCGCGCCTTGAGGTCGGCGCCGCCGCAAAAGGCGCGGTCGCCGACGGCGGTCAGCACCACGACGCGCACCTCGGGATCGGCATTGGCCTCCACGAAAGCCTCGATCAGCGCGTCCCCGAGCTCCGGGGAGATGGAATTGGAGCGTTCGGGGCGGTTGATGGTGAGGATGCGGATATGGCCGCGCAGCTCGCTCAACAGGATCTGGGTCGTGTCGCTCACCGTTGTCTCCTCCGTGGGTCCGGGGAGCCTAGGACGGCCCCGCGCTTATGGACACCGCGGGACCGGCTGGACAGTATGCCCGCCCCGTCCCGAGGAGAGGTCATGCCCCAGCCCGCCACGCAGGAGGCTCTGCACGCGCTGTTCCATCCGCGCGCCGTGGCGGTGATCGGCGCCACCGACGACACCACGAAGCATGGCTACATCGTGCTGACCAACCTGCGCGCCGCGGGCTTCACCGGCGGGGTCTATGGCGTGAGCCGCCGCCTCGCCGCGGTCGAGGGCATCCCCTGCGTGCCCGACATCGCCGCGCTGCCGGAGCCGGTCGACGCGGCCTTCCTGGCGATCCCGGCCGAGGCGGCGCTGCAGGCGGTGCGCGACTGCGCCCGCGCCGGCATGAAGGCGGTGATCGTCGGCTCCGCCGGCTATGCCGAGAGCCTGGATGCCGGCGGGGCGGAGCGTCAGGCCACGTTGCAGCGCATCGCGGTGGAGGAGGGGATCCGCATCGTCGGCCCCAACTGCAACGGCATCTACAACGCCCACGGCACCGACCCCCATGGCACCGGCTCCCAGGGGCCCGTCTCGATCGGCTTCAACACCGCGCATGCGAAGCGCCAGGCGGCCGGCGGGATCGCGATCTTCTCCCATAGCGGCGCGCTGTTCGACGCGATGGCGGGCCGGCTCGCGATGCTGGGCGCCGGCCTGTCCCTGTTCGCCTCGGCCGGCAACGAGGCCGACCTCTCGGTGCTCGACTACATGGAGTATGCGATCGGCCACGCCCCCACACGGGTGATCGCGCTGCTGATCGACTCGCTGCCGGACGGTGCCCGCTTCCGCGCGTTGGCGATGCGGGCGGCCGAGGCCGGCAAGCCGGTGGTCGCGCTGAAGATCGGCGGGTCGGCGGCCGGGGCGGCGGCGGCGGTCGCCCATTCGTCGCGCCTCACCGGCGACGCCGCCTCCTATCGCGCGCTGTTCGCCGCCGCCGGGGTCGCCGAGGCCGTGACGCTCGAGGGCCTGATGACCGCCTGCGCCTTGCTCGACCGGTTCGGCCGCCGTGGGGGTGCGCTGGGCGCGATGTCGACCTCCGGCGCCGGCGCCTCGCTGATCGCCGATCGGGCAACCGCGTTGCGGGTGCCGCTCGCGCCGCTCGACGCCGCGACGAGCGCGGCACTGGATGCGCGCAAGATGTTCTCGCGCATCGGCAATCCGCTCGACCTCGGCATCTTCGGCGGGATGCGCCGCGCCGGGGAGGTGCCCGCGCGGCTGATGGCGGATCCCGGCGTGGGCGTGGGGCTTGCGCTCGTCCACTCCATGAACCCCTGGCAAGGCGACCCCTATCGCACCGCGTTCGGGCGCGCCGTCGAGGACTCCGGCAAGCCGCTGCTCGTCCTGGCCCCGGGCGGCATGCCCGCCGGCGAGCGGGCCGAGTACGAGACGCGCGGCATGCACGTGTTCACCGAGACGGACATCCTGCTCGAGGGAATCGGCGCCCTGCTGGCCCCGCCGCCCGCGCCCATGCCCCGGCGCGACCCGGCGCCAGCACCCGACCTCCCGGATCGCGCGCTGACCGAACCCGAGAGCCTGGCGCTGCTGGCGCGCTACGGCGTGCGCTGCGTGCCGACCACCGTCTGCGACGATGCCGATGCCGCCGTCGCCGCGGCCGAGGCGGCGGGGTACCCCGTCGTGCTGAAGGGCGTCGTCGCCGGCGTCGCGCACAAGAGCGACCAGGGCCTCGTCCGCCTCGACCTCGGTGACGCCGCCGCGGTCCGCGCTGCCGTCGCCGACCTCGGCTGCCCGCAGGTCATCATCCAGCCGATGATCCCGACCGGGCTGGAGGCGATTGCCGGCGTCGCGCAGGCCGACGGGGTGGGACCCGTGCTGATCGTCGGTCTCGGCGGCATCCATGCCGAGGCGCTGCGCGACGTCGCCACCTGGCCGTTGCCGGTCGATCGCGCCACCCTGGCGGCCGGTCTCGCCAGCGGCAGCCTGGGCCGCATCCTCGCCAGTCCGCGCTGGCCACACGCGGGCGCGACGGATGCCCTGCTCGACCTACTGCTCGCGCTGCAGGATGCGGCGCTCGCGCTCGGGGACCGGCTGCAGGCGATCGACGTCAATCCGGTCATCCTCGGGGCGCAGGGCGCGATCGCGGTCGACGCGCTGGTGGTGCCGCGCCCATGACCGCCCGGTTCACCGTCACCTACCTGGTGCAGGGGGACGCCGCCTCCATCGCTGCCCGCGCCGAGGCGATCGCCGTCGAGCAGAGCGTGGAGATGCCGGTCGCCGCCATCGAGAGCGCGGCGGTGCTGCGGGACGTCGTCGGCCGGGTCGAGGATATCGCCGATCAGGGGAATGGGGAGTTCGCGGTGCGCATCGCGCTCGCCACCGCCACGGTCGGTTCGGATGCCGGGCAGTTCCTGAACATGCTGTTCGGCAACACCTCCCTGCACGCCGACGTGGTGCTGCAGGACGTCGAGATCCCTGCGGCCCTCGCCGCCACGTTCGGGGGACCGCGGGTCGGCATCCCCGGCCTGCGCGCGCGGATCGGCGTGCACGGGCGCGCCTTCACCGGGTCCGCGCTCAAGCCGCAGGGCATGCCGCCGGACGCGCTCGCGACCCTGGCTGGCCGGCTCGCCGAGGGCGGGCTCGACTTCATCAAGGACGATCACGGGCTGGCCGACCAGGGCTACAGCCCGTTCGCCGCCCGCGTGACCGCCTGCGCCGCGGCGATCGCGGCCGCGGCGCGGCGCACCGGCCACCCGACGCGCTACATTCCCAGCATCACCGGCAATCTCGACCAGATGCGCGCCCAACTCCGGCTCGCGCGCGAGCATGGGATCGACTGCGCCATGGTGGTGCCGATGCTGTCCGGCGTCGCCAACCTGCAGGCGGTCCGCGCCGCGTTCCCCGACATCGCCCTGTTCGCGCATCCCAGTTTCGGCGGCGCCGCGCGGGTCGCGCCGGAGCTGCTGCTGGGCAAGCTGATGCCGCTGTTCGGCGCCGATGCGGTGATCTTCCCCAACCATGGCGGCCGCTTCGGCTACACGCCGGCCACCTGCCGCCGCCTCGCCGCGACGGCGCGGGCGGCAGGCGTTCCCGCGCTGCCGGTGCCGGCGGGCGGCATGACGCTCGACCGCACCGCCGAACTGCTTGACTTCTATGGCCAGGACACGATGTTGCTGATCGGCGGCAACCTGCTGATGGCGCGTGCGCGCATCGCCGAGGAAGCAGCCGCCTTCGCCCGCGCCGTCGCGCAGCACCCGTATGCCCAGGACCACGATGGACACTGAACACGCGAGCCCGTTCCGTTCGGCGCAGCCCGGCTTCCGCTGGGACGGCGTTGCCCACATGCCCTACAAGCAGGACGGGTCCGCGCCGTTCAAGGACATCTCGCGTCAGGTCCTGTTCGACGATCCGGCGCTGGCCTGCCAGCTCCGCTATTTCGAGATGGATGCCGGCGGCCACTCGACGCTCGAGCGGCACGAGCACGCGCATGCCGTGATGATCCTGCGCGGCCACGGGCATTGCCTGGTGGACGGGGAAGTGCGGGCGGTCGGTCCGCAGGATCTGATTTCCATCCCGGCCTGGGCCTGGCACCAGTTCCGCGCCACGAGGGGGGAGTCGTTCGGCTTTCTCTGCATGGTGAACCACCTGCGTGACAAGCCGCAGATCCCCACCGAGGAAGAGCTGGCCGCGCTGCGCGCCCACCCGGCGATCCGCGCCTTCCTGAACGACACGCCGCTCGACTGACGGTCGGCCGAGCGCGGCCGAAACTGACCATCGGCCGAGCGCGGCGCAAAGGACGATGCGGGGGCAGCGGCCGTCATCCGCCCACGGGCCGTCATCCGCCCATGCGCCGTCATCCGCGGGCCCCGTCCCGCGGATCCCCACCGGCAGGGACGTCCG
Source organism: Rhodospirillales bacterium (assembly GCA_017304945.1). GTDB lineage: Bacteria > Pseudomonadota > Alphaproteobacteria > Acetobacterales > Acetobacteraceae > Rhodopila. The sequence continues at coordinate 54,531 of JAFKLG010000085.1, forward strand.
GCGAGCATCCGCCCACCCTCCCGTCATCCGCGGGCTCGACCCCCGGATCCCCACCGGCAGGGACGTCCGGCGGGCATCCGCCCACCCTCCCGTCATCCGCGGGCCCCGACCCGCGGATCCCCACCGGCAGGGACGTCCGAGACGCCCGTACCGCAACGACCGTACGGTCGGGATCCGCGGGTCAGGGCCCGCGGATGACGG
>JAFKLG010000033.1 GCA_017304945.1 Rhodospirillales bacterium
CCGACGCGGGGCACAACGTGCACGGGCAGAACACCAAGGACTTCCTGGCCCCGCTGACCCCGTTCCTGGACGCGCTGTAGCAGCAGGCTCGTGCCGCGGCCTGGCCGGCGCAGGCCCCGTGTCATGGCCTGCGCCGGCCATGACACGAGGCGGCACGCGACGCGGGACCGCGCGGCACGGCGGCACGCCGCACGCGACACGCCGCACGCGACACCGCGGCACCGGGGGGCACACCCCAAGCGCCCTCCCCGCCAGCCCCCGCTACCGCGCCAACATCCGATGCAACGTGTCGGGCTGGCACAGCACGATGTGGCCGCCATCCATGTCCAGCACGCCAAGCTTCTGCCACGCCCGCAACTGCTTGTTCACGCTCTCCCGCGACGACGCCACCAGCGTCGCGAGGTCGCGCTGCGACAGCCGCAGCCCGATGCGCGTGCCCACCTCCGACGGGCGGCCATACGCATCCGCCAACTGCACCAGCACGCGCGCCAGCCGCACCGGCAGCTCGAACAGTGCCAGCTCTTCCAGCGCCACCGACGTGCGCCGCAACCGGTCGCACAGCACCGCCAGCAACCGCAGCAGCAAATCGTTGTTGGCCTGCAGGAACGGCAGGAACACCCGCCGCTCCAGCGCCAGCAGCACCGCATCTTCCAATGCATGGGCATCGGCACTGCGCGGCTTGCCGTCCAGCAGCGCCACCTCGCCAAAGATCTCGCCCCGGTCGATGACGTTGAGGGTCAGCTCCTTCCCGTCCACCGAAACGGCGCTGATCCGCACCCGGCCCTGCAGCACGGCCATCATCGACGTGCCCGTGTCGCCCTTCTGAAAAATCGTCTGACCGCGGCGGAACCGACGTTCGACCGCCATCTGCAATACCGCATCGCGTTCGCTCTCCTGCATCGCCGCAAACAGCGGACTCTGCAGCAGGACAGCGCGTCTGGAATCGGTCACTTGGCTCGTCACGGCCCGCTCCCGCGCCTATGCTCCCGTCCTAGGCGTTTCCGTCGGTGGGCGCCATAGTCAGTTGAACGCAGGAGACGATGCGATGCGGCCGCCCACCACGCTTGCCGACATCATTCCGCCCGCCCACCCCGCGCCCTGGCCCGAGGCGATGGCGGACCAGGCCGGCATGAACTGGATGTTCCTCGAGGAGGCGGCCCGTTTCGCGACCGAGAATGAGACCCCGTGGCCGCACGACCTGCGGCTTCACCTCGAATCCGGGTTCTTCGAGCCACCGCCCGACAACGAGATCCTCGGCCCGATTCGTCCGCGCGGCCCGGCCAACGGGCTGCTGCTGCGCAACGGCTGGAAGGTGGCGAGCTGGGGCGAGACCGACCAGGTCGACTTCACCTTCTCCGCCGCCAAGAGCTATCTCAGCCTGCTCGCCGGCATCGCCTGGACCGACGGGCTGATCCCCGATCTCGACGAGCCGGTGCGCAAGCGGGTGGACGATGGCGGGTTCGACGCGGCCCAGAACGCACCGATCACCTGGCGGCACCTGCTGCAGAACACGTCCGAATGGGAAGGCACGCTGTTCGGCAAGTCCGATCGTATCGACCGCAACCGCAATCTCGGGCTGGAGGGGCGCGGCAGGAAGGGCGACCTCCGCCCGCTGCAGCCGCCGGGCACGCATTGGGAATACAACGACGTCCGGGTGAACCGGCTCGCGCTGGCGCTGCTGCGCATCTTCCGCCGCCCGCTGCCCGAGGTGTTCGCCGAACGCATCATGCACCCGATCGGCGCCTCCGACACCTGGAGCTGGCACGGCTACCGCACCTCCAGCGTGGAGGTCGACGGGCGCATGATCGAATCCGTATCGGGCGGCACGCATTGGGGCGGCGGCATGCTGATCCATGCCGAGGACCAGGCGCGCATCGGCCTGCTGATGCTGAACCGCGGCCGCTGGGGCGAGAGGCAGGTGATCCCCGAGGCCTGGGTCGACCTCTCCTTCACGCCCTGCCCGCTCAACCGCAACTATGGGCTGCTCTGGTGGTTGAACACCGGCGGCGGCCGCTATCCCTCCGCGCCCGAGGACAGCGTCATGGCGACCGGGGCCGGCGGCAACGTCACCTGGATCGTGCCCTCGCGCGGCCTGGTGGCCGTGCTGCGCTGGACAGATCCCGGCGCGATCGACACCTTCACCCGATTGATCATGCAGGCCTTGGAAGAATGAAAGACTACGAAACGATCCGGATCGAACGACCGCAGGACCACACCGTGCTGGTGACGATCAACCGGCCGGACGTGGCGAATGCCATGAACACGCAGATGGGGCTCGACCTGCTCGACGCCTTCGACGGATTCTGCGCCGCCCCCAACCAGCAGCGCTGCATCGTCATCACCGGCGCCGGCGCCCGCGCCTTCTGCGCCGGCGGCGACCTCAAGCAGCGGCTCGGCATGACCGACGAGCAGTGGCAGGACCAGCACCTGATCTTCGAGCGGATGGTGCGCGCGATGATCGGCTGCCCGGTGCCGGTGATCGCGGCCGTGAACGGCGCGGCCTATGCCGGTGGCATGGAGATCGCGCTTTGCGCCGACTTCATCTACGCCGCCGAACACGCCCGCTTCGCGCTGACCGAAGTCACCCTCGGCATCATGCCGGGCGCCGGCGGCACCCAGAACCTGCCGCGCGCGATCGGCGCCCGCCGCGCCAAGGAGATCCTGCTGACCGGCCGTCCCTTCACCGTGCAGCAGGCGCATGAATGGGGCATGGTCAACCGCATCTGCAAGGCGGAGACCCTGGTGCAGGAGGCGCTGGAAACCGCCGCCGTGATCGCCGCCAACGCGCCGATCTCCACGCGCCAGGTGAAGCAGTCGGTCAACATGGGGCTGAACACCGACCTGCAGACCGGGCTGATGTTCGAGATCGAGGCCTATAACCGGATGGTCCCCACCGAGGACCGTCGCGAAGGCATCCGCGCCTTCAACGAGAAGCGCAAGCCGGTCTACCAGGGCCGCTGAGCGCCCACACACGCACGGACCCGCGGCGCGATCCTGACCCATGCGCCGCGGGACGGTGCCCGCCACGACGTCGTGCCGCGACGCCGTGGTCCGGCACCAGGCAAACCTGCACGACGCACAGCTGAACGACGCATACGGGCCAGAGGAAACGCCATGAACGCCATCACCGACCTGTCGTCCACCGGCCTCACCCGCGCACTGGCGGAGCAGGCCCGCACGCTCACCCATGCCGACATCCCGGAGGACATCCGCGCCTGGGCACGACAATGCGTGCTCGACTATGTCGGCTGCACCCTGGCCGGCGCGCAGGAGGATCTCACGCACATCCTGCTCGCCGAGTTGCAGGAACAGGGCGGCGTCGCGACGGCCCAGGTGTTCGGCCACGCCGCGCGCCTGCCGCCCGCCTCGGCCGCGCTGGTGAACGGCGCCGCCTCGCACGCGCTCGACTTCGACGACGTGAACCTGGCGATGCCCGGCCACCCCTCGGTCGCCATCCTGCCCGCCCTGCTGGCGCTCGCCGAGGAACGCGGGTCGAGCGGGCAGGCCGTGCTCACCGCCTTCGTCGCCGGCTACGAGCTGCAATGCCGCGTCGGCCGCGTGATCGCGCCCGGCCATTATGACGGGCTGGGATTCCATGCCACGGCGACCGTCGGCTCGTTCGGCGCCGCGGCCGCCTGTGCCCATCTTCTCGGCCTGCAAGCTGAGCAGTTCGCCATGGCGTTGGGCATCGCCGGCACCCAGGCCGCCGGGCTCAAGTCGATGTTCGGCACGATGTGCAAGCCGCTGCATGCGGGCAAGGCCGCCTATCACGGCCTGCTCGCCGCCAAGCTGGCCGCCCGCGGCTTCACCGCCCGCCCCGACGTGCTGGAATGCGGCCAGGGCTTCGCCCGCACGCACAGCCCGGACTTCCATCCCGAACGCGCGCTGGAGGAGCCGCCGCAGGGTTGGTACATCCGCAACAACCTCTTCAAGTACCACGCCGCCTGCTACATGACGCACGCGACGATCGAGGCGGCGCGCAAGCTGCGCGGCCAGGACGTGCCGCTGGACGACGTCACCGCGATCCGCCTCCGGCTCGAGGAATCCTGCGACCGTATCTGCAACATCCCCGCACCGCAGACCGGGCTCGAGGCGAAGTTCTCGCTGCGGCTCACCGCCGCGATGGGGTTGGCGGGATACGATACCGGCCGGCTCGCCACCTTCTCGGAGGAGGTCGCCACCACGCCGGCGCTGATCGCGTTGCGCGACAAGGTGAGCTGCGACTTCCGCACCGGCATCGCCAACACCTTCACCGAGATGGAACTCACGCTGCGCGACGGCCGCCGGCTGCGCGCCGAACACGACGCCGGCATCCCGGCCTCGGACACCGCGGAGCAGGAAGGCCGGCTGGTGGAGAAGTTCACCGGCCTGGTGGAGCCGGTGCTGGGCGGCAATCGCAGCCAGGCCCTGGTCGAGACCATCCTGGCGCTGGACGGGCTGCCGGACGTGCGCGGGCTCGCGACCCTGGCGGCCTGAGGGCGGCTGGTCGCACGCCAGGGCGGGCCCGCGTCGTGCAGCCCTCGACGCAGCCCGCTCAGGGCGCCGTGCCGAAGATCCCGCGCGTCCCGGGAAAGCGACTCCGCGAACACTAAGGCCCTTGCCTAACTGATGGCCGCACGATACTTAGGGCCATGCCTAACCAATCGGCCAGCCTCGACGGCCTCTTCAACGCCCTGGCCGACCCTTCGCGCCGCATCATCGTGGAGCGCTTGAGCCGCGGTCCGGCGTCCGTGAGCGAACTCGCCAAACCGCTCCCGATGTCGCTGCCGTCGGTCATGCAGCATCTCGGTGTGCTCGAGGCAGCCGGGCTCGTCCGATCGGAGAAAGTCGGACGGGTGCGGACATGCTCGATCCAGCCCGCTGCGCTCAGCCTGGCGGAGCAATGGATCAATGCGCGGCGGACGGCGTGGGAGCATCGCCTGGACCGGCTGGGCGCCTATCTCGCACGTTCATCAGAGCCGGACACGGACGGTGCCGAATGAGCAACCCATGCTGACCCTGCACATGCACCCGCTGGCGTCGTACTGCTGGAAGGTGTTGGTGGCGCTCTACGAGTGCGACATCCCATTCCGGTCCATACAGATCAACGGTCTCCCGGCGGACGACACGGCGTATGTGGATCTGTGGCCGATCGCCAAGATGCCGCTGCTGCAGGATGGCGACCGTGTGGTGCCGGAGAGCTCGATCATCATCGAGTACCTCGACGCGCACCACTCGGGCGCAGCTCGCCTGATCCCGACGGATGCCGATGCGGCGCGGGAGGTGAGGCTGTGGGATCGCTTCTTCGATCTCTATGTGCACGCGCCGATGCAGAAGATCGTGTCGGATCGCCTGCGCGCGGACGACACGAAGGACGCGTTCGGTGTCGCGGAAGCGCGCGCGACCCTCGACACAGCATACGCCATGCTCGATCGCCGGATGGCGGCGCAGGAATGGATTGCCGGCGATGCGTTCTCGATGGCCGATTGCGCCGCCATGCCGCCGCTCTTCTATGTCGAGGCGATCCATCCCTATCGTGCCGCCCACCCGGCACTGGCCGCGTATTTCGAGCGGCTTCTCCTGCGATCGTCCGTTCAGCGGGTGATCCGCGAGGCACAGCCCTGGTTGCGGTACTTCCCTTTCGCGGATGCGCTCGAACCGCGATTCCTCGACGCGACGTTCCACTGAAACCGATCGAAGGACAATCGCCATGACCAGACGGAAATCCGACGCCAGCAACGCCACGCCCGCCGCAGAGATGCGCGCTTCGGCTCAGATCACGCGCTCGGTCGTGCACGCCACCTTCCATCTGGAGCGCACCTATGATGCCGCTCCGCCGCGCGTCTGGGCGGCGCTGACGGACCCGGGTGCAAAGGCCCAGTGGTTCGGCGCGGCATCCGAGACGCTCGAGATCATCGAGCGTGCGATGGATGTACGACCCGGCGGACGTGAGCGGCTGAAGGGGCGCTGGGGCGGAGGCATGGTGTCGACCTATGACGCGACCTACTACGACGTGATCGAGAACGAGCGCCTGATCTATTGCTACGAGATGCATCTCGACGATCGGAAGATCTCGGTTTCGGTCGCGACCCTGCAGTTGAAGGCGGATGGAGCGCGGACCCAGCTCCGGCTGACCGAACAGGGGGCATTTCTCGACGGCTACGACGACGCCGGCGCGCGCGAGCGCGGCACGGCTGAATTGTTGGACATGCTCGGCCGAGCCGTGACGGCGTAAGCCCGGGGGAGCGTCCCCGGACCCCCGTCTCAGGCGGGATGGGAGTCCGCGCCAGGCGACGATCAGCCTTTGCCACTCTCCCCTTGCGGGGTAGGCACGCCGCTTGCAATGTCCGCCGCCATGGACACGATCGACTTCGACGTGGCGGTGATCGGGGCCGGCATCGCCGGTTCCACCGCCGCCGCCGCCCTCGCCCCCCACAAGCGCGTCGTCCTGGTGGAGGCCGAGGAAGCTCCCGGCTATCACACCACCGGACGCTCCGCCGCCATCTGGATCCTCAACTACGGCCCGCCCGACGTGCGGGTGCTCACGGGGCAATCCCGCAGCTTCTTCGAATCCCCCCCGCCCGGCTTCACCGACGTGC
>JAFKLG010000034.1 GCA_017304945.1 Rhodospirillales bacterium
GGCATGCCCCATCTCCCCGGGGGATGGACGCACAAGGGGGGGCGCGTCGTTTATCTGCGATCGCCCCGATCGCCCCCTCCCCCGATCGCCCCGATCGCCCCCCTCACCCCGGCCCTCTCCCGCGAGGGGAGAGGGGGCTTCCTGCTTCGGCGGCTACTTGCCCTGCGCCACGGTCCGAGCGCTGCCGAGTTCGTCCTGCAGGACGGGGAGGTTGCGTTGCGCGTAGTCGCGCAGGCCCTGGTCCTTCCCGTCGGCGATCTCCCGCTGATACAGCGCGATCTGCTGCTGGTGCCGCTCGATCTCATGCTGGGCATAGGCCCGCTCCAGCTCGCTGCCGCGCTTGTCCCGCAGCGCCGCGGCAGCCTCCTGCTGGCCGCCGGTCGGCAACGGCGGCAGCGAGAAGTTCTGCTGCTGCGCCAGCGTCTTCAGCTCCGCGCTCGCGGTCGTGCGGTTCTTGATGATCTTCTGCGCGAGCTGCTTCAGCGGTTCGGACGCGGTGCTCTTCTCTCCCCATTGCGCGTCCTGGATCGCGGCGATGTTGGCGCGCTGGGCCTGGGTCGCGAAGTCACGGTCGACGCCGGTGAGTTCGGCGCGGGCGGGTGCCGCGACGGCCAGCAGCAGGGCGGCGGCGAGCGGGAGAGTGGCGAAAGCGGCGGAGGCGGGCCGGGTGGTGCGCATGGGATCCTCGCGTAGGGGTGGTCGCTGCAACGCCGAGCCGGCTGGCACGGTTTGACGGGCGCGTGCCTGCGTCACGACCGCGTGATGGGTCGCCCTGGACCACGCGGTTCTCCCTAGTCTCTCTCCGGTGATCCTGCGGGATGTGAGGGTGCCTCATGCGAGCCTTGTTCTTGTGTTGCGCGAGCATCCTCACCGCGACTTTCATCGCGGCGACTGCGCGCGCGGCGCCGCCGCCCGATGCCGACCCCGCGCTCGCCCCCTGGTTCCGCTCGCTGCAGCAGCCGCGCACCGGGATCTCCTGCTGCTCCATGGTCGACTGTCGCCGCGTCGACTCACGGCTGGCCGGGGACCATTACGAGGTGCTGATCGACGGCGCCTGGAAGCCGGTGCCGCCCGAGACCGTGCTGGACCGGAGCGACAATCCGACTGGCCGCGCCGTCGTCTGCTACACACCGGCACGCGGCGTGATGTGCTTCATCAAGGCACCGGACTCCTGAACCAGCCCCGTGGCGCCGGCCTCCGTCCCGCCTCTCGCAGCCGTGTTGCACCGTTGCGCTAACTGCGCCTCGCAGGGGCCGTTGGGGCCCTGACGCCGGCCAGGAGAACCCCATGCGCGCGCTCTGCTATCACGGCAAGCAAGACATCCGCTGCGACACCGTTCCCGATCCCCGGATCGAGGATCCCCGCGACGCCATCATCAAGGTGACGAGCTGCGCCATCTGCGGCTCCGACCTGCATCTCTATGACGGGTTCATGCCCGGCATGGAGAACGGCGACATCATGGGCCATGAGTTCATGGGCGAGGTGATGGAAGTCGGTCGCGGCAACACGCGGCTCAAGGTGGGGGATCGCGTGGTGGTACCGTTCACCATCATCTGTGGCGAATGCGAACAGTGCCGGCGCGGCAACTACTCGGTCTGCGAACGTTCCAACCGCAACAAGGACGTGGCCGACAAGGTGTTCGGCCACACGACCGCGGGGCTGTTCGGCTACACGCATCTGACCGGCGGGTATGCCGGCGGGCAGGCGGAATATGTGCGCGTGCCCTACGCGGATGCGAGTGCCGTGAAGGTGCCGTCGACGCTGACCGACGAGCAGGTGCTGTTCCTGGGCGACATTTTCCCGACCGGCTGGCAGGCCGCGGTCGCCTGCGACATCGAGCCGACCGACACCGTCGCGGTGTGGGGCTGCGGCCCGGTCGGCCAGTTCGCCATCCGCTCCGCGATCATGCTCGGCGCCAAACAGGTGGTGGCGATCGACAACGTGCCCGAACGCCTGGTGATGGCGAAGGCGGCCGGGGCGATCGTGATCGACTTCGACCAGGAGAGCGTGGTCGAGCGGCTGAACGATCTCACCCAGGGCAAGGGGCCGGAGAAGTGCATCGACGCGGTGGGGCTGGAGGCGCACGCGTCGCGCTCCATCGACTCGCTGTATGACCGCGCCAAGCAGGCGATGATGCTGGAGACGGACCGCCCGCACGTGCTGCGCGAGATCATGTATGTCTGCCGCCCGGCCGGCACGATCTCGGTGCCGGGCGTGTATGGCGGCCTGCTCGACAAGATCCCGTTCGGCGCCTTCATGAACAAGGGCCTGACCATGCGGACCGGGCAGACGCACGTGAACCGATGGACCGACGACCTGCTGCGGCGGATCGAGGAAGGGCAGATCGATCCGTCCTTCGTCATCACCCACCGCGCCTCGCTGGAGGAGGGACCCGCGTTGTACAAGACCTTCCGCGACAAGCAGGACGGCTGCGTGAAAGTGGTGCTGCGGCCATGAGCGCACCATTGTCCCGGCAACCAGCCGATCCCACCGCGCACGGTATTGCCCAGGCTTTGGGTTGGTTCAGCATCGGTCTCGGCGTGCTGGAGATCCTGGCGCCGCGCAAGATGGCGCGCACACTCGGCATGCCGCGCGCGCGGGGCGTGCTGGCGGGGTACGGCGTGCGGGAAATCGCCTCGGGCGTCGGACTGCTCTGGGCCAAGGACCGCCGGCCCTGGATCTGGAGCCGCGTCGGTGGCGACGCGCTGGACGTCGCGACGCTCGCAACCGGGCTCGGTCGGCGCAACCCGCAGCGCGGGGCCTCGGGGCTCGCGATGGCGATGGTGCTGGGCGTGACGGCGCTCGACATCTTCTGCGCCGCGCGGCTCTCGGCCGCCCCCGGACGATCGGTGCCGGTGCGCGACTACAGCGCGCGCACGGGCTGGCCGCATGGAGCGGCGGCGGCGCGCGGCGCAGCCGGCGATTTCCGGACGCCGCGCGACATGCGGGCCCCGCCAGGGTTGCGGCATCTGAACGGGGGCAGCGCCCAGCCCACCTGATCGCCGGTCGGCACGACGCCGGAGCGGCGCGCGGCAGGTGCGACCGTCGAGAGGCGTGCGGTGACCCGCGTGTGTGGCCGCTGGCGGGGGGGCCGATGTCGCGGCCGGCGCGCGATGCCCCGCACGGCGTGCCGCATTCGGATCATGACCAAGCCTTCACCGTTGCTCGATCTATGTTCCGCGTTGACGCACGCGTGCTAGCCAGGGCGTCGCAAAATCGGGGGAACGGCAATGGACGACACGTATCGCGGCACGTGCTTCTGCGGTGCCGTGGAGATCGAAGCACGCGGCGCACCCGAGGTGATGGGCTATTGTCACTGTCGGTCGTGCCGCTCCTGGTCTGGCGGCCCGGTGAACGCCTTCACGATCTGGCCCACGCCGACGGTTTCCGTCCTGCGTGGCGCCGAGCACCTCGGGACGTACGCGAAGACGGAACTGAGCCATCGGCAGTTCTGCCGATTGTGTGGCGGGCATCTGATGACCGCCCATCCGCCGCTCAACGTGGTGGACGTGTTCGCGGCCACGCTGCCGAGCCTGCAATTCGAGCCTGCGCTCCATGTGAACTATGCGGAGACGGTGCTGCCGATGCGCGACGGCTTGCCAAAACTGCGCGACTTCCCGGCGGCGTTCGGCGGTTCCGGCGAGACGATGCAGGAGTAGACGTCGCCCGTTTTTTCAACTACGGGTTGTGTATCGTCGGGGTCGATCATCGACCCCGCGGTGCGCCCGCGCGGCTGCGCGGCCGAACGTTGCATGGTCGGCAAACGCAAACATCACGGTCGCGCAGAAACGATGCCGTGGTGCGCGCGGGGTCATGAATTCGTGTTCACGTTGCGGGTGCGAGTGATATAGCGGTTTCCGTATCGCGGAGATTTGCTCGTGCGTCGCTGCATTGCACCATTCGTTGTCATATTGCTGCTGGCCGCTTGCGCAAAAGGACCCGAGGCACCGACCGCGGCGACCGGTCAGATGCCGCTGCACCCCGCGATCGCCGATTCGGCATTTGGTGAGAACGGCAACACGCTGGTCTACCGAGCCGACGACGTCGATTTCAGCCGCTACCGCGCCATCGCCGTGCTGCCCACCGTGGTCTATGACGGCGCTGATGCCGAGTGGGGCGGCACATCGCCGCAGGAACGCGCCGACCTCGCCCGCCAGGTGACGGCGGACTTCACCCAGGCGCTGCGCGCGAACGGGCATCTCGCCAGCCGGTCCGGTCCGGGCGTGGTCAATCTGCAGCTCACCCTCGCCGGCATCTCCGCCACCCATCCCGTCGCCTCGCTCACCCGCCTCACCCCGGTCGGGCTGGGCCTGTCCCTGGTCAAGACCGCGGAGGGATCGGCGGCGGCCTTCACCGGCTCGATCACCCTCGCCGGCAAGCTGACCGACGCGAAGTCCGGGCAGGTGCTGGGCGGGTTCCTGACCAAGGAAAGCCCGAACGCGCTCGATCTGCGCTCTGCCGCCGGGACCATGACGACGGCAGGTCTCGCCGCGACCAAGGCGGCGGACGACTTCGCCCGCGCGGTCGATCGCGTCGAAGCCAGGCTTCGCGCCGAGCGCACCGCCGCACACTGACGCTCCTCTCCCGCGCTGACCTCATCTCGAGAGAATCCGATGCCCGCGTTCCGCATGAACACGACCTGGCTTCGCTGCACGAGCCTGCTTGCGCTCGCGACACTCGGCCTTGCCGCGTGCAAGGAGGAGAACAAGTACGTCGCCCCGCCGCCGCAGAAGGTGACGGTCGCGCCGCCCACCAAGCAGGAGGTGACGTACTACCTCGAGACCAACGGCAACGTGGTCGCGGTGAACTCGGTCGATCTCGAGGCGCGCGTCCAGGGGTTCCTGACCGAGATCAACTACACGGACGGGCAGGAGGTGAAGGGGGGCAAGAACCTGTTCACCATCGAGCCGCAGCCCTACCTGGCGCAGTTGAACGAGGCGAAGGCGCAGGAAGCGGCGACCCAGGCCCAGCTTCGCCAGGCGCAGGACGAGTACACCCGCCAGTCGACCCTCGGGCGAAGCGACTTCGCATCCCAGTCGGTGGTCGACCAGGCCCTGGCCAAGCGTGACGCCCTGGCCGCGCAATTGCAGCAGAACCAGGCGAACACGCAGATCCAGGCGATCAACTACTCCTACACGCAGGTGATTGCGCCGTTCGACGGCATGGTCACCGCCCATATCCCCTCGATCGGCGCCCTGGTCGGCGGCGCGACGCCCACCAAGCTCGCCACCATCGTCCAGCTCGACCCGATCCACGTCACGTTCACGATCAGCGAGCAGGAGGTGCAGCGCATCCGGGAGAGCCTGAAGGCGCGGCACATCGTCATCACCGACGACAGCAAGATCCCGGTCGAGGTCGGGCTGCAGACCGAGACCGGCTACCCGCATTCCGGATTGATCGATTACATCGCGCCGCTGGTGAACACCTCGACCGGCACGCTGGTCGCACGCGGGCTGTTCGCCAACAAGGATCGCACCCTGCTGCCGGGCTTCTTCGCGCGGGTGCGGATCCCGGTGGACAAGGTGGCCAATGCGCTGCTGGTGCCCGACGTCGCGCTGGGGGCCGACCAGGGCGGCCGTTACGTGCTCGTGGTCGACAAGGACAACGTGGTCTCGCAGAAGCGCGTCGAGACCGGACCGCTGGTCGATGGCGGGCTGCGGGTGATCCAGAAGGGCCTCGCCGCGGACGATCGCGTCGTGGTCGGGGGCATGCAGCGCGCCATCCCCGGCGCCAAGGTCGATCCGGTGGTGCAAACCGCCAGTGCCCGCTGACGGCCGGGGCACAGCGCCATGATCTCGAAATTCTTCATCGAACGGCCGGTCCTCGCCAACGTCATCGCGGTGCTGATGATCCTGATCGGCGGCGTCGCGCTGTTCGGGCTGCCGATCGCGCAGTATCCGGACGTGGTGCCGCCCACGGTGCAGGTGACGACGCGGTATCCGGGCGCCAGCCCGCAGACCGTGATCGATACCGTCGCGCTGCCCATCGAGCAGCAGGTGAACGGCGTCGAGGGCATGATCTACATGCAGTCGACGGCGGCGAGCGACGGCAGCTACACGCTGACGGTGACGTTCAACATCGGCACCGATCTCGATTTCGCCCAGGTGCTGGTGCAGAACAAGGTGTCGGCGGCGCTCGCGCAGTTGCCCACCTCGGTGCAGGCGCAGGGCGTCACGGTCCAGAAGCGGTCGACCTCCATCCTCGAGATCGCGACGCTGAGTTCCGAGGACGGGCGCTACGACAGCCTGTTCCTCAGCAACTACGCGACGATCAGCCTGGTCAACGAACTCTCCCGCCTGCCGGGCGTCGGCAACGTCAACGTGTTCGGCGCCGGCCAGTACGCGATGCGCGTGTGGCTGGATCCGAACAAGCTGCAGAGCTTCGGCCTGCAGCCGTCGGACGTCGTCACCGCGATCCAGAACCAGAGCCAGGAGGTCACCGCCGGCCAGGTGGGCATGCCGCCCGCGCCGTCGGACGTCGCCTTCCAGTACACGATCAACGTCGCCGGCCGTCTGGCCGACCCGGCGCAGTTCGGCGCCATCATCGTCAAGACCGGCAGCGGGC
>JAFKLG010000086.1 GCA_017304945.1 Rhodospirillales bacterium
GATGGCCGGGTAAAGCCCGGCCATGACGGGGGGAGAGCGGACGGGGCCGGATCGAGCCCGGCCACGACGCTGAGAAGGTGGGGGTGTCTGGCTAAGCCCGGCCATGATGGCGGGAGAGCGGAGGGGGCCGGGGCGAGCCCGGCCTTCCTCAGGTGTTCATCGCGTCGAAGAAGTCGTTGTTGGTCTTGCTGTATTTCAGCTTGTCCAGCAGGAACTCCATCGCATCCACCGTCCCCATCGGGTTCAGGATGCGGCGCAGGACCCACATCTTCGACAGCGTCGACTTCTCGACCAACAGCTCTTCCTTGCGGGTGCCGGACTTGGTGATGTCGATCGCCGGGAAGCTGCGCTTGTCGGACAGCTTGCGGTCGAGGATCAGCTCCGAATTGCCGGTGCCCTTGAACTCCTCGAAAATCACCTCGTCCATGCGGCTACCGGTGTCGATCAGCGCGGTCGCGATGATCGTCAGGCTGCCGCCTTCCTCGATGTTGCGCGCCGCGCCGAAGAAGCGCTTCGGGCGCTGCAGCGCGTTCGCGTCCACACCACCGGTCAGCACCTTGCCGGACGACGGCACCACCGTGTTGTAGGCGCGCGCCAGGCGCGTGATGCTGTCCAGCAGGATCACCACGTCGCGCTTGTGCTCGACCAGGCGCTTCGCCTTCTCCAGCACCATCTCGGTGACCTGCACGTGGCGGGTCGCCGGCTCGTCGAAGGTGGAGGCGATCACCTCGCCCTTCACGCTGCGCGCCATGTCGGTGACTTCCTCGGGCCGCTCGTCGATCAGCAGCACGATCAGGAAGACTTCCGGATGATTGGCCGAAATGGCGGTGGCGATGTTCTGCAGCATCACCGTCTTGCCGGTGCGCGGCGGCGCGACGATCAGTGCGCGCTGGCCCTTGCCGATCGGCGCGATCAAATCGATCACCCGCGGCGTGTAGTCCTTCTGCGGCCCCTTCGCGACGGACTGGAAGTTCTCCATCTCCATCTTGAGCCGCTCGTCCGGATAGAGCGGGGTCAGGTTGTCGAAGTTGATCCGGTGCCGCACGGCGTCCGGCGGCTCGAAATTGACCGTGTCGACCTTCAGCAGGGCGAAATACCGCTCACCCTCCTTCGGCGCGCGGATCTGGCCCTCGACCGTGTCGCCGGTGCGCAGGCCGAAGCGGCGCACCTGGGTCGGGCTGACATAGATGTCGTCGGGACCCGGCAGGTAATTGGCTTCCGGACTGCGCAGGAAACCAAATCCGTCCGGCAGGATTTCGAGCGTGCCTTCCCCGTGTATCGCCTGGTCGTTCTCGGCCAGGTTCTTGAGGATGGCGAACATGATGTCCTGCTTGCGCAGGGATGATGCGTTTTCGATCTGCAATGATTCGGCAAAGCTGAGCAGATCCGCGGGAGTCTTTGCCTTGAGTTCGGCGAGATGCATCCGGATGCCTCGAACAGGATCGTCTGGAAGGACGGAGACAGGGGGATACCTGCGGGACGCGCAGCCCATCCTGCGATGGCCGGCCTGTACCGTCGGAGTGAGGAAATGCAGCGGCGAATCGCGGCCGCTCAGGGTCTCAGGGAAGCGGCGGAAAGCTAGGCGTGACCGCCGTCTCCGTCAACGGTGACTTGGCGAGAAGCAACAGCTTCGTCAAGAGGGTCCGATCAGAACGGCCGCACGATGACCATGATCACGATCACGATCAGCAACAGCGTCGGCACCTCGTTGGCGATGCGGTAGAAGCGCTGCGGCCGCCGATTCCGATCCTCCAGGAAATCCCGCCGCCAGCGCGACATCGCGCCATGGAAGCCCGCCATCAGCAGCACCGCGGTCAGCTTCACGTGCCACCAGCCCCAGTGCCAGTCGATCACCCCCGGCGTCAGCACCAGCAGGATGCCGAACAGGAAGGTCGCCAGCATGGCCGGATTGATGATCTGCTTGAGCAGCCGGCGCTCCATCACCTTGAAGCGCTCGCTCTCGGCCGAACCCGGCGCCAGATCGCAGTGATACACGTAGAGGCGCGGCAGATAGAACATCCCGGCCATCCAGGCGACCATGCTGATCACGTGGAAGGCCTTCACCCACGGGTAGAAGGGCGCCAGCGCGTCGATCGTCATGGCGTCGCTCCCGCCTGCGGAACCGGAGCGCCGCGCGCATAGGTGGCGAACGGACAGTCCGCATGGCGCGCGTCGCAGAACCGACCCCCAACATGGCTGCACAGGCCCGGCCCCGCCGCCCGGGCATGCCGCACCAGGTCGGCAAGCGCGGCGATGAACCCCGGATCGCTGTTCTGCGTCGGCACCCGGAAATAGCCCGGTACGCCCAGCCGGTCGGCGAGCTGCCGGTATTCGACGTCGAGTTCCACCAGCGTCTCCGAATGTTCGGACACGAAGGCGATCGGCACCACCAGCAACGCCACCCGCTCATGCGCCGCGCGCTCGATCTCCGCCTCGGTGCTCGGGTCGATCCATTTCTGCGGCGTGGCGCGCGACTGGTAGCAGATCGCGGAGTCGATGCCCGGTGCCCCCCAGGCGGCGAGCACCGCCTGCACGGTCTGCTCGACCTGCCACTGATACGGATCGCCCGCCTGCACGATCGCCTCCGGCAATCCATGCGCCGAGAACAGCACCCGCAGCGGCACCGCGGGATCTAGCGCCGCGCGGGCCTGCTCCCAGCCGGTGCGCACCAGCGCGGCGGTGGCGGCCGCGAACCCCGGATGGGTCGGGTAGCAACACAGCGTGGTGGTCGGCGCGACCAGCCCGGCGCTGGCGGCCGCCTCGCGCCACGCGGTGAGGGAGCTGCCGGTCGTGGTCGTCGACCATTGCGGGTAGAGCGGCAGCAGCACGATCTCGTCGGGGCCCCACGCCTTCACCGCGCGCGCGGCTTCCAGGCTCATCGGGTGCCAGTAGCGCATGGCGATGAAGCACTTCGCCTCCAGGTCCGGCAGCGCCGCCTCGAGCGCCTGCGCCTGCGCCTGGGTCAGCTCCAGCAGCGGCGAGCGACCCCCCAGGATGGCGTAGTTCTCCGTCGCCGGCTTCAGCCGCGACCGCGCGATGATGCGGGCCAGGAAGGGGCGCACGAAGAACGGCACCCGCAGGATGGCCTTGTCGCGAAACAGATTGAGCAGGAAGGGCTTGATCGCCGCCGGGCTGTCCGGACCGCCCAGGTTGAACAGGACGATCGCGACCCTACGCGGCACGAATCTGCTCCACCAGCGCGCCGACATGTTCGGGTGGCGTCTGCGGCACGATCCCGTGGCCCAGGTTGAAGATCAGTCGCTGGCCGCGCAGCGCGGTCAGGATCGCCTCGGCCTCCCCTCGCAGCGCCGTCCCACCCGCCACCAGCGCCATCGGGTCGAGATTGCCCTGCACCGCGATCCCCGGCCCGACCAGCCGCGCCGCCGCCAGCGGATCCATGCCGGTGTCGAGCCCGACCGCCGCGATCCCGGTCTCCTGCGCATAGGCGCCGACCATCAGCCCGGCGAGGCGGGGAAAGCCGATCACCGGCGTCTCGGGATGCAGCGCCGCCAACCGCGCGACGATCTTCTGCGCAGGGACGATCACGTGGCGCCGGAACAGCGTTGGCGAGAGCACGCCGGCCCAGGAATCGAACAGCATCAGTACTTCCGCCCCGGCCTCGACCTGCGCGGAGAGGTAGTCGACCGTCGCCTCGACCAGCACGTCCATGAGCCGGTCGAACAGCGCCGGATCGGCATAGGCGAGCGCGCGGGTGGCGGCGAAGTCCTTCGAGCCGCCGCCCTCGATCATGTAGCAGGCGACCGTGAACGGGGCGCCGGCGAAGCCGATCAGGGTGGTGCGGTCGAACCCCTCCCCGGCCAGGCCCTGGCGGATGCGCGTGACCGTCTCCATCACCGGCGCGAGCCGCGAACGGACCTGCGTGGGATCCAGCCGATCCAGGGCTGCCGCGTCGCGCAGCTTCGGCAGCACCGGTCCCTCGCCTTCCTTGAACGCGAGCCCGTGCCCCAGGGCCCAGGGCAGCATCAGGATGTCCGAGAACAGGATTGCCGCGTCGAAGCCGAAGCGCCGGATCGGCTGCAGCGTGACCTCGGCCGCGCGCACCGGGTCGAGGCACAGCGCCACGAAGTCCGGCACTTCCGCGCGGACCGCTCGGTATTCCGGCAGGTAGCGGCCGGCCTGGCGCATCAGCCAGACCGGCGGCGGCCACACCTTCTCCCCCGCAAGCACGGAGAGCAGCGGCTTCATGGCGGAGGTCGGTGGGCGCGGAGCGGCGTTCATCGGCTTCCCTTAACAAAGTAAGAGAGTCTTAAGGAGTCAGGGGGAGTGATAGGGGCCTGTGGACAACGGGGTACCCCGGTCGCCGGCGGTTCTCCGTCCTTCATCCACATGCAGATCGCAGGGTAAGTCTCTGAGTCGAGGCGGCGTTCGCGCTTATCCACGATCACGCGCCTGCGACCAACCCGGAATGTTCCTTCGCGGCGCGCTGGGGTGGTTACCCACGCTTTGCGCGTGGAGCGGCGAGCCATCGCTTTTTCGTCCCACCTATCCCCGTTATCCTCACGCGCATGAGCGTGCAGCGGATCAACTTGCATCTGGTGTCGGATGCGACCGGCGAAACCCTGAATGCGATCGCGCGGGCGACCACCGTGCAGTTCGAGCAGGCCAATATCGTGCACCATCGATGGAGCCTGATCCGCACCCGGTTCCAGCTTCATCGCGTGCTCGAGGGCATCGAGCAGGAGCCGGGGCCGGTGCTTTCCACCCTGGTCGACCGCGCGCTGCGATCGGATCTGGAGACCACGTGCGGGCGGCTCAACGTGCCGATCGTCAACGTGCTCGATCCGGTGATGAACCTGCTGCAGGAATACATCGGTGAGCAGGTCTCGGCGCGTCCGGGCCGGCAATACGTGCTGAACGCGGACTACTTCCAGCGCATCGACGCCATGCATTACGTGCTGGCGCATGACGACGGCCAGTCGCAGCCGGGCCTGGCCGAGGCGGACGTGGTGCTGGTGGGCGTTTCGCGCAGTTCCAAGACGCCCACGTGCTTCTACCTCGCCAATCGCGGGATCAAGGCGGCCAACGTGCCGCTGGTGCCCAACCTGCCGGAGCCGCCGGGTCTGGACGACGTCGCCTGCCCGGTGATCGGCCTGACCCTCGACCCGCAGGCGCTGATCGACATTCGTCGCCACCGGCTGCGGCTGATCGGCACCGGGCCGAATGCGCCCGGCGGACGACAGACCAGCACCGACTACATCGACGAGGAGACGGTGAAGGCCGAACTCCTCTGGGCCCGACGGCTGTGCACGCGGCGCGGCTGGCCGGTGATCGACGTCACGCGCCGCTCCATCGAGGAGACGGCAGCGACCGTGCTGCAGCTCATGGAGGCGTGGCATCAGCGCCGGCATACCGGGATCACGGTGAAGCCGACCTGATGCTGCAGGCGCCCACGCCGGAGCTGGTGCTGGCGAGCGGGTCCGCGGCGCGTCGCGCGCTGCTGGAGGCGGCCGGGCTGCGTGTCACCATCCATCCGGCTTCGGTCGACGAGGGCGCGATCAAGCGGGCGTGCCAGGAGGGCGGCGACCCGCCCGATATCGCGGCGTTGCGTCTGGCGACGGCAAAGGCGTCCGCCGTTGCCGCTGCGTTCCCGGCCGCGATGGTCATCGGCGCCGACCAGTTGCTCGTTTGTGACGGGGTCTGGTTCGACAAGCCCGGATCGCCGGAGGCATTGCGCGCGCAGCTCCGCCGCTTGCGTGGCCAGCGCCACACGCTGGTGACGGCCGTGGTGGTCTGGCAGGCCGGACGCGCCGTCTGGTCGCATGTCGCCGCACCAACTCTCCAGATGCGTTCGTTCTCCGATACGTTTCTGGAGACGTACTGCCAGATGGAGGGTGACGCGGTGCTGTCCTGCGTGGGCGGCTACCGGCTTGAAGGCCCCGGTGTGCACCTGTTCGCCCAGGTGGATGGCGAGCACAGCGCCATCCTCGGCCTTCCGCTGCTGCCGCTGCTCGCTTTCCTGCGGGAAACCGGTGTGCTGCTGGGCTGAGCGTGCCTACTCGCGCACGAGCCGATCGACGAGCTGCTCGAGCTGGTAGAGATCGCCGAAGCGAATGGTCAGGGCGCCGGCGCCTTTCGCCCCCATCGCGATCTGCACGCGCTGCCCGAGCGCGTTGGCCAACCGGGTTTCGAGGTGACGGGTGTCGGAGTCGGCAGGCGTGGGTTCGGGAGCCGGGCGGACGGTGTTCCGCCGCGAGACCAGTGCCTCGGTCTGGCGCACCGACAGTCCGCGGCCGATCACCTGGTCCAGCACGGAGTCGGGGGCATCGAGGCCGAGCAGCGCGCGGGCATGACCGAAGGTGAGGTCGCCGGTGCGCACGGCGGTCTTCGCGCGGTCGGGCAGCCGCAGCAGTCGCAGCATGTTGCCGATATGGGCGCGAGATTTGCCGACCACCTCGCCCATGGCCTCGTGCGTCAGGCCGAATTCCTGCACCAGGCGCTGGTAGCCTTCCGCCTCGTCCATCGGGTTGAGATCCTGGCGCTGCAGGTTCTCGACCAGCGCCGCGGCGGCCGCGTCGCTGTCCGTCATCTCGCGCAGCAGGACCGGCACCTCATGCAGCCCCGCCAGGCCGGCCGCGCGCCAGCGTCGCTCCCCGGCGATGATCTGGAAGCGCTCGCCGGTGTCGGGGTGCATGCGCACCAGGAGTGGCTGCAGGATCCCCTGGGAGCGGATGGAGTCTGCGAGTTCCTGCAATGCGTCTGGGTCGAAGGTCGTGCGTGGCTGGAACGGGTTGGGATCCAGCAAGTCGATCGCCACGGTGCGCACCCCGGCGGGCGTGTTGGGTTCGGGCTGGACCTTGATGTCGCCCAGCAAGGCGGCAAGGCCGCGACCGAGCCGTGGACTGACCTCCTTGGCGCACATTTACTTGGCTCCTGCGGTCCGGCGCTCGCGGGTCAGCAATTCGTTGGCGAGCGCGATATAGGCTTGGGATCCGGGTGATCTGACGTCGTAGAGCAGCACGGGCTTGCCGTGGCTCGGTGCCTCGGAGACGCGGATGTTGCGCGGGATCACGGTGTCGTAGACCCACTCTCCGAAGAACCCGCGCGCGTCCGCCGCCACCTGCTCCGACAGGTTGTTGCGGCGATCGAACATGGTCAGCACGACGCCCTGGAGCCGCAGCTTGGGGTTCAGGCGGCGCCGGACCGATTCGACGGTGCGCATGAGGCCGCTGATCCCTTCCAACGCATAGAACTCGCACTGCAAGGGCACCAGCACCGCGTCCGCCGCGACCAGGGCGTTAAGGGTCAGCAGGCCGAGGCTGGGCGGGCAATCGATGATGATGAAGCTGTAGGGCGCTGCGTCGCGCCACGGTGCCAGCGCGTCGCGCAGCCGGAACTCCCGTCGCGGCGCCGCGACCAGCTCGATCTCCGTGCCGGCGAGGTCCGGCTCCGAGGGGACCAGCGCGAGGTTGGTGACGTCGGTGGTCCGGACCGTCTCGTCCGGCGCACCCGCGCCGCTCATCAGCCGGTAGCTGCCGTTTGCGCGCTCCGTCTGCGGGATGCCGAACCCGGTGGTGGCGTTTCCTTGCGGGTCGAGATCGATCACCAGCACGGGCTCGCCGGTGGCGGCCAGGGCCGTGGCGA
The DNA here is from genome assembly GCA_017304945.1 of Rhodospirillales bacterium. Taxonomy (GTDB): domain Bacteria; phylum Pseudomonadota; class Alphaproteobacteria; order Acetobacterales; family Acetobacteraceae; genus Rhodopila. The sequence continues at coordinate 7,603 of JAFKLG010000086.1, forward strand.
GATTGACCGCCGTGGTCGTCTTCCCGACCCCGCCCTTCTGGTTTGCAACGGCGATGATCCGCGGCTTGTGCATGGCCGTGGATGGCTCAGCTCGACGATCCGACACGGGAGATCTCGGAAATCCGCAAAATGACCCCGCCGGACCCGGTGCGGCTCGGCGTGGTGTCGACGCGCATGTGCCACCGGGCGGCGGCTGCCGTCAATTCGGACGATGCGGTTGCGCCCTTCGGAAAGAGGCAGGTACCTCCCGGTGCCAGCAACGGGACCGCCAGATCCATCAGGTCGGGCAGCGGCGCCAGGGCGCGGGCCGTGACGAGCGGGGCCGGCTGCAGATTCGCGTGCGAAATGCGTACGGCATGCACGCATGCGGGGGCGCCGGTGACGCGAATCGCCTCCCGCAGGAAGGCGGCCTTGCGCTGGTCGGCTTCCACCAGGTCGAACGGGATGCCGGTCTCGATCGCCAGCACCAGTCCCGGGAACCCGGCCCCGGAGCCCAGGTCGATCGCACGGGTCACCCCGGCCGGAATCAGCGCGGCGAGCTGACGGGAATCCTCGACATGCCGGCTCCAGATCGCCGCCTCATCCGCGCGCGAGACCAGGTTCAGCGCCCGATTCCAGCGCAACAGCAGCGCCACATAGGCTTGGAGCGCGGGCGACGCTCCACGTGGAGCGTCCGGATCAGGCGCCATTCAGGGGCACCCGCTTCCGCACATGCGCCGCCAAAGCGGCCAGCGCGGCCGGGGTCATGCCCTGAATCCGCGCCGCGCCTGCCAGGGACGCCGGCTGCACCCGCTGCAGCTTGTCGCGCAGCTCCGCCGAGAGGCCGCCGATGTCATGGAAGGACAAACCGGTGAGAGACACCGCCTCCTCCCGGCGCACGGCCCGGATGTCGGCCTCCTGCCGTCGCAAATACCCTGCGTAACGCGCCTCGCTCTGGAGCTGGGCGGCCACACGCGGGGGGAGATCGCGCAACCACGAGAACGCGGCGCACAGCGTGTCCCAGGAGAGGTCGACCGTCCCCACCAGCTCCATCACCGACCGCCACCGCCCGTCGGCGCGCACCGGCAGGCCCAGTGCGGCGAGCGATCCCGGCATGCCCCCCTCCTGTCCCGCCCGGTCCAGCGCTTCGGTGAACGCGGAAGCGTGGGCGGTGAAGGCGGCGGCGCGGACGCTGCCGACACAGCCCCAGCCCATCCCCGTCCGGGTCAGCCGTAAATCCGCATTGTCGGCCCGCAACGTCAGCCGGAACTCCGCCCGCGACGTGAACATCCGATACGGCTCGCTGACGCCTTGGGTCACGAGGTCGTCGACCAGCACACCCAGATACGCCTCGGTCCGGTCCAGTGCGACGAGATCGGACCCGCTCGCTCGGCGCGCTGCGTTCACCCCCGCCAGCAACCCCTGGGCAGCCGCCTCTTCGTACCCGGTCGTGCCGTTGATCTGCCCAGCCAGGAACAACCCGGGCACCACCCGCAGTTCCAGGTGACGGGTCAACGCGCGCGGATCGACATAGTCGTACTCGACCGCGTAGCCCGGCCGGACGATCCGCGCCCGCTCCAGCCCCGGAATCGAGGCCACCAGGCGGTGCTGCACATCCTCCGGCAGACTGGTCGAGATGCCGTTCGGGTACACCACCCCGTCATCCAGCCCCTCGGGCTCGAGGAACACGGTGTGCCGCTCCCGGTCCGCGAACCGCACCACCTTGTCCTCGATCGACGGGCAATACCGCGGCCCCACGCCGCTGATCGCGCCCACATGAATCGCAGAGCGGTGCAGGTTCTCCCGGATCAGCCGGTGCGTCTCGGCGGTGGTCGCGGTCATGCGGCAGGCAATCTGCGGCGTCGTGATGCGCGCGGTCAGGGCGCTGAACGGTTCGGGCACGGCGTCCCCGTGATCCGGCGCGAGCGACTCCCAGTCGATGCTGTCGCGCGCCAGCCGCGGCGGGGTGCCGGTCTTCAAACGCCCGAGCGGCAGGTCCAGGCGGGCGAGTGTGGCCGCGAGCCCGACGGAGGGCGCTTCGCCGATCCGCCCGGCCGGCGTGCTCCAATCCCCGATATGGATGACGCCGCGCAGGAAGGTGCCGGTGGTGAGCACGCAGGCGCCACAGCCGATCGTCTGGCCGTCGGCGCAGACCACGGTGGTGACCCGACCAGAGGCGTCGAGGATCAGGTCCTCGACCGGGTTCGCCAGAACCGTCAGCCCGGCCTGGGCCGCCAGCAACTCCTGCACCGCGGCGCGATACAGCTTCCGGTCGGCCTGCGCGCGCGGCCCACGCACCGCCGGCCCCTTGCTGCGGTTCAGCAGCTTGAAATGAATCCCGGCCGCATCGGCCGCCCGACCCATCACCCCGTCCAGCGCGTCGATCTCACGCACCAGATGACCCTTGCCGATCCCGCCGATCGACGGGTTGCAGGACATCTCTCCCAGCGTGTCCAGCCGATGGGTCAGCAGCAGGGTGCGCGCGCCCATCCGCGCCGCGGCAGACGCCGCTTCGGTGCCCGCATGCCCGCCGCCGATCACCACCACGTCGAAACTTGCGTTCATTCTCGTCCCGCTCCGCATCCCGGCACATGAGCCTCGGACCCAGCCCGCATCAAGCCCTTCCCTGCAGATCGGTGATCCCTCTGCAGACCGCTCGGTCTTGACAGGCGGCGAGGCGCGGTCTGCGATCATCGTGAGCAGGGAGCCAGGATGCCCCAACTTTCGCTGCATAGCCCGGTCGGGGATCTGACGCTGTCCGAAGAGGACGGCGCGATCGTCGCGTGCGATTGGGGATGGGGCCGCGACCAGGATCCGACCCCTCTCCTGCGCGAGGCCAAGTCCCAGCTCGACGCCTATTTCGACGGCGAGCTCGAGGCGTTCACCCTGCCGCTGGCCCCCGCCGGGTCGACGTACCAACAGGCCGTCTGGCGAGCGCTCTGCGCGATCCCCTATGGCGAGACCCGCTCCTATCAGGAGATCGCCGCCGTCGCAGGCGGCGTCGCCCGATCGGTGGGCCGCGCCAACGGCAGCAATCCGATTCCGATCCTGATTCCTTGCCACCGCGTGGTTGCGAGTACCCATCTGGGCGGCTACTCGGGCGGCGACGGGCTGCCGACCAAGCGCTGGCTGCTCGCACTCGAGACCCGCGGCCCGCTGCTTTGACCAGGCCAACCGGGATGTTGCCCCGGCCGTTTGATGGAGAAACCGATGACCAAGGCCATCCGCATCCATGTCCATGGCGGCCCGGAGGTGATGAAGTGGGAAGACGTCCCCACCCCTGAGCCAGGCCCCGGCGAGGCGCTGGTCAAGCAGGAAGCCGTCGGCCTCAACTACATCGACGTGTATTTCCGCACCGGGCTCTACAAGGCCCCCGCCATGCCGCTGATCATCGGGCAGGAAGGCGCCGGGACCGTCACCGCCGTGGGCGTCAACGTCACCCATGTCGCGCCGGGCGACCGCGTCGCCTATGCCGGCGCGATCGGCGGCTACGCCACGGATCGCGTCATCCCCGCCGACCGGCTAGTGAAGCTGCCGGACGCGATCTCGTTCCAGACCGCCGCGGCGATGATGCTGCAGGGCATGACCGCGCAATACCTGTTGCGCCGGACCTACACGGTGAAGGCCGGCGACACGATCGTCGTGCATGCCGCCGCGGGCGGCGTCGGCCTGATCATGTGCCAATGGGCCAAGCATCTCGGCGCGACGGTGATCGGGGTCGTCTCCAGCCAGCAGAAGGCCGAACTCGCCCACGCGCACGGTGCTGCGCACACGATCGTCGGTGCCGCCGACCTGCCCACCGAGGTGAAACGCATCACCGGGGGCGCCATGGTGCCCGTGGTCTATGACAGCGTCGGCAAGGACACGTTCAATCTCAGCATCGACAGCCTCGCGCCGCTTGGGCTGATGGTGAGCTACGGCAATGCCTCCGGCCCGGTGCCGCCGGTGGATATCGGCATGCTGGCGGCCAAGGGCAGCCTGTTCCTTACCCGGCCGAGCCTGGCGACCTACACGGCGAAACGGGCTGATCTGGAACGCGCCGCTGCCGACCTGTTCGACGTGGTCGCGAACGGCGCCGTGAAGATCAAGGTCAACCAGACCTACGCGCTGAAGGACGCCGCCGCCGCCCATGCGGCGCTCGAGGCCCGCAAGACCACGGGCAGTACCGTCCTGCTTCCCTAATCGGCAACCCCATCCGTCTCGCTGCGTTCCTCCCGGGTCATTCCCGAGGGGCACGAACCATGCCGTATGAACTACGCCTGGGCAGCGAGACCCGGACCTTCGACACGGAAGCCGAGGCGATGGCCTCCGCCCGAGACCTGATGCGCGCCGATGCGGACGCTCAGCCGGAAATCCGCGACCTCACCACGGGTCAGGCGGTGGCACCTGGCGCGACCGCGCGCTGGCGGGACGAACTCGCCGGCAAGGTGGGCTTCTGATGGCCGCGCGCAAGCCCTTCTGGTTCCCCCTGCTCGGGCTGGGATTCGCCGTCGCGGGGGCAGACAAGCTGTTCGGCCAGTCCGGCTACCGGCGCCTGTTCCGGCATCTCGGCCTCTCCGAACAGGCGATGCGGGTCGTGGGCGTGGGCGAGTTTGCCGGTGGGGTGCTGGTCGCCTCCCTGGCAGGCCGACGCCTCGGCGGGCTGCTGCTGACCATGGCGTCGACCGCCGTGCTGACCTCGGAACTCCGCAAGGGAGCCGATCAGTTGGCGCTGCCGCGGGCCGGCCTGCTCGCGGCTGCCGTGTTGGCCGCCGCGCTGCCGACGAGCCGGCCGGCGGCTCGCACCGTCGCCACCCGCCGCCGCTGAGCGGTGCTCAGCTTTCCTGCGTGAGCATCTGCCAGCGGGCCGCTGGCCACCAACGTACAGCGGCCTCGTACGCTTTCTGATGATAGGCACTCCGCCAAACCGGGCGCCCGGACGCGTCCCGGCGCGGGCGGAGTAGCCTGAGACGCCGGGCCCGTAAGGCGGCAGTCAGATCGTTGACGGACATCTTGGTTCCTCCTCGCCGATCTGCCCCGATTAGAGATGACCGCCACGTCATGATCGCGACCGATCCGTTATAGGAACGTGAAATCCATCTCGTTCTCGAAATCGTGCATCGAAAGTGGACCCGTTACGTGTCTACCGGCTACGAACGTGAAGGCGGCGCGGCCGCGCCGGCGAAACGGGACGTGGCATCGTCTCGGGCGCTGCCCGCGCGCGCACGGGCGGGAAAACGGCGCCCCGGCGCTGGCGAACACGGAAGCGGCGTGCCGGAGCGCCGACGGAGATCACGGTGGCTGTCTCGCCTCTCGCCCTGCTGCGAACCGTCCGCCTGGGGCCGCTCGCGCTGACCCAGGCCTGCGGGGCCTTCAACGACAACCTGGTCAAGAACGCGATGGTCGTGTTCGCACTGTTCACGCTGGGCCAGGGCGGGGCAGGCCTCTCGGCGCTCGCCGGCGCCCTGTTCATCGCCCCCTATCTGCTGCTGTCGGCCACCGCCGGCCAGCTTGCGGACCGCTACCCGAAATCCCGCGTGATCTTCGTCACCAAGCTCGCCGAGTGCGTCCTGATGCTGGCAGCGGCCGCGGCGTTCCTGGCCGGCAGCGTGCCTGGGCTGCTGGCCGTGCTGTTCGGTCTCGGCGTCCAGGCGGCCATGTTCGGGCCGGTGAAATACGGCGTGCTGCCGGAGCTGCTCAGGCCGGAGGAGCTGGTGGCCGGCAACGGCGTGATCGAGGCCGGCACCTTCCTGGCGATCGTCGGCGGCACCGTCGTCGGCGGAATGCTCGCTTTGCTCCCTGCCGGCCCCGCGCTCGTTTCCGCCTTGGGTCTGGCGGTCTCGGTCCTGGGCGTGGTGTCGGCCCGCTGGATCCCCGCCCAGCAAGCGGCCGACCGCCGGCTGCGGATCCGGCTCAATATCGTCGCCGAGACCTGGCATCTGGTGCGGCAGGCCTTTGCCCATCCCACCATCCGATGGTCGATCCTGGGGATCTCCTGGTTCTGGCTGGTCGGCGCGACCCTGATGACCGAATTCCCGGTGCTGGCCCGCGACACGATCGGCGCGGACGGATCGGTGCTGACCCTGTTCCTGACCGTGTTCGCGGTGGGCGTGGGCCTCGGCTCGATCGGCGCCGCGCGGGTGCTGCATGGCCGGCTGTCAGGGCGTTGGGTCCCGGTCGCCGGGCTGGTGATCTCGGTCTTCCTGTGGGAGTTCGCCGCCAGCGCGCATGCAGCGGCGGGGTTCGGCCTGCACAGCGCCGGCGCGATGGTCTCGAGCTGGTGGGGACTGCGCGTGCTGGGCGACCTGCTGGTGCTGGCCGCCGCCGGCGGGCTGTTCAGCGTGCCGCTCTATGCCCTGATGCAGGACGCCGCCGACGCGTCCCGGCGATCCCGGACCATCGCCGCCAACAACGTGATCAACGCGCTCTTCATGGTGGCCGGCGCCGGGCTGACCGCCGCGCTGGCGACGGCCGGCCTGGATGCGCCGGCCGTGCTGCAGGCGGCCGCGGGCGCGAACCTGTGCGTGGCGATCGGCCTCGCGCGGGTCTGGGCGCCGCGACCGTTCGGCCTGGGATCCTGAACCCGAGCGGTCAGCTCGAGATCGCCTCCAGCGCCAGCCCACGGGTGCGGGGGCCGAAGCCGCCGATGGTCGCCACCACGATCACCATCGAGACGGCGATGAACAGGAACACGGCCATGACGCCGCCCAGGCCCAGGAACACGGCGACCGCCAGACCCGACAGCGCGGCGGACAGCCGGCTCCAGGCATAGACGAACCCGACCGCGCGGGCGCGGACCCGGGTCGGGAACAGCTCCGCCTGGTAGTTGTGGAAGGCGAAGGACAGCCAGTTGTTGCAGAGCGTGACCAGCACCCCGCACACGATCAGCGGGATGGCCGCGCTCTGTGCCGCGAAGGCGAGGCCGAACACCGCGATCCCCGTGGCGGCGAGGCAGATCTGCCATTTGCGCTCCATCCGGTCGGCGACCAGCGCGCCCAGCAAGGGTCCGATCGGGTTGGCGATGGCGATGATGAACGCATAGCCGAGGCTGGTGGTGACGGTGATGCCCTTGGCGATCAGCAAGGTCGGGACCCAGGCGGCGAAGCCGTAATACCCGAATGTCTGGAAGAAGTTGAATACCGACAGCAGGATCGTGCGGCTGACATAGGGCGGCTGCCAGAGTTCGGCGAAGCTGCTCCTGCCCTCCTCCTCAGCGGCCGCGATCCCTGCCTTGGGCGCCGGCAGCGGGCCCGTCTCGGCCGACACCTTCGCCTCGATGCCGGCCATGATCGCCTCGGCCTCGGCGTAGCGGCCGTGCCGCGCGAGCCAGCGCGGCGATTCCGGCAATTCGCGCCGCAGCCACCAGACGACCAGCGCCCCGGCGGCGCCGATCGCCACCACCCAGCGCCAATTGTCGGGGCCGAGTGCCCAGGCGAGGAAGGCCACGACCGGGACGGCGGAGAAGCCGACGAACTGGCTGAAGGCGAAGGCCTGGCCCCGCTCGTGCCGCGGGATCAGCTCCGAGACGTAGGTGTCGATGGTCACCAGTTCGACGCCGATGCCGATCCCCGCGATGAAGCGCCAGAGATCGACGCCGAAGCCGGTCGTCTGCAGCGCCATCACCAGGGTCGCCGCGGAATACCACAGCAGGGAGAAGGTGAAGACGAAGCGGCGGCCATACGCGTCGGCGAGCCACCCGAACGCGATCGTCCCGACGAACAGGCCTGCGAACAGCGCGAACACGAAGGTGCCGGGGCCGGTCACGTGGAGCGGCTCCAGGATGCCGAAGATCCCGAGGGATTCGCGGGTGAACAGCCCGTGCCGCGCCATGCCGGGGACGACATAGGCGGTGAGGAACAGGTCGTAGAGCTCGAAACACGCGCCGAGGGAGATCAGGGTGATGAGCCACCAGACGTGGCGCGCGCGTGGCAGTCGGTCCAGCCGCGCCGCGATGACGCCGGCCGTGGTGGTCGCGCTCATGCCGTCCTCCCGAAGATTGCGAAGCTGATCCTGTCGAGCCGCTTCGACGCCGACAAGCTCACTTCCGGGTGAAATTTTGGATCGATACGGTCCCGGCGTGTCCACTTGCCGATCCGCGCTCGGCTCGCCATCTACCCGCGTCATGCAGAACAACAGCTTCGTCGCTGCCGACCCGATTGGGTGGCACGGCACAACCATCCTGTGCGTCAGGCGGGATGGCAACGTGGCCATGGCCGGGGACGGCCAGGTCAGCCTGGGTCAGACCATCGTCAAGGGCAACGCCCGGAAGGTGCGCCGGATCGGCGGCCAGAAGGGCGGGCACGTGATCGCCGGCTTTGCCGGGGCCACGGCGGATGCCTTCACCTTGCTCGAGCGCCTGGAGGCCAAGCTCGAGCGCTTTCCCAACCAGCTCGAACGCGCCTGCGTCGAGCTCGCCAAGGACTGGCGGACCGACCGCTACCTGCGCCGGCTGGAGGCCATGATGGCCGTGGCCGACCAGGAACGCAGCTTCACCCTGACCGGCAACGGCGACGTGCTGGAGCCGGAGGATGGGGTGATCGCGATCGGCTCCGGCGGCAACTACGCCCTCGCCGCGGCGCGGGCGCTGATGAGCGTGGAAGGTCTCTCCGCCGAGGAGATCGCGCGGCGGGCGATGAAGATCGCCGCGGATATCTGCGTCTACACCAACGGCAACGTCATCGTGGAGACGCTGTGATGGACGTTCCAACCTACTCCCCGCGCGAGATCGTCTCCGAACTCGACCGGTTCATCGTCGGCCAGGACGACGCCAAGCGCGCCGTCGCCATCGCCCTGCGCAACCGCTGGCGGCGCCAGCAGCTTCCCGAGACCATGCGGGAGGAAGTGGTGCCGAAGAACATCCTGATGATCGGCCCGACCGGCTGCGGCAAGACGGAGATCGCCCGCCGGCTGGCCAAGCTCGCCCAGGCCCCGTTCCTGAAGGTCGAGGCGACCAAGTTCACCGAGGTCGGCTATGTCGGCCGGGACGTGGAGAGCATCGTCCGCGACCTGGTCGACGCCAGCCTGACCATGCTGCGGGAGGCCTCCCGCAAGGAGGTCCAGGCCAAGGCGGAACTCGCCGCCGAGGAGCGGCTGGTCACCGCCCTGGTCGGTGAGGGCGCCGCGGCCGACACCCGCTCCAAGTTCCGCCGGATGCTGCGCGCCGGCGAGTTCGAGGAGAAGGAGATCGAGATCGAGGTCGCCGATACCGGCGGCACGCCGATCGGGCAGATCGATCTTCCCGGCATGCCGCCCGGCCAGGTGATCAACCTGGGCGAGATGATGAAGGGCATGTTCGGCGGCCAGCGCCCGATGCAGAAGCGCCGGCTGACCGTCGCCGCCGCCCGCCGCCTGCTGGAGCAGGAGGAGGCGGATCGCATGCTCGACAACGAGCGGCTGACCAAGGAGGCGGTCGCGCATGCCGAGAACAACGGCATCGTCTTCATCGACGAGATCGACAAGATCTGCGCCCGCTCGAGCGAGGGCGGGTTCCGCGGTGGCGACGTCTCCCGCGAGGGCGTGCAGCGCGACCTGCTGCCGCTGATCGAGGGCACGACGGTGAACACCAAGTACGGGCTGGTGAAGACCGACCACGTGCTGTTCATCGCCTCGGGCGCGTTCCATCTGGCCAAGCCGTCCGACCTGCTGCCCGAGTTGCAGGGCCGCCTGCCGATCCGGGTGGAGTTGTCGCCGCTGTCACGCGACGACCTGCGCCGGATCCTCACCGAACCGGAGCACTCGCTGCTGAAGCAGTATGCCGCGCTGATGGGGACCGAGAAGGTCGAGCTGTCGTTCAGCGACGATGCCGTGGATGCCCTGGCGGAACTCGCGACCGACATCAACGAGCGGGTCGAGAACATCGGCGCCCGTCGGTTGCATACCGTGCTGGAGCGGCTGCTGGAGGAGATCAGCTTCACCGCCACGGATCGCGGCGGAGAGACGATCACGGTGGACGCGGCCTATGTGAACGACCGGGTGGCGCCGCTGGCGCAGAAGGGCGACCTGAGCCGCTTCATCCTGTAACGCCCGATACGCGGGACCGACATGCAAAACCCCTTCCCCGGTTGACCGGGGAAGGGGTTTCTTTGTGCGGTGTGCCGATCGGCGTGCCGGGTCGGCGGATCCGCCGAGGGGGGTCAGCCGGGTCGGCGGATCCGCCGAGCGGGATCAGCCAGGCGGGATCAGCCAGGCGGGATCAGCCAGGCGGGATCCGCCGAGCGGGATCAGCCAGGCGGGATCCGCCGAGCGGGATCAGCCAGGCGGGATCCGCCGAGCGGGATCAACCAGGCGGGATCAGCCAAGCGGGATCAGAACGTGTCGTCGTCCGATCCGCCCGAATCGAAGCCGCCGCTGTTGTCGTCCCAGGAACCGTCCTGGGCCGGTTGATCCCAGCCCCCCTGGTCGACGTAGTCCTGGTTGCCGGCCGCGAAGCCGCCGCCGGTGCCGGACGTGTCCCAGCTTCCCTGGTCGACGAACCCCTGGTCGGCCGGCGCCGCCCACGGGCTGGCGGCGGCGCCCGCGGCCCCGGCCGCATCGGCGGCCCCACCGATGCCGCTGCCGAAATGCGACCCCGAGAACATGCTGGTGATCGCGTTGGCGGCGAGCACGCCGCCGGCGACGCCCGCCGCGGTGGTCAGCGCCGACCCGAGAAAGCCCGATCCGCGCTGCTGTTGGAACATGCCGGGGTTGTAGTTCGGCGGGTATTGCGGCGGGGGCGGCGCATATTGCGGCTGGTAGCCGGGCTGCGGGCCACCCTGGCCCCACGGCCCCGGCCCGCCGGGGCCCGGACCCTGACGCCCGCCGCCGCCGAACAGCCCGCTGAAGAAGCCGCCACCCTGCCGGCCGCCCGCCTGGGCCGCCTGCGCGGCCTGCTGGGCCTGCGCCTGGGCCTGCTGCACCTCCCACTCGAGCCGGCGGATGCGGTTCTGCGCCGCGATCAGCGCCTGCTCCTGGACATAGGCGAGCTGGGTGATCCGGTAGCGTGCCTCCGGGTAGCGCTGGAACAGCCCGCCGATCAGCGCGTCCGCCTCCCGGTCGATCGGCGGCAGCGCCGGCTGTGTGGTCGCCGGGACGGAGCCCGAGAAGCTGCTCTGGCCCTGCGGCTGTGCACCGCCGACACGGGCGATGAACTGGCTGATGATGTCGCGTTCTTCGTTGGTCATGTGCGGCCCCCTTGGGCGGGTCCTTTCGCTCGACCGGATGATGCGGCGGATTTGGCCTCGCCGGCCACGGCGTTCAATGCCGGACGGGCGCGATCCTTGCGATTCCGATCATTGATCTTCGTTCATCGGCGCGGATTGATGCGTGCGGCGCCGGTTCGTCGCCGGGTGCCTCGCGGCGTGCGAGAGCAGCGCCACCTGGGCTGGCGCTGGGTCGTGCGGCGGCGCGGGCGCATGTCGTGGCGCCGCGCTGTGGTCAGAGTCGGACCCCGACCGCCAGGAGGGTGATCACGAGCCAGGCGAGTGCGCCAAGGGCCAGTCCCCGCACCAGCCCTCGACAAAAGCGGCGGGTACGCGGTTCAAGATGCGCGGGTCGCGCCATGACGGCGCTCATGGTCTGGACGTTCGCCGGCGATGGAGATCTTTCATTGCCCCATGACCTTTGGATGAAAGCGCATTAGAGCGCCTTTCGCCGGGGGCGACAACGAAACGGTCGGTTTCCGTGCGTATCGGTATCGGACCCGTTACCAAAACGGGGGTCGGTGAGAAAAGAATACAACTGCCGGTGACATCGCCGGAATGCGAGCAACGGTTGGGCGCGTTCGAGACATAATGACAAGGAACCGGCCACACAGAAAGCTCCAATGCCCCTGTACGGCTCAACTCATGACGGAACGTACCATGCTCGCAAATCCGTGCGCGTATTTCTGTCGTTATATTTTCGAGCCGTACACGCGAACGTGCCTTTTGCCAAGCAAAGGCAGGAGGTTATCGTTTCGGCAGATAACGATGCCGCGTGAAGGAAGCATTTGAGTGTCGTGAGGCTCGGCCCCGGACGAGGTGCCTGCTCGTCACGGACCATGATGCACACATGAGTCGCACGGACAGCCGATAGTTTTCTGCGACCAACGACCAGATGAAATAGTTGGATTGGGGAAATCAGACGGCTCCAATGATTCGAGCCGTCATAGGTGTGTCTTGACTCCGAGCGGTTGGGAATTTTGCAGATGCCTGGAGTTGTAGAGCAGGATATTTCCTTGGGACTGACGAGAACTGCCACCAGCCTTTCTCCGTCCGGCAGGTTCGCGGTCGGTACCGATCCGGCTCCGCGGCGCTCGTCCGTCATGCCGGGGATCGTGGCATGCATCCTGGACGCGCTCGCCGCGTTCGGGGCCGGCATGGGATCTCTGTACCTGACGTCGGCCACCCCTGGCGCGCCGGCGTTCATCGTCGTGGGCGCGGTCGCGCTGCTCGCGGCGATCGGCCTCTGGGAACGGGGCTCCTACACACTCGGCATCCTCTTCGCCCAGCGTCTCCATCTCACTCGGCTGACCGCCGCCTGGCTCCAGGCCGTCGGCCTCGGCGTATTGATAACGCTGTGCACCCTCACAGTGTTGCGTCACGAAGGTACGATCGCCGACGGCAACACGCTCGCCGAACTGTTCGACGGGCCGTGGCTGCCGGCCTTCGTCGCCAGCGGTCTCGGCGCGCTCGCGCTGCTGCGGGTCGGCCGCCGGCGCGTGTTCCTCAAGCAGGTCCCGCCGCGCCGCGCCGTGGTGGTCGGTGCCACCGCGCTGTGCCAGCAGGTGCTGGAGCGGCTGGATCGCGACGGCAATGGCGGGCTGAACATCGTCGGCATCGTGGAATACGGCGCCGCCCAGCGGAGTGACAGCCTTGCCTCGCTGCGCGCCTTCTACGGCCGCACCGTGCTGGGCGGCATGCCCGCGCTGCTCGAACTGGTGCGCCAGGACGCGATCGACTCGGTGATCGTCGCCCTGCCCTGGTCCGCCGAAACCGCCATTCGCGACATCGTGCAGCAGCTCGGCGCCTCGCCGGTCGACATCTTCGTGGCACCCTCGCTGGAAGGGGTCACGTTCAGCGGCCGCCACGTGCCGCCGATCGGCGGCGTGCCGATGCTGCAGGCCGGGCAGCGCCCGCTGCAGGGCTGGCGCGCGATGGTGAAGCGCACCGAGGACGTGCTCGCGGCCAGCGGCATGCTGGTGCTCGCGGCGCCGGCGCTGCTCGCGATCGCAGCGGCGGTGAAGTTCACCTCGCCCGGTCCCGTGTTCTTCCGCCAGCGCCGGGTGGGCTTCAACAACCAGATCTTCGAGGTGTTCAAGTTCCGCACCATGTACACGCACATGACGGATGCGGACGCCGCGCAGCAGACGCGCAAGGGCGATCCGCGGGTCACCCGCGTGGGTGCGCTGCTGCGCAAGACCAGCCTCGACGAGCTGCCGCAGATCCTGAACGTGCTGAAGGGCGACATGTCCCTGGTCGGGCCGCGTCCGCACGCGCTGCAGACCCGCGCCTGTGGCCTGCCGCTGGAGGACGTGGCGCCCAACTATCCGGCCCGGCATCGCGTGAAGCCCGGGATCACCGGCTGGGCGCAGGTCAATGGGTATCGTGGCGAACTCGACACTGTCGAGAAAGTCATCCACCGGGTCAATCACGACCTTTATTATATCGACAACTGGTCCTTGGGCCTCGATCTGCGGATCCTGTGGCAGACGGCCCGCCTGATGATTTCCGACCGAAACGCCTACTGAGGCGCCCCTCCCCGCGCATCCGATGCGCCCAAGCAACGTGGCGGAGCATTTGCCGTGAACAAGCTGTCTACTCCCGAACTGACCGTCCTGCAGCGTTCCTCGCAGATGCCTGAAGTGACGGAACGGCGGGAGGTCGCCCCGGTTCGCGTCGACGTCGGGGCCATCGCGCGGCACGAGCCCGCCTTCGTCCAGCTCTACTACGCGATCGAGGCGCGTCGTACCAGCACGATGCCGCTGGTCGTGCAGTTCATCTCGCCGACCCATGGTGTCGGCGCGAGCACCATCGCCTCGGGCTATGCCCGCGTCGCTGCCGACGATACTCCGCAGCCGGTCCTCTACGTCGACTGCACCGGCCGGCGCGCCGAACCGAAGGGGAACGAGCGCCCCACCCTGCTGGAGGCGCTGCGCCGCGGCCGTCCGTTGAGCGAGGCCTCGTCTCCGGTCGGCGATGCCGGCAACCTGCTCTGGGCCCGCCTCTCCCCCGGCCAGCGCCCGCTGCTGAACGTCGGCACCGAACGGCTGCAGACCCTGCTCGACATGCTGCGATCCCAGCACAGCGTGATCGTGCTGGACTGCGATTCGGCCGAGAGCCCGGAATCGGCGGCACTCGCCCGCCACTGTGACGGTTCGGTGCTGGTCGTCGAAGCCGGGCGCACCCGCCAGGCGGAGATCGACAACGCCAAGACGCTGATCGAGCGGATGGGCGGTCAGCCCGTGGGCGTCGTGCTCAACCGCGAAAAGACCGTGATGCCCCGTTGGCTCGGACGTCGCCGCTGATCATGGACATGCTCGCAGATCGAACGTCTCCGGCCAGCGGGATCGCTCCGCCGGCGTCGACCCGGCTCATCGCCGGCCTGGTCCCCGCGGCCGTGCTGCGGCTCGCCAAGGCAGGCGATACCGTGCGGCTCGCGCCCAACCATGCGCCGCCCTGCCCCGAACCGCTGCTCCGGCTGGAAACCGCGGATGGCGTGCCGCTGAACAGCCGCGAGATCATCAGCGCCTACTGGCACCGCCCGCCCTACGCGATGCTGCTGCGCCTCGCCTTCTACGCGCCCGGTTCGCAGGAGCCGGAGATCCTGGACGAGGCGGTGATCAGCACCCAGGGCAGCCGTGACGTGTTCCAGGCGCGGCTCGAATCGATTGCGATGCGGCTGGTGGAAGACGCGCTGCAGAGCCGCAGCCGCGGCCCGATGGGCGAGCTCGCGCCGCGTCCACGCGCGGGCGTCGGCGGTTGGATCGACTACCTGGTCGCCACCTGGCAGCGCCGGCTCCTGACCGAGTGGTGGAGCGTCGGCCTGGCGCGGACCTCGCTGCCCGCGATCGTGCGCGACGGCAAGCTGGGCGAGGTGCACTGGCTGCGGCCCGGCACCGGCGAGGCGTATCACGCCGATCCGTTTCCGGTGCCCGGCACCGACCAGGTGCTGGTCGAGGAAATGCCGATGCGCGGTGGCGTCGGCACCATCGTCGCGCTGGCGCCCGGACAGGATGGGACCTTCGAACGGCAGCGTGTGGTGCTCGATACCGGCCGCCATCACTCGTACCCGTGCACCTATCAGGATGAGACCGGCACCTACGTGCTGCCGGAATCGACCGATCTCGGCACCACGATGCTGTATCGGCTCGAGAGCGACGGGCAGCTCACGCCGGTCTGCGCGATCGCGCCGGACCGGTCGCTCGCCGACCCGACCCTGTTCCGCCATGGCGACCGGTTCTGGATCGCCTGCACGGATCTCGCGGTCGGCACGCACGACAATCTGTGCCTGCTCTACGCCGATCGTCTCGAAGGGCCGTGGCTGTCGCATCGCTGCATGCCGGTGAAGATCGACATCGCCGGCGCGCGTCCCGCGGGTCCGCTGTTCCGCGTGGGCGACGGGTTGTTCCGTCCGGGCCAGGACTGCAGCCGCACCTATGGCGGCGGCATCGCGATCCATCGCGTGGAGACGCTGGATCCGGAGACGTATCGCGAGACCAAGGTGGCCGTGCTGGCGCCGGATCCGAAGGGTCCGTTCCCGCATGGGCTTCACACGCTGGCCGCCAATGGCGAGCGCGTCTGGGTGGACGGAAAGCGCTTCGTGCTCGACGTGCCAGGGGCGTTTCGCAAGCTGCGGCGACGGATCGGGGGCGGGACGCAAGCATGACGACACGCGGCAATCTCGCTCACGCGCTGGCGCCGGAACCGGCGATCGCGCCGGCCTCCATTGCGATCTACATGCACGACCTGTCGGGCGGCGGTGTCGAACGCCAGAGCCTCGCGCTCGCCACCGAGCTCCAGCTCCTCGGCTTCGAGGTGACGCTGGTCCTGCATCAGGTGCGTGGCGAGTTGCAGGCCAAGGTGTCCGATCGGCTGCGCATCGTTGATCTGCAGAGCGCCCGGACCATCCACGACATCCCGCGGCTGGCGCGCTTCCTGCGGCGTGAGAATCCGGACGTGCTGCTGGCGAATCTCGACCACAACAACGTCGCCGCGCTGTTGGCGAAGACGCTGGCGCGCAGCCGCACCAAGGTGGTGATCTGCCAGCACAACCCGATCTCGGCGGATTTCTCCGACAGCCTGAGCTGGACCTATCGCGGAATCCCGACCGCGTATCGCGCGATGGCGCCGTTGATCGCCCGAGCCGTTGCGGTTTCGGACGGCATTGCGCAGGAGCTCTCGGCGATCGCGCGACTGCCGCGGGAGAAGATCGTCACGATCAACAATCCCGTCATCGCACCGGACTTCGCGGCGCGTGCGGCGCAGAGCGTGACGCATCCGTGGTTCGAGGAGCGTAGCGCCCCCGTGTTCGTCTGCGCCGGCCGCCTGGTGGCGCAGAAGGACCACGAGACGCTGCTGCGGGGCCTCGCGCTGCACCGCCAGCGGATTCCGAGCCGCCTGCTGCTGCTGGGGAATGGGCCGCTGCGGGAGCAGCTGGGGGCGCTCGTCGAACAGTTGGGCATCGCCGACGCGGTGGACTTCCTGGGCTTCCAGGACAACCCGCTGCCGTGGTTCCGGCGCGCCGACGCCTTCGTGCTGAGTTCCCGCGCGGAAGGCTTCGGCAACGTGCTGGTCGAGGCGATGTGGTGCGGCACGCCGGTCATCGCGACCGACTGCATGCATGGCCCTGCCGAGATCCTGGAGAACGGCCGCTACGGCATGCTGGTGCCGGCCGCCGATCCGGCCGCAATGGCGGCGGCGCTCGACCGCGTCACCACGCTGCCCGGACGGTTTCCGCCGGCGCTGCTGAAGGCGCGCGCGAACGAGTTCAGCAACGCGATCTGCGCCCAGCGGTACGGCGCATTGTTCCATTCCATCATTCCGCGCTTCATGGAGTTGGCGGCATGAGCGAGCCGAAGCGTCCGTTTGGCCTGACTCTCAGCCCGGCCACCGCGCAGCAGATCGCCGACGAGGCGCTGCAGACGCGGCGGGAGCCGGCCGAGGGCGTGGCCCTGGTCGTCACGCCCAACATCGAGCACATCGCGCGTCTGCGTCGGACGCCGGCGCTGGCCCGCGCATACGGCAATGCGGCGGTCATCGTGTGCGACGGCTGGCCCGTGCGGCGCTACGCGACCCTGTGCGGCTGGTCGGTCGAGCGCGTCACCGGCTGCGATATCGCGGTCGCGCTGATGGGCGCCGACACCTATGCCCCCTGGCAGCGTCCGTTCTTCGTGCTGGACACGGCGGAAACCGAACGCGCGGTGCTCGACTGGGCGGCGAAGCGTGGCCTCGCCGGCCGGGTCGGGACGATCATTCCGCCGTTCGGATTCGAGAACGACGACGCGCTGTGCCGCGACATGGCCGCGAAGATCCAGGCACACGGCGCGACGCTGCTGATCATGGCGGTGGGCGCGCCGCGCAGCGAGATATTCGTCGATCGCTACCGCAGCCTGCTGCCGCCGTGCTGGGCGTTCTGCGTCGGCCAGGCGGTGAAGATCGCCCTCGGCCTCGTGCAGCGCGCGCCCAGCCGCTGGCAGGCCGTGGGGCTCGAGTGGCTGTGGCGCCTACGGCAGGAGCCACGCCGCCTGGCGCGTCGCTATGTCGTCTCGAGTGTCGGGTTCATGCTGGCGGTGGTCGAGGATCGCCGCCGCACCGCCGCGCGGGTCCGCGTATGAAGAGCCCGCTGCGCCATCTCGCGCCGCGCTGGCCGACTGCCCGCTCGACGCCCGCCTCGCCCTGGGCATTCCGCCTCGGGCTTGCCGCGGTGATCGCGCATTTCCTGGTGTCCGTGAACCTGATGTACATGGTGGGCATCGACTACAACGCGCCGGGCGGCAACATCTTCGTCAAGCTGCATCCGGGCACGTTCTTCGCGCTCGCCGGCGCCACGCTGGTGCTGTTCGGCGGACGTCACGCGGAGGGACTGCGCCGGCTCTATGCGGAGCGGCCGGGGCTTGCGACGTTCCTGACTTTGATGCCGATCCTCGCGGTGTTCTCGGTGATCAGCGTCGGTTTCTCCGGCGTCGCCGTCTATATCGAGAGCTACATCGCGCCGGGCCTGTTGCTGGTCGCATTGACCGCCGGCACGCCGAAGCAGCGCCGCCTGCTCGCCTATGTGGTGCTGGGCTTCGCGCTCCTGAACGTCGCGATCAGCGTGGGCGAGAGCCTGAACCAGGCACACATGATCCCGCTGCAGATCGGCGACGCCGACATGGAGAAGCTGCAGGCCCAGGCCGACGTCGACGAATTCCGCGGCGCCGCGCTGTACGACCATCCGCTGACCGGCGCGATGGTCACCGCGATCGCGCTGTTCATGTTGCTGGGCATGCAGCTTCCGGGACTGGTGTCGGGAATTGCGTTCGCGGTGCTGCTGATCGGCCTGTTCTCCTTTGGTGGCCGCGCGGCGATGGGCATGTCCGTGGTCATGCTCGCGGTGTGCACGGCGGCGACGCTCGCCCGCGGCCTCGTCACCCGGCGGCTGAGCGGCGGCTTCATCGCGGCAATCGTCGCGGGCCTGCTGTTCCTGCCGCCGCTGGTCGCGTTCGTGCTCACCTCGACCGACATTGGCGCGCGCCTGGTCAGCCATCTCTACTACGACGACAGCGCCGCGGTGCGTCACCAGCAGTGGGAAGTCCTCGACCACACCAACTTCCGCGACATGATGTTCGGCGTTTCGCCTGACCGCATGATGGAGTTGAAGGCCGAGATCGGCCTGGATGCCGCGACGACCGACATCGAGAACTTCTGGCTGATCATGTTCCTCAACCTCGGGGTCATCGGCTTCGGGCTGTACCTGATCGCCTTCTTCGCCTTCATGATCCATCTCGGCCGCAGCACGAAGCATCCGCTCGGTTGGGTCGTCCTCGTCACCATGATCATCGTCGCTTCCACCAGCAATTCGCTCGGACGCAAATGCTCCGACCTCGATTTCCTGGTCGCGTGCATGGTCGGACTGAGCGGCTTCGCCGGGGTCTGGCGAACCGTGCCGGCGCGGCTGCGTCCGCGGCTCGCCTTCGCCTCCCCGCTGCGGCGGCCGTCCAGTATCGGCGCCGAACCCGCGGCAAACCACGCCTTCGGTCTGGGCAAGCCCAGCCGCCGTTCCTCCATGACTCTCGCAGGACTGTCCCAGCCATGAGCGGATCCACCACGCTTCCCCCCGGCATCATGCTGCGGGACCTGATGCTCAGCTTCCATCACAGCCGGCGGCTGATCTATCTGCTGGTCGCCTGCGTGATGGTCGGCTCCGTCGCCATCGCGCTGCAGATCGAGCCCAGCTACCAGGCGAAGTCCTCGCTGCTGGTGCTGATGGGCACGGAGCACACCTATCGTCCGGCCGCGGGCGAGCAGTTCATGAACAGCGGCGGCGCCGACAAGGAGATCGTGCTTCGTACGGAAGCCGACATCCTCAGCAGCGACGACCTGCACCGCGCCGTGATCAAGCAGGTCGGGGTCGACAAGCTCTACCCCAAGATGCTGGAGCCGCCCGGCGAGTTCACCCAGCTCGTCGACGAAGGCAAGGCCTATGTCGGTGAGCTGCTCGGCATGCCGCATCTCGCGAAGGGTGCCGGCGATGCCGACCCGATCAGCCGCGCGCTGGTGAAGTTCAACGCCAATCTCGGCGTCGGCGTGGACCGCAAGTCGAGCGTGATCGGGCTGAGCTTCACGCATACCGACCCGAAGATCGCGGCCGAGGTGCTGCGGATCCTGGAAGACCAGTACTTCGCGCTGCGCACCAAGCTGTTCAACGACGTGCAGGCCCCGATCGTGCTGCGTCAGCAGCAGGAAGTCGGCGCCCAGCTCGCCGCGGCCGACGATGCGCTCGCGAAGTTCAAGCAGGAGCATGACATCTCCAGCTACACCGAACGCCGCGCCATCGTGATGAAGCAGCAGGGCGAGCTCGAGACGGAGCTGACCAAGCTCGAGAGCCGTGCGGCCGAACAGCAGGCGCGCGTCGCGGAGTTGGACAAGCAGCTCGCGGTCGCCACCGGCGGTCGTGCGGATGCGGCGGCCGCGCTGCAGGCGATGGTCAACGCGTATCAGAAGCGCCAGCAGGACGCGACGACCACCTATCGCGGCTCCCCGGCGTATGACGAGGCGCGCAACCAGGCGATGGCCCGCCAGACGGACGTCGCCAGCCTGAAGGCGAAGCACGCGTTCGAGATCCAGACCGAACGGAACAAGGCGGACTCCGACCTGCGGGCCGCGGTCGCCGGGCGTGACGCGGTGCGCACCCAACTCGCCGCGCTGAAGCAGCAGATCGATCGCCTCGACGGCGAGGAAACCACCCTCCACCAGCTCGAGCGCAACCGCACCGTGCTGGAGGACAACTACAAGTCCGTCAGCAAGATCCTGGGCGATCGCACGGTGATCGAGAACGTGGAAGCGAGCCGTGAATCCTCGGTGCGTGTGATCGAGCCGCCGCGGCCGCCGGCCATGCCGCGCCCGCTGCGCCGCCTGATCGTGATCGGCGGGGCGCTGCTCAGCGTGATCCTGGCGGTGGGCGTGACCCTGATGAGCCACTTCTTCCGCAGCATCTACCTGCGTCCGGAAGCGCTGGAACTCGACACGGGCCTGCCGGTGCTGGCCAGCGTGCCGGAGACCCGCGCCCTGGCGCGCAGTGCGATCCTGATCGGGCCGAACTGAGGACCGAGCGATGGCCGAACGCCGGACCGAACTCCTCACCGTGCAGGCGCTGCGAGCCATCGCAGCCCTGCTGGTGGTGGCCTACCACGCGGTGGGTCACTGGGGCGCGCATGTGCGCGGTGAGGAAGCCGATGCCATCTGGGGCAACGGCGCGGCCGGTGTGGACGTGTTCTTCGTGATCAGCGGCCTCGTCATGGTGATCTCGGCGAGCCGCCTGCACGGACGCGCGATGGCGGGGTGGGTGTTCCTGCGCCATCGGCTCACGCGGATCGTGCCGATGTACTGGATCGTGACCACGGCGAAGATCGCCGCCGTGCTGGCCATGCCGGCGCTGGTCGCGCGCACCCATCTCGACACACCTTATGTCATCGGCTCCTACCTGCTGTTGCCGGTGCACGACGCCAGCGGCCACATCAGCCCGGTGCTGCCGGTCGGCTGGACGCTGACCTACGAGATGATGTTCTACCTGCTGG
The DNA here is from genome assembly GCA_017304945.1 of Rhodospirillales bacterium. Classification (GTDB taxonomy): domain Bacteria; phylum Pseudomonadota; class Alphaproteobacteria; order Acetobacterales; family Acetobacteraceae; genus Rhodopila. Next base: position 28,793 of record JAFKLG010000086.1, read on the forward strand.
TCACGCTGGCGCTGGCGATCCGCGTGCCGCTGCTGCGCATCGCCGTTCCTGCGCTGCTGGCGTTCTCCGCGCTGGCCGTGTTCGCCCAACCCGGCTGGCCGCCGATCGCCGACTTCGCCAACACGATCGTGTTGGAGTTCCTGGCCGGCGTCCTGATCGGCATGGCGATCCAGCGCGACCGGATCGTGCCCGAACCGCTTGGATGGGTGTTGCTGCTGGGCGGGTTCGCCGCCCTGCTGCTGATGCCGGTCGGTTCCGGGGTGTTGCGTCCGCTCACCTGGGGCGTCCCGGCCGCGGCGATCGTGCTGGGCGCGGTCGGACTGGAGCATCGCCTGGCGTCGCGCCTGCCGCGCTGGCTGCTCGCGGCGGGGGATGCGTCCTACTCGACATATCTCACCCACGGCTTCGTCGTGCCGTTGGTGGGCGTGCTGGTGCTGCGCGCGGGTCTTGCGCCCGCGCCCGCACTCGCCGTGCTGATCGCCGCTAGCGTCGTGTTGAGCGCAGTGGTTGGCCAGGCAAGCTATATCGTTCTCGAGCGGCCATTGTTGCACCTGTTCCGCCGGCGGCGTGCCGCACCCGCCGTCGTGGTTGCCGGATAAACCCATGCCAGACACCGTGCAGTTCGCACCGGCCCGCGTCCTTGTCGTCGGGGCGACCGGTTTCATTGGCCATCGACTCGTGCAGGCTCTTGCCCGCGAGCCGTCGCTGCTTCCGGTCGCCGCATCGCGCCGCGCGGTGCCGATCGCCGGCATCGAGGCCGTCGCCTGCGACGCGACCGACCCCGCGGCGATGACCCGCGCGCTTGCCGGCATCGATCTCGCGGTGAATTGCGTCGCCGGGAATGATGCCGCGATGGTGACCGCCACGCGCGTGCTGTGCGACGCCGCGCGGCGCAGCGGGCTGCGGCGTCTCGTGCACCTGTCGAGCATGGCGGTCTATGGCGACGCCACCGGCCTGGTGGACGAGCGCACGCCCGCCACGCCGCCGCTCAGCGGCTACGGTGCCGCGAAGCAGGAGACCGAACGGCTGGTGCGCGAGTGGGAGCAGGACGGTGGCCGCGCGGCGATCCTGCGGCCGGGCTGCGTCTATGGTCCGGGCAGCGAGCAATGGACCGGGCGGATCGCGCGCCTGCTGCGGGCCGGTCGGCTGGGTGATCTCGGGCCGGACGGCGACGGGGTCTGCAACCTGACCTTCATCGACGACCTGGTCGCGGCCATCATCACGTGCCTGACGCGCGATGAAGCGGTCGGCGAGACCTTCAACATCGCGATGGCCGATCCGCCGGACTGGAATGCGTATCTCGTGCGCTTCGCGCGGGCGCTGGGCGCCACGCCGATCAACCGGCTGTCCGGCCGGCAGTTGCGGCTGGAGAGCAAGCTCGCGGCCCCGGCGCTGAAGCTGGCAGCGATCGGCACGCGCGTCGCCCGCCTGTCGGTGCGGATGCCCGATGCGATCACACCGTCGCTGGCGGGCTTGATGCGGCAGGACATCCGTCTCGATGTGAACAAGGCCGCGCACCTTCTCGGTCTGGGCGAGACCAGTCTCGATTGGGGGATTGCCGCGTCGGTCCGCTGGGTCGACGGCAAGCGCGGCGGCAACACTGCAGACACGCTGATGGAGACCCGGGCGTCATGAGCCGGTCCGACGACGCACGCCGTACCGTCTACCTCACCTGCCCGTACGGGCAGGTCGGCGGTGGCATGGGCAGCATCATGCAGTACCTGTCCGAGCTGGGGACGGATCCGAGCGGTCGGTTCCGGCTGGAGCGGCTGGAGTCGCGCGGCGGCGGATCGCTGGCGCTGTCGCCGCTGTTCCTCGCCTGGGCGGCGCTGCGCATCTTCGTGCTGTCGGCGCGCGGGCGGCTGGCCGTCGTGCACCTGAATCTGGCCGAACGCGGCAGCGTCTATCGCAAGGGCTTCCTGCTGTACGCGGCGCGGCTTGCCGGCGTGAAGGTGCTGCTGCATCTCCATGCGGCCCAGATCATCGCCTTTCATGAGACCTTGCCGCGGCCGGGGCGTGCCCTGCTGCGCGGCATGTTCCGCTCCGCCGATCATGTCGTCGTGCTGGGCGACCTGTGGCGGCGCTGGGTGAGCGAGACGTTTGGCGTCCCGCCGCAGGCGATCAGCGTGGTGAACAACGGCGTGCCCGCCACGCCGCTGCCGCGCGTGCCGCGCCCCGCGGGCGCCGCGTTCCGCCTGCTGTTCCTAGGCAACCTGCTCGAGCGCAAGGGCATCGTCGACTTGCTGCACGCGCTGGCGCGCCCCGAGGCGCAAGCCGCCGATATCTGCCTTACCGTCGCCGGCGGCGGCGCGGTCGACACCTATCGTGCGATGGCGACGGAACTGGGCATCGCGCATCGGGTGCGCTTCACCGGATGGCTGGACCAGGCGACCGCCCGCAAGCATGTCACCGAGGCCGACGCGCTGATTCTTCCCGCCTACGACGAGGGTCTGCCGCTGGTGATCCTCGAGGCGATGGCGACCGGCGTGCCGGTGATCTGCACCCCGGTGGGCGCGATTCCCGAGGTGTTCACCGACCGTGAGACGGCGCTGTTCGTCACCCCGGGTGATCGCGTCGGGATCGCGGCCGCGGTGATCGAGCTCAGCCAGGACGAGGCGCTGCAGGCGCATCTCTCCGAACAGGGCCTCGCGATGTATCACCGGCAGTTCACGATGCAGGCCTTCGCGACGCGGATCGCGGCGCTCTACGCGATGCTCGCGCGGCCGTCCCCCGGCGCCATCGCGCCGGTGCCCGCGATGGCGGAGGTCCGCGATGATCGGTGACGCCCGCCGCATCGTTCGCGATACCGTCCTGACCGCGGAGATCTGCGTGATCGGCGGTGGCGCGGCCGGGATCACGCTGGCGCTCGCACTGCGCAACAGCGGACTGCGCGTGCTGCTGCTCGAGTCCGGCGGACTCCAGGAGCACGCGCCGACCCAGGCCCTGTACGAGGGCGAGGTCGAGGACGAGCTGCTGCACAGCCCGACCGACAAGTATCGCCAGCGGCGCTTCGGCGGATCGACCACGATCTGGGGCGGCCGCTGCGTTCCGTTCGATCCGATCGACTTCGACGCGCGCCCCTGGATTCCGAACAGCGGTTGGCCGATCGCCTACGACACCGTGGCGCGCTGGTATCCGGCCGCGAACGAACTCGTCGAGGCAGGCGCCTTCGATTACGACGCACGCACCGCCCGGAACGGCGGCATGCAGCCGATGATCGAGGGCTTCGCGCCGCAGGAATTCGACGTCGATCGCATCGAGCGGTTCAGTTGCCCGACCGACTTCGCCGGCCGCTATCGCCATCGGCTCGAGCGCGCGGAGTCGATCCGCGTCCTGCTGCATGCCAACGTGACGAAGCTCCAGGCCGCGCGCGACGGCGGACGCATCAGCCATGCGGAGGTCCGCACCCTGGATGGCGGCCAGTTCCGCGTGCAGGCGGACCAGTTCGTGGTGGCGACCGGCGGGCTGGAGACGCCGCGCCTGCTGCTCGCCTCCAACGACGTGCACGCGGACGGCATCGGCAACGCCCACGATCTGCTCGGCCGCACCTACATGTGCCACGTCGCCGGCACGCTCGGGACGCTGCGGCTGAACGATGCGAAGGTCTGGCACGGCTACGACCGCGCGGAGGACGGCACCTATTGCCGCCGGCGCATCGCGCTGACCGAGGAAGCGCAGCACGCGCACGGGCTGGGCAACCTGGTGTTCCGCCTGCACCACCCGCGCATTCCCGATCCGGCGCATCGCACCGGAGCGCTGTCCGCGATCTATCTCGCGAAGCACCTGATCAGCTACGAGTACGGCAAGCGCCTCACCGGGGACGGGCCGACCAACGCGCGCACCTGGCTGCGCCATGTCGGCAACCTGGTGACGGATCCCTTCGGCGCCGCCGACTTCCTCACGCATTGGGTCCGCCATCGCACCCTGGCCGCGCGCAAGTTCCCGTCCGTGATCATCCGGCCGCGCGCCAACCTGTTCAGCCTCGACTTCCACGGCGAGCAGGTGCCGCTGCCGGAAAGCCGCGTCCACCTGGCCGCCGCGACCGACCCGTTCGGCATGCCGCGCATCCGCGTCGACTGGCGCTACAGCCCGCTCGACGTGCGCACGGTCGCCACCGGCTTCGCATTGTTGCGGCAGGAGGTCGCGGAGTCCGGCATCGGCAGCCTCAGCCTCGACCCGCACGAAGCCGATATCGAGGCGATGGTGCGGCGTGACGGCGCCTATGGCGGCCACCACATCGGCACCGCGCGCATGGGCGACAGCGAAGCGACCGGCGTGGTGGACGGCAACGGCCGCGTGTTCGGGGTCAACAATCTGTTCCTTGCCGGCAGCGCGATCTTCCCGACATCCAGCCAGGCCAACCCGACGCTCACGATCGTGGCCCTCGCACTGCGCCTCGCCGCGCATCTGCAGAGCCGCGCGACGACGCCGGTCGACCTCACGACCCGACCTGCAACCCTGGTGGAGAGCGGCGCATGAGCCTGTCGGCGCTGACCACGAGCGACTTCTGGGTGCGCATCGCGGACCGCGCCTGGGACAAGCTGTCGGGCGAGGAAGGCCTGACGATGCTGCTGATCTGGTGCACCGTGCTGGTGGCCGGCATCGTCACCTATCTCAAGATCACGCCCGAGGCTCGGTCGGTGCGCGGCTTCATCAGCCACGTCTTCCCGCGCGAGATCTTCACCAACCGCTACGCCCGGGTCGACTTCCTGTTCTGGCTGTCGCGCAAGCTCGTGCTGCCGATCTTCGTCGTGCCGCTGATCTTCTCCACCGTCACCGCCGGCCACGCGATGTACTGGCTGCTGAGCCAGCTTCTTGGTGCGCCCACGCATGCGCCGGGGCAGGCAGGCCCGTTCGTGCTGTGTCTGTTCACGCTGACGATGCTGCTCGCCTACGACCTGTCCTACTACATCTACCACTACGCCCAGCACAAAGTCCCGATGCTGTGGGAGCTGCACAAGGTCCACCATTCCGCCGAGATCATGATCGGCGTCACCAAGGACCGCGTGCACCCGCTCGACGAGCTGATGAACCACTGGTGGGACGGCGTCATCCCCGGCCTGTGCTACGGCGTGTGGCTGTTCTTCGTGCTCGATCCGGTGGAAGTGACCGTGTTCGGGCTGAACGTGTACCTTCTCCGGAACGTCATCCTGATGATGGATTTCGTCCGGCATACGCACCTGAAGCTCAGCTATGGCCGCACGCTCGACGCGGTCTTCCTCTCACCGCACTACCACCAGCTGCATCACAGCAGCCAGGAGCCGCATCTCGACAAGAATTTCGGTCTCGCGCTGTCGATCTGGGATCGCATGTTCGGGACCCTCGTGCATCCAAAGCCGAACGAAAGCTTCGTCTTCGGCCTCACCCATGACGAACACCTCGAATACCAGACGGTCTATCGGCTGCACGTCCTGCCGCTGCAGAAGATGGCCCGTCGTGTCCAAGCCGCCGCACGCCGCCAGTTGAACCGCCGGCGTGCCCGTTCCGCTGCGTTGCCGCCCTCCGCCCCCGCTTCCGAGTCGAACGCGTAGGAGCACGTCCGTGCCAATCACCCTCGAATGCGTCACCACGCTCGACCGCCTCGCTGCCGTCGCGACGCCGTGGCACACCCTGTGGCGCCGCGCGGGTGCGGACATCTTCCAGCATCATGCCTGGGTGGCGACCTGGGCGGCCGACGCGCTGCATCGGCGCACGGCGCGGCTGCGCATCATGCTGGCGTGGGAGGAGGGGCGTCTCGTCGCCATCCTGCCCTGCGCCGTCCTGCGCTGGCGCGGGCTGCGCGTGCTGCAATGGGCCGCGCAGGATTTCAGCGACTACTGCGACGCGCTGGTGGATCCCGACACCGCCTGGCCGGCCACGCTGAACATGCTGTGGGAGGGTGCGCTCGCCCGCGGTGGGATCGATCTCTTGCAGATGCATCAGATCCGCCCCGATGCGCGGGCGCGCCGCATCCTGGTGCAGGATGGCAACGGCCTGCATCTCGAGGACCGGCATGACCGCTGCCTGCGCATCGACTGCCAATGGCCCACCGGCGAAGCGTATTTCCGCAGCCTCAACAAGAAGGGCCGCAACAACCATACCCGCGGCAAGCGCATCATCGAGGAGATCGGCGGGCCGGTGCGCTTCCGCTGCCTGGAGCCGAACGAGGATCACGGCCCCGCCATCGATCGCCTGATCGCGCTCAAGCAGGCCTGGCTGCGCGCCAACGATCCCCGCTCCCCCCTGCTCGACGCGGAAGCGCCCCTGTTGCGCGCGATGATGCAGGCCGCGCTGGCGACCGAACTCGGCAAGCTGTTCGTGCTGGAAGCCGGCAACACCCTGGTGACCGGCTCGCTGAATTTCCTCTACGAAACGAAGATGCAGGCCTACATGACGGCCTACGATCCCGCCTTCGACCGCGCCTCTCCGGGCACGATCCTGATCGTCGAATATGCCAAGTGGGCGTTCGATCGTGGCCTGCGCCAGGTCGACTTCCTGCGCGGTGACGAGACCTTCAAGTTCCGCCTCGGCAATGCGGAGACGCTGCTCGACCGCTATCTCGGCGCGCGCAGTCTGGTCGGTCACGCCGCGGTGAACTGGCGCCATTGGCGGCACCGGCTGCGCGCCGCGGCTCCCCCGGCCCCGGCGGTCGCGATGGCGGGTGTCGAATCCCACCTCGACGAGCACTGATCGCACTGCATGGCGATCCTCAGCTTCGCGCCTGCGTACATCGTGCCGCTGCTCGGCACGCTGTTCGGAATCTATGCCATCACCCGGCTGCTGACGCCGGAACAGTACGGCCACTACGCGCTGGTCGTCAGCCTGATGGCGATGTGCCAGAGCGGCCTGTTCACCTGGCTCGACCTCGGCGCCAAGCGCTACTTCGAACGCGCGATGCGGGAGGGCAAGCTCTCCGTCCTGTCCCGCACGGCCTATCTCGGCCTCGGGATCAGCACCGTGCTGCTGACGGTGCTGTGCTTCGTCGGCCTCGGACTCGTCGCGCTGCCGCACGATCTGGTGGCGATGATCTGGGTCGGCGCCGCCGTCACGGTCGCCAAGGAAGCCTCCACGCTGTCCAAGGTGATGGAGCTCTCCTCGCTCGCCCGCACCCGCTACACGCTGATGGAGTGCGCCGAGAGCCTGATCGGCCTCGCCGTCGGCCTGTCCCTGTGCTGGCACCTCGACATGGGCGCGATCGGCATCCTCTGGGGCATGTTCGTCGGAGCCGCCGTGATCGTGCTGTTCGATGCGCCGCGCATCGTCGCGCGGCTGCGCGGGGGCCGCGTCGACCTGGGCCTGCAGAAGGAGATCGCGGCTTTCGCGGCACCCATCTCGCTCGCCTTCTTCGCGGAATATGTCGTCGCTTCCGCGGACCGCCTGCTGGTGCAGTACTTTCTCGGCGCCGAAGACCTCGGCATCTACGCCGTCAGCTACAGCATCGCCGAACGCGCCGTCACGGCGGTGTTCCTCGCCCTCAGCATCGCGTCCTACCCGCTCGTGGTGCGGGCATTCGAGCGGGATGGTGCGAAAGCCGCCCGTCGCCAGGCGTCCGACAATGCCGAACTGCTCATGACCATCGCCGTGCCCGCACTCGGCGGTTTTTGCGTTGCAGCAGGGCACATCGCCCCGGTGCTGGTCGGCCCGGCCTTCGCCGCGCGCGCCGCCCAACTCATGCCGCCGATCGCGATCGCGGTGTTCCTGTCTGCACTACGCGCGCATTATTTTTCGCACGTGCAGCATTTGACCAACCGCACCTGGCGCCTGCTGATCGCCCTCGCGCCGGCCGCCGTGCTGAACATCGCGCTGAATGTCGTTCTGCTGCCACGCATCGGCCTGATGGGCGGCGTCTGGGCCAGCGTGGTGGCCTATGCGGTCGGGCTGGTGATCAGCATCGTGCAGGCGAAGCGGGAGTTCGGATGGCCGTTCCCCTACCGGGAGACGGCGAAGGCCGCGGCTGCGACTCTCGTGATGTGCGTGGCGATCCTGCTGATGCATTTCCCGCCGGGCCCCGTCGGTCTGGGCCTGCTGATCGCCTGCGGCGCGCTGATTTACGGCGTGCTCGTTCTCGCACTCGATATCGGGCGCACGCGGCAGAAGGTTCGGCCCATGGCCGCGCGTCTCCGTCTCCGTCTTGCGAATGGCTAACGGTGCGCAGACGCATTCATCACAATCCCCCCAACGTGGCGCGATTTGCTTTCATCCCCGTTCCGCTGATGGTCTATTGACGATGCGGAAGCGATTGCTGCCCGCTCCCGCTCGTCAGACCTTTGACACGGAAATCACGGTAACGGACATGTCCTCGGCTCCATTTCAGCTTGCGCGTGAACTGGACGTGAGCTTGGCTGCCCCAAGCCCCGAATCGCGCCGCTCCACCGTGGTGGATACCGTCAGCGCGGGCGCGTCACTCAACGTGCTCGTGAGCACGACATGCCATCTCGCGTCCACCGCGCGGCTGGCAATGGCGCTGTCGCAGGCGGGCGCAACCGTCTCGATCATTCATCCCGGCAACCACCCCGTTTCGGCGGTGCATGCGCCGGTGACCCATTTCGGCTACAGCGCCGTGCAGCCGCTCGCCTCGCTGCAGACGGCGATCGAGCGGGGACGCGCCGAACTCATCATCCCCTGCGACGAACGCGCCGTGCGCGACCTGCATCGGCTCCATGCCACGACGCAGAACCGTAGCACCCGCATGCTGATCGAACGCTCGATCGGGCCCGACACCAGCTTCAATGTCGCGACGACCCGGCACGACCTGCTGATGGTCGCGCGCCAGAACGGCGTCGCCGTGCCGGACTCGGTCCAGATCGACACGGTGGACGATCTCCGCCGGCTGGCCGCCGACCATCCGTTCCCGTGGGTGGTGAAGGCGGATGGAAGCTGGGCCGGTCTCGGCATCCGCATCGTCCACTCGCTGGAGGAGGCGGAGGCCGCCTACCAGCAGATGGACCGTTCCGTGGCGCTGTCCCTCGCGCTGCGGGAAGCGCTGGTCGAGCGCGACTACTTCTGGTTCCGTCCCTGGGCCGCGCGCCAGCGCCCCCGTATCTCCGTGCAGAGCTTCATCGCCGGGCGGCCGGCCAACTGCGCCGTCGCCTGCTGGCGCGGTGAGGTGCTGGCCGGCACCGCCGTCGAGGTCGTGGACGCCGAATCCGCCACCGGTCCCTCCACCGTGGTGCGCGTCGTCGAGGGCGACGCCATGCTCGACGCCGCGCGCCGCGTCGTCGCCGCGCTCGAACTGTCCGGCATGGTCGGCTTCGACTTCATGGTCGAGTCCGCCACCGGCCGCCCCTACATGATCGAAATGAACCCGCGCAACACGCCCATCGTGCATGTCCGGCTCGGACCGGGCCGCGACCTGGTCGAGGCGTTGCTGGCGCGGGCCGGCGGGCGCATCCCGCGTGAGCGGCCGCCGGTCACCGATCAGGAAACCATCGTGTTCTTCCCGCACACCTGGAAGCACGACCCGAACAGCGCCCACCTGCACACCGGATTCCACGACGTGCCGTGGGAGGAACCGGCCCTGGTGCGCGAGCTGGTGCGCCCCGAGATGCGCGAGCGGACCTGGGTGATGCGTACCGCCCGTCAGCTCTGGCTCAGCATGCGGCGACGCCAGCGCGGCTGATTGCCCGCGTAGAACCGGGAAGGCAGCAGGCCGCGACGCGTCTATAACGCGCATACGCCTGTTGCCGGAGTTCCCATGCTGACGACCCTTCTCGCCTTGCTCGCGGCCGCGACGATCGCGGTCCCCCTGACACGGCGCGCGGGACTCGGCAGCGTGCTGGGCTACCTCGTCGCCGGCATCCTGATCGGACCCTCCGGTTTCCGCCTGATCACCGACGTCGAGCAGATCTCCGGGATCTCCTCGCTCGGCGTCATCATGCTGCTGTTCCTGATCGGGCTGGAACTGCGCCCGCAACGTCTCTGGGTGATGCGGCGCGCGGTGTTCGGGCTCGGCGCCGCCCAGGTGGTGCTGACCAGCGTCGTGCTGATGGGACTCGCGCATCTGGCGAATGTCGACTGGTCCAGCGGCGCCGTCCTCGGCATGGGCCTCGCGATGTCCTCCACAGCGATCGTGCTGCCGATGCTCGCGGAACGCGACCTGCTGAAGGGCGCCGCCGGCCGCGATGCCTTCGCCGTGCTGCTGTTCCAGGACCTCGCCTTCATCCCGATCGTCGCCATCGTGCCGCTGCTCGCGGACGGCGCGCAGTTGCCCGATCACGTCCCCTGGCACGACGTGGCACTCGGCGTCGCCGGCATCGCCCTGATCCTGGTGGGCGGGCGCTTCGTGCTGCCGCCGCTGTTCCGCATCGTCGGCGGCGGCCGCAACCAGGAAGTGTTCACCGTCACCGCGCTGTTCGTCGTGGTCGCCGCTGCCTTCATCGCCACCCAGGCCGGACTCTCCGCCTCGCTCGGCGCCTTCATGGCCGGCGTGCTGCTGTCGGATTCGGAGTACCGGCACGAGCTGCAGATCGACATCGAGCCGTTCGAAGGGCTGCTGCTGGGCTTCTTCTTCATCTCGGTGGGCATGTCCGCCGACCTGCAACTCGTCATGGCGGATCCCCTGCGGCTCGGCATCGCCACCTTCGCCCTGCTCGGCGCCAAGGCGGCCGTCACCTTCGCTCTCTCGCGCATCAGCGGGCAGACTTCCGTCACCGCGATCCGCTTCGCACTCGCGCTGCCGCAGGCGAGCGAGTTCAGCCTGGTCCTGTTCGGTGCCGCGGTCGCCGTCGGTGCGTTGTCGCCGGCCCACGCTGCCGCCGCCACGCTCGCCGCCGCGCTGTCGATGCTGTTCTCACCGCTGCTGTTCGCGGCCTCCGAGACCTGGCTGATCCCGCGGCTGCGACGGGCGCCGGAGCGGCCGTTCGACACGATCGAGCCGGAGGCGACGCCGGTGATCATCTGCGGCTTCGGCCGCATGGGACAGATCATCGGCCGCGTCCTGCGGATGCACGGCGTGCCCTTCACGGCGCTGGAACGCGATCCCGGGCAGGTCGACGTGCTGCGCCGCTTCGGCAACAAGGTCTATTTCGGCGACCCGACCCGACCCGACATGCTGCGCGCCGCCGGCGCCGAGGAAGCGAAGCTGCTGATCGTCGTGCTGGACGACATGGAAGCGGTGCTCCGCACCGTGGAGGTCGCCCGCCGCACCTTCCCGCACCTCAAGGTGCTGGCGCGGGCGCGCAATCGCCGGCACGCGCATCGGCTGATGGACCTGAAGGTCGATGGCCTGGTGCGCGAGACCTTCCACTCGAGCCTCGTGCTCGCGGAGAAGGCGCTGACCGCGGTTGGCATCCCGCGTGAGGCCGCCCGTCGCGGCGTCGCGCTGTTCCACGAGCATGACGAGCGGAACCTGCGAGAGACCCACGCGATCTACAAGGACGAGCAGCAGCTCATCCAGAGCGCGCAGCAGGCCGCCGCCGAACTCACCGCGCTGTTCGAGGCGGATCGGCCCGCCCCCGAACCCGCCGCCGCCGAACCCGCCCGCGCGCGCCGCTGACCGCGTTCGGCCGGGCCGAACGGGGGCTCCGCCGCGCCCGTCGACGGCGCCCCGCACCCCGGATAACGTGCGCCCGCATCGTTCAAGGGAGGTCGAGATGCCGAAAGCCTATTGGGTCAGCGCCTATCGCGCCGTGCGTGACGCCGACAAGCTTGCCGCCTACGCGAAGCTCGCCGGACCCGCGATCACCGGCGCCGGCGGCCGCTTCCTCGCCCGCGGCGAGGCCACCAAGGTCTACGAGGCCGGCGTGAAGCAGCGCACCGTCATCATCGAGTTCGACAGCGTCGAACAGGCGATCGCCGCCCACGACTCGCCGGGTTACAAGGCCGCGCTCGATGCGCTGGGGGATGGCGCGGAGCGCGACCTGCGCATCGTGGAAGGGGCGTAGCCTCGCTCCGCCGGACCGGTCCGGTTCAGGCGCCGGCGCGCACCAGCCTGCCTGGCAGCGCGCCGGTCGCCTCGCCGCCCCGGAAGGTGACCTGGCCCGCCACGATCGTGGCGTCGTAGCCCTCCACCTTCTGCAGCAGCCGCTTCCCGCCAGCCGGCAGGTCGTGCACGACATAGGGCTGGCCGGCACCGAGCCGATCCCAGTCGATGACGTTGACGTCGGCCTTCTTGCCGACCGCGAGCACCCCGCGATCATGCAGGCCGGCCGCCTGCGCCGTGTCGGAGGTCAGGCGCCGGATCAGCTCCGGCATGTCCCAGCGCTTGCGCGTCTTGCCCCAATGCGTGAGCATCCAGGTCTGGAATCCGGCATCCAGGATGAAGGCGACATGCGCGCCGCCGTCGCCCAGGCCCATGATGCAGTTGCGGTCGTCCAGCGCCGTCTCCGACATCGACAGGTCGCCGGACGCGTAGTTGCCCAGCGCCATGTAGATGAATGCCTGACCGTCATCCTCCAGCATCAGGTCGTAGGCGATCTCCTGCGGCGTGCGGCCCTCTCGCGCCGCCATGGCGGCGATGCTGTCGGCCTTGTTCGGCAGGTAGTTGCCGGGGTTGCCGAAGCGGAACATGAAGTCCCAGGACATCCGGTGGAACAGCGGGAAGGTGTTGCCCTCCTTCGGGTCCTCGGTGGTGATCCGCGCCCGCGTCGCCGGATCGCGCAGTGCCTGCACCCGGTCCGCCAGCGGCAAATGGGCGATCGCGCGGTAGGACCGGCAGCCGGAGAACGGGTTCTGACTGCCCGACAGGCCCAGCAGCAGGCCGATCGCCCGTGGGGCAACCACGGGCCGGATCGGCACGCCGTCCCGCGCGGCGGCATCGGCATATGCCAGCAGGTCGCGCCAGACCTCGGGGCGCGAGTGCCGCTGGGCGAGGCTGAACACCGCCGGCCGGCCGCTCGCCTCCACCACCCGGCGCAGCATGGCGAACTCGGCGTGGTGGTCCGGCGCCCATTCCGAAACGATCTCCAGCATGCCCGACCCGGCGTCGCGCATGCCCATGGCGATGCCGGCCAGCTCGTCTTCCTGCGCCCGCAGCGTGGGCGTCGGGTCGCCCTTCAGCGTCTTGTGCGACAGGCTGCGGGAGGTGGAGAAGCCGAACGCGCCCGCCAGCATGGCCTGCCGGGTGATCTCCCGCATCTGCGCGATATCGGCCTGGTTGGCGTTCTCCAGCGCGATCGCGCGCTCGCCCATCACGTAGACCCGCACCGCCGCGTGCGGCAGCAGGGCACAGACGTCGATGTCACGCTGCCGGCGCTCCAGCGCGGCGAGATAGCCGGGGAAATCCTCCCACTCCCAGCGCAGGCCCTCGTGCATGACGGCGCCGGGGATGTCCTCCACCCCCTCCATCAGCTCGATCAGCTTCTCGCGGTCGGCCGGCTTGCATGGGGCGAAGCCGACGCCGCAATTGCCCATCACCGCGGTGGTGACGCCGTGCCAGGAGGAGGGGGCGAGATGGTCGTCCCAGATCGCCTGCGCATCGTAATGGGTATGGATGTCGACGAAGCCGGGAGTGACCAGCTTGCCCTTGGCGTCGATTTCCTCGGCGCCACGACCGAGCGGACCGATCGCGGCGATGCGGCCGGCGGTGATGCCGAGATCCGCTTCCTGCGGCGGGGCGCCGGTACCGTCCACCAGCGTGCCGCCGCGGATGACCAGGTCGTACTCGGCCATTGGACCCTCCTGCCCTTTTCCGGGATCGTGGGGCAGGTGGGCCGGGGGTGCAAGCCGCAGGCTCAGCCGGCGGCGTTGACGGCCGGGAACACTTCTTCGGCGAGCAGTTGCATCTGCTCCATCGCCAGGCTGGCCGGCATGCCGACCCAGTGGATGCCCAGGATCAGCGTGGTGATGCCGAAGCGCCGCCGCAGCGTGAGGATCTGTTCGGTGACTTCGGCCGGGGAGCCGAACAGGAACCGATCCTGCATCAGGTCCTCGAAATCCAGGCTGAAGGCGTCGCCGCTGGGCATCACCTTGTCCTGCCCCCACTCCCGATAGGCATCGTATTTCGCCTCCAGGTAGGGGCGGGCGAGCCGGATCGCCTCGGCGCGGTTGCTGGCGACGAACACCTCGCGCGCCATCGGCAGTTCGGCCGGCATCGGCTTGCCGGCTTCGTCGAGCGCCCGCTTGTAGACCTCCATCTGCGTCGCGATGGTGTCGATCTTGTTGTGCGGGTTGATGAACCAGGCATCGGCCATGCGCGCGGCCCGGCGGATGCCGACATCGGCGTTGGCGCCGATCCACACCGGCGGCATCGGCCGCTGCACCGGCAGCACCGTGCAATTGGCGTGCTCCAGCCTGAAGTAGCTGCCCTGCATGGTCACGAAATCCTCGGACCAGAGGCGTTTCACCGCCGTCAGGCACTCCTCGAACCGGCGGCCGCTTCCCTTCTGGGTCGTGCCGAAGGCCTGGAACTCTACCTCGCGGTAGCCGATGCCCGCGCCGAAGATCAGCTTGCCGTCGCTCATGACGTCCAGCGAGGCGAGCTCTTCCGCCACGTGCAGCGGCGAATGCAGCGGCAGCAGCACGACCCCGGGGATCAGCCGCAGCTTCGGCGCCACCAGCGCCACCTGGCACAGATAGGGGATCTGCTGGATGTATTGGAACGGATGCGAGCTGTAATGCGACCCCTTGGCGACGCAGTCGTAGCCCAGCGCCTCGGCCCGCCGCGCGGCCTCCAGGTCCTCCCGCAGCCGCTCGCGCATGTCGTCGCCCTGGGGATATTGGCCCCGGATGATCAGCCCGAACCGCATGTCCCGCTCCTCCCGTTCTTGGATCCATCCGAGTGTAGGAGTGCGGCGGCAACGGGCAAGGCGGGCGGCCGCCGCGGCCGCGCCGCATGGCTGCCGGAGCGGTGGAACCGAGCGGATGGGCAGGGGAGGCGGCGGGTGGGATCGGGCCGCAGGCGGATCGACGAAGCGGCGGGCGGCAGGCGTTCGCGGCGCCTGATCGGCGGGTTTCGCGCGGTTTCGGCGCGCTTCTGCGGCCCCGGCGAGTTGCGCGGGCTCGTACCCCATGGTAGACGCCCGGCGCCCGGTTCCGGGGCCAGCTTCCGGGGCGGCGATCCTGTTTCACGCCCGCGCCCGTGCGCGGCACCAATAGATGGAAACGCACGTGGCCTCAGGCGCTACGACAATCGCATCCGGTGGCGGGCTCGCCGATCGCTATGCCGCCGCCCTCTACGCCCATGCCGAGGACGCGAATGCGCTGGACTCGGTCGTCTCCGAAATGGAGAGCCTGGGCAAGATCATCGCCGCCAGCGCGGATTTCCGCCGCCTGCTGGAGAGCCCGCTGATCGACGTGCAGCAGGCGCTGCGCGCCGTCGCCGCGGTGCTGGAGCAGGAAGGCTTCGGCAAGCCGGTGCGCGACTTCGTCGGCGTGGTGGCGGCCAACCGGCGGCTCAAGGCGCTGCCCGAGATCGTGCGCGCCTTCGCCAGCCTGGTCGCCGAACGGCGCGGCATCATCACGGCACATGTCGCCTCGGCGCATCCGCTGACCGATCTGCAGCGCCAGCAGCTCCGCGCGCGGCTGATCGAGGCCGGCTACGGCAACGTGAACATCCTCGAGCAGGTCGAACCCGACCTGCTGGGCGGCCTGGTCGTTCGGATCGGCGCCCGCCTGTATGATACCAGTCTCAAATCCCGGCTGCAGCGCCTGCAGTACGCCATGAAGGGGGCCGCCTGATATGGAGATCCGTCCAGCCGAGATCTCGGAGATTCTGAAGAAGCAGATCGCCGCGTTCGACACCGAGGCCAACGTGGCGGAGACCGGTCAGGTCCTGTCGGTCGGTGACGGCATCGCCCGCGTGTTCGGGCTGCAGAACGTCATGGCCGGCGAGATGGTGGAGTTCCCCTCCGCCGGTCTGCGCGGCATGGCGCTGAACCTCGAGACCGACAACGTCGGTGTCGTGATCTTCGGCGACGACAAGCAGATCCGCGAAGGCGACACCGTCTCCCGCACCGGCTCCATCGTGGACGTCCCGGTCGGTGAGAGCCTGCTCGGCCGCGTGGTCGACGGTCTCGGCAACCCGATCGACGGCAAGGGCCCGATCCTCAACGCGAAGCGCATGCGCGTCGAGGTGAAGGCGCCCGGCATCATCCCGCGCAAGTCGGTGCATGAGCCGATGCAGACGGGCCTGAAGGCGATCGACGCGCTGATCCCGATCGGCCGCGGCCAGCGGGAGCTGATCATCGGCGACCGCCAGACCGGCAAGACCGCGGTGATCATCGACACGATCATCAACCAGAAGGGCATCAACGCCGGCACCGACGAGAGCAAGAAGCTCTATTGCATCTACGTGGCGGTCGGTCAGAAGCGCTCGACGGTCGCGCAGCTCGTGCAGACGCTCGAAGAGCAGGGCGCGATGCAGTACTCGATCGTGGTGGCGGCGACCGCCTCCGATCCGGCGCCGATGCAGTTCCTGGCGCCGTATACCGGCTGCACGATGGGCGAGTATTTCCGCGACAACGCCAAGCACGCGGTGATCTTCTATGACGACCTGTCCAAGCAGGCCGTCGCCTATCGCCAGATGTCGCTGCTGCTGCGCCGTCCCCCGGGACGTGAGGCGTATCCGGGCGACGTGTTCTACCTGCACTCCCGCCTGCTCGAGCGCGCGGCGAAGATGAACGACAGCCTGGGCGCCGGCTCGCTGACCGCCCTGCCGGTCATCGAGACGCAGGCCGGCGACGTGTCGGCCTACATCCCGACCAACGTGATCTCGATCACCGACGGCCAGATCTTCCTCGAGACCGAACTGTTCTTCCGCGGCATCCGCCCGGCGGTGAACGTCGGCCTGTCGGTGTCCCGCGTGGGCTCGGCGGCGCAGATCAAGGCGATGAAGCAGGTCGCCGGCCGCATCAAGCTCGAGCTCGCCCAGTATCGTGAGATGGCGGCCTTCGCGCAGTTCGCCTCCGACCTCGACGCCTCCACCCAGCAGTTGCTGGCGCGCGGCTCGCGGCTGACCGAGGTGCTGAAGCAGCCGCAGTACAAGCCGCTCCCGGTCGAGGAGCAGGTGGCGGTGATCTTCGCCGGCGTGCGCGGCTATCTCGACCGGATCGAGGTCAACCGCGTCACCGCCTTCGAGGCGCAGTACATGAGCGAGCTGAAGGCGCGGGAGCCCGGCATCCTCGAGTCGATCCGCAACGATCGTGAGATCAAGCCGGACGTCGAGAAGAAGCTGGTGGCGTTCCTCGACGGCTTCGCCAAGTCGTTCAAGTAAGGCGCCCGCGCGATGCCCAGCCTGAAGTCACTCCGGACGCGGATCAACAGCGTCAAGTCGACGCAGAAGATCACCTCCGCCATGAAGATGGTGGCGGCGTCGAAGCTGCGCCGCGCCCAGACCCAGGCCGAGGCGGCGCGTCCCTACGCCGAACGGATGGAGCGGATGATGCGCGCGCTGGCGGCCTCGGTCGCCGGCTCGCCCACCGCCCCGCCGCTGCTGATCGGCACCGGGAAGGACCAGACGCACCTGCTGATCGCGGTCACCGCCGATCGCGGCCTCGCCGGCGCGTTCAACTCCAGCATCGGCCGCGCCACCCGCAACCTGGCGCGGCGGCTGGAATCCGAGGGCAAGACGGTGAAGATCCTCACCGTCGGCCGCAAGGGCCGCGACTACCTGCGGCGCGAGCTGGCCAGCCGCCTGCTGGAGCCCGGCATCAGCTACGCCGGCAAGCGCCGGCTGGAATTCGCCGACGCGGCCGAGATCGGTGAGCGCGTGACCACCATGCTGATGGCCGGCGAGATCGACGTGGCGACGATCGTCTACAACCGGTTCCAGTCGGTGATCGCGCAGGTCGTGACGGAGCAGCAGATCATCCCCGCGCCGCCGCCGCCCGCGGGCCAGGCGGAGGACACCGGCGCGCAATACGAGTTCGAGCCGGACGAGGAGACCATCCTCGAGAAGCTGCTGCCGCAGGTGCTGGCGATCCAGGTGTACCGCGCATTGCTGGAGAGCGCCGCGGGCGAGCACGGGGCGCGCATGACCGCGATGGACAACGCGACCCGCAACGCCGGCGACATGATCAAGCGGCTGACGCTGAACTACAACCGCGCCCGCCAGGCGAACATCACCAAGGAACTGATCGAGATCATCTCCGGCGCCGAAGCCGTCTGATCTCGCGCAAGCACAAAGGGGCACACCATGTCAGCCAGCAACATCGTCGGACGCGTGACCCAGGTGCTGGGCGCCGTCGTGGACGTGCAGTTCGACGGCGACCTGCCGTTCATCCAGAACGCGCTCCACACCAAGATCGAAGACCGCACCCTGGTGCTGGAAGTCGCGCAGGAGCTGGGCGAGCGCACCGTCCGCACCATCGCCATGGACAGCACCGACGGCCTGGTGCGCGGACAGGAAGTGCTCGACACCGGCGCCCCGATCACCGTGCCCGTCGGCCCCGGCACCCTCGGCCGCATCCTGAACGTCGTCGGTGATCCGATCGACGAGAAGGGTCCGGTCAACGCGACCAAGCGCTACCCGATCCACCGCGACGCGCCCGCCTTCGAGGATCAGGCCACCTCGGCCGAGATCCTGGTCACCGGCATCAAGGTGGTCGACCTGCTGTGCCCTTACCTGAAGGGCGGCAAGATCGGCCTGTTCGGCGGCGCCGGCGTGGGCAAGACCGTGCTCATCCAGGAGCTGATCAACAACATCGCCAAGGCGCATGGTGGCGTGTCGGTGTTCGCCGGCGTGGGTGAGCGCACCCGCGAGGGCAACGACCTCTACCACGAGATGATCGACGCCGGCGTCATCAAGGTCGACGAGCAGGGCAACCTGGCCGAAGGCTCCAAGGTGGCGCTGATGTACGGCCAGATGAACGAGCCGCCGGGCGCCCGCGCCCGCGTCGGCCTGTCCGGCCTGTCGCTCGCGGAATACTTCCGCGACGAGGAAGGCCAGGACGTGCTGTTCTTCGTGGACAACATCTTCCGCTTCACCCAGGCCGGCGCGGAAGTGTCGGCGCTGCTGGGCCGCATCCCCTCGGCGGTGGGCTATCAGCCGACGCTCGCCACCGACATGGGCGCGCTGCAGGAGCGGATCACCTCCACCAAGAAGGGCTCGATCACCTCGGTGCAGGCGATCTACGTGCCCGCCGACGACTTGACCGACCCGGCGCCCGCCACGTCCTTCGCCCACTTGGACGCGACGACGGTGCTGAGCCGCCAGATCGCCGAACTGGGCATCTACCCGGCGGTGGACCCGCTCGACTCCACCAGCCGCTCGCTCGACCCGCGGATCGTGGGTGAGGAGCACTACACGGTGGCCCGCGAGACGCAGCGCATCCTGCAGACCTACAAGTCGCTGCAGGACATCATCGCCATTCTCGGCATGGACGAGCTGTCGGAAGAGGACAAGCTGGTGGTGGCGCGCGCGCGCAAGATCCAGCGCTTCCTGTCGCAGCCCTTCCACGTGGCGGAGGTGTTCACCGGCTTCCCCGGCAAGCTCGTGCCGGTCGCCGACACCGTCCGCAGCTTCAAGGCCATCTGCTCGGGTGAATACGACCATCTGCCGGAAGCCGCCTTCTACATGGTCGGCACGATCGAGGAAGCGGTGGCGAAGGCCGAGACGCTGAAGGCCAACGCCTGACGCTTCCGCGCTACCCCGTGTCATGGCCGGCGCAGGCCGGCCATCCACGACTTCGCCGCCAAGAGGAAAGAAACGGTCATGCCGACCAATCTCGAGATCGTCAGCCCGGAGAAACTGCTCCTGTCCCGCCCGGTGGACATGGTGGTGATCCCGGCGGCCGAAGGCGACATGGGCGTGCTGGAAGGCCATACCCCGATGATCGTCGCCCTGCGCGGCGGCACCATCGCGCTGTATGAAGGCGACCGCATCACCGACCAGCTCTACGTCGCCGGCGGCTTCGCGGAAGTCACGCCGGAGCGATGCACCGTCCTCGCCAATGAGGCGATCCCGCTCGCTGAACTCTCCCGCACGGAAGCCGAACGCCGCCTGGCCGAGGCCGAGGCCGCGTATGATGCCGCCGGCAAGCCGGAGGGCGTGCAGGAAGACGCGCTGCTCGACCGCGTGCAGTCCGCCCGCGCGATGGTGGAGGCGACGGGCAGCGCCTGACCGCGCCCCATCCACGCAGACAGCCCCAGTTCACGCAGACATCGGAAGGGCGATCCCGGGCACGGGGTCGTCCTTTCTCATTCCACCGCCGCGGGCGCCGGCGCAGCGCGAACCCCCAGGCTGAGCAGCGCCGCAACCGCCGCCACGCCCGCGCCAATGCCGAAAATCCACCCGGCGCGACCATTGTCCAGATGGGCGGCCAGCCCGGCCGCGTAGCCGGAACTGTTTGCCACCAGCCCGGCCAGCGCGGCGCCGATCGCATAGCCGGCCGACTGCACCGTCGGCCCCAGTGCGGCCGCGAGGTCCCGATCCTGCGCCGGGGCCGCCGCCGCCACCGCCTGGTTCAGGAACCCCCACCCCACCCCGAACCCGGTGCCGATCACCACCTGGCACGCCAGCATCAGCACGCCGCTCCGCATCGGCACCACCAGCGCGGCGCCCACCAGGCCGACCACCAGCAGCGCGGCGCCGAAACGGATGCACGGGATGGCCCAGCGCGTGCCCGAGGGAATCGCGACCAGCAGCGCCGCCGCGCTCCATGACAGCGCCATCACGCCGACCAGCGCGCCCGCCGCGGTCGGGCGCCATCCCCACGCGCTCTGCAGCGTGATCGGCAGGTAGACGCTGGTGGACGCCTGCCCCAACGGCATCAGCAGCACGACCCACAGCCCCGCGCCCTGCGTCGTGCCGAGGCGGAATGCATCCCGCGGGAACAGCCGGACCGAAGCGCGCCGGTCCACGACGAACACCGCCGCCAGCAGCGCGACGCCGGCCAGCGCCGCCGCCGCGCTCCGTCCGGCGCTCCCGGCCACGGCGGCCAGCGCGATCAGCATGATCCCGGCGGCGATGCCGCCCATCCGGCCGAATGGGACGGCGCTGCCGCGCGCGGCGCCTTCCCGCGCGGGCACGGCCTGCAGGACCAGCAGGATGAAGGTGCCGATCAGCGGCAGGTTCACCAGGAAGGCGGCGCGCCAGGAGAGGGTCTCGGTCAGCAATCCGCCCAGCAGCGGCCCCCCGAACGCGGCCACCGCCCAGACCATCGCCATCAGCCCGAACGCCTTTGGCACCAGGGCGGAGGGCAGGCGTTCGGCCACCAGCGCGTAGCAGGCCGCCGCGATGGCGCCCTCGCCCGCGCCCTGGAAGCCGCGGCCCACCAGGATCATGACCATGCCTTGCGCCGTCCCGGCCACCAGTGTTCCGGTCAGGAACAGCAATGCCGCGACGAGCAGGAGCCGGCGTGCGCCCAGCCGACCCATCAGGAAGCCGGCGGTCGATCCCGCCACGATGGCGGCCACCAGGTAGACCGTGGTCGACCAGGCGATGAAACGGACGCCGCCGACCTCGAGCACCGCGACCGGCATCGAGGTCGAGGTGAGGAAGGCGTTCAGCGCATACACGCCCTCCCCGAGACAGGCGGTCAGCGTCACCGACGCCCGCCCGCGTCGGAACAGGTCCCGCCACATCGTCGTCCTCCCCGCGGTCCAGCGCCGGCCGCGGCTGCCCTGCCACCACAGCTTCCGATCCACCGCAAGTGCCGAACGGCCACGGTCGTTCCGTGATCGCGCGGCCGCCGCCGGGCAGCACGCGCCACGCGGGCCGGCGAGGCGCACTCAGGCCAGGCGGGACAGCCCGCCGATCAGCGGCAGCAGGACGAGCAGCGCAATAGCGATGCGCCGTCGGGCCGGCAGCGCGAGCGCCAGGGCCAGCAGCAGGGCGGCCAGGGTGAGCACGCCGCACCAGGCGACCAGCCCGATCGACACGCCCCAGCCCACGATGCAGGCGGCCCCGGCACCCGCCAGCAGCACGCCGCCCGCGATCCGCAACAACGGCCGCACGCGGGGGGCGGGCCGCAGTCCGAGCTGCCGCGCATGCCGCTCCATCGCCAGGGCCAGCAGCACGAACCCTGCGTCGGCCAGTGCAAGCGCCAGCGCGCTCATGCCCGCCTCCGCGGCGGCCCGACGTGATCGGCGACCATCATCCGGCCTCCGCCACCGCGACTTGCTTCGATGCCGTCCTCCGCCAGCTCCGCCCCCAGGCGAGCGTCGCGAACACCGGCGCGGTCGCCAGCACGGCGAGATCGACGCCCGCGACCCCCCAGGCGCCCACGCGCAGCGTGACGCCCAGATGGGCCTGGGTGGTGAGCAGGTTCAGCACCGGCAGCCCGGCCGCGAGTACAGCCGCGGCGGCGAACAGCGCGCGCCAGCGGGTCCGGCGCGGCAGCAGCGCGGCGGCGAGGTAGGCCGCCCGCCACACCCCGTATAAGCTGCGGAACTCCCACAGATCGCGGCCGGGG
>JAFKLG010000026.1 GCA_017304945.1 Rhodospirillales bacterium
GTCGCCGATGCGGGCTACGGGTCGGAGAGCCGGGTCTACGAGAAGACCGGCGCGCTCCTGGGCATGACGCCCGGCGCGGCGCGGCGGGGCGGCGCCGGGGAGACGATCCGTTCGGCCTTCGCCGATTGTCCGTTCGGCCGGCTGCTGGTCGGCGCGACCGACAAGGGCGTGTGCTTCCTGGGCTTCGCCGAACCCGACGATGCGCTGATGGGCGATCTGCGCCGCCGCTTCCCGCGCGCGCAGGTGGTCGTCGACGACGCGGCGCTGGCCGACACGGTGCGGGCCGTGCTCGCCTTCCTAGAGGAGCCCCGGCAAGCGCTCGACCTGCCGCTCGACCTGCGCGGCACCGCGTTCCAGCAGCGCGTCTGGCAGACGCTCTGCCGCATCCCGGCCGGCGAGACCCGGACCTATGCGCAGCTTGCCGAGATGGTCGGCAACCCCGCCGCGGTGCGCGCGGTGGCCCGCTCCTGCGCGACCAATCCGGTGTCGCTCGCCGTACCCTGCCACCGGGTGGTGGGCAGCGACGGCAATCTCACCGGCTATCGCTGGGGCGTGCCCCGCAAGCGCGCGCTGCTGGAACGGGAGCGGGCCGCAAACGGGGGCTGATCCCGCGGCGCCGCGACGGGCAGCGCCGCGACGGGCGGCGTCGCGACCCAGCAGCGAGTCGCATGCGGTCGCACCGGCAGGCGCTGCATCGCGCCGCGCCGGCGGCCCGCATCCGCCGTCGGCACCCGAGCCCGCCGCGCCGATCCCGCCATCGCGCCGCGCCGACATCCCCGGCTGCCCGCCCGCCCCGCCAGGCTGGGTCCGAAACCGCCCCATGCCGCGATCCGCACCGGCATGCTGGTCCCGGACGGTCCGCGCGGCGACATCTGCAAGAATTTGCAAGTGACTCTCATTTTCGTCTATTGCCGAGGGCGGAACCTGCGTGTAGGTCTGCAATTGCGAGTCAGTTGCACAATAAGACCGCAGGAGACCAAGGCCGTGCCGCCCGCCGATCATAGAAGCCGATTTTCCACCGTTCCCTCATTGCGCCGCGTTGCCGGCGGCCTGCTCACCATGGCGGTGGCGGGGGGCGCCCACGCCCAGTCCGCGGCTCCCGCCGGCGACGCCGTGCAGATCCCGCCCGTGTCCGTCGAAGGCGTGCAGGGCACCGGTTATCAGGCCACCACGCCGCATTTGTCCAAGCTCACCGAACCGCTGCTCGACACGCCGCAATCCATCACCGTCGTGCCGCGGCAGTTGATCGACGATCAGAACGACATCACCGTCCGCGACGCGCTGCGCAACGTGCCGGGCATCAGCCTGGCCGCGGGGGAGGGCGGGGCGCAGGGCGACAGTCTGACCATCCGCGGCTTCAGCGCCCGCAACGATTTCTTCCTCGACGGCATGCGCGATTTCGGCAGCTACACGCGCGACCCGTTCAACCTCGAGAGCATCGAGGTGCTGAAGGGGCCGGCCGCCGTGATCTTCGGCCGCGGCTCCACCGGCGGCGTGGTGAACCAGGTCAGCAAGGAGGCGCGGCTCGCGCCCGTCACCGCGGGCACCGTCACATTCGGCACCGACGGCACCAAGCGCTTCACCGCGGATGTCGACCGTCCGATCGAGGGGCTCGACGGCGCCGCATTGCGGCTCAACGTCATGGGCAACCTGAACGGCGTGATCGGTCGTGACCAGGCCGAATACCGCCGCTTCGGCGTCGCGCCGTCGCTCGCCTTCGGCCTCGGCTCGCCCACCCGCGTGGTGATCAACTACCTGCACCAGCAGGAATACGACACGCCCGATTACGGCCTGCCCTGGCTGTACGGACGGCCCGCCGCGACGTCGCGCGCGAGCTGGTACGGCTTCGCCGATTCCGACTACCTGCAGACCATCGTCGATATCGGCACGATCCGGGTCGAACACGACGTCAACGACTCGCTCATGCTCCGCAGCCAGTTCCGCTACGGCAATTACGAGCGCAGCGTCCGCGTCACCGAACCGCAGGTCAACTACAACGGCATCACCGTCGCGACCTCGCTCGCCGCGATCAGCGTCAATCGCAACATGATCTCGGCGCAGAGCACCGAGACCTTCCTGCAGAACCAGACCGACGCCACCTGGCGGTTCAGCACCGGCCCGCTCGAGCACGCGCTGGTCGCGGGCTGGGAGGTGGGCAAGGAAACGTCCTCCCCCAACCGCTTCGCCTATTCGAACGTGCCGACCACCAACCTGCTGTTTCCGGTGCAGGTGCCGTTCACCGCGCCGTCGCGGCTGACCACGGCGGCGCGCACCACCTCCAACACCGCGGCGCTGACGGCGCTCGACACCGTCAAGCTGGGCGAGTTCTGGGAAATCATCGGCGGTGTGCGCTGGGACAACTTCGACACCAGCTATTACCAGAACATCCAGCCGACCAGTTACTTCCACCGCACCGATTCGGTGGTGAGCGGCCGCGCCGGGCTGGTGTTCAAGCCGGCGCCGAACGGCAGCCTGTATTTCGCCTGGGGCACCTCGTTCAACCCGTCGGCGGAATCGCTATCGCTCGCCAGCTCCACCGCCGACCTCGCGCCCGAACAGAACGAGACCTACGAGGTCGGCACCAAGTGGGACGTGCTCGACCGCAAGCTCAGCCTGACCGGGGCGCTGTTCCAGATCACCAAGAACAACGCGCGCGTTCCCGACCCCAACAACCCGCTGTTCAACATCCTGGGCGGCAAGCAGCAGGTGCGCGGCTTCGAGCTGGGCGTCGCCGGCCATCTGACCGAGGCCTGGGAGATCTTCGCCGGCTACGCCTATCTCGCGAGCCAGGTGCTCTCCTCCACCCAGCAGGCCTCGGTCGGCGAGCCGCTCGCCAACGTGCCGCGGCATACCTTGAACATCTGGAGCACCTACGTGCTGCCCTGGTACGACATCCAGGTCGGCGGCGGCATGAACTACGTCTCCAGCCGCTGGGCGAGTTCCACGCCCAACACGGCGAGCGGCCGCTACAACATCGCGCCCGGCTACGTGACCTTCCAGGCGATGGCGAAGATGCCGATCCGCCCCGGCCTGTCGGTGCAGGTCAACGCGACCAACCTCGCCGACGTCAAATACTACGACCTGCTGCATCCCGGCCACGTGGTGCCGGGCAGCGGCCGAACCTTCCTGTTCTCCGCCAGTTTCGCACTGTGAGCTGCCCATGCTGATGGAACTTCCGGCCGTGCTGCCTCCCGACCGCGCGGCGGCGATGCGGGCGCGGCTGGAGGCGGCCGAGTGGATCGACGGGCGCGTCACCGCCGGCTACCAGGCGCAGCGCGTGAAGACCAACCAGCAGATGGCGGAGAACCATCCGCTCGCGCGCGAACTCGGCGATGCGATCCTGGCGGTGCTGGAGCGGACGCCGCTGTTCATCTCGGCGGCGCTGCCGCTCAAGGTCTACCCGCCGATGTTCAACCGCTACCAGGGCGGCGGCCGCTTCGGCACCCATGTCGACACCGCCATCCGCTCGGTGCCGGGTACGCCCGTGCGGGTGCGCAGCGACCTGTCGGCGACGCTGTTCCTGACCCCGCCCGAGGAGTACGAGGGCGGCGAGCTGGTGGTGGAGGACAGCTACGGCGCGCATGCCGTGAAGCTGCCGGCCGGGCACATGGTGCTCTATCCCTCCGGCAGCCTGCACGACGTGCGGCCGGTGACGCAGGGCGCGCGCATCAGCGCCTTCTTCTGGATCCAGAGCATGGTGCGCGACGACGCCGCGCGGACCATGCTGTTCGACCTCGACACCGCGATCCAGTCCGTCGCCACCGACCATCCGGAGCACGGCTCGATCATCCCGTTGACGGGCGTCTACCACAACCTGCTGCGGCGCTGGGCGGATACCTGATGGTGTCCGCGTCCGAAATGCGGTCGTCGCCGCGACGGGTCGGCGGGGCGGACCAGGCGGACCCGGCCGGCTGGACGGCACGGCCGCGCGATGCCGCGCCGCCTGCTGCGTCGGTCCCCCCGGCGCCCGCCGCGCGCCCGCGGGCCGCTGCCGGCACCAGGCGCGATCTCCGCGGCGCGCTCCGCCTCGCGCATCGCTGGATCGGACTGGCGCTCGCCCTGCCGCTCGCCCTGCAGGGACTGACCGGCGGCGTGCTCGCGCTCGAGCCCTGGCTGCCGGAGGTCGGGCCGGCCCTGTCGGCCGGGGCGCCACAGCCCGCCGCCGCCACCGTCGCCGCCGCCGTCCAGGCGGCGGGGCCGGCCGCGCGGGCGCAACGCTACGTGCCGCCGAGACCCGGCACACCGGCGGAGGTGCAGGTGCGCGCGCCGGATGCCCCGCCTCGCACGTTGCTGGTCGATCCGGTCGACCTGCGCGTCGTCGGACAGGCGAGTTCCGCCTGGGCCTGGCTGCGCAGCCTGCACGTGCAGTTCCTCGTCCCCGACTGGGGCGGCCGCAGCCTCGGCGGCTGGTTCGGCCTCGGCCTCGTGCTGCTGCTGGTGAGCGGCATCCCGATCTGGTGGCCGCGGCCGGGCGGCTGGGGCGCGGCGGTCACCGTGGCCTGGCGGGCGAGGGGCATGCGGTTCCATCGCAGCCTGCACGGCGCCGTCGGAATCTGGACGGTGGGCGTCCTGCTGGTGCTCGCCGTCACCGGCGTGGCGCTCGCCTTCCCACGCACCTCCCGCGGCCTGCTGGGGCTCGAGGGCGGCGGACCGCCCCGCGCCATGCGGGTCGCGGGTCCCGCCGCGACGGCGCCGCCGGATCTGGACCGCGCGCTCGCTTTGGCCATGCAGGCGGCGCCGGATGCGTCGCTTCGCGCCGTGTTCCTGCCGGCGGCCCCCGGCGAGGCCATTCGCGTCTTCCTGCTGGCGCCGCGCGGCGAGGGGGCGACGGGCAGCATCGCCGTCCAGGTCGCGCCCGATGCCAGCCGCGTGCTGGCCGTGCAGGACGCACGCGCGCAGCCCGCCGCGGATCGCACCTATCGCTGGATGCACGACCTGCATGAAGGGGCCGGTCTCGGCCCCGTCTGGCGGGCGCTCGCCGTACTCGGCGGCGCCGCGCTGCCGCTCTTCGCCATCACCGGCCCGCTGCTGTGGTGGCTGCGCCGCCGCAACCGCCGCCGCCTCGATACCGCCCGCGCCGCCGCCCTGTCGCGCGGGCCATGACACCCTCGGAGACATACGCCGTGCCGAATGCCGTCCTGCCCCATGTCAGCCTCACGCCCTGGCAGATGGTGGCCACCGCCGACCCCATCGTGCAGGGGGTGATGGCGCTGCTGTTGCTCGCCTCGATCGCCACCTGGACGCTGCTGATCGCCAAGGGGCTGGAGCTGCTGGCGAGCCGGCGGGAACTGCGCGCCGCGATCGCCGCGGTGAATGCGGTGCCCGGCCTGCCGGAGCGGCCCGCCCAGCCGATCGCGCGCCGGCTCGTCGACGCGGCCCGCGCCGAGATGGCGCTGTCGGCCGACCTGCCCGCCGACGGCGTGAAGGAGCGCATCGCCCTGCATCTGCGGCGGATCGGCCACCAGGCGGGCCGGCATCGCGGGCGCGGCACCGGGCTGCTCGCCAGCATCGGCGCCTGCGGGCCGTTCATCGGCCTGTTCGGCACGGTCTGGGGGATCATGAACAGCTTCGTCGGCATCTCCGAGGCGCAGACCACCAATCTCGCCGTGGTCGCGCCCGGCATCGCCGAGGCGCTGCTGGCGACCGCCACCGGCCTCGCCGCGGCGATCCCCGCGGTGCTGGTCTACAACCTGTTCGCGCGCATGCTCGCCGGCTACCGCGCCGGCCTCGCCGATCTCGCCACGCTGGTGCTGGCGCATGCCGCGCGTGACCTCGACCGCGCGCATGCCGAGGACGCGGCGCGGGCGTCGGCCGGCCCGCTGCGGCGTCCGCTGCACCGCGCGGCGGAGTAGCCCCGATGGCCGGCGGAACCGGGTTCGGGCTCGAAGAGGACGGGCCCGAGGAAACCCACGAGATCAACGTCACGCCGTTCATCGACGTGATCCTGGTGCTGCTGATCATCTTCATGGTGGCGGCGCCGCTCGCGACGGTGGACGTGAAGGTGGAGCTGCCGGCGAGCACCGCCGCGCAGCAGCCGCGTCCCGACCATCCGCAGTTCCTGACGCTGCGCGGCGATCTCTCGCTGGTGCTCGGCGACACGCCGGTCACCCCCGAGGAGCTGGGCGCGGCGCTGGACGCCGCCACCGGCGGGGACAAGGACACCCGCGTGTTCCTGCGCGCCGACAAGGGGGTCAGCTATGGCGACCTGATGGGCGCGATGGATGCGCTGCGGGCGGCGGGCTACCTGAAGCTTGCGCTGGTCGGTCTCGAGCGGGCGCCAGCCGCCGGGCCGGTCCCAGCCGCCGGGCCGGTACCGGCCGCCGCGCCGGCCCAAGCGGGCGCCGCGGCGCCGGACGTGCCGGCCGCCGCGACGACGTCTGCCGGCGGCACGCCGTGATCATGACGGCGGACGGACCCAGGCCGCCGCGCCTGCGGTGCCGCGGGTC
>JAFKLG010000087.1 GCA_017304945.1 Rhodospirillales bacterium
GCAGTTCGCGGCGCAGGCGATGCAGGCCGAGCCGGCGTTCGCGGCGGAGCTGGAGGATGAGGGCCTGTTCGGCGGCATGGATCTTGCGGTTGGGGACGCGGCCCGGCGTGCGCGGGCGTTCCTGCAGCCCGTCCCGGCCGTCGGCGCGGTAGCGGGCGACCCATTTGCGCAGGGTCGGGCGGGAGATCCCGAAGCTGGCACAGACCGCGGCGGCGTTGCCGGAGCGTTCATAGGCCATGACCCAGCGCAGGCGGGTTTCGGGATCGGACATCGGGTTCGGTGCGGGCCTGGTGGAAACGATGTCCCCATACAAGACCACTCTCTCCCTTTCCGCAACCCAGCGTCATTTCCACCCATATGCTCGGAAAACCGGCATCCCAAGCGGCATCGCCGTGAATGCTGGCGGCAGCATGTGCCCACATGAGGCTATAACTTCATGCACTTTGGAAGCGGTACGCCGATTGCATTTCCAGATGCATGCGCGGAGGGTCCGCGCCCGAACAGGACCGCACATCATGCGCCAGCCAGCTCCCACCCGACGCCGCGTGCTTCAGACCAGCCTCGCCGCCATCGCCGGCAGCCTCGCCGCCCCTGCCCTGCTGCGCGCCGAACCGCGCGACCTGGTGGTGGGCGGCGCGGCCGGCATGGCCGGCTACATGAAGCAGTTCGTCTTTCCGGTGATCGAGAAGCAACTCGGCCTCAAGGTGGTGTTCGACGGCACCCGCTCCCTGGTGAATCTCGAGAAGCTGCGGGCCGACAAGGGCGCGCCGAAAATGTCGGTCGTGCTGATGGACGACCCGATCATGATGATCGCGTGGGAGGAGGGGCTGCTCGCGAAGCTCTCCCCCTCGAAGGTGCCCAATCTCGGCAAGATCAAGCCCGCGGCGATCCACCTGGACGGCGCCTGGGCGAACTACCAGCAGCCCTGGGCCGGCGTCGCCTACAACAAGAAGGCGTTGCCGCACGGGGTCGCCAGCTACGCGGCGCTGTGGGAGCCGGCGGCGAAGGGCAAGGTCGTGCTGCCGTCGCTGCAGAACACCGAGGGGCTGTGGACGCTGCTGGTCGCCGCCGCGATGGAGACCGGCAAGCCCTATGCCGAGGCGCAGTACCAGATGGATGCCGGGTTCAAGCGCCTGGCCGCACTGAAGCCCAACGTGCTGACCGTCTACACGAACCAGCCGCAGGCCGAGAACCTGCTGGAATCCGGCGAGGCCACGATGATGGGTGGCCAGTTCTCGAGCTACACGCTGATCCGCACGGCGGCCGGCGCGCCGGTCGATCTCGCCGCGCCGAAAGAGGGCGTGTTCGCGATGCCGTCCGGCATCTGCAAGGTGAAGGGCGCGCCGAACGAGTCGGGGGCGGACGCCTTCATCGACGCGTTCCTCTCGCCGGAGATCCAGGCGATCCTGGTCGAGAAATCCTACGTGCTGCCGACCAATCCGGCGGTGACGCTGCCGGCCGGCTTCATCAACCCGGGCGATCCGTTCGCGCCGGACTGGGCCAACGTCAACAAGAACCGCGAGGGCTGGCTGCAGAAGTGGAACGAGGTCATGGCCTGACATGCCGAACGGCGTGGTCGGATCGCCGAACGGCGTGGTCGGATCGCCGGACGCGTATCTGCGGATCGACCGCGTGGCCAAGCGCTTCGGCCGCGCGACGGTGCTGGACGCGCTCTCGCTCGACGTCGCCGAGGGGGAGTTCATCTCGCTGCTCGGCCCGTCGGGCTGCGGCAAGACCACGCTGCTGCGGATCCTGGCCGGGCTGCTGACCGCGGATGCCGGACGCGTCACCCTGGCGGGGCGGGAACTCGGGCGCCTGCCGCCGCACAAGCGCAATGTCGGCGTGGTGTTCCAGAATTACGCGCTGTTCCCGCATCTGACCGTCGCGGAAAATATCGGCTTCGGCCTGCGCGCGCGCCGCGTGCCGAAGCCGGAGGCCGCGGCGCGGGTGGCGCGCGGGCTCGAGATGATCCGGCTCACGCATTTGGCCGACCGGCCGGTGACGCAGCTCTCGGGTGGGCAGCAGCAGCGCGTCGCGATGGCCCGCGCGCTGGCGGTGAACCCGGCGCTGATCCTGCTGGACGAGCCGCTCTCCGCGCTCGACCGCAAGCTGCGCGAGACGATGCAGGTGGAGCTGCGGACGCTGCTGCGCGCCTTGCGGATGACGGCGATCTTCGTCACCCACGACCAGGAGGAGGCGCTGGCGCTGTCCGACCGGATCGCGGTGATGAACGCCGGGCGGATCGAGCAGCTCGACGCGCCGCGCGCGATCTACGACCGGCCGGCCTCGCCGTTCGTGCTGGACTTCGTGGGCCTGTCCACCACGCTGAGCGGCGTGGTCGAGCGGGTGGACGGCCCGATGCTGGAGGTGGTGACGGCGCTGGGGCCGGTGCGGGTGCGCGGCCAATTCGTGCGCGGCGCGCGGGTGCTGCTGGCGGTGCGGCCGGAGAAGATCGGGGTCGGGTCTGGGGCGGGGAATGTCCCTGGCGCGGGACCGCGGGCCGGGAACACGGCCACGATCCGGGTTGCCGACCGCACGTTCCTCGGGCGGAGCTGCCTCGTGCATGGCGTGGCGGCGGAGGGCGACCGCGTGGTGCTCGAGACGTCGAACGACATGGGCGAGCGCGTGGTACCCGGGTCCGACCTGCTGGTGTCCTGGCGACCCGAGGACACGCTGCTGTTTCCGCAGGTGGCGGGATGAGGGGAATGGTGTCGCCGTCCGTCGTGACCGGCGCAGGCCGCACCGTCGTGACCGGCGCAGGCCGCACCGCCTTTCGTGTCATGGCCGGCGAAGGCCGGCCATCCATGACTTCGATGGTGCCGTGTGGGGACGTCGTGGATGGCCGGCCTTCGCCGGCCATGACACCAGGCCCTCGCCGCGATACGCACGCCCCTCCTGCGCCGGCCATGACACGGAAGGCGGCCCCCCGCCCCCACGACCCGCGGAGCACCCCATGAGACGCTTGCGCCCCGCCGGCGTCGGGCTGCTCAGCCTGCCCGCCACCATCTACTTCCTGTTGCTCTTCGCGGTGCCCCTCGCCGTGCTGCTGGCCGAGAGCCTGCATGACCGCAGCGGCTGGACCCTCGCGCACTACACGCGCTTCTTCACCACGCCCTACAACTGGGGCGTGGTCGGCCGCACGCTGCGCGTCGCCGTGCTGTGCACGCTGTTCTGCACGCTCCTCGGCTATCCCGCCGCCTTCGCCCTCGCGCGCACCCGCAGCCTGCTGCAATCCGCGCTGATCGCGGCACTGCTGCTGCCGCTCTCGGTCAGCGTGATCGTGAAGGCCTTCGGCTGGACCGTGCTGCTGCGCGGCAACGGCGTGGTCAACCAGGCGCTGCAGGCACTCGGCCTCACCGACGCGCCGCTCCGGCTGCTGTTCACCGAGGCGGGCTTGCTGATCGGCATCACCAACATCTTCCTGCCCTTCATGGTGCTGCCGCTGTTCGCCGTGGTGCGCCAGCTCGACCCGCGCCTCACCGAGGCGGCTGCGACGCTGGGCAGCACGCCGCTGCACGGCTTCCTCACCGTCACGCTGCGGCTCACTCTTCCGGGGCTGATCGCCGGCATCACCCTGGTCTTTTCGCTCTCGATTGCCGCCTACGTGATCCCGACGCTGCTGATCGGCGACACCTACCAGACGCTGCCGACGCTGATCGCCACGTCGTTCCTCTATCTGCAGGACCCCGGCAAAGGGTCGGTCGCCGGCGTCACCCTGCTGGTGCTTTCGCTCGCAACGATCATTGCCAGCGCCGCCCTGTCGCGCCGGTTCACCGGACGCGGCCGATGAGACGCATCGGCCTCGCCCTCGCCTGGACCATGCTCACCCTGAGCGTCGTCTTCCTGCTCGCGCCGCTCGCGGTGACGATCGCGGTCTCGCTGTCGCCCTCGCCGGTGTTCGAGCTGCCGCGCGACGAACTCTCCCTCATTTGGTACCGGCAGATCGGCGCGCTGGATGGGCTGCTGCCCTCGGTGCTGCTCTCACTCGAGGTCGCCGCCATCGCCACCGCCGTCTCGCTGGTTCTCGGCACGCTCGCTGCGATCGCCGTGGTGCGCGGGCGGTTCCCGGGACGCGAGGCGATCACCACCTTCCTCGTCTCCCCCCTCATGCTGCCGGGACTCGTTCTCGGCATCGCCCTGCTGCAATATTTCCGCAGTCTGGGCCTGCGGGAGGCGCTGCCCACGCTGCTGCTGGCGCATGTGCTGGTGGTGCTGCCCTACGTGATGCGCACGCTGACCGGCGGCCTGTCGCTGTTCGACTTCACGCTGCTCGACGCGGCGCGCACGCTCGGCCTGTCCTGGCCGCGCGCGGTGCTGCAGGTGATGGTGCCGGTGCTGGCCCCGTCCTTCCTCACCGGCGGCCTGTTCGGCTTCCTCAGTTCGGTCGACAACTATCCGGTGTCGATCTTCCTCACCGACGTCTACCACAAGACCTTGCCGATCCAGCTTCTGCAGTACATCGGCGAATCCCCCGATCCCACCATCGCCGCCGTCTCCACCTTGATGATCGGCCTCACCGTGCTGGTGCTGATCCTGGGCGAGCGACTGGTCGGCCTCGACCGCATGGCAGGCGTCTGATGCGCGATTTCTACGGCTACGGCCCCACGCCCCCCGATCCGCGCTGGCCCGGCGGCGCGCGCGTCGCCGTCTCCTTCGTGGTCAACGTGGAGGAAGGCGCGGAACTGTCGATCATCGACGGCGACGAGCGCAACGAGGCTGTGTACGAGGTGAACGACGAAGTGCGCGACGCCCCCGATCCGTGCCGCGACACGCATTTCGAATACGGCACGCGGGTCGGCTACTGGCGCATCATGGCGGCGCTCGATGCGGCCGGCGCGGCCTCCACGCTCAATGCCTGCGGGCGCGCGATCGCGCGGTCTCCGTGGCTCGCGCAGGATGCCCTGGCGCGCGGACATGAAATCGCCTGCCATGGCTGGCGCTGGGAACGCCACGCCAACATGCCGGAAGACCAGGAGCGCGCGACCATCGCCCGCGCGGTCGCCGCGATCCGCGCGGCCTGCGGCGTCGCGCCGGTCGGCTGGCACACCCGCTCCGCCCCCTCCCCCAACACGCGCCGGCTGCTGCTGGAGCATGGCGGCTTCCTCTACGACAGCGACGCGTACAGCGACGACCTGCCCTTCTTCGTCGAGGTCGGCGGCACGCGCCACGTCGTGCTGCCCTACAGCTTCGACACCAACGACATGCATTTCCACCAGGGCCAGCAACGCTTCGTCACCGCGGCGGACTTCGCGGAATACGTCAACGACGCCTATGATCAGCTTTGGAAGGAAGGAGCGGAGACGCCGCGCATGCTGTCGGTCGGGCTGCACCTGCGCATGATCGGGCGCGCCGGCCGCATCGCCGGGCTCGAGCGCGTGCTGCGCCACATGCGCGACCGTGGTGGCGCCTGGTTCGCCCGCCGCGACGCGATCGCGCAACACTGGATCACGCGGTTCGCGCCGGCATGAGCCCGCCCCGCCTGCTGCTGATCAATCCCAACACCACCGCCGCGATGACCGAGGCGATGGTGGCGCAGATCCGCAGCGAATACGGCGGGCGTGCCACGGTGCGCGGCGTCACGGCCGGGTTCGGCGTGCCGGTGATCGCAAGCCGCGCCAGCGCCGTGATCGGCGCCCACGCGGCGCTCGACGCCTGGCAGCAATCGGGCGGGGACGCCGATGCGGTGATCCTGGGCTGCTTCGGGGATCCCGGGCTCGAGGCGCTGCGAGAGATCGCCGCGCCGGTACCGGTGATCGGCCTCGCCGAGGCCTGCTTCGATGCCGCGGCGGAAGCCGGACGGCGCTTCGCGGTGCTGACCGTCGGCCCGGCCTGGAAGCCGATGCTCGAGGAACGCCTCCGTCCGCATCCGGCCGCACCCCTGTGCGTCGCGGTGCGGGCGCTCGACGGCACCGGCCTCGACGTCGCGCGGCAGCCCGACCGGCTCCTGGCCGCCCTCGATACGGCCGCCGCCGCGCTGGCGCAGGCCGGGGCGGAGTCGATCATCCTGGGCGGCGCCGCGCTGGCGGGACTGGGCCCGCGGCTCCGCACCCCGGTTGCCATGGTCGACTGCATCACCACCGCCACGAATCAGGCGCTTCGAGTACTGCGCACGTGCACGACTGCGCTCGGCGCGAAACCGCGATCAGCTCATTCGGGAGCGGAAGGCGGGGTTTGAGCGAGCAGTCTCTCCTCGCCATCAGGTTGGGAGTACACGGGTGGCGTCTTATGCCACGGGTAGCCGGAGCGAGCCTGCCGATACCCGTAATCGAACAGCGCGCGCATATAGCTCGTCTCGAACATGTCCGTGTGCTTCGTGGCGAAGTCCGAACCGATATAGGCGAGATTGAAATCCACGCCGTCTCGCAGCGACGTGCCATAGATGCGCACGATGTCGTTGTAGCCGCTGTAATGGATCATCGTGCTGATGGCGCGGCCCGTGATGCTCAACAGCGATCGCTGCGTGTCGGCCCATTCCGGATCGAGCCTGCCATTTCGGATCACATAGGCATGACGCTCTCGCACATGCTGTTGGCCGCGCATGTCGACGAGCACGCCGACCTGCGGCGGGATCAGGAACGTCTGCATGACCGCGCCGCCATCGACATGCATCTCCTGATAGTGCCTGCCGTTGATCTCCACATCGAACATCACCGCGGGAAATGCCCCTGGCACGGCTGCCGAGGCGAGCAGGACCTTGCGGAATAGCTCCAACGCGCCGGGTTTCCCGCTACTGGCGATCGCCCCCATGTTCCAGATGACGGGGCGCTGCATGTCGAGGTTGGTCGTCCCGATCAGCAGCAGGCGACCCTTGGCATATTCGCGCGCAACCGCGGCCAGCAATTTCTCATCGGCGTACCGGCTGATCAGCCGGTACAACGGATCGGTGGTGTTCAGCGCATCGTAGAACAGAGCCAGCAGCAGGCCGCGGGACTCGAAAATGTCCCTGGGTTTGATGGCGGTATAAACGTCCCGCAATTGCGGGTCGTAGTCCGGACCCAGGAAAGCCAGGGGTGCAATGAGGGCACCCGTGCTGACTCCGGTGACGATCTTGAAGCTCGGGCGCGTGCCGGCGGCGGTCCACCCTACCAACAGCCCGGCGCCGAATGCGCCGTTATCCGAACCACCGGACAGAGAGAGGAAGTTGGCCGGTGGCATGCTCGAGGCCGGGCCGGTGACGCCCAGCGTGGCCCGCTCGCGCGCCAGGGCGTCCATCGCTTCCTTGATCAGGTCTGGCCCTTGCGTATCCGCCCAGAACCGCGCGTTCGGAATATCGAGCACCGTCGCCTGATCGGCGAGTCCTCGTGGCACGGCGCCGATCCGGTTCGGCCCGCTACAAGCCGTCACCGCAACCAGACAAAGCGCCGCCAGGATCCGCAAGGGATGCATGATCATCGCTCGGTATCGGCGGGGGACCAACCGGCATCGGGATCGAAGCGCTGCATGGCGCCGGCGATCCCGGCCGTTTTCGACCAGCGGACCCGACGGCCTATCACCGGCCGCCGGCCAGCACAGGCCATCGCGCTTGCCTGGCGAACCGACCCGACGCTGCGCGCGGGTCCCGGTCTCGGCGAAATCGGCCATCTGCGCTTCGAGATAGCCGAGCGCAGTGGGGATTGCCGTGACCTGGTTGTGCCCGATGCGCAGCAGGATGGAACGGCCGTGGCTCACAAATCGACCCGATCGATGGTCCACTTGATGAACGGAATGTCCGGCATTTCCCGGCCGTCGTCCTTGCCGATCTCCGCCTTGATCGCCGCTTCCAGCTTGGCGTTCATGGTCAGGATGAGATCGCGGTTGGCCTCCCGGTCCACGGCGAGGTTGACCATCTCCTCCGGATCCGACTGCAGGTCGAACAGCTCCACGTCATTCCAGCGATAGAGTTCATCGAGGGTGCGTGGGCTGTTACGGCGCAGCGGGGAGAAGTAGCGCGTGAACTTGTAGCGCCCGTCGTACACCATCCGCAGGCTGCCGCGCTTCTGCATGTCCGGCTTGAAGCCCTGTTTGACCAGCGCCAGAGCGGGGTTCTTGCCGGCTGCCTTGGCGTTGTCGACGTTGCGCCACAGGTCGCTGTCGTTCATCGCGAGGCCGCTATAGGTGAACAGGATGGACTCGCGCGCCGCATGGATGTCGGCGCCACCTGGGGAGCCCAGCACGGACGAGAGATCCTTGCCCGGCAGGGTACGGCCGGCAACCTCACCGGATTTGCCGGGACCAACCCCGGCCATCGAGAGCAGTGTGGGCACGACGTCGATGTGTGCGGTCAACGCACGGCAGTCCTGGCCTCCCCTGACATCGGGATGCACGACGTAGAACGGCAGGTGTGTCGTCTCCTCGTAGACGAACGGACCCTTGCCATGCAGCCCGTGGGCGCCGGCCATTTCGCCATGGTCCGACGTGAACACCACGATGGTCCGGTCGGTCAGGTTCAGGTTGTCGAGTTCACTCAGCAGCGACGAGACCTGCAGGTCGACCGCGCGGGTGCAGTTGACGTAGTAGTCGTTGAAGCGACGCCAGCGCGCCTCTTCGTTCGGGATGTGCCCGAGCACATAGTTCCATGTGTTATGAAATTCGGCATGGGCCTTGGGGCGGCCGGGCGCATCGAACGGCTCGCCGAGATTTCTGGGCAGCTTCTGATCCCATGTCGCGCGATACAATTCGTGCTCGGGTGCCCGTTCGGCGTGCATCATCAGACGACCGGTATCCTGCACCGGCTTACCAGGTTCGTCGGTGTTGAAGTACATGACGTCATGCGGGTTGACGAGGCTCACGAACAGGCACCACGGCTTGTTGCCGTCGCTGAGCGGGCGCCCCTTGCGTCGCAGCCAGGTGACCGCGCTGCCGGCGATCAGGTGATCGAACTGGTAGCCGCCATGCGTATGGCCAATGATGTCACCTGGGCCATAGAAGTCCGCAAACCCATAGGCCTCCATGTCCTTGGTGAAGCGGCGTTCTGGATCCTCCGTGTCGAACTCCTTGTTGAGGTGCCACTTTCCCTTGTAGGCGGTGTAGTAGCCCGCCTTGCGCAACATGTGGCCGATCGTCGGCACCTTCCTGGAAAGGCTGCCCATCCACGGCACGTCGCAATTCTCGTACATGCCGTTGTCCGGCGTCTGCACGCCGGTGACGAGGACCGAACGGGAGGAGGTGCACATCACCGCCGGACAGTAGTGGTTGTGAAAGGTCACACCGGTCCGTTGCAGCCGCTCGTGCCCCGGGAGCGAAAGACCTGGCGGCCTCTGACGGGCGTAGCGCTCCTGATCGGTGAAGACGAACAGGATGTTGGGCCGGCCGTTGCCGCGCGTGTTCACTGCCGGGGCCGCAGGCGTCTGCGCGGCCGCTCCAGGCATGAAGCCCACTTGCGGCGCCGCGCCCGCAGCCGCTGCAAGAGCGAGGAACGCACGACGTGACTGCCCGCGAGCTCCGCCCGCGTGGAGATTGCTCTGGCTCATGATGAGACTCCTGCGCTCCGCGCCTAGGCGCGAGGCTATTTGCCTGGGGTGATGTGTGTGATCTTCGAGCCTTCCAAACCAAGGCCGGCCATCAGGCCTTGCTGTCCGAACGGAAAGGCGTACACGTCCCTCGCAAGGGTCGTGCTCGTCATGCTCTTGGCGACGCCCTGATCGACGACGACGACGCTCGGACCGGAGCCGATCGCCCAGCCGTCGCTCTCGCGGAGATATCTCAGCGCTTCGTCGTTCATGAAGAACAGCGCGAAACTGAAGCGCTGTGCACCAGCCTGCAGCCCGAACGATGCCGCGGTGATGTTGTAGTACCCTTCCGGCTTGTTGCCGGCCAGAAGGACTCCGTCTCCCGTCTGACCACCGATGAGCAGTCCAGCCTTGATGATCTTGGGGAAGATCAGGACCGCCTTCGCCTTGGACACCAGCCGGCGCGCCTCCGGCTGCGCTGCGTACAAGCTCTGCAACGCCTGTCGCGCATCGCGCTCGATCTGTTGCGCGGAAGCGGCCTGGGCGGCTTGCGCCACGATGCCGAACGTTCCCGCGACGGCGGCCGCGCCAAGCAGCAGGTCTCGCCTCGTCTTGTTCATGTTCGCCCCCTCAGAAGCGGAACGTGGCTGCAAGGATCGGTCCGCTGAGACCGATGTTGAGACGAAGCACCGAGGCCTGGTAATCGATGTGCAGGTGACGATAGCCAAGCCGCGTCACCAGCCAGTCGTTCCAACGGTAATCAACGGTGCCGAGCACCTGCCAGGTCAGCTCGGATCCGGCACCGAAGCCGCCGACGTCACCGTAGACGGTCAGGCCAAGCGTCTTTGAGATGTCCGCGTGATAGCGGGCCGCAATCAAGGGATCGGCCCAGGAGACGGATTGCGACGTCGAGACGCCCGGCAGCAGCCCAGCATTGAGGGTGAATTTCGTCGACACGCTCCACGGACGGACGCCTGCGCCGACGTCCAGAAACTGATTGTTTGTCTCGACCGCGCGATACATGCCCATCACCGTCCCGGTGATCTGGGTCATCCGGACGTTGCCTCCGGAATAGAGCGGGCCATTCGTGCTGACGTCGCTCTTGACCGAGAGAGCCATAAAGTCGATGAGCACGCCGAACCGGCCGTTGCGCGCCTCACCGGCCCCCATCAGAGGGATGGCGCCGAGATTGGAGAGCACGTCGCCGAAACTGACCGAGACATCCCTGGTCGGGAGACGGGAGATCGGCGTTTGCGCGCTGCCACTGACACCAGCAATCCAGAGATATGGGGTCAGATAAAATCGCCACTGCGGATCTGCAGAGTCCTGGGCAACGCTCGGGTCTGCGGAACCTTGGGTGACCTTCGGATCGAGGGAACTTTGGACGACC
Source organism: Rhodospirillales bacterium (assembly GCA_017304945.1). Taxonomy (GTDB): domain Bacteria; phylum Pseudomonadota; class Alphaproteobacteria; order Acetobacterales; family Acetobacteraceae; genus Rhodopila. The sequence goes on from JAFKLG010000087.1 coordinate 10,819, forward strand.
TTCGGATCGACGGACTCCCGCGCGACCTTCGGGTCAGCGGATTCCTGGGCGACGGCTTGCGTCCAACCTGCACTCGCACTGAGCAACCCTGCGCCGAGCACGGCCACAGCACTGGAGCGAAATGGCAAGCCACGACGGCAATGTCGTGTGATCCCCCGCTGTCGAGGACCGGAGCTGTCCGTCATTGGCCGCGATCTCACACGCCCCTCCCTTGTGCATGAATGACGATAGTGTCAATTTGGCGAAAATGTCAACACGATCTGACCAGGATTCTCGTGCGAGAGCTGCTCGACGAAAGGAAATCGGCGAACAGAAACGAGCGCGCACGCGCGCGACGTTGGTGAGCGCAGCGATGAGGGTGATTGCCAGGATGGGACCCGATGCGCCGACGATCGACGATTTCGTCGCCGAAGCAGGCGTCGCGCGCGGCTCTTTTTATAACTACTTCAGAACGACGGAAGAGCTGCTGATTGCCGTTGCAACCGATGTCAGTGATCAGTTCCTGACCGACGACATACGCCTCGTGCGGGACCTGCCTGACCCGGCGGATCGTGTCGGATGCTCCGTCCGCGCCTACATCCGGCTTGCCGCGTCGGATTCGACGCGCGGGTGGGTCATCGTCCGCATCGCTTTGATCGCGGCTCCGATTGGGACCAGCATGCCGACGCTTCTCGCGGAGGATATCGCGGCGGGAATGAGGGAGCGGCGGTTCACGGTGCAATCGGCGCAGGCCGCAACGGACATCGTGCTGGGGGCGGGCCTGATGGGCATGCGTTCGGTGCTGCGTGGCGACGCAGCGCCCGATCACGCGGAGACCGTGGCGGAGATGGTTCTCCTGGCGCTTGGCGTGCCGGATGCGGCGGCGGTTGCACGAAGATCGCTCGAACCCGATGCGATCGCGCAGCGCGCCGCGGCGAAGCTCGGGCGCCGCGGCGCGACCGAGGTTCGGGGTGAGGATCCCTGCTGACCGGGGACCCCGGCCCGACCGCCCCTTTCCGCAGCCCGCTCGAGCGCCGCACGTTCGCGATGGCGAGGGGCTCAATCAGGCGCTGACGAAGGCCCGAAACCCCGCGCTTTCCTCGAGCCCGTCGCGTTCGCCATGACCCTGCGCACAACCGGACGGCACGCGTCTGCGAAGGGCTTGGGCCGTCTCTTGCACCGGAAGCCTGGGAAGCATCGTCCTTACGGGTCGCTGGACCAGCGCCGTGGACCGGACGGTCCGCGAGCCGAGCGCAACGAGCGACGCCATCGAAGGATTTGCCGTGGCTGGGGGACCTGGATTCGAACCAAGGATGCCCGGGTCAGAGCCGGGAGTTTTACCGCTAAACTATCCCCCAAGGACAGCGGGCCGGCGACTTAACACGCCGACCCGGCGCCTGCAAGCGACGACGCGTCGATTTCTCGCCCGCCCGCCGCCCGCCTCGCCTCAGCTCAGGCTTGCCAACGCCTGGTGCAACGCCGCCGCCTTCGGGCTCGGCGTCGTGCCGTACAGCACTTCGCGTGTGGTGACCGGGCGGCCATAGAAGGCGCGGTCGTCCGCCGGCTGCGGACGGATCAGGGAGCCTTCCAGGGTCAGGCCGCCATACACGCCGGTGCCCGAGGACCACACCACCACGTCGGGCCCCGACGCACCGCCAATCGCCCCCTGCACGCCCGATCCCAGCGTCGCCACCGCGATGCCGGCCTGCGCGCCCAGCTTGAACTCGTCGCGCAGCAGCGCCTGGACGCCCTTCTCGGTCATCACCAGCATGACCATTTCCGCCTGCTGCAGGCCGATCTGCAGGCCGAAGGAGGCGGACCCGATCGCGTAGAAGGCCGGGTCGCTCCAGCCGGTCTTGCCGCGCAGCATCACGACGCCCTCGCCACCTTCGCCGCCGACGATGAAGCCGCCCTTCCACAGCTTGGGCACGATCATCACGCCGCGCGCCTGCTGCAGCAGCGCCCGCGCATTGCCGAACGCCTTGTCGCGATGCAGGTCCGCCAGCGTCTTGCGGGCACCGTCGATCACCGCCTGCTGGTCCGTTTCCGCCAGGACCGCGCGGCCGACGGCCAGCATCGGCAGGGCGGCGACCGCCCCGCGCAGGAAATTCGCTCGTGTCAGCACTGTTCTTCCCCATGCTGGTTCGTCCGGATAACCCGGATGCACGCACGGCAATATTGCGCCAGGGCAACCGGCCTGCAGGGGGCAGCGCTTCACGATCACCGGAGAGCGCCGCTCACGCTTTGGTCAGAGCCGCGTTTCGTCGAGCGGCGCCAGCAGGAACCAGAGCAGGAACACCAGGGTCTCGGCCCCGGTCTGCCGCCGCAGGTTCGGATTGGCCAGCACCCGCAGCCGCGCCAGCCGGCCGCCGCGCAAAGCCGCCGCGACGGCGCGCAGCTCCGCCTCCGCCGCGGGCGTCAGCAGGGCCGGCTGGTCGAGCAGGGCGGCCACGTTCTGGCGGAAGATGTTCATGAACGCGGCTGGCCCCCGCCGCAGCGCGGCGATGCCGCGCCGGAACAGGCTGGAAGGGGCGCCCACCGTGTTGCCGCGATGCTGGCGATAGAGCACCACCGGCTCCTGGTCGGCGAGCAGCGCCCCGCCGCCGGCCGCGACCACGAGGTAGCTCCACCAGTCGTGCAGGCACGCGGCCGGCGCGCGGCTGCCCGCGATCGTCACCATCGCCGCGCGGTTCAGCACGACCGTGCAGCCGGTGGCCACGTTCTGGGTCAGCGCCGTCGGGAAGCCGGGCGGCCGGTGCAGCGGGAAGGAGATCGCGATGCGCCGCAGATCGGCATCCACCAGCATCTGCCGCGCGAAATACAGGGCGCATCGCTGCGGTGACACCGTCTCGAGCGCGGCGACGGCCCGCGCGAGCTTTTCCGGCAGCCACACATCGTCCTGGTCGGCGAAGGCGGCATAGGGCACGCCATCCCGCGTCGCCGCCCGCAGCAGCCGCAGGAAGCTCTCGGTCAGGCCGACCCGCTCGGCCTCCTCCAGCGCGACGCCCTGCCCCGGCGACAGCGTGGCGAGGAAGCGGCGCATCAGCGGCACCGTGTCGTCCGTCGAGCCGTCATCGCGCCAGTACAGCACCCAGTCGCGATGCGTCTGCCCCAGCAGGCTGTGCAATTGCGGGCGGAGGAAGCGCGCGCCGTTGAAGGTGGACAGCAGGATGGCGACCCGCGCGGGTGCGGGCATGCTCACCGCTCAGCCAAGCGGCGGCGCGTAGATCGCGTCGACCGTCCGCGCCAGGCTGTCGCGCCAGGGCGGCAGCCGCACGTCGAACACCGCGGCCAGCTTGCCGCAATCCAGCCGCGAGTCGGCCGGGCGCCTGGCCTTGGTCGGCCAATCGGCGGTGGCGATGGGCGCCACCTCCGGCACCTTGGCGCCATGGCGCGCGGCTTCCTCGAACGTGGCGGTGGCGAGGCCGAACCAGGTGGTCTCCCCGCTGCCGGCGGCGTGGAAGAGGCCCCCGTATTCCGGCCGCCAGCCGGTCGCGGCGATCCGATCGGCGATCGCCAGGATCGCGTCGGCGAGGTCGGTCGCAGTGGTGGGGCAGCCGCGCTGGTCGGCGACCACGGTCAGCCGGTCGCGGGTCGCGCCCACGGTCAGCATGGTGCGGACGAAGTTCTTGCCCTGGGCGGCATAGACCCAGGAGGTGCGCAGGATGGTGGCCTGCGCTCCGGCTCCTAGCACCGCCTGCTCGCCGGCGAGCTTGCTCGCGCCGTAGACGCCCTGAGGGGAGACGGGATCGGTCTCGACATAGGGGGCGCCCTTGGCGCCGTCGAACACGTAGTCGGTCGAGACGTGGATCAGCGGGATGCCGGCGGCGGCGCAGAGCCGCGCGAGCGTCGCGGGTCCGTCCCGGTTGGCGCGATAGGCGGCCTCCGCGTCGTCCTCCGCGGCGTCCACCGCGGTGTAGGCGGCCGCATTCACCACCAGCGCGGGACGCACCGCGGCAAAGCTGGCGGCGAGCGTCTCGGGCCGGTCGAAATCGAACTCGGGCCGGCCGACGCGGCGGACGCGATCGGGCGCCGCGGCGGCGAGCGCGCCGGCGAGCTGGCCGGTGCCCCCGGTGACCAGGATCGGGGTCATGCTCAGAACAGGTCCAAGCTGGCGGCGAGCGTCGGCAGCACCGTGTCCTTCTCGGACAGGATCACGATCGCCGGGTCGATCGGCCAGTCGATGCCGATCGTCGGGTCGTTCCAGATCACGCCCCGCTCCGCCGCTTTGTCGTATTCGCCGGTCACCTTGTAGATCACCTCGGTGTCGGGCTCGAGCGTGACGTAGCCGTGCAGGAACCCGACCGGCACCCAGATCTGCCGCCAGTTCGCGGCGCTGATCTCGGCGCCCACCCAGCGGCCGAAGGTGGGGGAGCCGCGGCGCGCGTCCACCGCCACGTCCCAGATCGCCCCGCGCACCACGCGGACCAGCTTGCCCTGCGCGTTCGGCCCGACCTGGCAGTGCAGCCCGCGCAGCACGCCGCGCTGGGCGGAGAAGGCATGATTGTCCTGCAGGAACGGCCCCTCGATCCCGGCGGCCGCGAAGCGCTTGCCGTTCCACGTCTCGGAGAAGAAGCCGCGGGAATCACCGAACTTCGACGGCGTGATCAGCTTGACGTCCTGGATCTCGAGCGGCTCGACCTTCACAGGAGTTCCCCTTCCGCCAGTTCCAGCAACGCGCGGCCGAGATCCGTCTTGCCGAGGCCGCGTGCATGGGCGCGCAGCGCGTCCGCGTCGATATAGCCCATGCGGAACGCCACTTCCTCGGGCGAGCCCACCAGCATGCCGGTGCGCGACTGGATGGTCTGCACGAAGGTTGCCGCCTGCAGCAGGCTGTCCGGCGTGCCGGCGTCCAGCCAGGCGCAGCCGCGCGACAGCTTCTCGACGTGCAGCGTGCCCATCTCGAGATAGACGTGGTTGAGATCGGTGATTTCGAGCTCGCCGCGCGGCGACGGCCGGATCTGCGGTGCGATGTCGTTTACGTGCTTGTCGTAGAAATAGAGGCCGGTGACCGCCCAGTTGGAGGTCGGCGCCGCCGGCTTCTCCACGATCTCGACGGCCTTGCCGGACTCGTCGAAGGCGACCACGCCATAGCGTTCCGGATCGCGCACGCGATAGGCGAACACCGACGCGCCGACCGGGCGGGACGCCGCGGTGCGCATCAAGGTCGAGAGATGGTCGGCATGGATCAGGTTGTCGCCGAGGGCGAGGGCGCAGGCATCGCCGGCCAGCCAGTCCCGCGCGATCAGGAACGCCTGCGCGATCCCGTCCGGCTTCGGCTGCACCGCATAGGCGAAGCGGATGCCGAACTTGCTGCCGTCCCCCAGCAGGCGCTTGAACTGCGGCAGGTCGTCCGGGGTGGAGATCACCATGATCTCCGTGATCCCGGCCAGCATCAGCGTCGACAGCGGGTAGTACACCATCGGCTTGTCGTAGACCGGCAGCAGCTGCTTCGAGGCTGCCAAGGTCATAGGGTGCAGCCGGGTGCCGGAGCCACCGGCAAGCAGGATGCCCTTCATCGCGTGCTGTCTCCTTCGAACCCAGATGCGCCCGGATCGGCGATCGCTTGCGTCACCATCGTTCCCACCAGGCGCGATCCGATCGTCCCCGCAACATGCAAGACCAGGGCCGCCCGGCGTTCAGGCCGCCGTGCCGAGGCGCTGGCCGGCGTAGCGCGCGGCGCGCACGCCTTCCCACCAGAGGCGGTTCGCCAAATACCAGTCGATGGTACGGGCGAGCCCGGTCTCGAAGTCGTGCGGCGCGACCCAGTCCAGCGCCACCTCGGCGCGGCTCGGATCGATCTCATAGCGGAAGTCGTGGCCCGGCCGATCGGCGACGAAACGGATCAGCCGCTCACGCGGGCCGGCGGCATCCGGCACGCGCTTGTCGAGCAGCGCACAAATCGTACGCACCACTTGCAGGTTGGTGCGCGGCTGGCGCCCGCCGATCGCGTAGGTCGCGCCCACTTCGCCGCATTCGAGCACACGCACCAGCGCCGCCGCATGGTCGTCGACATACAGCCAGTCGCGCATGTTGGAGCCGTCGCCGTACACCGGCAGTTCCTTGCCCTCGAGCGCGTTCAGCGTGACCAGGGGGATCAGCTTCTCGGGGAATTGCCAGGGGCCATAGTTGTTGCAGGTGTTGCTGACCAGCGTCGGCAAGCCATAGGTGTGGAACCAGGCCCGCACCAGATGGTCGGACGCCGCCTTGGTCGCCGAGTAGGGGCTGCGAGGATCGTAGGGCGTCTCTTCGGTGAAGGCCGGGTCGTTGGCTTCCAGCGCGCCGAACACTTCGTCGGTGGACACGTGGTGGAAGCGGAACGCCGCGCGGCGCGCCCCGGTCAGCTCGGCATGGTGCCGGCGTGCCGCCTCGAGCAGGGTGAAGGTGCCGACCACGTTGGTCTGCACGAAGTCGGACGGGCCATCGATCGAGCGGTCGACATGGCTTTCCGCCGCCAGGTGCATCACCACGTCCGGATCGTGCGTCGCGAACACCTGCCGCATCGCCGCGGCATCCGCGATATCGGCCCGCACCAGCACGTGCCGCTCATGCCCACGCGCCTCCTCGAGCGCGTCCTCAGACGCGGCGTAGGTCATCTTGTCGACGTTGACGACCACATGGTCGGACTGGCGCAGCAGGTGGCGCACCACGGCGGAACCGATGAAACCGCAACCGCCGGTCAGAAGAACCTTCATGTGCACGCAACCCCGTCCCTGCCGCGCCTTGTTCTGGCGCATGTGTGCCGATGCGGATCGTGCCCTCCACCGGTGCCATGGCATGCTGCCATATGCGTCCGAGCGGATTTGATCCGCTTCTTTCGTGTCACCGGTCCAACCATCATCGATGCGGCCGAGACGGAGCGCAGCGCACCCTGTTCGAGCGCCGCCGACGCAATCGGGAACTCAGTGGACCATGAGCAACGGCCGCGTCGCCGCGCACAGGCACTGCTGCGTGACCCCACCCAGAATCCACTCCATCACCCGGCCGCGCCGGTACGCACCCATCACTAAACCATCAGCACCCGCATCCGCTACAGCCGCGAGCAACGAATCCGCTTCGTCTTGTCCCCCCGGTTCGATTCTCCGCCGCTCCAGGCGCCCGGGCTCGACGCCCAGCAGAGCGTCCTCGGGCCAGGAGGGCCCGTCGTCGGCGACCGCGAGCAGCGTCACCCGATCCGCCGCCCGCAGCCAGGGTCGCGCGGCAACCAGGGCCCGGCGGGTTCCCTCGGTGTCGCGCCAGCCGACCGCTAGATGCCGACCGAACTCTCCGCTCCAACCGGCCGGAACGACGAGCACCGGCTGGTCGGGGGTGAACAGCAGCGCATCGAGCGCGGCACGCTGCGCCGGCAGGGCGTCCGGCCCCGGCAAGCTCATCGCGATCAGCGCGAAGGTCCCGGCGGCGCGGACGACCGCGGCGGGGTCGCCGGCCTCCTCCCGCCAGGTCGCGTGCACGCCACCCTGCGACCAGACCTGCCACGCGGCGCGGATGGCCGCCTGCGCGCGGTCGGCCTCCGCCTCCAGCGCGGCCCGCCGCGCCGTCGTGAGCACCTCCTCACTCGGCATGATGGCGCTCGCCGGATCGCAGCGGACATGCAGCCCCAGGATTTCCGGATCGGGCAGCGCGCGGCAGGCGCCGGAAACCGCCTCCAGGCACGCGGGCGCGCCGGCAGCGTCGAGCAGCAGAACAAGGACTCGGGGGCTCATGCGGCACCTCCCATCCGGCCGCTCACGCGACCGTTGATCCCGTCGCTCACGCGGGACGCCCCAAGGCCAGGCCAGCCCAGGTCGCGAGCAGGCACAGCGTCACCGACCCCACGACATAGGCGCCGGCCCGCACGACCTCCCCCGACTCCAGCAGTTCCATCGTCTGCAGGCTGAACGAGGAGAAGGTGGTGAACCCACCGCAGATCCCGACCAGCACGAACAGGCGGATGTCGGGCGGCACGTCCAGTGCCCCCCGCGGGCCGGTCAGCGCCCCGAACCAGCCGATCACGAACGAGCCGCCGATGTTGATCAGCAGCGTCCCCCAGGGAAAGGCCGGCCCGGTGAGCGCAGCGACGACGAACGCCAGCCAGAACCGCGCGACGCTGCCTAGCGCGCCACCGGCCGCGACCCAGAGGACGCCGGCGAGGCTCATGCCTTCTGCAGATTCCAGAACAGCGGCACCGGCCCCTTGAGCTGGCCGGTGACCGACTTCCGCCACGCGGTCGCCAGCGAGTACTGCCCCAGCGGCACGTAGGGCGCGTAGGTCAGTACCTCGAGCTGGATGTCGGCCGCGAGCTTCTTGCGCGTCGTCTCGTCCGTCGCATCGAGCCAGGCGGAATGCAGTTCCTCGACCTTCGGCATGGTGGGCCAGCCGTACCACGCTTTCGCGCCGTTGCCGCGCAGCGCCGGGGCGCCGAGCGGATCCAGGTAGTCGGCCGCCGGGAACGAGGCGGGGAACATCGACCAGCCGCCCTTGTCCAGCGGCTCGCGGCTGTTGCGCCGCTGCACGACGGTGCCCCAGTCCATCGACTGGTCGTCCACGTTGATGCCGATCCGCTTCATCGTCGCGGTCAGCACCTGCGACATCGCGTCGTAGAAGGGCTGGTCGGTCGGGTGCAGCAGCACGAGCTTCTCGCCGTCGTAGCCGGCCTGCTGCAGCATCGCCTTGATCTCGGCGACCGGCTTCTTGCCGCCGAGCCGGTCCATGCCCGCGGTGCTGGCGGAAGGGGTGCCGAACAGGTAGCAGCCGATCGGCGCGTGATAGGCGCTGGGATCGTCGCCCACCACCGCCTGCATGACCTCGACCGGATTGACCGCGGCCAGGATCGCCTGCCGCACGCCCTGCTTCGCGGTCGGCCCCTGCAGCGTGTTGAAGCGGCCCACCGGGTAGAGGCCGTACGGATCGAGCCGATCCACCACCACGTCGGCATTGCGTTTCAGCATCGGCAACAGGTCGGGGATCGGCTGCTCGACCCAATCCACCTCGCCGGCCATCAGCGCGTTGGCGGCGGTCGACGCCTCGGGCACGATCCGCCACTCGATCCGCTCGATATAGGCGTGCTTCCCGCCGGCGGTGAAGTTGGGCGGCTCGTCGCGCGGCACGTAGCCGGTGTGCTTGGTGAACACGGCGAGGCTGCCCGAGTTGAACTCCTTCGCCTCGAACCGGTACGGCCCGCTGCCGATGGCTTCGGTCACCTGCTTGAACGGGTCCGTCTCCGCCAGCCGCGCCGGCATGATCACCGCCGGGCTCGGTTGCGTCTTGCTCAACGCATAGGGCAGCGCGGCGAAGGGCTTGCTGAGCCGGAACACGAGCGTCTTGTCGTCCGGCGCCTCCAGCGCTTCGAGCCGCGCGGCCAGGATCTGGCCGATCGCATCGCGCTTCATCCAGCGCTGCAGGGAGACGACGCAATCCCGCGCCAGCACCGGCTGCCCGTCATGGAACACGAGCCCCGGCCGCAGCGTCATGGTCCAGCGCTTGCCGTCGTCCGAGACGGTGTGGCCCGAGACCATCTGCGGCTTCGCGTTCAGCTTCGCGTCCATGCCGTACAGCGTCTCGTACACGAGAAACGCGTAGTTCCGCGACACCGTCGCCGTGGTCCAGACGGGGTCGAGGCTGGTCAGGTTCGCCTGCGGCACGAACACCAGCTTCTTCGCCGGCTGCGCGATGGCCGGGCGCGCCAGCATCCCGGACCCGGCCGCCGCCAGTCCAGCCGCCGTTCCCGCCAGGAATCCCCGTCGCAACATGCACGTTCCCCTTCGCTGCTCTTGAACGCGTTTCCTCGGCCGGTGCACCGGCGCGGGAGGCTTCGGGCGGAAACCCGTGCCGGGTCAAGCCCCGTCGTCGCCGCGGAAACGGGAACGATCGGGAACCGCATCGCAGGCCAGGGATTTGCGTGGCCGCCCTGCGCTGGATGCATACCGAGAGTGCTGGTCGGGATATGATAACGTCGCTTATCATCACTAGAGAAATCATATCCGAGGAACGTCCGTGCTCGATTTCCGGCGAGACCTGCTGTTCCTGTTGCACGATGTCGCCCGGCTGGTCCGGGTCGATGCCGACAAGCGGGCACGCAGCCACGACATGACGCGGGCCCAATGGGGCATCCTGATCTGGCTCGAGCGGCAGCCGGGGATCACGCAGAAGGAACTCGCCGAACACCTGGACGTGGAGCCGATCACCGTCGCCCGGCTGATCGACCGGCTGGAGGCACGTGGCATGGTGGAGCGGCGGCCCGATCCGCGGGACCGCCGGATCTGGCGCCTGCATCTGTGCCCGCCGGCACATGCGGTCCTGCTCGAGATCCACGAGCAGCGCGCCGCCATGACCCAGCTCGTGAGCCAGGGCCTCGATCCGAAGACGATCGACACGACGGTGGAGGCGCTGCTGCGCATCAAGGCCACCCTGACGCAGGAGGCGCATGCCCGACGCGCCGGCGACACGTCGGAGCCGGAGGCTCGGGTCGGTGACGGCACGCCCTCCGCAGCGAAGGAGGCGGTCTGATGTCGCAAGCCGCGACCGCCGGCCCCGCCCCGAAGGTCAGCGAGGCCTCCGCCACCGTCAGCCCGGCCCCACGAGTGGCCGAGGCCCCGGCGACCCGACGCCGCACCACCCGTAGCGTGCTGCGCCCCATCCTGATGCTTGGCGGGATCCTCGCCGTGGCGATCGGCTCCGGCGCCTGGTGGCTCACCGGCGGGCGGTGGGTCTCGGTCGACAACGCCTATGTGCGCGCCGCCAAGGAAGCGGTCGCCACCGACGTTTCCGGCATCGTCAAGGAGGTCACGGTCCGGGAGGGCCAGCGCGTCCGCAAGGGCGACGTCCTGCTGCGGCTCGACCCGCGCCCGTTCGAGATCGCGGTCGCCGGCGCCCGCGCGCACCTGAACGGCATGGTCTCGACGCTGAATGCGATGAAGCTCGAGTACAAGCGGCTGCTGCGCGAGATCGAGGTGAAGCAGGCGCAGGTCAACTCCGACCAGGCGAACTACGATCGGTTCGCCGGGCTGGTACGCAACGGCGGCGTGACCCGCGCCGAATACGACAATGCCCGCTTCGCGCTCGCGGCCGGCAAGCAGAGCGTCGAATCGCTGCGCGTCGCCGCCGCCGTCCAGCTCGCGCGGCTGGGCGGGGAAGCCGATGTCGACGTCACCACGATGTCGGACTACCTGCAGGCCAAGGCGCGGCTGGACGAGGCGCAGCGCCAGCTCGAGCATACGGTGATCTATGCGCCGTTCGACGGCGTCGTCACCCAGGTCGAGACGGTGCAGCCGGGCATGTATCTCGCCGCCGCCACCGCGGCGTTCGGCATCGTCTCCACCGAACGCGTGTGGATCGAGGCGAACCCGAAGGAGACCGAACTCACCTGGGTGAAGCCCGGCGATCCGGTGGAGATCTCGGTCGACACCTATCCCGGCCGCACCTGGGCCGGCGTGGTGGAGACCATCGCCCCCAACTCCGGCTCCGAGTTCTCCGTGCTGCCGGCGCAGAACACCTCGGGCAACTGGGTGAAGGTGGTGCAGCGCATCCCGGTCCGGATCCAGGTGGAGCGCAAGCCCGGCGATCCCGAACTGCGCGCCGGCATGAGCGTGGTGGCGGAGATCGACACCGGGCACAAGCGCACCCTGCGCGACCTGTACTGATCCGCGTGGCCGCTTCCTCTCCCGCCGCGCCGGCGGCCGGCGCGGCGGTTGCGCCCAACGCCGCGATGGCCGGCACCGAGGCGGTGCCGCACCGGCTGCTGATCACGCTCTGCACCGTCGGCGCGACGCTGATGCAGGCGCTCGACCAGACCATCGCCAACGTCGCGCTGCCCTACATGCAGGGCAGTCTCTCGGCGACCTATGACGAGATCACCTGGGTCCTGACCTCCTACATCACCGCGGCGGCGATCATGACGGCGCCGGTCGGCTGGCTCGCCGCACGGTTCGGGCGGAAATACCTGTTCATCGCCTGCCTGGTCGGCTTCACCATCACCTCGATGATGTGCGGCGCGGCGCAGTCGCTCGACCAGATGGTGATCTTCCGCATCCTGCAGGGCGTGTTCGGCGCCGCGCTGGTGCCGCTGAGCCAGGCCACCATGATGGACATCTACCCGGTCGAGCAGCGCGGCCAGGCGATGGCGATCTGGGGCGTCGGCGTGATGATCGGCCCGATCCTGGGCCCGACGCTCGGCGGCTATCTGACCGAACTCTACAACTGGCGCTTCGTCTTCTACATCAACCTGCCGTTCGGCATTCTCGCCACGCTCGGCCTGCTGTTTTTCATGCCGCGGTCGCATCCCAACTTCAACATGCGGTTCGACTGGATCGGCTTCGGCGTGCTGTCGCTGGGCATCGGCGGCCTCCAGATGATGCTCGACCGCGGCCAGAACCAGGACTGGTTCGCCTCCCGCGAAATCCTCATCGAACTCGTCCTCGGCCTGCTCGGCGTCTACCTGTTCGTCGTGCACATGTTCACCGCGCAGAAGCCGTTCATTCCGCCGGCGATCTTCCGCGACCGCAACTTCAGCTGCGGGCTGCTGATGATGTTCGCCGCGGGCACGATCCTGGTCTCGAGCTCCTCGCTGATGGCGCCGTGGCTGCAGAACCTGGCGAACTACCCGGTGGAGACGGCCGGGCTGATCATGGCGCCGCGCGGCGCCGGCACCATGGCGGCGATGCTGATCGGCGGCCGGCTCGCGGCGCGGTTCGACCCGCGCAAGCTGATGGCCTGCGGCATCCTGTCCCTGGTGTGGTCGATCTGGGAGATGACCGGCTGGACACCCGACGTGTCGCAACAGACCATCATCCTGACGATCATGGTGCAGGGCGTGGGCTTGGGCTTCCTGTTCATCCCGCTGCAGGTGCTGGCCTTCGCGACGCTGCCATCGCAATACCGCACCGACGGCGCCTCGCTGTTCAGCCTGTTCCGCAACATCGGTGCGGCGATCGGCGTCTCGGTGACCTCGGCGATGCTGACGCACAACACGCAGGTGCTGCATGCCGAGATCGGTGCCGGCATCACGCCGTTCAATCGCGCGCTGCAGCAGGGCGATGCGGTGCAGCACCATTGGGGCAGCGGCACCCCGCACGCGATGGCCATGCTCGATCAGGTGGTGAACCACCAGGCGCAGATCATCGCCTACATCGACGACTACCACCTGATGATCTTCACCACCCTGCCGTCGCTGCTGCTGCTGTTCCTGATGCGCCGCCCGCAACGCGCCACCGCCCCGGACCCCGCCCACGCGGCCATGGACTGACCTCCCCGCCACCCGCGCGCCAATCCGCCCCCGCTCCCGTCGATCACGCCCCCTGCATCATCTGCGCCCCCTGCGTCATCCGCGGGCCTCGACCCGCGGATCCCCACCGCACCGCCCGCCCGCTCCCCCTCCCGACACCCCCCCCTCCCGTCAACCACGCCCCCTCCCGTCAACCACGCACCCTGCGTCAACCACGCACCCTCCGTCATCCGCGGGCCCCGACCCGCGGATCCCCACCGCACCGCCCCACACGCGGCCCCAACACACCCCTCACGGACTCTTGTTTCGGTCCCGGCACCCGGCTATCGACATCGTAACAGCCGGAGCGGAACGTCGATGCCCGTTCATAATGAAAACCGCCCGATCAACCGCGCCTGCACGGCGCGCCTTCGCGCCATCTGCGCGCTCCCCGCCGCCCTGCTCGCCCTCTCAGCCGCTCCGGCGCGCGCCGACCAGAGTTTCGGCGTCGTGGGTGATTTCGGCTCCACCGCCTCACCGCCGCAGGCCCCCGTCATCGCGCAGGCCGCGACCGGCGTCGCCGCGGCGCTGTCCGGCAAGGCTCCCGCCTACATCCTGGCGCTGGGCGACCTGATCTACGGCCCGGTAGACCAGTCGAGCTTGGCCTATGCCGGCAACAAGATGCCGTTCACGCTCAGCCCGCCCCCGGCCGGCTACTACACGACCGCGATCGGCAGCCTGTACGGCCCCTACATGCAGCAGAGCGGCACCGTGCCGAACGGCGGCGCCACGACGCGCTTCTTCCCGGCGATCGGCGATCACGACTGGTGGCACGAGCAGGTGCAGGTCTTCGCGCTGACCGGCCAGCCACTCAGCTACACCCCATCGGGCGGCCCGCCTTACCCTTACAGCACGACCTACGGGATCGGACCCGGCCTCTCCAACCCGAACGGGTTCTACACCGCGGCGCAGGCCGCCGCGGCTCAGGTGGTGGCGCTCGACGCCAACATCCAGGCGCATGCTTCCACCCTCGGACAGCTCCTTCCTGGCGGCGGCACGACGCCGATCGTGTTCGGCGCCCCGAACACGCCGGTGAACGCCGACAACTACGAGACCTATTTCGCGGCCCTCGCCACGCCGCCGAACGCGCAGACCCCGTCCGGCTCGCTCCGCTGGTACGACACGCAGCAGGGCAGCGGACCCGGCTCCGTGCATGTCTTCTCGCTGTCGAATGACCCGAACGAGGTGCTGCAGGGCGGACTCGCTACGATCGACATGCAGAACGCCGGAAGTTCGGCGACCAACCTCGCGAACTCGCCGCAGGGCCAGTGGTTCAGCCGCGCGCTCGCCGCCTCCACCGCGACCTGGAACATCGTGGAGATGCACCAGCCGGTTGCCACCAGCTCCGCGCCCGAGGAAGGCCCCGCCCACAGTTACGGCGACGGCCATCTCGCCACCACCTACATGCAGTGGTTCGATGGCGGGAAAGTCGACCTCGTGCTGGCTGGGCACGTGCACGGCTACGAGCGGCTGTACAACAATGGAGTCGCCTACATCACCAATGGCGCCGGCGGCACCTACGAGCCGTTCGCGCGGTTCTGCAGCCAGCCCGGCGCGCCGCCCAGTTGCGGCCTGACCTACCAGGTCGCCCCGCAATTCGCCGGCAGCGAAAGCACGACCTGGTCGAACACCACGATGCTTTCGCTCAGCCAGGTACAGGTCGCCAACACCTACGGCTACCAGGTCATCAACGTGAACAACCAGCACAACTGGCTGGAAAGCCAGTTCTGGGCCTCCGCCAATCCCGCCGGGGTCGGCGGCGTCGACCCGCAATGGACGCTGGTGGACGACTTCTTCATCGTGAAGAACGGCGTGCTGCAGCCGGCGCAGATCACCAGCGCGACCGGGGTGCAGCTCAGCATCCCATACGGCGCGGCGACCGGCGGCGGCATCCTCGACACCCAGGGCCAGACCGTCACGCTGAACGCGACCATCACCGGCCAGGGACAGCTCGTGGTGACCGGCGGCGGCACGCTGGTGCTGGGCCAGCCGAAGTCGCTGCTGCTGTTCCCCTCCCAGGATCTGTCCAGCCTGCCATCGGTCGAGTCGAGCCTGCCGTTCGCCTGGATCCCCAACCCGACCAACAGCTACGCCGGCGGGACCGTCGTGACTGGGGGCGCGACGCTCTCGATCGCGCGCGACTCCCTGCTGGGCGCCCCATCCGGCGGGCTCACGCTGCAGCAGGGCACGCTGCAGACCACCGCGGCGCTCACCTCCGCACGCGGCATCACGCTGGACATCGGCGACGGCACGTTCCAGACGCTGGCCGACACCACCTTGTCTGGCCCGATCGGCGGTCCGGGCGGGCTGGTGAAGACCGGCGCCGCCACCCTGACCCTCACCGGCCCGCTCACCTACACCGGCGGCACCTCCGTCCTGCAGGGCCTGCTCGGCGCCACGTCGCCGCTGGTCGGGGCGCTCTCCGTCGCGCAGGGCGCCGGCGTGAACGCCAACGTCGTGGTGCCGGCCGGGGCGAGCTTCGCCAATGCCGGCCTGATCCAGGGCGCCGTGACGATCGCCGGCAGCGGCGTCAACACGGGCACTCTGCCCGGCCCTCTGCAGGTGGCGAGCGGCGGGGCGCTCGCCAATGCCGGCAGCCTCGGCGGCGCCACCACGGTCGCGGGCCAACTCGCCAATGCGGGCGTGATCACCGGAACCGTCGGCGTGCTGAGCGGCGGGTCCCTGAGCAACACCGGCACCATGAGCGGCGCCACCACCGTTTCCGGCCAGCTCGCCAATGCGGGCGTGATCACCGCCCCGCTCGGGATCGCGAGCGGCGGCGCGCTCGCCAACACCGGCACGATCACCGGCGCGCTGACCCAGGCGGTCGGCAGTTCGGTCGTCAACAACGGCCTCGTCACCGGGCCGGTGATCGCCAACGGGTTGTTGTCGGGCAATGGACGCTATGGCAGCAGCCTGACGATCGGCGGCACCATCGCACCCGGCAACTCGATCGGCACCATCGCCGCCGCCGGCCCGATCACCTTCACGTACAACGCGACCTACGCGGCTGAACTCGGAGGGTCGGGGCAGAGCGACCGGATCACCACCGCCGCCACCGCGTCGCTGGGCGGCGCGGCGCTCGTCCTGCTGCCGGCGGCGGGCACGACGCCGGGTTTCGGCAGCTACACGATCCTGCACGCGGCCGGCGGCGTCAGCGGCCAGTTCGGCAGCGTGACCGGCCCCTGGGGCAGCGCCTATCCGTTTCTCGGCACCAGCCTCAGCTACGGACCGGACACGGTCGGCGTCACCATCGGGCGCGGCGCCAGTTTCGCCTCGGCCGGACAGACGACGAACCAGATACGCGCCGGCGCCGCGATCGACGCGCTGCCCAATGCCGATCCGCTGGTGCCGCCGCTCGCGCTGCTGAACTATCAGACCGCCCCGCCCGCGCTGGCGACGCTGTCGGCCTCGTTCTACGGCTCGCTGCAGACCGCGCTGCAGCAGCAATCCTTCTACCTGCGCGACACGCTGGCGGCGCGGCTGCGGCAGGCCTTCGCGCCGCATCCGGTGGCCGACGGCCCGGACGCCCAGGACCTCGCCCCCGGCTCCCGCGCCACCATCTGGCAGCAGGCGCTGGGCGCCTGGGGGTCGACCGGCAGCGACGGCAATGCGAGCGCACTCAACCGCTCGATCGGCGGCTACCTGATCGGCGTCGATGCCATGCTGGGCGAGGCGTGGCGCGCCGGCCTGGTCACCGGGTTCGACCGCTCGTTCCTGAACACCGACGGCGGCGCCAGCAACGGCGATGCCACCACCGCCCATTTCGGCGCCTATGGCGGCCGGCGCTTCGGCGCGATCGGGCTCTCGCTGGGGGCGAGCTACAGCTATCACGACATCTCCGCCAGCCGGGTGGTGCAGTTCCCCGGGTTCAGCGATGCCGACCGCGCCGCGCTGCACGGCTCCACCACCCAGGCCTTCGTCGACCTGCATCTCGACCGGCCGCTCGCCGGCGCGACGGTGCAGCCCTTCGCGCAGCTCGCCTTCGTGCGCGTGGCGACCTCGAGCTTCGGTGAAGCCGGCGGCGCCGCGGCGGTGACCGGCAGCGGGGCGGTGCAGTCGAACGGCTATTCCACCTTGGGCGCCCGCGGCAGCCTGCCCTTCGCGGCGGCCGGCATGCCGATGACGCTGGACGCCTCGATCGGCTGGCAGCACACGATCGGCAACACGGTGCCGCAGGCCGGCCTCGCGCTGTCCGGGATCGCCTTCGCCACCAACGGCGTCGCGCTGCAGACCGACCAGGCGGTGTTGGGCCTGGGCCTACAGGCCGCGATCGCGCGGAACGTCGGCCTGGGCGTGCGCTATGGCGGGCAGTTCGGTGGCCGGGTGCAGGACAACGCCGTTTCCGGGTCGCTGGTGGTCCGGTTCTGACCGAGCGCGGGCCGCGCCCTGCCCTGGGTCGGAGCGGGCCGCCCGCCCTCGGTTGGCTTACGCCTCCGGCCCGCCATGCCCCTCCGGGTGGAGGCAGTTCGCGTGGCTGTGGTCGGCCAGCACCTCGATCACGCGGCAATCGGCCACCCGGCCCTGGCCGCAATCCGCGACCATACGCGCCAGTTCGGCCTCCAGCGCCTGCAGACGGGTGATGCGGCCGCGCACGGCGGCCAGATGCGCCCGCGCGATGCGATCCGCCTCGGCGCAGGAATGCTCCGGCACGTCCGTCAGGCGCAGCAGCGCCCGCACGTCGTCGAGCGGAAAGCCCAGCTCGCGCGCGTGCCGGATGAAGGCCAGCCGGTCGAGGTGCACACGTCGGTACACGCGCCGCCCGCCCGCCGTCCGCGCCGGCTGCGGCATGAGCTGGTTCCGCTCATACCAGCGGATCGTCTCGACCTTGGTGCCGGTCCGGCGCGCCAGCTCGCCGATCGCATACTCCGCCGCGTCCATCGCCTCGCTCCTCCTGTCGCCCCGGCCGGCGTCGATGTCGGCCTGCGCCGGGGACGGATCAAGATCATCCGGCGCGCGATCGGCGGAGGCGGTCTCGCCGGAGCCGTGAATCGCGCGCTCGAATATGGCGCGCGATCGGCGGAGGCGGCCTCGCCGGAGCCGAACCGCCGCGCATTCCGCTTGCTCCTGCAGTTGCTACAGGTTGCATGAAACCGGGACAACGCAGTCAGGAGATCACGGCGTGCCCGAGGTTCTGGAGCGTGAGGAAGCGGGCAGGACGCGGAGCTGGCAGGTCGGCGGGATGGATTGCGCCGCCTGCGTCGCGAAGGTGGAGAAGGCGGTGTCCCGGCTTCCCGGCGTCCAGGACGTGCAGGTGAACCTGATGACCGAGACGATGACGGTGCAGTTCGGCACCGGCGCCGACTCCGCCCGCATCGAGAAGACCGTCGCGGCACTCGGCTACGCCGTCACGGCCCGCGCCAACCCGGATGCCGCGGCGCGGACGGGGGGCACGGCTTGCTGCGGCGGCCACGCCCACGCGCATCCCACCCACACGCACGACATCCACGATGGGCACGACCGCCCCGCGCGCGCCGCCCACGATGGGCACGACCACCCCGCGCCCGCCGACATGTCGTGCGGGTGCGACGGGCACGACCACCACGAGCACGACCACCACGTGCACGCTCCTGCCGCGGGCATCCAGG
Organism: Rhodospirillales bacterium; assembly: GCA_017304945.1. GTDB lineage: Bacteria > Pseudomonadota > Alphaproteobacteria > Acetobacterales > Acetobacteraceae > Rhodopila. The sequence continues at coordinate 29,623 of JAFKLG010000087.1, forward strand.
TCCGCGCCGAAGCCGCGCGCCCGCACGCGCACGACGAGGCAGGGCCGGCCGGGATGCGCGCCAGCTTGCCCTGGTGGCGCACCGGCAAGGCGCGGCTCGTGGCGCTTCTCGCCCTGCTGGTGGGCGCCGCCGCAGCACTCGCCCATCTGTTCCCGGCCGCGGCGTATTGGCTCTACCTCGCGGCCACGCTCGTCGCGGTCGTTCCGTTCGGCCGCCGCGCCCTGGCGCTGGCCCGCGCGGGCACCCCGTTCTCGATCGAGACCCTGATGGTCCTGGCCGCACTCGGAGCGGTGGCGATCGGGGCGGCGGAGGAGGCCGCGATCGTCGTGCTGCTGTTCGCCCTCGGCGAGCTGCTGGAAAGCGTCGCCGCCAGCCGCGCGCGCGCCGGCATCAGGGCGCTCGCCGACCTGGTGCCGCGCACCGCGCGGGTGGAGCGCGACGGCGCGGTACGAGAGGTACCGGCGGACCGCTTGCGCCTGGACGAGGTGGTGCAGGTCCGCCCCGGCGACCGCATCCCCTGCGACGGACTGGTGCTCACCGGCGAGTCGGCGGTGGACGAGAGTCCCGTGACCGGAGAGAGCGTGCCGGTCGCCCGCGGTCCCGGTGACCGGGTGGTGGCCGGCTCCGTCAACACGGCCGCCCTGCTGCGCGTGCAGGTGACCGCCACCGCCGCCGACAACACGATCAGCCGCATCGTCCGGCTGGTCGAGGAGGCGACGGCGAGCCGCGCGCCCACCCAGCGCTTCATCGAGCGGTTCAGCGCCTGGTGGACGCCGGGGGCGATGATCGTCTCGGCGCTGGTGATCCTGGTGCCGCCGCTGGCCTTCGGCGCGGCGTGGGACATTTGGATCTATCGCGGCCTGGCGGTGTTGCTGATCGCCTGCCCCTGCGCGCTGGTAATCTCGGTGCCTGCCGCCATGGCCTCCGGCCTGTCCGCCGGCGCGCGGCGCGGCCTCCTGGTCAAGGGCGGCGCGGCCCTGGAGGCGATCGGCAAGGCCCGCATCGTGGCCTTCGACAAGACCGGGACGCTGACCGAGGGACGCCCGCGCGTGACCGACATCGTGCCCGTCGACGGCACGGACGAGCGGACGCTGCTGCACGCGGCCGCCTGCGTCGAGGCGGGCAGCGCGCATCCGCTCGCCACCGCCGTGCTGCAAGCGGCCGAGGCGCGCGGCCTGCAGCCCTCCCGCGCCGCGCAGGCCACCGCGATCCCGGGCAAGGCGGCGACCGCGATGGTCGAGGGGATCCGCTTCGCGGTCGGCAGCCCCGCCTATGCGCGCGAGCAGGGCGTCGATCTCACCGCCCTGGCGGCGCGGATCGACGCCTTCGAGGAGGCGGGCAAGACCGCCGTCGTGGTCCTGCGCGACGGGCAGGCCCTCGGCACGATCGCCCTGCGCGACGAGCCGCGGGCGGATGCGCACGGTGCGGTCGGCGCGCTCGACTCCCTGGGCATCGCCTCCGTCATGCTCACCGGCGACAACGCGCGCACCGGCCGCGCCATCGCCCGCACCCTCGGCATGGACGTGCGGGCCGAACTGCTGCCGGACCAGAAGCTGCGCGAGATCGAGGGACTGAAGGCGCGGGGCGCCGTCGTGATGGTCGGCGACGGCATCAACGACGCTCCGGCCCTCGCCGCGGCCAGCGTCGGCGTCGCGATGGGCGGCGGCACGGCGGTGGCGCTCGAGACCGCGGATGCCGCGCTGTTGCGGGAGCGGCTTGGCGGCATCGCCGACCTGGTCGCGCTGTCGCGCGCGACGCTGGCCAACGTGAAGCAGAACGTCGGGGTCGCGGTGGGACTGAAGGCGGTGTTCCTGGTGACCACGCTCGTCGGCGTCACCGGATTGTGGCCCGCCATCCTGGCCGATACCGGTGCCACGGTGCTGGTGACGCTGAATGCGCTGCGCCTGTTGCGGTGGCGCGGGCTCAGGCGACCTGCCGTACCCGCCGCTTTCGTACCGCCGGTTCGGGCGCGCTGACGGACTCCCGCGCCGCCTGCAGCGCCGCGCGCCACGACGCGGCACGCACCGCCAGCGTGCCGTCCGCCAGGAACGCCGTGTAGGCGCCGTCGGCGAGACGCCGCAGCCGCGCCGGGTCCCGCCGCAACGCGCTCAGCGCCGCGTACCACGCCCCTGGATCCGACGGCAGCAGCAGGCCACCCGGCCCGTCGGCCAGCGAGCCGCGATACGGCGTCACGTCGGACGCCAGCACCGCGAGGTCGAGCGCCGCATAGTCCAGCGTCTTGATCGCCGACTTGCCCCGGTTGAACGGCGTGTCGCACAGCGGCGCGAGCCCGACATCCCAGGCGGGCTGGGTGGCGATCCACTGCACGAAGCCGGGATAGGACGCCGCGGCCACCACCGGCAGCGACAGCCGGTTCACCCAGGCCGGCAGGTCAGGCCGCGCCGTGACCCCGAGCATGTCGACCGTCACGCGATCGCCGAGTGCCGCCTTCAGCCGCTCGAGACCCGGTTGGATCATCGCGAAATCGTCGCCATGCGTGCCGGTGCCCATGCAGAGCACGCGCAGCGGCGCCCCGAGCGGACGGGGGGGTCGGGATGGGCGGGTCCAGAGGCGCTCGTCGAGCGCGTTCGGCATCACCCGCGCATCCGCCCGCACCGGCGCGATGGCGGCGGCGAGCGCGTCGGTCGACACCCAGACCTGGGTGGCGAGCCGCAGCATCCGCTCCACCACCCGCGCCTTGGGTTGCAGTTCGGTCGCATCGGCATGGGTAGCGGGGATGTTCAGCAGGTCGTCGTCCAGGTCGTAGACCAGCGCCGCGCCGGTGTCGCGCGCATGGCGGGCCAGCGCGGTGGCACTGGCGACGTCCGGCACCGCATGGCGCTGCGTCACGATCAGGTCGCACCGGTAGTCGAGCGCCTCGGTCGCGCTCGCGATCGCCACGTCGAGGTCCGCCCCGATCGCCGGATGATCGAGCGGCTGCAGCAGCCGGATATAGGCGCACGGGCTGATCACCCGACCGTCCAGACGCTCCGGGATCACCACCACGCTCGTCCGGCCAGGGCGGCGGAGGTCGCGCAGCCGCTGCGCCGGCGTGGGCGGCGTGGGCGGCGTGAGGTACTGCGTCGCGTAGAAATCGGCGACCGGCGCGCGCGGCGCCGTGGCGACCCCGCGCTGCGCCTTCAGCCGGGCGCGCACCTGGCCGAACAGCGCGAGCCAATCCTCCGCGGAACTCGTCGGCGGGGCGAGCCAGGTGAGCGGCCGGTCGACCAGCCGCTCCGGGAACGCGCCGATCGCGGTCGCGACCACCGGCAGGCCGGCCGCCAGGGCGGCGCTCAACGTGTAGCTGAAGGTCTCCGGCCAGGCCGCCGGGAACCACACCACATGCGGCTTCAGCCGCGCAAGCAGGGCCGGCAGCTCCGCTTCCTGATACGGACCGGTCGCATGCAGCAACGTGTCGGCATCGCCCGGGAAATCCGTCTCGACCGATCCGATCAGGTCGATGCGGAGTTCCCGCGGGTCGGCCGCCTCGGCGACCGCCGCCACCGCGTGCGCGCCCTTGTGGTTGGCGAGCACGCCCAGCACCGCGACACGCAGCGGCCCGCGCAACGGCGGCGCGGCGACCCGCCACGCGGTCTCCGGCACCGGCTCGTGCGGCGCGACCACCGCCCGCCCGCCGATCCCGTACCGCACCAGCCGCTGCCGCGCATCCTCGCTCGGGCACAGCACGCGGTCGGCTTCCAGGTACATCCAGGCCTGCTCCCGCCGCCAGGCCAGGATTTCCCGCGCGCCATGCGACGGGCGGGCGGCGATGCAGGCGTTGCAGGCGGCGGGTCCGGGCTCCCCGCAATGCGGCTGGTCGGGCCAGGGCAGCAGGTTCACCTGCGGGCACAGCGCAAAATAGTCATGCACGGTGACGTCGAACGGAACGCCGAGCCGATGGATGAGGTGGCGGAGGTCGAGGTCGACGCCGAGGGTGTGGTGGATGTGCACCCGCCCGACGCCGGCATGCTCGAGCAGCAGCACCAACTCATCCAGCCGATCGCGCGGCAGGGTGAGGCATGGATGGCCCGCGACGGCCGGCACCGAGAGCACGGTGCCCCGGGTGCTCGCGGCCAGCAGCAGGCAGTGCGCGCGGCCCTGCAGCGCCTCGACCAGATGCTGCACGTGCCGCTGCACGCCGCCGCCGAGGTCGTGCGCCACCAGCAGCAGCTTCGGCAGGCGGGAGGCGCCGAACAGGCCCAGCGTCACCGCGAAGCGGAACGGGCCGACCTCGTCGAGCGAGACGTGGCGCAGGATCAGGTCGTCGTATTCGGGATAGCGCTGGCAGACCAGGGCGCTGCTCTTGGCCGACAGCGCGCTCCCCTCGGGACCGAAGCTGACATTGCCCTCGTGGAAGACGAACACGTCGCAGGCGAGCCGGTTCTCCCAGCCGCGCGCGCGGGCACGCATGCAGAAATCGTTCTCCTCGCCATAGCCGCGGCCGAACTGCTTCTCGTCGAAACCGCCCAGCGCGGTCAGCGCGTCGCGGCGGATATACATGCAGAACCCGACCGTGGTGGGCACGACGATGCTGCGGCCGGCATTCACCGTGCGGCATGCATCGTCCACCTCCTTCAAGGAGAGGCCGAACGGGATCGGCCCGCCATCCTCCTGCGGGTAGCTGCAGATCGTCGCGTTGTTGGAGAAGGGCGACACCGAGGCGATGCGCGGCCCGGCATAGGCCTGCGCGGCGAGCCTGACCAGCCAGCCGGGCGGCACCTCCGTGTCGCTGTTCAGCAGCACCACGTCGTGGTCCCCGGCCGACACCATCCCGCGATTGGCCGAGGCGACGAAGCCCAGGTTCTGCATGTTGCGGACGAGGAAGATCTTTCGCGCCGCCGCCAGTTCGTCGAGCCAGGCCGACAGCGCGGGCTCCGGCGACTGGTCGTCGATGACGATGATCCGCCCCGGCGGCCGCTCCGGATCGGCGAGCACCGCGTTCAGGCAGCGCTGCGTCTCCGCCAGCCCCTTGTAGACCGGCACCACCACGTCGACCGAGACGCGCGGCGGCATCCGCGCCTGATGCGGCGTGGCCGGCAGGTAGTCGGCGATGGCGATCGCCTGTTCGGTCGGCCAGCCGGCCCGCTCGCCCACCCGCAGGTGGTAGAGCAGCGGGTTGGCCGCCGCCTCCGGATGCTGCTCCACATACCAGGCGGCGTCGAAGCGCGGATGCGGGTTGCGCAGCTCCGCCGCCCCCACCTGCAGATAGTGCACGAGCGGATTGGCGGCGCTGGCGGAAACGTCGGCATAGCGGGACTGGTACCAGGCGGAGTCGAACCAGCGGTTGGGATCGCGCCCCTCCGCGATGCCATGATGCACGAAATGGAGCAGCGGATCGGCGCCGGAGCCGGCCACGTCGGAGTAGCGCTCACAATACCACGCGGCATCGAAGAAGCCGGCGAAGGCTTGCGCAAACATCGCGGCGCCCGATTTGTCAGGCGGGTCTCCTTGCGGCATCGAGTCCCTTCCGCCGGCGCGGCGCGTGGAAGTGGCATGCCGTTCGGCAGAGCCTCGGGTCTGCCCGGCCGAACGAAATACAATGGTAGCGGAATCCCGCAATAGCACGTGCTTTGTCAAGGAAAGACGACACCTGCGGTAGCAACCGGCTCGAAATCACAACCAACTGTCGAGATGTTGCTCAGCCATAGAGATGCCGTCCCACGCGAGAGAAGGAAGTGTCATGAGCGATACGGTCGCCCAGCATTACGCGCAATCCGCCCTGCTGACCCGGCTTCTCGACGCGCTGCGCGCCGCCGGCAAGGACATGGACCGGCTGACCACCGACGACCTCTCGCCGATCGACGAGTTCCACTCCCGCCGGCGTCGCGCCACCGAAGAACTCGGCGCCTGGCTCGCCCCGAGAGCGGACATGCGGGTGCTGGATATCGGCTCCGGCCTCGGCGGCCCAGCGCGTTATCTGGCGCAGACGTTCGGCTGCACCGTCACCGGGGTGGACCTGACACCCGACTTCGTCGACACCGCCAACGGGCTGACGGCAGTGGTCGGCCTGCAGGATCGGGTGCGCTTCGAGGTGGGATCGGCGCTGTCCCTCCCCTTCCCCGACGCACAGTTCGACGCCGCCTGGTCACAGAACGTCGCGATGAACATCGCCGACCGGCCGCGCTACTACGCGGAGGCGTTCCGGGTGCTGCGGCCGGGCGGCCGGCTCGCGATCCAGGACGTCGCCGCCGGCACCGGCGAACCGCTCGACTTCCCGGTCATGTGGGCGGATCGGCCGGAGATCAGCTTCCTGCGCACGCCGGAGGAGACGCGCCGCCTGCTCGAGGGCGCCGGGTTCCAGGTGGCGGAATTTGCGGACACCTCCGACCGCGCCCTCGCGGAAACCGCCGCCGAACGTGCCAGCGCGCGGCCCGGGGAGGGACCGCCGGCGCTCGGCCTGCACCTGGTGATGGGGCCCGGTTTCCGCGACCGCATGCGCAACGCCCAGCGCGCCATGGAAGACGGGCGGTTGCGGCTGATCACGGCCTTGCTGGTCAAGCCGGGCTGATCCCGCGCTGGCCCGCGGCCGGCGGGCATGGCACGCTCTTCCCAAAGGCCAAGCGCCACAAAGGGAGAGGAACACGCCATGTCCGACGTCACCACGGAGCTGGGTCTGCTGGCGGGCGTCCGCATCGTCGACCTGACGCAGTTCGAGGCGGGCCCCGCCTGCACCGAGGCACTCGCCTGGCTGGGCGCCGAGGTCGTCAAGATCGAGAACCCGAAACTCGGTGATCCCGGGCGGCGCCTGCGCGCCGGACAGCCGGACAACGACCCCTATTACTTCCAGGTGTTCAACGCGAACAAGAAGTCGGTCACCGTCAACCTGAAGTCGCCGCACGGGCTCGCATTGGTGAAGGACATGCTGCGCCGCGCCGACGTGGTGGTGGAGAACTTCGCCCCCGGCGCGATCGAGCGGCTCGGCCTCGGCTGGGAGGTGGTGCACGCAATCAACCCCGGCATCGTCTACGCCCAGGTGAAAGGGTTCGGCGAGGGCAGCCCGTACGAGAAGAACCTCGCCTTCGACATGATCGCCCAGGCCTGCGGCGGCACGTTCAGCGTCACCGGCGACCCGGACGGACCGCCGACGCGGCCCGGCTTCTCCCTGGGCGACACCGGCACCGGCATGCTGCTCGCCATCACCATCCTGGGCGCGCTGTACGACCGGCAACGCAGCGGCAAGGGACGACGGCTGCAGGTCGCGATGCAGGACGCGATGCTGCACTACATGCGGATCAACTTCGCGACCCAGGCCTTCACCGGCAAGGCGGCGCAGCGCGGCGGCAGCAAGGTGGTCGGCATCAACAACGCGCCGATGGGCCTCTACCCCTGTGCGCCGGGCGGCGCGAACGACTGGGTCTACATCATGACCAGCCGCGCCAACCCGGAACATTGGGATCGGCTGCTCACCCTGGTCGGGCGCGAGGACCTCATCGGCGATGCGCGCTACGCGACGCCCGCGGACCGTCTGGCGCGGGAGGCGGAGGTCGACGAGATCATCGCCGGCTGGACGCGCCGGCACACGAAGCAGGAAGCGATGCGCGCGATCGGCGCCGTCGGCGTCCCCGCGGGGGCGGTGTTCGACACGATGGAGCTGCACGAGGAGCCCAGCTTCGAGCAACGCGGCATCATGCAGGTGATGCAGCACCCGCACTACCGCCCGTTCAAGATGCCGGCCTGGCCGGTGCGGGTGGACGGCAAGGCGGCCCGCGTCGCCGCCTCCCCGGTTCTCGGCGAGCACACCGAGAGCGTGCTCGTGCGATGGATCGGGCTGAACGACACCGATATCGCTGACCTGCGCGCGGCCGGCGCGATCGGATAGCAGCCACGCGGTCGCCGACCGCGAGGCGGCGCGCCGGCGTCAGGGCTTGAGCACCGCCTGTTCGTCGGACCAGCCCGGCGGCACGCCGGTCATGTCGGGCAACTGGTGCGCGATGCCCTTGTGGCAGTCGATGCAGGTGCGCTCCCCGGTCAGCAGGTAGCGGCTGTGCAGCGTCGCCGCGCGCGGCGCCTGCTTGGTCAGGTCCATCGCCACCGCGCTGTGGCAGTTCCGGCACTCCAGGCTGTCGTTCGCCTTCAGGCGCGCCCATTCATGCCCGGCGAGCTCACGTCGTTTCCCGAGAAACTTCTCCCGCGTGTCGATGGTCCCGAAGAGCGCGCCCCAGACCTCCTTCGAGGCCTGCATCTTGCGCGCGATCTTGTAGGTCCAGTCATGCGGCACGTGGCAGTCCGCGCAGGTGGCTCGGACGCCCGACCGGTTGGAGAAATGCACCGTCTGGGCGAGTTCCGGATACACGTTGTCGCGCATCTCGTGGCAGCTCACGCAGAACGTCTCGGTGTTCGCGTATTCGAGCGCGGTGTTGAACCCGCCCCAGAACACGACGCCAGCGGCGAACCCGCCCAGGGTGAGAAAGCCGAGGCTGAGCCCGGTCGCCGGGCGACGGATGATGCCCCACACGCAGCGGGCGAAGGACCACAGGCCGCGCATCGGCTCACCGCCCGCCGCTCGAGAGCGAATCCCGGAACGTGTTCGGCACCAGCGGCGGTGCATCGGCCTGCGGCACGTGGCAGGCCGTGCAGAAATAGCGCCGTGGCGTGACGTCGGTCAGCACCTGGCCGTCGCGGTCCATGAAGTGCGTCACCGAGATCATCGGCGCACCGGACCCGGTGGTGAACTGGCGCGCGTGACAGCTCAGGCAGCGATTGGTGTTCAGGGTGAGCTGGTATCCCTCGATCGCATGCGGAATCACCGGCGGCTGCTCGGGATAGTTGCGCATCTGCCGCACGTCGTTGGTCACCATCGGCGGCACCGGCACTGCCTTCACCGCCTCGGTCGGCGGCGTATTGCCCGAAAGCCGCGGCGTGTCGGACAGGACCTGTGCGTGGAGGGGGGTCGTGACGCAGAGGACGAGCGCTGCAAGCAGCAGTGGATGCATGGCCGCGCTTGCGCCCGTGCGCGGCGCCCGCTGTGTCGTGCCCGGGCTTCGGCCGGCGATCCACGATGTCCAGGCCGCGCGGGAGAGCAGTCGTGGATGGCCGGACCAAGTCCGGCCATGACACGAGAGCGCAGGCCAAGCCCGGCTACAACGCAGGAGCGCGGACCACCCCTCGCCGCGGCCCAGAGCAAACGGCATCACGCCACCACCGGCACGATCTTCACCGCGCATTTCTTGAAATCCGTTTGCTTGCTGATCGGGTCGGTGGCGTCGAGCGTCACCTGGTTGATGAGCTGGCTCGCGTCGAACCACGGCACGAACACCACCCCTGGCGGCATCCGGTTGCGGCCGCGAATCTCGATACGGCTGCGGATCAGCCCACGGCGGGAGATCACCTCGACCTCGGCTCCCTGGTTGATCCCCAGCCGGCGGGCGTCGAGAGGGTTCATGAAGACGCGGGCGCCGGGGAAGGCACGGTACAGTTCGGGCACGCGCATCGTCATCGAGCCCGAATGCCAGTGTTCCAGCACCCGCCCGGTGACCAGCCAGAAGCCATATTCGGCATCCGGGCTTTCGGCCGGCGGTTCGTACGGGGCGGTCAGGATCACCGCACGGCCATCGGGACGGCCGTAGAAGCGAATGCCCTGGCCAGGCTTCACGTAGGGATCGAGACCCTCCCGGTAGCGCCAGCGCGTCTCCTTCCCATCGACCACCGGCCAGCGGAGCCCGCGCACCTGATGATAGGTGTCGAACGGCGCCAGGTCGTGACCGTGACCGCGTCCGAACGCGGCGTATTCCTCGAACAGGCCCTTCTGCAGGTAGAAGCCGAAACGCTGCGAATCGTCACAGGCGTAACCGGATTCGATGTCGGTGAGCGGAAACCGGTCCACGCTGCCGTTGCGGAACAGCACCTGGAAAAGCGTCTTGCCGCGGTACTGCGGATGGGCGGCCAGGGTCTCGACCGGCCACACCTCGTCGGTGGTGAAGCGCTTGCTGAACTCCACGACCTGCCACACGTCGGACCGCGCCTCGCCCGGCGGCGTGACGAGCTGGTGCCAGAAAGCCGTGCGCCGCTCCGCATTGCCATAGGCGCCTTCCTTCTCCACCCACATCGCGGAGGGCAGGATCAGATCCGCGGCCTTCGCGGTCACCGTGGGATAGGCATCGGAGACGACGATGAAGTTGTCCGGGTTGCGATAGCCGCGCCAGGTCTCGTTGGCGCTGTTGGGCGCGGCCTGCAGGTTGTTGTTCACCTGCACCCAGAGGAAGTTGAGCTTGCCGTCCTTCAACATCCGGTCCTGCTGCACGGCGTGGTAGCCGGGGACCGGATTGAGGAAGCCCTCCGGAAGGCCCCACAGCTCCTCGGTATGTTTCCGGTGCGCGGGGTTGGCGACCAGCATGTCGGCCGGCAGCCGATGGGCGAAGGTGCCCACCTCGCGCGCGGTGCCGCAGGCGGAGGGCTGGCCGGTGAGCGAGAACGGCCCGTTGCCCGGCTCGCTGATCTTGCCGGTCAGCAGATGCAGGTTGTAGCAGAGCTGGTTCGCCCACACCCCGCGCACATGCTGGTTGAAGCCCATGGTCCATAGCGAGACGACCTTGCGCTTCGGATCGGCATAGAGTTCCGCCAGCGCGTGCAACTGGCTCGCCTCCACGCCGCTCAGCGCGGCCACTTTCTCGAGCGTGTAGTCGGCGACGAACGCCGCGTAGCTGTCGAAGTCGGTCGGCGTGGTCGCGGCGGGATCCTTGGCGCCGGCCGCACGCTTCTCCCGTGGATCGTCGGGCCGCAGCCCGTAGCCGATATCCGTCTGCGCCTTCAGGAACAGCGTGTGCTCGCGCACGAAGTCCTTGTTCACCCGGCCGGTGGTGATGATGTGGTTCGCGATGTAGTTGAGGATCGCGAGGTCGGTGCCCGGCTTGAACACGATCGGGATGTCGGCCAGGTCGGAACTGCGGTTGGTGAAGGTGGACAGCACCGCCACCTTGCAGTCCGGGGTCGAGAGCCGGCGGTCGGTGATCCGCGTCCACAGGATCGGATGCATCTCCGCCATGTTCGAGCCCCACAGCACGAACGCATCGGCCTGCTCGAAATCGTCGTAGCAGCCCATCGGCTCGTCCATGCCGAAGCTGCGCATGAAGGCGAAGGCGGCGGATGCCATGCAGTGCCGCGCGTTCGGGTCGAGGTTGTTCGAGCGGAACCCCGCGCGCATCAGCTTGGTCGCGGCGTAGCCTTCCCAGATCGTCCACTGGCCGGAGCCGAACATGCCGATGCCGGTCGGCCCTTTCTCCTTCAGGATGCGCTTGACCTGGGCGGCCATGACGTCGAACGCCTCGTCCCAGGACACCGGCTCGAACGCGCCGTCCTTGGCATAGACGCCATTGCGCTTGCGCAGCAGCGGCGTGGTCAGCCGGTCGGCGCCGTACATGATCTTCGAGAGGAAGTAGCCCTTCACGCAGTTGAGGCCGCGGTTGACCTCGGCCTGCGTGTCGCCGTGGGTGGCGACGACGTGGTCGTCCTTCACGCCGACCATGACGCCGCAGCCGGTGCCGCAGAACCGGCACGGGGCCTTGGACCACTTGATCTCGAGGGCGGCCCGCCCTCCGGCGACCGGCTGCGCCTCGGCGGCAAGCGGGATACCGGCGGCGGCCGCGGCGATGGCGGCGGCCTGCGCCTTGATGAGGTCGCGTCGAGCGAGGGTCATGCGCGGTCCATCGGTTCGAGGGCTTGTTCGAAGACCATCGCCGCCGCCAGCGTCTCGGGCAGGGCGGCGATCGCGTCGAGCCGATCCGCGAGGGCTCGCGCGTGCGCGCCTTCCATCACGACGACGATGCGGCCGCCGACGACGGCGTGGACTTCGGTTTCGGGCAGGCTGGCGATGCGGGCGGCGAGCGCGTTCGCCTGGGCGGGGTGCGTCGAGATCACCGCGGAGGCGATGTGTCCCGTGCCCAGCTGGGGTTCGGCCGCACCGGATGCCGCGAGCCCGGCGTCAACGGCCATGGCCGCCGCTCCCATAGGTGGGCGGGCCATAGACCTGTTGACCCATCCAGACCGCAAACCCGTAGGCGCCGACGAAGCCGACCGTGAGCACCGGCCAGGCGAGCACCGAAAGGAGCAGGAAGACGAGCAGTTCGTGGCGGCGTGCGGCGGCCGTCGCCACCACGGGCGCCGGTCGGGACGGATCGCGCTGCATCGGTCGGTCTCCTGGCGTTTCCGACCGGGAAATAGGCATGAAGAATGCCGCTTTGCGTTGACCTGGATCAACGGCGACGGCGCTACGGCGGCGACCGAAGTGTCCGTGGTTTACGGCGCGCAAAGCTGATTGTATGTTCCTCGCATGTCCCGCCCCGTCGTCAACCATACGCCGATGATTAAGCGTCCCTCCGGGGCTGCTTCGGCGTGCGCGTGGTGACCAGCCCGACATAACGCACCCCGAAAGCCCCACCGGAGACGGTTCGGGGCTTTTCTTTTCCGACCCGTTCCCGGCCCATCAGGAGAACGGAGTCCATGAGTGCCCAGCCCCCTTCCCAGAGTCCCGCGCCGCGGGTCGGCATCGTCGGCGCGACCGGCGCCGTCGGTGGCGAATTGCTGCTCTGTCTCGAGCAGCGGCGATTTCCGCTGTCTTCCTTGCGGCTGTTCGCCTCGCCGCGATCGGCCGGACGCTCGCTGCTGTTCCGCGACGAGCCGGTCAAGGTCGAGGCGCTGACCGAGGCAGCGCTCGCCGGCCTCGACATCGTGCTGTTCTCGGCCGGCAGCGCGACCTCCCGGCAGTTCGCGCCGGCCGCCATGCGTCACGGCGCGGTGGTGGTCGACAACTCCTCGGCGTTCCGCATGGACGCCGATGTGCCGCTGGTCGTGCCGGAGGTGAACCCGGCGGCGATCACCGCGCATCGCGGGCTGATCGCCAACCCGAACTGCGTGGCGATCGTGGCGGCGGTGCCGCTCTGGCCGCTGCACCGGGTCAACCCGATCTGCCGCATCATCGCCGCGACCTATCAGGCGGCTTCCGGCGCGGGGGCCGCGGCGATGGAGGAACTCCGTGAAAGCACCGAGGCCTATCTCGAAGGGCGCGACTATCCGGCGCGGGTGCTGGCACACCCGTACGCGTTCAACCTGTTCAGCCACGACACGGCGGTGGATCCGCTGACCGGGTACAACGACGAGGAGACCAAGGTCATCCGGGAGATGCGGAAGATCATGGGCGAGCCGGAGCTGCGCATCGGGGTCACCTGCATCCGCGTGCCGGTCCTGCGTGCCCATTCGATCGCGCTGACGGTGGAGTTCGCCGACCCGATCACGCCGGAGGCGGTGCGGGCGCTGCTGGCCGCGGCGCCGGGGGTGCGGCTGGTGGACGACGTGGCGCACAACCATTTCCCGATGCCGCGCGAGGCCTCGGGGCAGGACGACATCCTGGTCGGCCGGATCCGCCGGGACGTCAGTGATCCGAGCGGCCGGTCGGTGGCGATGTTCGTGGCGGGGGATCAGTTGCTGAAGGGGGCGGCGCTCAACGCGGTGCAGATCGCGGAGCGGCTGGTCGGCTGAGGCTGCGCGGGGCACGCCCCGGTGGGGCGTGGGCGCCGTGAGCGAGGCTTGCCGCGCCGGCGCTCCTCCGGGACGCCGCTCCTCCGGGCGGCGGCGCCTCAGGGTGCGATCCTTGGGGAGCGTTCCTTGGGCGGCGTTCCCTGAGGGGCGTTCCCTGAGGGGCATGCCCCGTCGGGTGCGCCTTCAGGGACGTTCCTTAGCGGGCGCTTCTCCGGGGCGCGCTCTTCGGCGCGCCGATTGCGGCGGGGCTCATTGCTTGCGATCGGCGCCTGGCGGCTTCCCGTTCGCGAGGGCTGCGTCGGCCCAGCGACCCAGCCGTTCGGCTTCCGCGCGGAGCCCCGCGACCTTGCGGTCGAGCGTGCTGAGGTTGCTCTGGTAGTCCTGCGCACTGCGCCGCAGCGCGTGCATCGAGTTCGACAGGTTGAACATCGCGCCACGCCATCCGGCGATTGCCGCGCTTTGGTCGGCCAGCGCCTCGTTCAGCCGCGCCAGGGCGCGTGCGAGCCGCTCCTGCGCCGCACGCTGCGCCGCGGCGGTGGCCGGCGCGCTCGCAGTACCGGGGGTCGCGGCGGATCCGGATGCCCGGGCAGCGGGGGAAGCGGGCGCCGGGGCGGGCGACGAACCGAGCGCCGGGGCGGAGGCGGCCCCGAACCCCGAAGCGGGGGCTGGATCGGAGGCGGACTCCGGCGCGACGCCGTTCTCCGGACCAGACGGCGGAACGGTCGGGTCGCCGCTGGACGCGTTGCCGAACGGCGTTCGCGCGGTCGCCTGGGGGCGCGGCGTGAACGGAATGATCTGGGCGCCCAGCGTGGCCGACATCGCCTACCCCTGAGGTGTTAACGAGTGGTTAACACCACCACGATTTCGTCCGAAAAACCAGTCTTTTCTCAGAATACGAGAGTATGCATCCCGCCCCGAGACGCCGCACAGCCCGAACCCATCCCCGAACGCGGCGCAAACCCGGCCCCACACCCGCGCGGCTCAGCCATCGGCGGGAACGACCACGACCGGCAAAGTGAAGCGGAAGATCGTGCCGCCCTGCGGGTTCGGCTCCGCCCAGAGCCGGCCGCCATGCGCCTCCACGATCGTGCGGCACACCGACAAGCCGATCCCCATGCCCTCCCGCTTCGTGGTGACGAAGGGCTGGAAGAGCTGCGCCTCGATGGTCGGGGGGATGCCGCAACCGGTGTCCGACACGACGACCACGACCATGCTCTCCCACCGGCCGGCTTCCACCGTCAGCACCCGTTCGGGGCTGGTCTCCATCGCCTCGACGGCGTTGCGGATCAGGTTCAGCAGGACCTGCTGGATCTGCACCCGATCCACCAGCACGGCGGGCAGACCAGGGTCGGCGTGCAGCGTGACCGAGACGCCCCGCTCCTTGGCGCCGACCAGGGCGAGCGCGCTCGCCTCCTCGATCAGCTTGGCCATCGCTTCGGGTTGCCGCGCCACCTCCCCGCGCGCCACGAAGGCCCGCAGGCGGCGGATGATCTCCCCGCTGCGCAAGGTCTGCTGCGCGGCGAGCCCGACCGCCTGGCGGATGCGGGCGAGATCGGGGGCCTCGCCCTCCAGCAGACGGTGCGCCGCGCGCAGGTAGTTGGTGATCGCGGTCAGCGGCTGGTTCAGCTCGTGCGACAGCGCCGCCGCCATCTGCCCCATCGCCCGCAGCCGCGAGACATGCAGCAGGTCTTCCTGCAGCTCCTGCAGCCGCGCCTGGGTCTGCTGCCGTTCGGTGAGGTCGCGCACGAACCCGGTGAACAGGCGGGCCCCGTCCTGCGCCACCTCCCCCACCGAGAGTTCCATCGGGAAAGTGCTGCCGTTCTGGCGCAGGCCGATGACGACACGGCCGGTTCCGATGATCCGCCGCTCCCCGGTCGTGAGATAGCGGGCTAGATAGGCATCGTGCTGCTCGCGATAGGGCGACGGCATCAGGATGCTGACGTTGCGGCCGCGCACCTCGGCCGCGGCGTAGCCGAACAGGCGTTCGGCGGCGGCGCTGAAGGAGAGGATATGCCCGGCCTCGTCGATCAGGATCATCGCATCGGGCACGGTGTCGAGAATCGAGCGCAGCAGAGCCGATTCGCCGCTGCCGGTGGTCGCCTCGTCGTCCAGAAGTCGTGCCATGCGTGATGAAGACGCCGGCAGGCTCCGTCCGTCAATGCTCCGTTGCGTGGACGAACTGCAGCAGCACGTCGTCCCGTAGCGGCTTTTCCAGGACCATGGCCGCGCCCAGCTCCCGCGCTCGGCGGCTGAGATCGGGCGAGGGGGAGCCGGTCATCAGCGCGACACGCAGCGTGCAGCCGCGCGCCCGCAGCTGCTCCAGCAGCTCGATCCCGGTCAATTGCGGCATGTTCTGGTCCACCACCAGACAGGCGGGGCCCCGGCCGCGGGACGCCAGGAACTGCTTCCCCGACGCGAACGTCTCCACGCGGAAACCGGCCGTCTCCAGCAGGAAGCGCAGCGATTCGCGCACCGCCTCGTCGTCGTCCACGATCGCCACAACAGTTCCGCGACTGTCGTGCATGCTCCAGATCTCCAGCAACCATTCCCTTCCCGCAGGGAAAGGCCGACTGGCTGGATCATACGGAGCGTCGAGCGCCGAATTCCTTGACCTAGGTCAAGCTGCACCGCCTGAGCGCGGCGTCCGGCCGTTCGCTTCGAGCACCAGCGACATGCGGACCAGTTCGGCCAGGCTGCGCGCGCCCATCTTCTCCATCACCCGCGCCCGCTGCACCTCGACGGTGCGCGGGCTGGTGCCGAGGTCGAAGGCGATCGTCTTGTTGGCCTGCCCGGCGACCAGCCGCTCCATCACCTCCCGCTCGCGCGGGGTCAGCGCCGCCAGCCGCTCGCCCAGCTCCGCCGCACTCGCGGCCGCCTGTTCGGCGCGCAGGCTCTCGGTGATCGCGCCGCGGACCGCCGCCAGCAGCGTGTCGTCGTCGAACGGCTTCTCAAGGAAGTCGCTGGCCCCGTTCTTCAGCGCCTGCACGGCGATCGGCACGTCGCCATGGCCGGTCATCACGATGACCGGCAGGCGACAGCCCAGCGCCGCGAGCTGCGTCTGCAGCGTGAGTCCGTCCATCCCCGGCATGCGCACGTCGGTGAGCAGGCAGCCGGTGCGAAACTGCGCCGCCACGGCCAGGAAGTCGGCCGCGGACGCATAGGTCCGGACCGTGAAGTCGGACGACTCCAGCAGGAACGCGAGCGAGTCCCGGACGGCATCGTCGTCGTCCACGACATGGACCACTGCAGGCCCGTCCATCGGCCGTCCTCCGGTCACTACGTAGGGTTCCGTACGGCCGTAACCGAATTTCGAGCCTACCGCCAGCCGGATAGAGGTCGAGACACGATTTCCGACCAGCCGTCAGGGAGAGAGCAATGCAGGCTTCCATCCAGACGCCCCAGGCCAAGGCCCGTCACGCCCTTCCGACGGCCACGCCCGCCGGGCCCGCGACGCCGGAGCCACTCGACCTGCTCGAGCAGTTCGGCGCCACCTTGCGCTTCGGGCGCGACCACGAGATCCACGCCGAGGGCGATGCCGCCGAATTCTGCTACCGCGTGGTGAGCGGCTGCGTCCGCACCGTCCGGCTGCTCGAGGACGGCCGCCGCCAGGTGGGCGAGTTCCTGCTGGCCGGCGAGGTGTTCGGGCTGGACGAGCTCGACACCCACTCCTTCGCCGCCGAGACGGTCACCGAGACCGTGCTGCGCCGCTATCCCCGCCGCATGGTCGAGGCGCTCGCCGAGAGCCGACCCGCCCTGGCCCGCCGGCTCCGCCAGCTCGCGCTCGAGCATCTGCGGGTCACGCAGGAGCGCACGCTGCTGCTGGGGCGCAAGACCGCGACCGAACGCCTCGCCTCCTTCGTGCTGGAGTTCGACCGGCGGATGCCCGCCAGCGGCCGCGGCCTGCTGGACCTGCCGATGAGCCGCACCGATATCGCCGACCATCTGGGGCTCACGGTCGAGACCGTCTGCCGCGTGCTGGCGGCGCTGAAGCGCGAGGGCACGATCCAGGTCTCCCGCACCGGGCTGCAGTTGCTCGACCGGACCACCCTGCTCGACCTCGCCTGCGAAACCCGCCACTGACGCCTCGCTTGGCAGCGGCCGCGCCCGCCCCCTATGGTCCTCGCCCAACGACCGGCGCCCGAGGCGGCGCCGGCGGGCGGGGGAACGTCGGATGCGGCTGGGCGTCTTCGACCACATGGATCGCGGCCTCGCGCCGCTCGACCGGTTCTTCGATCAACGCCTCACGCTGATCGAGGCCTATGACCGCGCCGGGTTCTACGGCTACCACGTCGCTGAACACCACGCGACGCCGCTGGGCGTCGCCCCCTCCCCCGGCGTCTGGCTCGCCGCCATCGCCCAGCGCACCCGACGGCTCCGCTTCGGCCCGCTGGTCTACCTGCTGCCGCTCTACCACCCGCTGAAGCTGCTGGAAGAGATCTGCATGCTCGACCAGATGAGCGGCGGCCGCCTGCTGCTGGGCGTCGGCCGCGGCATCTCGCCGATCGAGCTGCGCTATTACGGCCTCGACCCCGAGGCGACCCCGGCGATGTACGCCGAGGCGCTGCAGGTGATCCTGCAGGGCATGCAGGGCGGTCCGCTCACCTTCGAGGGCGCGCATTACCGCTTCCGCGACGTGCCGATCGAGCTCACGCCGTTCCAGCGCCCGCATCCTCCGCTGTGGTACGGGATCGGCCGCCCCGACGCGATCCCCTGGGCGGTGCGCCACCACGTCAACGTGGTCGGCAACCTGCCCGGCCCGCAGATGCGCGCGCTGACCGACGCCTACCGCGCGGCCTGGCGCGCGGAGGGGCACGCCGTCGCCGACCTGCCGCTGATGGGCGTCGGCCGCCACGTCGTGGTCGCCGAGACCGAACCCGAGGCGATGGCGATCGCCCGCCGCGGCTACGCCAAATGGCGCGCGAGCTTCCTCAAGCTGTGGGAACTGCACGGCGTCCGGCCCGCGATGCACGCCGTGTTCCCCGAACGCTTCGAGGACGCGGAAGAAGAGGGCCGCGCCGTCGCGGGCGCGCCCGACAAGGTGCGGGACCACCTGCAGCGCGCGATCGACGAGGCCGGGCTGAACTACCTGCTCTGTCGCTTCGCCTTCGGCGACATCGCGCTCGAGGAGTCGCTGCACTCGCTCGACCTGTTCACGCGGCAGGTGAAGCCGCATCTGACCCCATCGCCGGAGACCTTGGCATGAGCGACGTCTACGAACTCTACGCACTGCGCTACGCGACGCGGCAGGCCAACCGCGCGGAGCACTTCATCGGCGGCGATCCGCATGACGGGCCGATGCCGATGGACTACTTCGTCTGGGTCGCGAAGAACGCCGCCCGCGCGGTGGTGATCGACATCGGCTTCACCGCCGAAAGCGGCGGCAAGCGCGGCCGCACCCTCGCCCGCGACCCCATCGACTCCCTCGCCCTGCTGGGCGTCGACGCCGCGCGGGTGGAGGACGTGATCCTGACCCACATGCACTACGATCATGTCGGCAATTTCGCGAAATTCCCCGTCGCCCGCTTCCACCTGCAGGAGCCGGAGATGCACTACGCGACCGGCCGCTACATGAAGCACAAGCAGCTCGCCCGCAGCTTCGAGCCGGACGACGTGTGCGGCGTGGTGCGGCTGAACTTCGACGGCCGCGTGGTCTATTACGACGGGCCGGCGCAGGTGGCGCCGGGGATTACGGTGCACCCGACCGGCGGCCACTCGGCCGGACTGCAATTCGTCTGCGTCGAGACGGCCCGCGGCAAGGTGGTGCTGGCCTCCGACGTCACGCATTTCTACGAGAACATGGAGACCGGCCGCCCGTTCACCACCGCGCTGCATATCGGCGACATGCTGGAGGCGTTCGACACGCTGCGCGCGCACGCGCCGACGCCGCAGCACATCGTGCCCGGCCACGACCCGCTGGTGATGCGCCGCTACCCCGCCCCCTCCCCGGCGCTGGAGGGAATCGCGGTGCGGCTGGACGTCGCACCGACGGAGTAGGACGGGGCGTGGCACCCCGTTCCTTAGCGGCAAGGCCTGGTGGGGCGTGCCATCACGTCCCCCTCCGTCACGGCCGGCGCAGGAACGCGCGGCACCTGCCATACCCCCACCGTCATGGCCGGCCATCGAGCCGGCCAGCCCTCGCGGCACCCTGCCGGTGGGGGTGGCCGGGTCGAGCCCGGCCATGACGGAAGGGGCGCGCGGCACCCATCAAGCCCCCACCGTCATGGCCGGCCATCGAGCCGGCCATCC
>JAFKLG010000027.1 GCA_017304945.1 Rhodospirillales bacterium
GCTCAACGCTTGAACCGCCAATCATACGGGATCCCTGGGTCAAGCCCGGGGATGACGGGGGACGGGGCGCCCGGCGGACCGGAGAAGGCCGGGTGGGGGCGAGAGCCGAGCGGCGATGCTCGGGTGGGGGGAACGGCCGGGTGGGGGCAACGCCCCGGGCCGGAGAGCGCCCGGCCGGGGGCAACGCCCCGGCCGGGGAAGCCCCCGGATCAGACCTCGACTTCGTGCTCGCGGTCGGAGCCGCCCTCGTCGTCGCTCTCCGGCTTCGGCAGAGCGGGCAGCGCGGCCTCGACGATCTCGAAGTCGAGCTTGCCGTCCTTTAGGGTCACCTTCACGGAGCCACCCTTCACCAGCTTGCCGAACAGCAGCTCCTCGGCCAGCGGCTTCTTGATGTACTCCTGGATCACCCGCGCCAGCGGCCGTGCGCCATACAGCTTGTCGTAGCCACGCTCCGCCAGCCACTCCTTCGCCGCCGAGGACAGCTCGATCGTCACGTTGCGGTCGGCCAGCTGTGCCTCGAGCTGCATGACGAACTTCTCGACCACGCGACCCACGATCTCCGGCGTCAGGCCGGCGAACGGGATCACCGCATCCAGCCGGTTGCGGAACTCGGGGGTGAACAGGCGCTTGATCGCGTCCTCGTCCTCGCCTTCCCGCTTGTCGCGGCCGAAGCCGATCGCTTCCTTCGCCAGGTCCGACGCCCCCGCATTCGTGGTCATGATCAGCACCACGTTGCGGAAATCGACCGTCTTGCCGTTGTGGTCGGTCAGCTTCCCGTGGTCCATCACCTGCAGCAGGATGTTGAACAGGTCGGGATGCGCCTTCTCGATCTCGTCCAGCAGCAGCACCGCATGCGGATGCTGGTCGATCGCGTCGGTCAGCAGCCCGCCCTGGTCGAAGCCCACATAGCCCGGCGGGGCGCCGATCAGGCGGGAGACGGAGTGCCGCTCCATGTACTCCGACATGTCGAAGCGGATCAGCTCGATCCCCATGGTCGAGGCGAGCTGGCGCGCCACCTCGGTCTTGCCGACGCCGGTCGGGCCGGAGAACAGGTAGTTGCCGATCGGCTTCTCCGCCTCGCGCAGGCCGGCCCGGGCCAGCTTGATCGCCGCCGCCAGCGCCTCGATCGCCTTGTCCTGGCCGAACACCATGGCCTTCAGGTCGCGCTCGAGGTTCTTCAGCGTCTCCTTGTCGTCGGCCGAAACGGACTTGGGTGGGATGCGGGCGATCTTCGCCACGATCTCCTCCACGTCGCGCAAGGTCACCGTCTTCCGCCGCTTGTGCTCCGGCAGCAGCATGCGGGAGGCGCCGACCTCGTCGATCACGTCGATCGCCTTGTCCGGCAGCTTGCGGTCGTTGATGTACTTGGCCGACAGCTCCACCGCGGCGCGGATCGCCTCGTCCGTGTAGCGGACCTTGTGGTGCTTCTCGTAGTTGGTCTTGAGCCCGCGCAGGATCTTCACCGCGTCTTCCAGGTTCGGCTCGTTCACGTCGATCTTCTGGAAGCGGCGGACCAGCGCGCGGTCCTTCTCGAAGTAGTTGCGGAATTCCTTGTAGGTCGTCGAGCCGATGCAGCGCAGCGTGCCCGAGGCGAGCGCCGGCTTCAGCAGGTTCGACGCGTCCATCGCCCCGCCCGAGGTGGCGCCGGCACCGATCACCGTGTGGATCTCGTCGATGAACAGGATCGCGCCCGGCTGGTTCTCCAGTTCGGTGACGACCGCCTTCAGCCGCTCCTCGAAATCGCCGCGATAGCGGGTGCCGGCGAGCAGGGAGCCCATGTCGAGCGCGTAGATCGTGCTCTTGATCAGCACCTCGGGCACGTCGCCCTCGACGATGCGCTTGGCGAGACCCTCGGCGATCGCCGTCTTGCCGACGCCGGGATCACCCACATAGAGCGGGTTGTTCTTGGTGCGGCGGCACAGGATCTGGATCGTGCGTTCGATCTCGGAGTCGCGGCCGATCAGCGGGTCGATCTTCCCCGCCATCGCCTTCTTGTTCAGGTTGACGCAGTAGTTGGACAGCGCGTCCTGGCTGCGCCGGCCGGACTTCTCCTCGCGCTCCTGCTCCGGCGGGCTGCCCTCCTGCGGGGTCGAGCTGCCGGTCACGGGGCGCTGGGCGGAGCGGCCGGGCGCCTTGGCGATGCCGTGGCTGATGAAGTTGACCGCATCGAGCCGGGTCATGTCCTGCAACTGCAGGAAATAGACGGCATGGCTCTCCCGCTCCGAGAACAGGGCCACCAGCACGTTGGCGCCGGTCACTTCGTCGCGGCCGGAGGACTGGACGTGGATCGCCGCCCGCTGGACGACGCGCTGGAAGCCGGCGGTGGGCTTCGGGTCACCGGGACGGTCGGTCGCCAGGCCGGCCAGATCCTTGTCGAGGAATTCCGCAAGGTCGCTGCGCAGCTTGTCGAGATCGACACCGCACGCGCGCAGCACCGTGGCCGCATCGCTGTCGTCTGCCAGGCCCAGGAGCAGGTGCTCCAGCGTCGCATATTCGTGGCGGCGCTCACTGGCGAGCGAAAGGGCGCGATGCAGCGTCTGTTCGAGGTTCCGTGAAAGCATGACGTCGACGCTCCTACGCGCTGTGGTCCGTCACCGGATCCGTGTCTTCACCTTGCCGATCATCGGACGGCCGTAAGCGAGGCCGCCCCTCCAGGACGTAGGGCGGCACTGCCCGTCCTGGTCATCATTCCTTCTCGATCGTGCATTGCAGGGGATGCTGGTTCTGCCGCGCCAGGTCCATGACCTGAGTCACTTTCGTCTCCGCCACCTCGTAGGTGTAGACGCCGCAGACCCCCACCCCGCGCCGATGCACGTGCAGCATGATCCGGGTCGCCTCTTCACGTGACTTCTGGAAGAAGCGCTCGAGGACATGCACGACGAACTCCATCGGCGTGTAGTCGTCGTTCAGCATCAAGACCTTGTACATGGCGGGCTTGCGCGTCTTCGGACGAGCCTTGACCACCACACCGGTGTTCGGGCCCTCCGGAGTGCCACCCCCGCGCTTGTCGTTGTCGCTCATCGCCCTACCGCGTCCATTCGTCGCGACGTCTTCCGCACCGTCTGGTTCGCTCCACCGCCTGGCCTGCTCCATGCCGCCGCCATGAAGGCCGGCGTCCCGCTGCACCGTCGTCGAAGAGCAAACCATATCGGAAGCCGGCCGCAGGTTAAAAGAGCGTAGGTGCACGCGGAAGCGCACGCCGCCGCGGACACACCTCGCTGCGATGCACAGGATCGCCCCTGCACACAGGTCTGCCGGTTTCTCGACCGCGGCCTTGCCGGCGCGCCCGAGTCCAGTATCCGAATCCACCGCCCCCAACGCAAAACGTCCCGAACCAGAATTCGGGACGTTCCGCAGCCCCGGGGGTGCCCCGGGCAATGAAGTAGGGAGACGAGGGCCGGGTTTTCAGGGGGGAGGAGGAACCCGACCCTCGTCCCGCCGGCCTCAGGCCGACTTCGCGAACTTCTCCACTGCCAGCGTCACACGCGCCGTGATCGGCGCCAGTGCCTGCTCGGTCAGCTTGAAGGACGCGTCGGTCAGGCGGCCGGATTCGGCCAGCGTCTTCTCGAGGGCCGCGCGGGCGAAGCTCGCCTGCAGGTCCATCGCGTCCTTGAGGGACTTCACGCCGCTGATCGCCTTGAACGTCGCCATGCTCTCATCGAGCGACGCCTGCGCCGTGGCGGCCACCTGCTTCGAGAGATCCTGCAGACCGGTCACCCAGATCTGGCTGGACTTCACCAGCGCCTCGACGTTGCCCTGGCCGAAGGCCATCATCTCTTCCGCAGTCTTCATCGCTTTCTCCACGCCTTCCTTCATTTTCGTCTGGGTCTGCTCGAAACCCATGGACACCTTGGCCGCCGCATCGTTCGCGGTGGCGGTGCCGGCTTCGATCGTCTTCGCGGTCGCGTCCACGGTCGGATTCACGACCTCGGTGATCTTCGGCTTCATGCTCATCGATGTTCTCCCGCTGTTCTCAGCGCCTGCCCTCGACAATGAGCGACAGGCGGGCGGCGCTCGAACGAGCGGCCGCATCATCGATGCCTGTTGCCTCGTTCGAACCGATCGTCACGGAATTTTGCTGCACCGCAACACGACCGCGATATAGGCCACGGCCCCAGGGCGATCAAGCGGAATTTTGTGCGCCGCACAAAAACCCCTGCGTGCATTGCGACAGGCTTTCGCACCCGCTGCGTGGGGTCGTTGCGGGCCCGGTGGGCACCCCGCCTCCGGCCGGAAAAGTGCCCGCTCGGGACCGGTTTGCCCGGCCGCACAAAGGTTGCAGCGTAAGCCCTTCACATTTTACGCTTTTCATCGCGTTTCCGGCTGGACAGGCAACCCAAACGGCCCGTAAGTTCATGACAGCGGGTTCACGAGGGACAGTCATGGCGGCGAACGCCCCACAGCGCATCACGACATTGCGTTGGCTCGCAGCGCGGATACTCGCGCTCGCCTTGGTTGTCGCGCCGTTGACGGCGCACGCCCAGATTGGGTCGGCCCGCTACAGCTCCATCGTGATGGACGCCAGCACCGGCGAGGTGCTGGAGGCCGCGAACCCGGACGCGCTGCGGCATCCGGCCAGCCTCACCAAGATGATGACGTTGTACATGGCGTTCGAGGCGCTGCGCGACCGCCGCATCACCCTCGACACGTTGGTGCCCGTCTCCGCCCATGCCGCGTCCCAGGAACCCACCAAACTGGGCCTCGTCCCCGGCACCCGCCTCACCGTCGACCAGGCGATCCTCGGCCTGGTGACGAAGTCGGCGAACGATGCCGCCGCCGCCCTCGGTGAGCTGCTGGGGGGCTCCGAGGACCGGTTCGCCCAGATGATGACGCTGCGCGCCCGCGCCCTGGGCATGAACCGCACCACGTTCATGAACGCCTCCGGCCTGCCGGATCCCGACCAGTGGACCAGCGCCCGCGACATGGCGGTGCTGGCGCGCCACCTGGTGGCCGATTTCCCCGGCTATTACGGATATTTCTCGACGCCCAGCTTCGTGTGGCAGCGGCGGGTGATCTTCAATCACGACCGGATGCTGAAATCCTACCCTGGCGCGGACGGGCTCAAGACCGGCTACACCGATGCGTCGGGGCATAACCTCGTCACCAGTGCGGTGCGGGGCGGGGTGCGGCTGATCGGCGTCGTGCTGGGCGCGTCATCCAACAGCGAGCGCGACGTGCACATGACGGCGCTGCTGAACCAGGGATTTGGCCAGATGGACGTGCCGGTCGAGCGCACCGTCCAAGCCGCGGCGCGGATCACGCTGATCCCGAGCGCCCATGCGGCGACGATCGAGACGCCGCGGCCGGCGAAGGTGGCGCATGTCGCGCCGGCCGCCGCGGGATGGGCGATCCAGGTCGGCGCCTACGGGACCGAGAAGGCGGCGCGTGGGGCCGCTCTCATGGGCCGGCGCGCCGCGGATGGCGGCGAGACGCATGTCGAGAGCGTGGTCGTCAACAAGAAGACCGTGTTCCGTGCCCAGGTGACCGGCCTGAGCGCGAGCGATGCGCAGGACGCTTGTGCAGCGCTCGCGAAGAAGAAGACGCCCTGCGCCACGTTCCGCATGCCGGCCCGCCAGGTCGCCAGTCGCTGAGCGGCAGGCGGCGTCGCGCCCGCCCGCACCATCACGCAGCGTCCGCCGGGTCAGAGGTCATCCTGGTGTCGAACGCGGCTTTCAATGCGTCAGGAACGCGTCCGCCGCGTCAGCGACGGACGCGTCGCGAGCGACGAACCTGTCGCGTCAGCTCCGCACCCGCTTGATCGTGCGGATGGCGCCGCGCTGGCGCCCGGAGGCCAGGGCGATGTCGCGGTCCTGCGCCTCGAGCGTGGCGCGCACGGCGGCCTCCCCCTCGAAGCTCTCGACCACCGACAGCGGCACCTTGCGGCGGGACGTGACGGTCCCGTCGGCATAGACCACGTCGAACTGCACGAAGCTGCTTTCAGATCGCCGTTTCATCACCGACATCCTTCTGCGCCGCGGCACCACGGCCGCACGCCATCGGCCGACGGCAAGGGACCGTCGGCTTTCCATCAGAACACCACTTGCGCCAGGCGCGCTGCCGATACCGTCTGCCGACCGCGCGTCTCCCACGCGTTCTCGGGAGAGAACCGCGGGGTCAGACGAGGTCGGCAGGGGGTATTGGCAGGTTCGGCCGGTGCATCAGCACCGGCCGACGCCAG
>JAFKLG010000088.1 GCA_017304945.1 Rhodospirillales bacterium
TGCCGCCCATGTTGTAGTGCACGGTCGGCAGAACCGGGAACGGCTCCTTCGTCACCTCCACGCCCGCGAACACCTTCGCGGTCTCCGAGATGCCGGGCAGCCGCTCATGCAGCAGCTCCGCCCCGAGATGCTCGAGATGCAGCATGATGTGGTCCTTGTTCGCACCGCAGCCCCGCCCCTCGTTGATCTCAATCGTCATGGAGCGCGACACCACGTCGCGGCTCGCCAGGTCCTTCGCGGTCGGGGCGTAGCGCTCCATGAAGCGCTCGCCCTCGCTGTTGGTCAGGTAGCCGCCCTCGCCGCGGGCGCCTTCGGTGATCAGGCAGCCGGCCGGGAAGATCCCGGTCGGGTGGAACTGCACGAACTCCATGTCCTGGCAGGGCAAGCCGGCGCGCAGCACCATGCCGGTGCCGTCACCGGTGCAGGTATGCGCCGAGGTGCAGGAGAGATAGGCGCGGCCGTAGCCGCCGGTCGCCAGCACCACCATCTGCGCGCGGAACCGGTGGATCGTGCCGTCTTCCAGGTTCCAGGCCATCACGCCGCGGCACACGCCCTCCTCGTCCATGATCAGGTCGAGGGCGAAATACTCGATGAAGAACTCGGCGTCGTGCTTCAGGCTCTGCTGATACAGCGTGTGCAGGATCGCATGGCCGGTGCGGTCGGCCGCGGCGCAGGCGCGCATCGCCGGCGCCTTGCCGTATTCCGTCATGTGCCCGCCGAACGGGCGCTGGTAGATCTTGCCCTCTTCGGTGCGGCTGAACGGCACGCCGTAATGTTCCAGCTCGTAGACCGCGGGAATCGCCTCCCGGCACATGTATTCGATCGCGTCCTGGTCGCCCAGCCAGTCCGACCCCTTCACGGTGTCGTACATGTGCCAGCGCCAGTCGTCCTCCCCCATGTTGCCGAGTGCCGCGCCGATACCGCCCTGGGCGGCCACGGTGTGGGAGCGGGTGGGGAAGACCTTGGTGATGCAGGCGGTCTTGAGCCCGGCGGCACCCATGCCGAACGTGGCGCGCAGCCCGGCCCCGCCGGCGCCCACCACCACCACGTCGTAGGTGTGGTCCACCACGGAATAGGCGCGGGAGGACGGCATCGTGATTGCGTTCATCGAGAGTCTCCTCGCCTTACAGGCCGAGCCGCAGGACGGAGATGATGCAGAGGAGGCCCAGAAGGATGCTGACCCCCTTGATCACGAGCAGCAGGGTGAACTTGCCGATCGGCTGGTGGACGTAGTCCTCCACCACCGTCTCGAGCCCGTGCTTCATGTGGTGGAAGGTCGCGACCAGCAGCAGCAGCATCAGCGCGAGCGGGAGCGGATGGGTAAGCCACAGCGCCACGTCCTCCCGACTCGCGCCTGCCAGGCGGATCATCGAGGCGACGAACCACAGCGACAGCGGCACCAATGCGATCGAGGTGAGCATGTGGCCCCACCACGTCACCGCGCCACGATGGGCGGAGCCGAGGCCGCGCACCCGCCCGAGGGGCGAGCGCAGCATGTCGACCCGAGGGCCGTTGCGTGTATCGGACATGTTTCTGCTCACCAAACGATCAGGCCGACGATCCAGATCACCAGCGTCGAGACGATGCCCGCGCCGATGACGAACCAGGACGTGCCGCGATAGGCGCGGTTCTCGAAACCCCAGCCGGCATCCCAGGCGATGTGCCGCAGGCCGCTGAAGAAATGCAGCATCAGGGACAGCGTCCAGCAGAACAGCATGAACATGCCGATCACGCTGCCCAGGAACCACTGCACGTTGGCGAAGGCGCGGTCGGAGGTGGCGGCCGCCACCAGCCACCACGTCATCAGCAACGTGCCCAGCGCCAAGCCCACGCCGGTGACCCGATGCATGATCGAGACGGCCATGGCCGGGGTCCAACGCCAGATCTGGAGATGGGGGGACATGGGTCGGCGGACCAGCTTGCCGTCCGTGTTGCGCGCCACATACAGCGCGTCGCGTACGTCTTTCACGGAATGCTCCTCAATGCCGCCGCTCGGCCCGCCGATACCCGGCCGGCGCGCGGCCTTCCCGCGCTGATACAATCGGGATTACAAAGGGTCAACGCGGGGACCACGCGGCGCAGGACGGAGCGCCGCGCATGTCAAGTTGGCGGGAGCAGCGCGTCCAGCCTGGCAGTGGCGGCGGCAAGCGCCACGGCCTGGGCCTCCGGACCGCGCGTGACACCCTCCAGCGCGAGCAGGTGCAGGCTGCGCAGCCCGATGGTTCCGAGCGCGGCCGCCAGGTAGGGCGTGAGAAAATCCGGCTGCGCCGGCGTGCCGACCGGGGATGGCCGTGTGAACCAGCCGCCCGAGGCGACCACCAGATACACCGGCCGGTCGACCAGCCGCCCCTGCTTGCCCGCCGGCGTGCTGGTGAAGGTCCGGTGGATGCGCACGATCTGGTCGATCCAGGCCTTCAGCACCGCCGGTACCGTGTAGTTGTGCATGGGCGTCGCGATCACCAGCGCGTCGGCGCCCTCCAGTTCGCGGATCAGCACCTCCGACCCGGCGAGCGCCGGATGGTCCGGATCGGGCGGCCCGATGATCGCCGCGCTGAATGCCGCGTCCACCAGCGGCGGCGGCTCACGGGCGAGATCGCGGGTGACCACCACCGCCTCCGGGCTGCCCGCCTGCAGCCGGTCGAGCACCTGGCCGGCGAACTGGCGGCTGATCGCCGCCGGACCGCGCGGGCTCGCCATGACGCACAGGATCGTGCGTGCCGCACGCGCGGCGCCATGCCCCGCCGGACGCTCCTCTCCGCGCGCCGTCGTGGGTCTCGCATCGTCGTGCGCCACCCGCCCGCTCACGCCGCCGTCTCCGGCAGCGGCATGGCGAAGCGCAGCGCCGCCGGCAGCATGCCGTAGCGGAAGTAGAAACGCTGCCCGAACAGGTTGTCGATCGCGGTATCGAGCACGAGGAACGGCAGCCCCTGCGCGCGGGCCTCCCGCGCCACCGCGTCGAGCAGCCGCGCACCGATCCCGCCCCGCTGCGCGTCGGGGGCGACCACGAGATCGTCCACGTAGCAGAACACGCCGCGGATCAGGCTCTCCTGCGGCCGATAGCCGGCGAGGCCGACCGGCCGGTCGGACTCCCAGGCGGCGAGCAGGCGGTACCCCGCCGCCGCCTGCCGCTGCACGCGCAGCACGAACACCTCGGCGCTCGGGAGATGCGGGCGCAGGGTCTGCATCACCGGGAAGCAGCGCCGCAGGTCGTCTGCTCCCTCGGCATGCCGGATGGTCAGGCTCATGCCGCCGCGGCCCGCACCGCCACCGGATGCTGCATGCGGAACGCGATGGCGAGCCGGTTCCACAGGTTGATCATACCAATCAGCGTGGTGAGGTTGGCGATCTCGGTCTCGGAGAAGTGCGCCCGCAGCGCCTCATAGGTGGCATCCGGGGCGCCCTCGGTGGCGATGCGGGTCAGGCAGTCGGTCCAGGCCAGCGCCGCCCGCTCCCGCGCGGTGAACGCTGCCGACTCAGCCCAGGCGGACACGAGATACAGGCGCTGTTCGGTCTCCCCGCCCTTGCGCGCATCCTTGGTGTGCATGTCGACGCAGAAGGCGCAGCCGTTGATCATCGAGGCGCGCAGCTTGACCAGCTCGACCAGGCTCTTCTCGAGCCCGCATTGCGCGAGATAGCGCTCGACGCCGGCCAGCGCCTTGTAACCCTCGGGGATGATCTGCGGGTCGAGGCGTTGCGTGTGCATTGGTCTGGCTCCTCTTCTTCGATGCGCAGAACATCGCGCCCGATTGGCCTAACCCACAGAGCCAAGATTGAGCTATTTGACTGGGCCATGAGCAAGCTGTCGATCGGGGTGGACCGTGCCGACGCGCGGCCCGCCTTCCGCCAGATCGCCGACCGTGTGCGGGAGGCAGTGGCGGCCGGCCTGCTCGCGCCGGGGGACCGGCTGCCTGCCGCCCGCGTGCTGGCCGCGCAACTCGGCCTCGCTCGCGGCACCGTCGACACCGCCTATGCCCTGCTCGCCGGCGAGGGGTTCATCGAGGGGCGCGGCGCCGCCGGGACGATCGTCTCTCCCCTGCTCTCTCCCGCCCCGCCACCACCCCTGTCGGAACCCGCCGCGCTGCCGGAGATCGGCCAGGTCACCGGCGCGCTGCCCTTCCGCATGGGGCTGCCCGCGCTGGACGCCTTCCCGCGCACGCTGTGGTCACGGCTGACCGCGCGCACCGTGCGCCGCGGCGGGGTTGCGGAATTGGCCTACCCCGACCCGGCCGGCCTGCCGGAGTTACGGGAGTCCATTGCCGCCTATCTGCGGGTCGCGCGCGGGATCGCCTGCACGCCGGAACAGATCATCGTCACCGCCGGGTTCCAAGGCGCCCTCGCGCTCGCCGCCACCCTGCTGCAGCCGGGCGATCCGGTCTGGGTGGAGGATCCGGGCTATTTCCTCGCCCACGAGGCAATGCGGGTCGCGGGGGCGCGGCTCGCCCCCGTGCCGGTCGATTCCACCGGGCTCGACGTCGCGGCGGGGATCGCCATGGAGCCGGCGGCGCGGCTCGCGGTCGTGACTCCCACCCACCAGGCGACACTCGGGGTGGCCCTGTCCCTGCCGCGCCGGCTGGCGCTGCTCGACTGGGCCGCACGTCATGGCGGCTGGATCCTGGAGGACGACTACGACAGCGAGTTCCGCTACACCGGCCGGCCACTGCCGGCGCTGAAGAGCCTCGATCGCGCCGACCGCGTCCTCTACGCCGGCTCCTTCAGCAAGGTTCTCTTCCCCGCCCTCCGGCTCGGATACCTGGTGCCGCCCGCCGCGCTGCACGCGCCGCTGGTGACGGCGAGCCGCGTGCTGCTGGGCGGCCTGCCCGCGCTGGAGCAGCGGATCGTCGCCGGCTTCATGCATGAGGGCCACTTCGCCCGCCACATCCGCCGGATGCGCAGCCTCTATGCGAGCCGCCGCGCGGCCCTGGCGCGCGCGCTGGCCGCGGCATTCGGGGACCGGCTGACGCTGACCTTGCAGGCCGGCGGCATGCACCTGCTCGCACGATTGGCGGATGCCCCGCCCGACCGGGAGATGGTGGCCCGCGCGCAGGCAGCAGGACTGGCGCCGAGCCCGGTGTCGGCGATGTCGTTGCGCGAGCGGGCGGGGGATGGGCTGCTGCTGGGGTTCACCAACGTCGCGGAGGCCGCCGCCCCCGCCTTGGCCGCACGATTGGCGGCCGCGATCGGTGGCTGATACCGGTGAGTCTCTTCGCTCATCGGTATCATGTTTGGGGTTAGAAGAGGCCTCAGGCCGCCTTCTTCGCCAGCAGGTTCATCGCGATCATCGTCTCCGCGATCTGCACGGCGTTCAGCGCCGCGCCCTTGCGCAGATTGTCCGACACGCACCAGAACGACAGCCCGTGCTCGACCGTCGGGTCCTTGCGGATGCGGGAGACGAACACCGCGTCCTCCCCCTGGCATTCGAGCTGGGTGACGTAGCCGCCATCCTCGCGCACGTCGACCACCTCGATCCCCGGCGACTCGCGCAGCAGCGCGCGCGCCTCACCGGCGGCGACCGGCTTCTCGAACTCGACGTTCACCGCCTCGCCATGGCCGATGAAGACCGGCACGCGCACGCAGGTCGCATGCACGGCGATCGCCGGGTCGAGGATCTTCTTGGTCTCGACGACCATCTTCCACTCTTCCTTGGTGGAACCGTCGTCCATGAACTTGTCGATGTGCGGGATGCAGTTGAAGGCGATTTCCTTGGTGAACTGCTCCGGCGGGCTCTGCTCGTGCACGAAGGAGGACTTCGTGTGGTTGAAGAGCTCGTCCATCGCTTCCTTCCCGGCGCCCGAGACGGACTGGTAGGTCGAGACGACGACGCGCTTGATCTTGAACTCGTCGTGCAGCGGCTTCAGCGCCACCACCATCTGGATGGTCGAGCAGTTCGGATTGGCGATGATGTTGCGCTTGCCGAACCAGCGCAGGTCCTGCGGGTTCACCTCCGGCACCACCAGCGGCACGTCCGCGTCCATGCGGAACTGGGACGTGTTGTCGATCACCACGCAGCCCTGGGACGCGGCGCGCGGGGCGTGCACGGCGGAGACCGAGGCGCCCGGGCTGAACAGCCCGATATCCCAGCCGGTGAAGTCGAAGGTCTCCAGGTTCTTCACCTTGAGTACCTGCTTTTCCCCGAAGGAGACCTCCGCGCCCGTCGAACGGCCAGAGGCCAGCGCCGCCACTTCCGAAACGGGGAAGTTGCGTTCGGCCAGGGTTTTCAGCATTTCGCGTCCGACCGCTCCGGTGGCGCCGACGACCGCGACCCTGTAGGCCATTGCTCTGCTCCTGTGGGAAAACCGGCGCGCATTACGCGTCCGCAGCCACGAGAGCAAGCACGAAACGCAGTGCGCCGGGTCCCGTGAAGCGCATGGCGGGCGCCGCGGCCTCGCCCGAACGTCCCGGCGCGGCTCGTGAGCGCAAATCCCGGCGATGCGCCCGGGCGGGGCCCCCGTGACGCTCTCGCGCGCTCCGGTCGTCGACGAAAACGCGGCGTTGGGCCGGACTGGCGCGGCCGAGGCGTGCCTCAGGATCCGGTCAGGACGTGCCGCAGCCCGATGCGACGATGTCCGTCGCGGCCCTCCATCGTCTCGGCGGCGGCCAGCGCGTCCAGCACCGCCTCCTGGGTCGCTTCGGCGGCGGCCTGGAACAGGCGGTCGATCCGCCCCTCGGCCAGCACGGTCTGCGGCACCAGCGCCTGCTCCGGCGCCGCCGGCATGCGGTTCGCCGTGGTGAAGGCGACCGCGATGTCGCCGCTACCGTGGCCCCAGAAGGCCCCGCACCAGGCAAGCCCCACCCCGGCCCGCCGCGCCACTCGCCCCAATTGCCGATGATCGAGCGGCACGTCGGTGGCGAGCACGACGATGCAGGACCCGGTCTCCGGCGAGTCGCCGGCGTCGGGCATGGAAGGCGGGTCGATCTCAGCAGCCGACAGCGCACCCGGGGGCGCCGCTGCGCCGGAGGCCGTCGGGCTCGCCTCGGTCGGAGGCTTCACGCGGCGGCCGTCGGGCAGCCGCAAATCCCCCGCGCGGCCGAAATTCGCCAGCACCAGCGCCCCCAAATGGTATGACGATCCATCCAAAGACACCCGGCGCGACGCCGTACCAATGCCGCCTTTGAAGCCGAAGCAGCTCATGCCGGTGCCGGCGCCCACCGCCCCGCTGGCGAAGCTCTCCGCCGCGGCGTCCAGCGCCGCCTCGGCATGCGCCTCGGTCACCGCCAGGGCCTGGATGTCGTTCAGGAACCCGTCATTGCACTCCGCCACCAGCGGATTGACGGTCGGCGCCTCGCGCCCGATCGCCGGATTGGCGGCGATCGCCCGCCGGATCAGTGCGGTGCCGCAAACGCCCACCGACAACGTGTTGGTCAGCAGGATTGGCGTCTCCAGCACGCCGAGTTCCGCAAGCTGGATCAGTCCAATGCTCTTGCCGAACCCGTTCAGCACCGCGGCGGCGGCCACCGGCTTGTCGCGGAAGAGGTCCCCGCCATGCGGCACCACCGCGGTGACGCCGGTGCGGATCGTCGCCCCCTGCACGACCGAACAGTGCCCGACCCGCACGCCGGGCACGTCGGTGATCGCGTTGCGCGCGCCCGGCTTCAAGCTGCCGCAGCCGAGACGGGACGTCCGCGCCCGCATCACGCCTCCTCCACCGCGCCGGCCGCCGCATCGAGCGCCGCGGCCACGGCCCGCACCTGGTCCGGGGTGAGCGGCCCGCGGCCGAGCCGCAAGCGCAAGGCGAGGCGGAGGTTCTCCATGGCGCGGACGATCTGCGGCGCCGGCCCGTCACCTCGCGCCGCGGCGGCGCGATCCATGCGCGCGACCGCCGCCTCGGTGGCCGCCTGGTTGGCGCGCAGCTCCTCCCGCCCGGCCTCGGTCAGCGCATACAGCTTCTTGCCGTCCTGCTCGGTGACCTCCGCCTGGCCCAGCTCCTCCAGCATCGTCAGGTTCGGATACACGACCCCGGGGCTGGGGCTGTAGGTGCCGCCGGCGCGGTCCTCGATCGCCTTGATCAGCTCGTAGCCATGGCGCGGCTTCTCGGCGATCAGGGAGAGCAGCACGAAGCGCAGCTCCCCGTGGTCGAACAGCCGGCCGCGCCGGCCATGCCGCTCCCCGTCACGCTCCTCCCCGTGATGGCCATGCCGTCCGTGACGGGGGCCGTGATGCGGTCCATGGTCGGGCCCATGGTGCCCGCGACGGGCACCGCGTTCGGGGCCGCGTCCGGGACCATCGGCGGGACCATCGTTCGGTCCCGGGCCGGGGCCGCCGCGCGGGCCACCGCGGCGCGGGCCGCCGTCATGATCGTCCAGCCGGTCCCAGGGTTCCGGCCGGCGGGCGAAGCGCTCCTCCGACCGGTGATGTCGTCTGTGCAGGAACATGTCGTTCTCCGTGTGTGTTTCGATATAACGAAACATAAGATATATCTAAACCCACTCGTGTCAAGCGCCTTCGCCGCCAACTGGCCGAACCGTCGATTTCGTCCTAAAGCGCAGCCCGAGACCCCTGCGGAGGAACGCGCAATGCGTGAGATCGGGCATTTCATCGGCGGCAAGCCCGTCGCCGGCACCAGCGGCAAGTTCGGCGACGTGTTCAACCCGGCGTCCGGGGAGGTCGCCGCGCGGGTGGCGCTCGCCGACGCCTCCGAGGTGAACAAGGTGGTCGCCACCGCTGCCGCGGCCTGGCCGGCCTGGGCCAACACGCCCCCGCTCCGCCGCGCCCGCGTCATGTTCAAGCTGAAGGAACTGCTGGAGCGCGACCGCAAGGAACTCTCCGCGATCATCACCGCCGAACACGGCAAGGTGCTATCCGATGCGGACGGTGAGGTGCAGCGCGGGCTCGAGGTAGTGGAGTTTGCCTGCGGCATTCCGCATCTGCTGAAGGGCGAGTACACCGACAGCGTCGGCACCGGCATCGACGCCTGGTCGATCCGCCAGCCGCTGGGCGTCGTCGCCGGCATCACGCCGTTCAACTTCCCCCTGATGGTGCCGCTGTGGATGATCCCGGTGGCGCTCGCCTGCGGCAACTGCTTCATCCTGAAGCCGTCGGAGAAGGACCCATCCGCGTCGCTGAAGCTCGCCGCGCTGCTGCAGGAAGCGGGCCTGCCCGAGGGCGTGTTCAACGTGGTGCAGGGTGGGCGTGAGGCGGTGGAGACCATCCTCGCGCATCCGGACATCGCCGCGATCAGCTTCGTCGGCTCCACCCCGATCGCCGAGACGATCTATCGGGGCGGCACCGCGCACGAGAAGCGCGTGCAGGCGCTGGGCGGCGCGAAGAACCACCTGGTGGTGATGCCCGACGCCAATCTGGACGACGCGGTCGACGCGCTGATGGGGTCGGCCTACGGCGCCGCCGGGGAGCGCTGCATGGCGGTCTCGGTCGCGGTCGCGGTCGGCAACGTGGGCGACGCGCTGGTCGAAAAGCTGGCGCCGCGCGTGCGGGCGCTGAAGATCGCCCCCGGCACCGACCCGGAAGCCGAGATGGGGCCGCTGGTCACCCGCGAGCACATGGCGAAGGTGAGCGGCTACATCGACCAGGGCGAGCGCGAGGGCGCCAAGCTGGTGGTGGACGGCCGCGGGCTCAAGCTGCAGGGCTACGAGAACGGGTTCTTCCTGGGCGGCACGCTGTTCGACAACGTGACCCCGGAGATGCGCATCTACCAGGAGGAGATCTTCGGCCCGGTGCTCTCCGTCGTGCGCGCGCCCGATGCGGCCACCGCGACGCGGCTGATCAACGCGCACGAGTTCGGCAACGGCGTCGCGCTCTACACCAACGATGGCGGCGCGGCGCGCGACTTCGCCAATGCGATCCAGATCGGCATGGTGGGGATCAACGTGCCGATCCCGGTGCCGATGGCGTTCCACTCCTTCGGCGGCTGGAAGCACTCGCTGTTCGGCGACCACCACATCTACGGGCCCGAGGGCGTGCGCTTCTACACGCGCTACAAGGCGATCACGCAGCGCTGGCCGGGCGGCACCCGGCGCGGGCCGGAGTTCGTGATGCCGACGCTGGGACGGTAAGTCCGACAGGACCGCCGGGACGGGGCTCGCCCTCGCCCCGGCGGTTCCCCGGTTCTCCTCTGGCCGCCGATTTGCCGGCTTGCGCAGCGGCATTCGCCGCGGGGCGGCAGGACGGCCGCACCCAACCTCAAAGCCATGGCATCGCGCTGAGCGGCCGTCCGCGGCGTCGGACCGGCAGCGCCGCGGCATGATTGCGGCACGGTTGCCATTGCATCGGCCGTCGCCGCCGGCTCACCGCCCTCCTCCCCCCGGGGCACATTGCGCCACGCTCCGATGCACGATCACCCCCTGAGCGGCGGCTGGCCACTGGCCGCCGTGGAGCATCGTCTCGACTGCGAGGCGACATAATTTCACGAAAGACGCGGCAAAAATTGGAGCCGCCCCCTTGCGCGCGATATCCAGGAATATCAAAGTGGCACGAATTTTTATATAGGTCGCAACTTTTCAGACGACTTTCCCGCCAACTCCGAGAAAAATCCCGCCGAAATCGTGAAATGTGACACGTGACGTTCTGATACGCGAATGTGTCCGCCCATTGCTCACGTCGAAACGGGTTGTCAGATGACGAAACTTTCTCGCAGGAGGGCACGATGGCGACACCATATACGCTCAGCTCGATAAACTGGAGCAGTACCGCTGGCATCGTCTCATCCGATGGGACGATCTACGCCAATGCCGGAGACGTCATTTACATCACCTACACGTTCACCTCGAACGCTGCGATGCATGCCGGCGACCAGATCAAATTAAGCAACGGCGCGTTCGCGGTATACTCATCTGGATCAGGCACCCAGAACGTCGTCTTTGCGTATACCGTCGCATCCAATTCGACCAATACACTCAGTCTGACCCAGACCGACACGCATATTTACGATGGGCGTGCAACTCCGGTTGCCTATTCTCAATCGACCTATGCGACGAACAGCGTCCCGTCGTCCGCCCCGGCGAGTACCCTCGTCATTGACACCGTTGCCCCGTCCGCCCCCACCGTCACCGGCTTCGTGGTCGACAGCGGCGTCGTCGGCGATCACATCACCAACGCCACATCTCTCACCGTCAGCGGAACGGCCGAAGCCAACAGCACCGTCAAGCTCTACCAGGATGGCAACCTGGTCGCGACCGGCACAGCCGATGCCTCCGGCGCCTGGTCCATCGTGGATCCGCATACGCTGAGCAACGGTACCACGTACCATTTCACCGCAACCGCAACCGACATCGCGGGCAACATCAGCGCCACTTCCAGCGAGTACACCGCATCCATCGACGACACCGCGCCCACCGTGACCAGCGCGGTCGGCACCGACGGCACCATTTCGGCCGGGCAGACCGCGAGCTTCGTCCTGAGCATCGACGAGTCGACGGTCGTCGATACCACCGCCACCCTGTCCCTCAGCAACGGTGCGACCGCAACCTACGATGCGGGTGCATCGAGCGCGACCAGCCTCGTCTTCGACTACACGGTCGCGTCGGGCGACGCGGCCTCCTCGGACCTGACGATCACCGCCGTGAACGGTGTGACGGACGTCGCCGGCAACGCCCTGACTTATAGCGGGAACCCCAGCGGGACGACCGTCATCCTGTGCTATCTCAAGGGCACGCGGCTCATGACCGCGCATGGCGAGGTTCCGGTCGAGACCCTCCGCGAGGGTGACCTCATGGTGTGCCGCTTCGGCGGCCTTCGCCCCATCCGTTGGATCGGCCACCAGACCATCCGCGGCGAGGCAGCCCTCGGCCACGAAGCAATCCGCTTCCAGGCCGGCTCGCTCGGCCCCAACATGCCGCGCCATACGCTCTTCGTGACCCAAGGCCACTCGATGCTGGTCGGCGAGACGCTCGTGCTCGCACGTTCCCTCGTCAACGGCGTCACGATCACCGAGGAGCCGCCGCGCGACGCCTGGGAATATTTCCAGATCGAGTTCGACACGCATGACTGCGTGCTTGCCGAGGGATGCTGGTCCGAGTCCTTCGCCGATGCCGGAACGCTGCGGGAGCAGTTCGACAACGTGGCCGATTTCCATCGGCGCTTTCCCGGTTACCAGCCGCCCGCCGAGGTCAGCCTGTGCGCCTCTCGGCCACTCGCCGGCCCCGGGCTGGACCGGGTCCTTCGCGACCCCGTCGGCAAGGCCGCCGCGCTGGTCGTGCCCGGCCCGCTCCGCGCCTGGATCGACCGCATCACGCCCCAAGGCCTGGTGGATGGGTGGGCCATCGATCTCATCAACCCCGAATTGCCCGTCCTGCTCGAGATCGTGCTGGGAGACGAGGTGCTGGGCACCGCACTGGCCTGCCAGCATCGCCCCGACCTCGAAAAGCTCGGCCGCGGCAAGGGGCGGCATGCCTTCTTCTTCGAGGCGTCCCGAGCGCTGACCCGCGCCGAGATGGAGGCGATCGTCGTTCGCCGGATCGGGGATCGCGCCGAGGCACGGATGACCGATCATTGCCGCAAGGAGATCGCGGCAGCGCACCCCCAGCCCGCTCTCCGGCTCGTCTCCTGATCGGTATCGCTGGGCGCAAGATACCGAACGACATCCCTGTTCGGTATCGGCCGCCGCGCCGGCAAACGTCGCCATTTCCGGCGCGCACCCGACCAGGGGGCGCCGGAGCCTGCGACGCGCCTTCGCGCACCGGCCCGCCCGGTTCATGTTCGCGCGTATGCTGCGGGGTTCCTCCGAGCAGGGGAGCCACGCGCGGGGCAGGCCGCCTTTGGCGGGCACGCCTTACCCGATCGACTTGCGCGCGAACTCCTGGATGTAGCCGACCAGCCGGTCGGACGCGGCGCCCGCCGCCTCGACGTCGCCCTCCGCAATGGCGCGGGCAACCGCCGCATGCAGCCGCGCCGTCAGCGGCAGGTCGGCCTGTTCGTGATGCGCATACCAGAACCGCCGCGACAGCCCGTTCAGCAGGCCCAGCGCCGCGGCCCCGAACTCATTGCCCGAGGCCTCGAGCAGCAGCAGGTTGAACATGCGGTCCAGCCGCATGAAGGCCAGGTCGTCCGCACGGCGAGCCGCCTCGTCCATGCCCGCTGCGATTTCCCTGAACCGCATGCGCACGTCGCGGCCGGCGCGCTGGGCAGCGCTGCGGGCCATGAGCCGCTCCAGCTCACGCCGCACCGCGAGCAGCCGAAGCTGCGCCGCGACATCGATCTCCGACACCACGATGCCGCGCCGCGGCAGGATCAGCACGAGCCCCTCGCGCGCCAGCCGCTGCAGCGCCTCCCGCACCGGCGTGCGGCCGAGGCCGAAGCGCTGGCTCAACAGCGCCTCGGACACCACGGTCCCGGGTGGAATGCGCAGCGTCGCGATCTCCTCCTCGAGCTCGCGATAGGCGCGATCGGTGAGCGTTTCCGCCGCTTCCCACGCCACGGCGCCGACGCTCGCCTCCCCGGCCGATCGTGCCGACCTGCCTCGCATCGCGCTCGTCTCCCGTGCTGCCGCGGCGGATCCATACGGGAGATCGCGGCACCTGCCGAGACGCTGCTTGGGATCACTCGCAGGCGGCGGCCGCCATTCTCCCCGCACCGCTGCGCCGGCACGCGCGCCGGCGTCAGAGATCCGCGAGCCGGATCCAGATCCCGATCGCGATCGCGAAGGCCGCGCCGGCGGCGATCACCGGCAGGGTCGGGGCGGCGGCGGTGAGTTCGCTCGCGACCAGCAGGAACAGCACGAAGCAACCGAAAGCGATGACGAAGCCGCCAACGAGCGAGGCGACGTTGCGCTGGACCGGCGGGCGCCCCGCCTCATTCACGCCCGGGCGGACGGGGTCCTTGATGGTGACCGCCATGGCGCTCACTCCGCCGCCGGGACGAGCGAGGGGGCCTCGACACTGCCCCGCGGCTTGCGCGCAGTCTTCACGAACCGCGTGTCGTAGCCGTTGAAGAGGTGCCCAAGCAGTCCGCGATCGAGATCGGAGGTACCGAACAGCCAGTCGGCGAACGGATAGGTCAGGTTCATGTTCCTGTGCATCATCAACGACGTGTCGTGATGCGCGATGTGGTGCCGGCGGATCGTGTTGGCGAAGGGCAGAAAACGGATGATGCGGTCGTCCCGCACGTGGCAGCACCAGTGAAAGAACTCGTAGTTCAGGTACATGCCGGACGCGGTGCAGACCAGCAGCCAGGCGGCGTTGGCCGACCACACGAGGCTGGTGACCCAGGCGAGGCCCGCCGCCATCACCAGGAACCCGATCAGCGCATAAGGCGGAAAGAACACGATCCGGAAGTCGCGCGTGGAGTCGTGGAACGGCTCCTGCGCCGTGAAGAACTGATGATGTGCCAGCGTGTGCCGCTTGTAGATCCCCATGAAGCCGCGGCGCGGCCGATGCATGATCTGCGCGTGCAGGAACCATTCGAAGACGTTCGCCCCGATCGCGGCGATCGGGACGATCAACCAATCGGTCCAGCGCGGCGCATGGATGTGCTGGATCGCGTACCACAGCGCGGCGCCGCCGATCAGGTAGATCAGCGCGACATGGGCGAGGCCGTTGTACAGCGGCGCGATCTGCGATCGGTAGGCGGCGCGGAACGCCGCCGTGCGGGGCGAGGCCATGATGTTTCCTCCGGCCGGGTCGCTTGGACGCCGCGTAATATATCAGCAGTATCTCTTACCGCGCAACGCGGTGCCGCCGGCCGCCCTCAGGGCCGCGCGGCACCGGGGATCAGCGCGCCGCGCACTCGCGCAGCCCGGCCTCGATCTCCTCCGAGGTGAGCCGCCAGGCATTGTCGAGCTCCGCGACCACGATGCGCATGAAGGATTCGCAGAGCCGGAGCGCGGCCTCCGGATCGCCCAGGTGGTCCAGCAGCAGCGCCAGCGCGAGTTGCCGTGGTTCCGGGCCGACAAAGCCCCATTCGAACCCGATCCGGGTGAAGCGGCGGACCGCGCTGGCATCGGGGAGCGGCGCGCCGTCCACCGTCACCAGCGAACCCCGGAGCGTCCGCTCCCCGGCGTAGACCTTCGACGTCATCGCGCCCCCCTGTTCCCGGACCGCGCCGCCATCCTTTTGAATGCACGCGCGGCCACCCCGCCGACCCGCGCCGGATGCCGCTGACCGACGAGGCTCATCCCCGTCAGATCGCCGCGTCGAACACGATCACCGACCGGATCGCTCGGCCGGCGCGCAGGTCGTCGAAACCCTGGTTGATGTCCTCGAGCCGGATGCGCCGCGTCACCAGCGGATCGAGCTGCAGCTTGCCATCCAGATACGCCCGCGCCAGCAAAGGCAGGTCCCGGGCCGCCTGCGCGCCGCCATAGCTCGCGCGGGTGATCTGTTTCTCGCCCATCAGCGATCCCCAGCGGAAGGCGACATCCTGCCCCACGCCGACCTTGCCCAGCCAGACGATCCGCCCGCCCGGCCGGCAGGCCTCGGCGCTCAGGCGGAACCCGGCCTCGTTGCCCGCGGCCTCCAGCACGCAATCGGCGCCCCGGCCGGCGGTGATCGCACGCACGGCGGCGACCGGGTCGTCACGTCGCGCGTTCACGACCTCCGTCGCCCCGACCGATCGGGCGATCGCGAGTTTCGCGTCATCGAGGTCGACCGCGACGATCCGCTCCGCCCCGGCGAGGCGGGCGCCCTGCAGTGCAGCCAGCCCGACCGCGCCGCAGCCGATGACCATGACGGTGTCGCCGAACCCGATCTGCGCAATTCGGGTCGCCGCACCAACGCCGGTCAGTCCGCCGCACCCCAGCAGGCAGGCGCGGTCGAGCGGCATCTCCGCCGGAATCGGGACCGCGCAGGGGGCGGTGACGATCGCGTATTCGGCGAAGGCCGCCATGTAGAACATGGTCCGCACCGGCGCCCCGCGCAGCGACAGGCGCGTGGTGCCGTCGAACGCGACGGCGCGCGGACCGAGGGCGGTGTAGGTCTCGCACAGGATCGGCTGGCCGCGTTCGCAATAGAAGCAGTGGCCGCAATGCGGATTCCAGGAGAGCACCACGCGCTCCCCGATCCGGCGCGGATCGACCGCGTCGCCCACAGCGGCGATGGTGCCGGCGGCCTCATGTCCCAACACGATGGGCATCGGATAGACGAG
The DNA here is from genome assembly GCA_017304945.1 of Rhodospirillales bacterium. Classification (GTDB taxonomy): domain Bacteria; phylum Pseudomonadota; class Alphaproteobacteria; order Acetobacterales; family Acetobacteraceae; genus Rhodopila. The sequence goes on from JAFKLG010000088.1 coordinate 16,031, forward strand.
CTGGCCCTCGATCACCTCGAGATCGGTGTGGCACAGGCCGGCCGCCCCGATGCGCACCAGCACCTCTCCCGGCTGCAGCGGCGCGGCCGTGATGGTCTCGATCGTCAGCGCCTCCCCCGGCGCGCCCAGCACCGCCGCGCGGAACTGCATCTTGGCCTCCCTCAGAGCATGATCGGCGAGAATCACCGCCGCCGCCGATCACGCGATCAGACAATCAGGGCGAGATCGCTTCAAGGGAGCGCCCTTGGTTTCCTCGCCCAGGGTGACGATGAACAAGTGCGGCGAGCGCGAAGAGCAACAGCCGATCGAGGCGCGCGGCGATCGCGGCGGCGCCCGAAATCTGCCTGCCGAATGTCAACTCCGCGCCGATCGTCCGCGTCTGCCAACGGACACGACCGCGCGACCGGCGCCGGCTGTCACCTGCCGGCGGCCAACGGAACCGCCGCCCCCGCGTTCCCCGCCGGAACCGACAGGAGCAGCAGATGGCCGGACACGACAGGATGACGGAGTGTGCCTGCGGCACACGCACGCGTGGCGCGTTCGGCTGGGGGGTCATGGCCGGCCTGGTCGCCGCCGGCGCGGCCTGGATCGGCCGCAAGGGCGCAATGCAGGCGCAGGTCGGACACGGCCACAGCCCGATGCACCGCGCGCTCGATCTCGCCTCGGCCGCGATGCAGCCGAAATACCCGATGGAGGCGCTCAGCACCTGGCTGAACGGCATGCACTTCTATGCGGACGACATGGGCCGGCAGGTGGAGGCGCATCATTTCTGCACTCACCTCCGCCACGACATGCACCAGTGCATCATCTACGATTCGAACCAGCCCGGGGCACGCCTGATCGGGATCGAGTACATCATCTCCGCCGACCGCTTCCAAACCTTGCCGGAGGAGGAGAAGCGGCTCTGGCACAGCCATCACTACGAGATCAGCTCCGGCCAGCTCGTCGCGCCCGGCATCCCGGAACTGGCGGAGCGCGCCTACTTCAAGGACCTGATCTCCACCTACGGCAAGACCTTCCATTCCTGGCAGGTGGACCGGGACGATTTCCCGTACGGCATCCCGCAACTGATGATGGGGTTCACCGCCGACGGGCAGATCGACCCGGCGAAGCTCGAGGCACGCGACCGCCGCCTCGGCATCTCCTGGCGGCAGCGCCGCGCCGCGCGGGCCGCCATTCCGGTGCCGCCCCCGCTGCCTGGGGCGAATGCGTGGCAGAGCGGGCGAAGCCAGCAGACGATGCTGCGGGAGGTGGACTTCGCGGCGGGCGCCTCGGCGCGGGATTGACCCCCTCCCCCCACCGCGCTACCGGCTGGTAACAACGCCCGCCGAGGAAACACCGTGTCCGCCTTCGCCTTTCCCGCCCCGCCCCCCTGCCCCGAGGCCGAAGCCCTGCGGGGCGAGATCCGCGCCTTCCTGAAAGACGCGCTGGCGAGCCGCAAACCGGTGGAAAAGGCGGAGAGCTGGACCGGGCTCGATCCGGAGTTCTCGCGCGCCATGGGGGCGCGTGGCTGGATTGGCATGACCTGGCCCAAGCAATATGGCGGGCATGAGCGGTCCGCTTTGGAACGCTACGTCGTGCTGGAGGAGATGCTGGCGGCCGGCGCCCCGGTCGGCCTGCACTGGATCGCCGACCGCCAGTCGGGCCCGCTGATCCTGCGCGTCGGCACCGAGGCGCAGCGCCGCATCCTGCCCCGCATCGCCGCCGGCGAAGCGTATTTCTGCATCGGCATGAGCGAGCCCGACACCGGGTCCGACCTCGCCTCCGTGCGCACGCGCGCGGTCAAGGTGACGGGCGGCTGGGTGGTCAACGGCACCAAGGTCTGGACCAGCTTCGCCCATCTCTCGCAATACATGATCCTGTTCTGCAAGACCGGCGCGGCCGAGGACCGCCATGGCGGCGCCAGCCAGTTCCTGGTCGATCTGTGGAACACCAAGGGCGTGACCACCCGCCCGATCTACGCCATGACCGGCGAGCACCACTTCAACGAGGTGGTGTTCCAGGACGCGTTCCTCCCCGACGGCGCGCTGCTGGGCAAGGAAGGCGAGGGCTGGGCCCAGGTGACCAGCGAACTCGCGCTGGAACGCAGCGGGCCGGAGCGCTTCCTCTCGAGCTTCAGCGTCCTGGTCGAGCTGGTTCGCGCCCTCGGCGCCTCGCCCTCCCGCGCCGAAGCCGCCGCGATCGGCCGCCTCGTCGCCCATGTCGCCACGCTGCGCTACATGTCGCGCTCCGTCGCCGGATTGCTGCAGGCCGGCGAGAACCCGGCGCAGCAAGCGGCGATGGTGAAGGATCTCGGCGCCGTGCTCGAGCAGGAACTGCCGCATGTGGCGCGCCAGCTCGTGCCGGTGGAGCCGGACGTATCATCGCCGCAGCCGCTTCCATCGGTGCTCGCGCACACGATCATGCACGCGCCGTCCTACAGCCTGCGCGGCGGCACGCGGGAGATCCTGCGCGGCATCATCGCCCGCGGCCTCGGCCTGCGCTGACGCCTCCGCTTCGGCCGGCCACGTTCCCGCCGCCGACCGACCGACCGCCCCCACCTTCCCGCCCACGCTCCAGGACACGCCAATGACCGACAAGGTGCTCTACGAACAGGACGGCCCGATCGTCACCATCACGCTGAACGATCCCGGCATGCGCAACCCCATCTCGGAGCGCGAGACCGTGGACGGCATCGTCGATGCGCTCGAGCGGCTGAACGAGGACGGGTCGGTGCGCGCCGCCATCCTCACCGGCGCCGGCAGCGCCTTCAGCTCCGGCGGCGACCTGCGCAAGATGAAGGCCGAGGCCGCGCCGCGGGCCGAAAAGCCGCAGCTCACGCCGCGTTACTACAAGTTCGGCATCCAGCGCATCCCGCTCGCCTTCGAGAAGCTGGACGTGCCGATCATCGCCGCGGTGAACGGCCCGGCCATCGGGGCCGGCCTCGATCTCGCCTGCATGTGCGACATGCGCATCGCTTCGGAGGCGGCCCGCTTCGCCGAGAGCTTCGTGAAGGTCGGCATCGTGCCCGGCGACGGCGGCGCCTGGCTGCTGCCGCGGGTCGTCGGCTTCTCCAAGGCCTGCGAGATGGCGTTCACCGGCGACATGCTGGACGCCGCCGAGGCGCTGGCCTGCGGCCTCGTCTCCCGCGTCGTGCCGGAGGCGGAGCTGCTGCCCACCGCCCGCGCGCTCGCCGGCCGCATCGCCGCCAACCCGCCGCACGCCGTGCGCATGGCCAAGCGCCTGCTGCTCGAGGGCCGGCACACGCGCCTCGACACGCTGCTCGAGATGTCGGCCGCGCTGCAGGCGCTGACCCACGCGACCGGCGATCACCGGGAGGCGGTCGACGCCTTCCTCGAGAAGCGCAAGCCCGTCTTCAAGGGGGACTGACCCCCTCTCACGGCCCGCCGCTCGGTCGCCCCATGTCGGTGGAGACCGGGCCGGGCCCGCCCACCGCGCCCTTGCTGGCACCGGCGATGCCGCCCTGCGTGGAACCGGCCATCCCGGCGCCGCCGGTGCCGTCCACCGTCATCCCGCCGCTACTGTAGGTGCCGCTGCGCCCACCCGGCGGGATCCGCCCACCGATCACGTCGGTCCCCGCCGCCGATCCGTCCGTCGGCGCCGCCCCCGTCCCATCCCGGATCACCGGCGCCGCACCGGGCGCCGGGTCCGCGCCGCGCGTCACCATGTTCTGGTTCGGGGACGTCTGTGGCGTGGCGGGCGCCCGTCCTGTCTCCGCTCTCGTCCCGGCGGCCGGCCCTGCTCCCGCGACCTGCGCGCAGGCTCCGGCCAGCGGCAGCGCCACGCTTGCCGCCGTCAGCAACCATCCGATCCGTCTCACCCTCACCTCCTGAGCTATTCGGAGGCCGAACGCGGCAGCACGGCACGCGTCGCACCGGACGCGCAATCGTGCCCAGGGCAACGGCGCTTGCGCGGGCGGATGCCGCACGTCCGCGCCGGCAATGCGCGCTGAGGGCGTCCTCCAGCGGCTGGTGGATTGGTCTGCTCGTCCAGGCCAGAACGCGCATTCCGCACGAGACCGACTTGGCCTAGGCTGCGGCATGGCCCGACTGAGCGTGAACCTCAACAAGGTCGCCCTGCTGCGCAATTCGCGTCGCACCGGGGTGCCCGACCTGCTGCACTTCGCCCGGCTCGCCCTCGCGCACGGCGCGGAGGGGATCACCGTCCACCCGCGCCCGGACGAACGGCACATCCGCGGCAGCGACGTGTCGGCCCTCGCGGCGATGCTGCAGCCCGATCGCCCGCGCATCGAGTTCAACATCGAGGGCTATCCGGACGACCGCCTGATGCAGATCCTGCAGGCGGTCCGGCCGGAGCAATGCACGCTGGTGCCCGATGCGCCGGATGCGTTCACCTCCGAGGAAGGTTGGCGGCTGGACGCACCGCAACGCGCCCTCGCCGAACCGGCGATCGCGGCGATCCGCGCCCTGGGCTGTCGCGTGATCCTGTTCGTCGACCCCGATCCGGCGGCGCCGGCCCGCGCCAAGGCCGCCGGCGCGGACGGCATCGAGATCTACACCGGAAGCTACGCCGCCGCGTTCAGGACTGGCGAGGAGGCGTCGCTGCTGGCCGCGATCGCCGCCACGGGGCGCGCGGCGGCGGAGATCGGCCTGACCGTGAATGCCGGTCACGACCTGAACCTGCACAACATCCCGCCCCTGATGCGGGCCGTTCCATTCCTCGCCGAAGCCTCGATCGGCCACGAACTCACCGCGGACGCGCTCGAAAGCGGCTGGGGGCCGACGGTGGCCGCCTACGCCGCTGCCCTGGCGGTCTGATCGCCGCAGCGAATGCTTGCGCTCGGTGAGCGGACTCTCTGTATCATCCCATCCGGGTTGGGAGTACAGGCGCCATTTCGTTCGAGCTCGTCCATCAGCACGGAGTGCACGTCGCCGCCGTCACCGGGGCTCTTGCCGATGCCATGTCGCTGGACCCGACCATGCGCGCCACGATCATCCTGGCGGCCGCCCTGCACGACGTCGGCAAGCTCACGCTTCCCGCGCGGCTGTGGACGTCGTCCGCCCCCCTGCCCCGCCGGGAGCGCTGTCTGGCGCAGCGCCATTCGGTGCGGGGGCATGCGCTGCTGCGGGACCTCGACCCGCCGGTCGCGCAACTGGTCGCGGACGCGGCGCTGACCCATCACGAGGCCTGGGACGGATCGGGGTATCCCGGCGGATTGTGCGGCACGGAGATCCCCCTGGTGGGGCGCATGGTCGGGCTGTGCGACGTCTATTCCGCGTTGCGGGAGGCACGTCCCTACAAGCAGTCCGTCTCGCACGCGGACGCGGTGGAGATGCTCACCGCTCCCGATCCCGCCCTGCGGACGCATCGCGGCATGTTCGACCCGGATCTGCTGTCCATCTTCCTGGCCGCCGGCACGCAGGTGCAGGCCGCCTTCGAGTCGCCGCCCGGTGACGCGGACGGGTCGTGGCGCCATCTGATGCAAACTGCCGTTCGCGGACGCGCGGTCTGCGCGGATCGGTCTACCGCCGTTTGAGTCGGTCGCGTCCCAATCCAGGGCCGCTTCGGGCAACGAACCCGTCCAGCCCCTGCCTCATTCGAGCTTCCTCAGCAGAAAGATCGTCCAATTTCTGCGTCATTCTCACCAATTTAGATGATCAATCGGACAATGAGGTTTGTCTCCCCGCCTTGCGCATTTCCCGCGCGCACCACGGCGGCTTGGCTGGTTAGAGCGCGTTTCCGGGCCTCTCGGCATTGTGCGGCCGCTGTCGGTTGCGACATTCCAGAGTTCTTTTGGCATTTGACGCCGAAAGGATCGATTTCAACCTGACATTCTTTGAGGTCCGGCGACAGATGCTTTAATTAATTCTTCATATTGCTCTGCCCAGATGCACCACGGCGGATTCGGCAATGAAGGCTCTCACGCCATTGTGAGCAAAAATACCTGTATGCCGCAGATGCGAATTGACAGTCCCCTCCCGGAATGGTTAGACAGAAGCGTCAGAAACGGTTTCGGGAGCGTCCCACGATCGGGACAGACCGGGCGTTTTTGAGACTTGCTTTGGGGTTCGAAGTCCGTCGCAGGAGTTCGCAACTCGTCCATAATTCGTTAGCTCCGGTAGCCGATTATCGGGGTGGTCAGAGCACGTTGAACGGAGATAACGATGGCTGTAACAGTCCCCGGTACGGGTGGGTCGACGGTAACCATCTCCGGCTCGGGAGATGCGCTGAACCTGGCGCAAGTGATCTCCGGTGCTCTCGGCAACGTCACCGCAAGCGGCGGCTCCCTCACCGTCACCGGCGCCACGCTGCCGGGCGGCGACTCCTCCATCGCGAGCGTGTCGGCAGGCGCCGGCACCACCACCGAACTGCTGCTGGAAGGCACTGACCCCGCGGCCGTGACGGTCGGCGGCGGCTGGGACTTCATCATCGACAACATGAGCACGTCGCCGACGATCACCGCGACCGGCGACTCCAACATCCTCGGCAACTCCCTGGGCGGCGTCTACTTCCTCCAGGGCTCCGGCACCGTTGCCGGCACCGGCGGCAACAACTTCATCTCCTCGAGCGGCGCCGCCTATCAGCTCTCGGGTGCGGGCGCCTCCGGCACCGATGACACCGTGTTCGGCTCCGGCAGCGGCACGCTCGCCGGCGGCGGCGGCACCAACCTGATGGTCGCGGACGGCGTCAGCAACACGATCCTGTCCAGCGGCACCAACGACGTCGCCATCCTGGCCGGCGGCGCCACCCGCGTGATCTCCACCGGAACCGGCGTCGGCATCCTGCAGAGCGGCGCCGACAGCGCCCTCGTCACCATGACCGGCGGCAGCGGCCTCTTCCTCGGCGGCACCGGCTCGCTGAACCTCGTCTCCGGCGGCGCGAACGACACGATCGCGGTCGGCACCGGCGTCAACAACGTCACGATCTCGGGCACGGGCAGCCAGCTCTTCGGCAACGGTACCCTCGACCTGGTGATGACCGGCTCGAACGACTCGGTGCTGACCGGCGCCTCGGGACCGTCCACGGTCCAGGCCAGCGGCAGCGCCCTGGTGGCCGACGGCGGCGGCGGCCTCACCTTCGTCGGCGGCGCGGGCACCTCCACGGTCATCGGCGGCAGCATCCAGGATGCCGTGACGGTCGGCAGCGGTGGCCTCGTCTACGGCGCCGGAAGCGGCAGTGTCGCCACGATCACCGGCGGCGCCGGTGGTTCGACCATCTTCGGCGGCGCCGGCGCGGTGGTGAACTTCACCGGCACCGGCAGCGGCGCGACCCTCGTCGCCTCCCTCGGCAACGAGACGCTGAACGCGGCAGGCTCCTCCACGAACAACCTGTTCACCTCCACCAGCGTCACCTCCGCCAACGCGCTGATGATCGGCGGCTCCGGGTCGGACACCATGCTCGCCGGCGGCGGGTCGGAGACGATGACCGGCGGCGCCGGGTCGGACGCCTTCGTGTTCTTCAACGCCAACACCCAGGGCCTGCACGACTTCGTCACCGACTTCAGCAGCCAGGATGCGGTGTTCCTGCTGGGCTACAGCTCGGTTCAGTCCGCCTCCAGCCTGCTCCAGAACGCCGTGGTCAACGGCAGCGGTGTCACCCTGACCCTCTCCGACAACACCCAGGTCACCTTCAGCAACCTGACCAACACCTCCGAACTCAACGGCAAGATCTTCTACGGCTGATCCCGAACCGGAGCTGATCCAAAAAACCCCAGGCAGGACCTCCTGCCTGGGGTTTTTGCTTGTTTGACCCCCGTCCAGCACGAAAGCCAGCCGCCGCGTCTCACCGCGGCTGAGGCGCCTCGCCCGCCATCTCGAACTCCCCCGGCCGCACGCCCCGGGGACAGGCTGCACACGCGCTCACTCCCTCTCCTGCGTCACCCCGCCCCGGCACCAGCCACAAGGACACGCACAGCCGGGCTCGACGCCGCCGCCTCGCGGCAGGCGGCGTCGCACGCAAGAGGACGCTCAGCGGAACAGGCGCCGCAGCATCGGGCGCAGCGATTCGCTGGCCGGCGCCAGCGCCCGCGCGAGGGCCGGCCGCCGCAGCACCGGGGCCAGCAGCTTCACCATCCCGCGCACCCGCGGCCGATGATACTGCGCGAGGAACCAGAGATCGTCGAACGCCCGCTGCACCTGCACCGGATCGCCCTGGCGCAGCGCCATCCGGTACTCACGCACCATCCAGGGCAGGAAGCGCGGCGCGATGGCATCGCGTGAATAGTAGAACTCGCGATCGGGCTGGTCCGGAAATGCCGCCAGCAGCTTGCGCACATACACCATCCGGCTGCGCGCCATGCGCGCCGAAAACGACGAACTGCCAGTGAAGATTCGCCACTTCGTCAGCGCTTCGTCGAGGTAGACGTTGTCATAGCCCAGCCGGAACATGCGCAGGAACAGGTCGTCATCCTCGAAGCCCGAGAGCTGCTCGTCGAAGCCGCCCACCGCGTCGAATGCCTCCCGGGACATCAGCGTTGCCGAGGGCAGCACGAACATGTCCGTCTGCAGGCAGCCCAGCAGGTCGGTCTTGGGATGCTGGACATAGGACAACGCCCGCAAGGCATTGCGCGTCACCATCTGCCCGCCGATATCGACCTCGTCGAGGTTGCAATAGACCCACCCCAGCGGATACGGCCGCGACTCGAGGAAGGGCTGGACGAGACGTTCGAGGTGGTGCGGGTACCACATGTCGTCCTGGTCCAGCAGCGCGATCAACTGGCCGGTCGAGTGCTGCGCCCCGAAATTGCGCGCCGAGGACTGGCCGCCATTCGGCTTTCGCAGCAACTGGATCTGAGGATGCCGCGCGATGATCGCTTCCACCACGGCGGCGCCGTCATCCGTGGAGCCGTCATCGACCACCAGGATCTCCTGCGGTGGCCGGGTCTGCGCCAGGACGCTGTTCAATGCATCCTCGATGAAACGAGCACCGTTGTACAGCGGGATGATCGCAGTGATCGTCAAATGGTCGTCCAGCATCGCGCTTCCTAATCCGTCGCTGCGCCCGCACAGCCGTCAGCCCCGGGTTCGGTGCTCATCCGGCACCGACCGGCGGCGGTCGCGCCGGCCCTCCGCTTGATCACCAGGCGGACACATGGTCGCCCGTCGTGTCGCATGCTCCGCAGCGAAGGACAACAAAGGAAGCGGGCTTGCGCCGGCCGCCGTCCCCGGGACGCGCCGCGCGTCTCCGGTCGGAGGATCCATTCTGTGTGATTGACACCCCGACGCGCGTTCGCCACCTTCCTCGCGTCTGGGAAAGAGCCGATCCGGGACCGACCACGGCGGCCAAACAAATGAGGAAACGGATGACACGCTGCCGCTGCAGGCCGCGCGCGCTGTCGCGCCCCTGGATCCCGCCTTCCCGGCTCTCGCGCTGCCCCATCTGGCGCGCCTGCTCGCCCTCGAAGCGCGACCTCTGATGCAGGCCGAGTTGCAGCGCCCCCTGCTCTGCATTTCCGGCGTCAAGATGCGCTTCGGCGGTGTCGTCGCACTGGGGGGCGTGTCGTTCGACGTGGGGTACCGCCAGATCTGCGGCCTGATCGGCCCGAACGGCTCCGGCAAGACCACGCTGTTCAATTGTATCAGCGGTATCTATCGCTACACCGAAGGCGACATCCAGTTCGAAGGCCAGTCCCTGACCGGACTGCCGCGCTGGCGCATGGCGGGCATCGGCCTCGGCCGCACCTTCCAGAACGTCGCGCTGTTCCGCCCGCTCAGCGTGCGCGACAACATCCTGGTCGGCGCCCACCATCTCGGCCGCTCCGGCTTCATCGCCAACGCGCTGCGCCTGCCGGTAGTGCGGCAGGAGGATCGCGTCGCCCAGGCACGCTGCGACGAGCTGCTCGAGCTGCTCGACCTCCGCGCCGTCGCCCAGCGTCCCGCCGGCACCCTGCCCTTCGGCTTCCAGAAGCGAATCGAGCTCGCCCGCGCGCTGATCGGCAACCCGAAGCTGCTGCTGCTCGACGAGCCCGCCGCAGGCCTCAACCACAGCGAGGTCGACGAGCTCGCCCGCCTGATCCAGCAGGTGCGCGACCACTTCAATCTCAGCGTCCTGCTGGTCGAACACCACATGAGCCTGGTGATGCGCGTCTCCGACAAGGTCGTGGCGCTCGAGTTCGGCATGAAGATCGCCGACGGCACGCCGGAAGAGGTGCGCAACGAACCCGAGGTCATCCGCGCCTATCTCGGCGACACGCAGGAGAGCTCGCATGTCGGCGCTGCTTGAGGCCAAGGGCCTGCGCGCCGCCTATGGCGAGACCAAAGTCCTGCACGGCATCGACTTCCGCGTGTCGGAAGGCGGCGTCACCGCCCTGCTGGGCGCAAACGGGGCCGGCAAGACCACCACGCTGCGCGCGATCTGCGGCATGACCCGGACCGAGGGCGAGATCTGGCTCTCCGGCCAGCGGATCGACGGCCGCGCCACCGAGGACATCGTCCGCCGCGGCGTCGCCCACGTTCCCGACGGCCGCGGCACCTTCATGGAGCTCACCGTCGAAGAGAACCTCAAGCTCGGTGCTTACACCCGCAACGATCGCGACGTGGCCGCCGACTTCGAGAAGATCTTCGACTACTTCCCCCGGTTGCGGCAGCGCTACCGGCAGCAGGCCGGCACCTTGTCGGGCGGAGAGCAGCAGATGCTGGCGATCGCCCGCGCCCTGCTGCTGCGCCCGCGCCTGCTGCTGCTGGACGAGCCCTCCTTCGGCCTCGCCCCGCTGATCGTGCAGGAGATCTTCGGCATCATGCGGCGCATCCGTGACGAGGAGCGCGTCGGCATCCTGCTGGTGGAGCAGAACGCCAGCCTGGCGCTCGCCTTCGCCGAACAGGCCTACCTGCTGGAAACCGGCCGCATCGTGGTGTCCGGCGCCGCCGCCGAGATCAGCAAGGACGAATCGATCCGCCGCTCGTATCTCGGATACTGAGGCGGCCCGCAACGAGAAACGCTTCGAGGGAGCAACGCCCGTGGACGGCTTGATCCACCAGGTCATGTCGGGAATCGCCACCGGTGGCATCTATGCCAGCGTGGCGCTCGCCCTCGTGATGATCTACCAGGCGACCCATCACGTGAACTTCGCGCAGGGCGAGATGGCGACCTTCTCGACCTACATCGCGCTCACGATGATCAATCTCGGCCTGCCCTACTGGGTGGCGTTCGTGCTGACCATCATCGTCTCCTTTGCGATCGGGGTCGCCATCGAACGATTGCTGATGCGGCCGATGGCCAACGCGCCGGTGCTGTCCTCGGTCGGCGTGTTCGTCGGGCTGCTGCTGATCGTCAACAGCCTGTCGGGCTGGTTCTTCGACTACACGATCAAGCAGTTCCCCTCCCCCTTCCCCGACCGGCCGATGCTGGGTGGCTTCGTCTCGGGCCACGAACTGGGCTCGACCGCGGTGACGCTCGTCGTGCTGATCGCGGTCTACCTCTTCTTCCGCCACACCAAACTCGGCCTCGCCATGCGCGCCGCCGCGTTCAATCCGACCTCCTCCCGCCTGGTCGGCGTGCGCGTCGGCTGGATGCTCGCGCTGGGCTGGGGCCTGGCCGCGGCGATCGGCGCGGTCGCCGGCTGCATGGTGGCGCCGATCGTCTTCCTCGATCCCAACATGATGGCCGGCATCCTGCTCTACGCCTTCGCCGGCGCCCTGCTGGGCGGCATCGACAATCCGCTGGGCGCGGTGCTGGGCGGGTTCGCGGTCGGCATCATCGAGAATCTGGGCGGCGCCTATGTCGTCGGCACCGAACTGAAGCTGACCCTCGCGCTGATCATCATCGTCGCCGTCCTGACCGTGAAGCCGTCCGGCCTGATGGGCCGAACCCTCTACAGCCGGGTGTGAGAGCGATGCGGACCTCCTGGCTGCTGCCCCTACTGATCGTCGTCGTGGCCGCCTGGCCGACCCTGGCCTTCAGCGACTACCACCTGTTCCAGCTCACCATGGTCGTGGTCTACGGGATCGCAATCCTGGGGCTCGCGATCCTCACCGGCTTCAACGGCCAGATCTCGCTGGGCCACGGCGCGTTCTACGCGATCGGCGCCTACACCACGGCGATCCTGATGACGACCTGGGACGTGCCGTACTGGGCCACGCTGCCCGCCTCCGCCCTGGTCTGCGCGGTGTTCGGGTTCCTGATCGGATTGCCGGCGCTGCGCCTGGGCGGCCTGTATCTCGCGCTGACCACCTTCGCCCTGGCGGTCGCGATCCCGCAGCTTCTCAAGCACAAACTGATCGACACCTGGACCGGCGGCGTGCAGGGCCTGGTGATCGACAAGCCCGAGGCGCCGTTCGGGCTGCCGCTCTCCCCCGACCAGTGGTTGTGGCTGTTCACGCTCGCGGTGGGGGTGGTGCTGTACGGGCTCGCCTGGAACCTCGTGCATGGCCGCATCGGCCGCGCGATGATGGCGATCCGCGATCACACGCTCGCCGCCGAGGCGATGGGCATCAACACGGCGATGCTGAAGACGCGCACCTTCGCCGTCAGCGCGCTCTACACCGGCATCGCGGGATCGCTGGGCGCAATCGCGGTGCAGTTCGTGGCACCCGACAGTTTCTCGGTGTTCGTCTCGATCACGCTGTTCGTCGGGCTCGTGGCGGGCGGCGCGGCCTCGATCGGCGGCACGATCGTCGGCGCGCTGTTCATCGAGTTCGTGCCGAACCTCGCCGACAAGGTGTCGAAGGCGGCGCCGGGCGCGGTCTATGGCGTGCTGCTGATCGCCATGCTGTTCCTGATGCCACAAGGCGCGGGCGGCTTCATCGCACAGCAATGGCGATGGATCACCGCGCGCCTGGGACGGAGCGAGACGCCCGCGCCACGCGGCGGTGAGCCGCAGGGCGTGCCGCCGCTGCGCCTGCGGGAGAAGCCCGGGAAGTAACGCGCGCCCCGTGTCATGGCCGGCGCGGCAGCCGAACGCCGCGTCGTCGCCTGTCCCGCTTGCCACCCGGACCAAACCCGATAACCTCGCCTCCACGAACGAGGAGGAAACCAGGCGCATGCTCAGCCTCACCGGCAAAGTCGCGCTCGTCACCGGCGCGGGATCCATCGGGCCCGGCTGGGGCAACGGCAAGGCCACCGCGACGCTGCTCGCGCGACAGGGCGCGAAGGTGTTCCTGGTCGACATCAACCCCGCCGCCGCGCAGGAGACGCAGTCCGTCATCGAATCCGAGGGCGGCACCAGCGCGACGCATTCCTGCGACGTCATGCAGGCAGCCGACGTCGCCGAGATGGTCCAGGCCTGCGTCGACCGGTTCAAGCGCCTCGATATCCTGGTCAACAACGTGGGCGGCTCCGCCCCCGGCGACGCAGTCGCCATGGCCGAGGAGATCTGGGACCGCCAGATCGACTACAACCTGAAAACCGCGTTCCTCGGCTGCAAATACGCGATCCCGGTGATGCTCGAGCAGGGCAAGGGCGCGATCGTCAACATCGCGTCTGTTGCCGGCATGCGCAACGACTGGCATTCCGGCCGCTCCCATGTCGGCTACAGCGCCTCCAAGGCGGGCGTGATCCAGCTCTCGCGCTCCACCGCCGGCACCTATGCGAAGAAGGGTATCCGGGTGAACACCGTGGTGCCCGGCCTGATGCACACGCCTTTGGTCGAGGCACGCCTCGCCAAGACCGTCGCCGGCAATGACGCGCAGAAGCTGATCGATGCGCGCAACGCCGTCGTGCCCATGGGCCACATGGGCACCGGCTGGGACGTCGCCCACGCCGTGCTGTTCCTCGCCTCCGACGAGGCCGGCTACATCACCGGCACCGAGATCATCGTCGACGGTGGCCTCACCACCTTCATGCCCTGAGCGGAGTCCCCCCCATGAGCGCCGGACGCTTCCCCACCCTCACGCCCGAGACGATGAATGCCGAACAGAAGAAGGTCGCGGACGCGATCCAGTCGGGGCCGCGCGGCTCCGGCCTGCGAGGCCCGTTCAACGCGCTGCTCCGCAGCCCCGACCTGTGCGACCTCGTGCAGCGCGTCGGCGCCTATGTGCGCTTCGGCAGCTCGATCCCCGCGCCGCTCAACGAACTCGCGATCTGCATGGCCGGCCGCAAATGGTCCGCCCAGTACGAGTTCTACGCGCATCGCAAGCTGGGCATCGAAGCCGGGCTCAACCCCGCCATCCTCGACGCCGTCGCGGACGGCCGCCGCCCCGAGAGCATGAGCAAGGATGAAGCCTTGGTCTACGACTTCGCCAACGAGCTGCTGAGCACCGGCCAGGTCTCCGACGCCCACTACCAGCCGGTGCTGGATCGCTTCGGCGAGCGCGGCGTCATGGATCTGGTGGGCGCGGTCGGCTACTACAGCCTCGTCTCCATGGTGCTCAACGTCGCGCAGGTGCAGTTGCCCGCGGGCGAGACCCCGCCGCTCAAGCCGCTCTGAGCCGCACCATGGCCGACGACATCCTGGTCGAACCGCAGGACGGCTGGCGCAAGCTCACGCTGAACCGGCCGGACAAGCTGAACGCCGTGAACGAGGCGATGCTGACCCGCCTGCTGCACGCGCTGGACGCGGCCGAGGCCGACCCGTCCTGCCGCGCGCTGCTGCTCACCGGCGCCGGCCGCGGCTTCTGCGCCGGCCAGGAACTCGGCCCCTCACTGACGCCCGGCCCGAACGGCCCACCCGACCTCGAGAAGCTCGCCGGCACCTACCACCATGAGGTGGTGCGTCGCCTGCGCGCCTCCCGCCTGCCCGTGGTCTGCGCCGTCAACGGCGTCGCTGCCGGCGCCGGCGCCAGCTTCGCGCTCGCCAGCGACATCGTGCTCGCCGCCCGCAGCGCGAAGTTCGTGCAGGCCTTCGTCAAGATCGGCCTCGTGCCGGATTCCGGCGCCTCGTTCTTCCTCACCCGCAGCGTGGGCGAAGCGCGCGCCCGTGTCCTCGCGCTGCTGGGCGACGCGGTCACCGCGGACCAGGCCGAGCAGTGGGGCATGATCTGGAAAGCGGTGGACGACGCGACGCTGATGCCGGACGCGACCGCGCTGGCCGCCCGCCTCGCGCAGGGACCAGCCGAATCGCATGCCATGATCAAGCGGATGTTCGCGGCCGCCGCGACCAACGACCTGTCCGCGCAGCTCGACCTCGAAGCCGCGCTGCAGGGCCAGGCGGGCCGTACCGACGACTACGCGGAAGGCGTGCGCGCCTTCCAGGAGAAGCGCCCGCCACGCTTCGGCCAACGAGCGGCGACATGACGCCGGAGGCGCTCGCCCGCGCCTGCGCGAATGCGATGTGGGCGGACGACCGCGCCTCCGCCGGTCTCGGCATGACCCTGACCGCGGTCGCACCCGGCCGCGCCACCATCACCATGCGCGTGCGCGACGACATGGTGAACGGGCTCGGCCTCTGCCATGGCGGGTTCATCTTCACGCTCGCCGATTCCACCATGGCCTTCGCGGCCAACAGCCATGGCGAACGCGCCGTCGCCCAGCATGCGGCGATCGACTTCCTGCGCCCCGGCAAGCAGGACGAACTGCTGACCGCCCGCGCCGAGGAGCGCGCCCGCGCCGGCCGCACCGGACTCTACGACGTGCGCGTCACCGGCGAGGACGGCACCACCGTCGCGGAGTTCCGCGGCCAGACACGCACGATCGGCAGATTCTTCGCGGAGGGTTAGATGGCCGGCCTCGACCCGATCGAAACCGCCTCACGCGACGAACTCTCGGCACTGCAGCAGGAACGGATCGGCTGGACCCTGCGCCACGCCTACGCCAACGTGCCGCATTACACCCGCGCCTTCGACGCCGCCGGCGTGCACCCCGACGACTTCCGCACGCTCGACGACCTGCGCAAGTTCCCGTTCACCACCAAGCAGGACCTGCGCGCCAACTACCCGTTCGGCATGTTCGCCGTCCCGCGCGAGCAGGTCGTGCGCGTGCACGCCTCCTCGGGCACCACCGGCAAACCCACCGTCGTCGGCTACACGCGCCAGGATATCGAGACGTGGTCGAACGTGGTCGCACGCTCGATCTACGCCTCGGGCGGACGGCCCGGCATGATGGTGCACGTGGCCTACGGCTACGGGTTGTTCACCGGCGGTCTCGGCGCGCATTACGGCGCCGAACGGCTGGGCTGCACCGTGGTGCCGGTGTCGGGCGGCATGACCGAACGCCAGGTGCAGCTCATCGAGGATTTCCGCCCCGACATCATCATGGTCACGCCCAGCTACATGCTGGCGATCCTGGACGAGTTCGTGCGCCAGGGCCTCGACGCGCGCGCCTGCTCGCGGCGCGCGGGCATCTTCGGCGCCGAACCCTGGACCAACGAGATGCGCGCCGAGATCGAGAGCCGTTTCGCCATGGACGCGCTCGACACCTACGGATTGTCCGAAGTGATCGGTCCCGGCGTCGCCAACGAATGCGTCGAGACCAAGGACGGCCCGACCATCTGGGAAGACCACTTCTACCCCGAGGTGATCGCCCCCGACACCGGCGCCGTGCTGCCCGAGGGCGCATCCGGCGAGCTCGTGTTCACCTCCCTCACCAAGCACGCCATGCCCGTCGTGCGCTATCGCACGCGCGACCTCACCCGCCTGCTGCCCGGCACCGCGCGCACCATGCGCCGCATCGACCGCGTGCTCGGGCGCTCCGACGACATGATGATCATCCGCGGCGTCAACGTGTTCCCGAACCAGATCGAGACGCAGGTGCTGCGCTCCGAAGTGCTGACCGGCCACTACCAGATCGTGCTGACGCGCGAAGGCCGCATGGACGAGGTCGCCGTGCATGTCGAGGCGCGTCCCGACATCGTCGACCCCGACCTGCTCGCGGCCGAGGCGATGCTCACCGCGGCGCGGATCAAGGACACGGTCGGCGTCAGCGTGCGCATCGTGATGGAGCCGCCCGGCACGATCGAACGTTCACTCGGCAAGGCGCGGCGCGTGATTGACCGCCGCTGACCCGCCGCGCAGCCGTTTCAGACGCAACCACCGACAGCCTGGACGGCTGGCGTCACCCGCGACCGCCGGACGCTCGGACTGCTGCCCGCACGATCGCACGCGCGGCGCCGGAACACCCGGCGCCGGAGATCCACGACCAGCGAAGCGTGGGCGTCAGGCCCGCATGCGTGCGAGATCCAGCAGCACGTTGGCTTCGAGCGCCTTCTCGTCGAGCCGGTGCTTCACCAGGTCGCCGATGCTGACGATGCCGACCAGGTCGCCGCCATCGATCACCGGAAGATGCCGGATCCGCGCCTGGGTCATCGCGGCCATCGCATCATCCACCCGGTCCTTCGACCGGCAACTGATCAGGCTGTGGCTCATCAGCGCGCCGACCGGCAGGTCCAGCACCGCGGCACCGCGCGTTGCGACGGCGTTCAGGAAGTCGCGTTCGGAGAAGATGCCAGCGGGCTTCATCCAGGCATCCTCCACCACCACCGCGCCAATGCGGTGCTCCGCGAGTTTGCCGACGGCGGCGCGAACGCTGTCGGTCTCCCTCACGCGCACCACCCGATGACCTTTCTCCTGCAGCACATCCGCGATCGTCATCTCTCGCTCTCCTCTCCCACCGCCGCGTGAAGCGCTCGGTCGGTCGGTGCGGCGGCGTCGTGGCCGATTGGAAGCGCAGGGACAAACGTGGGGTCGCCGAGCCGCTACCGCCAGAAGGTGGCCACGATTTCAGGCCGAGGAGAGATTGCGGGAACGCTGCTCACGCGGTCGGCACCGTTCCCCCATCGATGATGTACTCAGTGCCGGTGATGGCGGTGGCCCGCGACGAGGCAAGGAAGGTGATGAGGTCGGCAACTTCCCGCGGCTGCGCGGGCCGCCCGAGCGGGATGCCGCCGAGCGCGTTCATGATGATCTGCTTGACGCCGGCTTCGTCGGTGCCGGTCTGCTGCGCCAGGCGCTGCGCGAGCGCCGCCGCCGCTTCGGTTTCGATCCAGCCCGGCGCAACGCGGATCACCCGGATGCCCTTGGGCGTCACCTCCTTCGACAGGCTCTTGCTGTAGGTCGACAGCGCGGCCTTTGCCGCGGCATAGGCGGTGGTCGACTCCGGCAATGGCAGCACGCGCTGGATCGAGGTGACGTGGATGATCACGCCGGAGCCGCGTGCGATCATCGACGGCAGCAGGGCTCGGTCCAGCCGCACCGCGGACATGAGGTTCCGGTCCAGCTCCTTCGACCACTCCGCATCGTCCAGTGCGGCGAAGCCGCCGGGCGGCGCGTTGGAGCCGCCAACCACGTTGACGAGGATGTCGACGCCATCGAGCATCGCCAGCGTCTGGTCCGCGACGGTCGCACAGCCCGCGGCGGTCGTGAGGTCGGCCGCAATGTAGCGCACGCTGTCCCCGACATCGGCCGGGACGCTTCGTGCGGTGGCGACGACGCGCGCACCCGCGTCCGACAGGGCATGCACGACTGCCGCGCCGAGGCCCTTGGTGCCGCCGGTCACCAGCGCGCGCTGTCCGCTCAACCCGAGATCGAAGCTCATCGCTCGGTCTCCCGTTGCGCGATCCGATCGCGTTGCGGCGTACGATTCAGCGGTGCGATGGCGAGAGGCGGCAGCCCAGGATACGGGCGGACGAGGCGCATGGGTGATCTCCGGTCATGCTTGTCTTTCCGGCAAGGTTGGCCTAACACCCCGAAACCGCAAGAACGCACCTGAAAGTAGGCTACTTACCAAAAAGTATGGTTCACCAGCACACACGCGAGACGGCAGCTCAAGGGGTCGAGGCGGCGCTCAAGCTGCTCGAGGGCCGCTGGAAGCTCGTGATCCTGTTCCACCTGTTTGGCGGCCGGGTGCTCCGATTCTCGGACCTGGAGCGCGCCATTCCGGCGGTCTCGCAGAAGATGCTGATCCAGCAGCTCCGGCAGTTGGAGGGCGACGGGATCGTGCGGCGGATCGTGCATCACCAGGTGCCGCCGAAGGTGGAGTATGGCCTGACGGAATGGGGGCAGGCCCTGTGCCCCGCGCTGGACGCGCTGCTGACCTGGGCCAGCCAGCGCGAGTCCTCCGCGGCGGAGGGCGCAGGCCGCCCGGCCCAGAGCTCCGCGCCGATCGACGATGGCGGGCGCGGTTCTGGTTCCAGATGAAACGATCATCCTGGCTCGGGCCTCGCGCCGCCGCCGCATCGCGCTCCGTGCGCGTGGCTGACGGCGGCGGCTAGATCTTTCCCGCCTGACGCAGGATTCCGTAGATCTCCTCGAGCAGCTTGCCGTTGTGGTTCTGCTTCTCGTCCGGCTGGCTGTTGAGGCCGACCACGATCACCGCGCCGTTGGCGGGGAAATAGGCGTAGAGCACACGGTAGCCGAGCGTCATGCCCTGATAGTACCAGTACTGTCCCATGGCCGGGCGGAAGCCGGCGCCGACGCCCAGGCCGAACGCGGCCGGATCCTCCTGCGACGGCGCGGCGACGGGCTCGCCGGTCTTGTTGGAGACGAGGGTCATCAGCTCCTGCCGCTGCTTGTCGGCGAGCAGCGGCCCCTCGTACAGCGCGCGCGCCCAGCGCGACACGTCCTGCATCGTGGAGACGATCCCGCCGGCGGCCTGCATCCAGGACACGCTGTCGTTCTTCACGTCGTGCCCGAGCAGCGGGGCGAGCAGCGCGTTGTCGGGGTCGTGGTTGAAGAAGTAGCCGGACACCATGCGATCGGTGATCGCGGCGGGATAGCGGTTCTGTTCGT
Organism: Rhodospirillales bacterium; assembly: GCA_017304945.1. Lineage (GTDB taxonomy): Bacteria > Pseudomonadota > Alphaproteobacteria > Acetobacterales > Acetobacteraceae > Rhodopila. Next base: position 35,587 of record JAFKLG010000088.1, read on the forward strand.
AATGCGTGTCCTTCAGTTCGGCCTGGGCGAAGAGCCGGCGCACGACGTTGGTGTAGGAATCCCCGCTCGCCTTCTCGATGATCATCTGCGCGAGGATGTAGTTGGTGTTGGAGTAGGTCCAGCCGCTGACGGGCTTCGGCTCCCCGTTGTGCGGATAGACCGACGCGACCAGCGCCTCCGGCGTGTAGACGTGGTTCGGGTCGTTGCCCATGAGCCTGGCGATCGACGGCTCGTTGTCGTAGCCGGGAATCGGGCTGGTCATGTCGAGCAGGCGGCGGATCGTGACGTCCTTCCAGGCAGGATATTGCGGCAGCCATTTGCCGATCGTGTCGTCGATGCCGAGCTTGCCGGCGGCTTCGAGATGCAGGATGGCGACGGCGGTGAAGGACTTGGTGACGCTGCCGATCTCGAAGAGGTCGTTTGGTGCGGTCTTCGCGCCCTCGCCGCCGTAGCGTGTGGTGCCGGCGGCGAGATCGATGGTGTGGTCTGCGCCTTTCAGGCTGACGCTCAGGGAGACGGCGGAGATGTGTTCCGCTTCCGCGCGGGTCCTCACGTAGGTGGTGATGGCGGTTTGCAGCGTGTGCTCGAGGGCCTGGTCTCGGGCCTGGGCCAGGACGGGCGCGCATGCGCTCAGCACGGTGAAGCCGATGGCGAGCAATGGTGCGCGGAACATGGAGCCTCCTGGAGCGGGCGTTCAAATGCGGCGAGGGTAGCAACGGCGAAACGGATTGGGCAGGCGCGGCGTGATCACGCGCGGGAAGCCATCGGGGGATCTTACAGGCACGCGTGCGCCCGACGTTCTCATTCTGAGGTCGGATCAGTCTCTCAGGTGGCCGCCGCCAGATCTGCCTTGTAGCGGCGCACCCATTCGCGGCTCACTGCGTCCGATAGTTTTGCGAGATCAGGTCTCACCGTTCCCACCTCCGGCGGATCGGAACCCAACGCCATACAGATATCGATCAACGTTTCGACGGGATGATCGGCGAACGCTTCGTAGGAGATCCGGAGAGGTTCGATCTGCTGATTGTCGAACCACTCACGCCAAGCATCCTCGGCACGCTGAAGGGCGATGACGTTCTGATGGATTGACTCGAAGTCATACACAGGCGCCTGAGGCGGCCTCTGTCGTTCAAGCTCGGTTCCGTCCGCGTTCAGATGCCAAAGCCCAGTCTGCTCCGCTTTCACGCATGAGACTGCCTGCGCGACCTTGTCTGAGCGTGAGAGATGAAGATACAGAGTCTCCCCGAACGCGCTCTCGAAACGATGCCTGTCGGAAGGCAGCCCAGGATAGAGACGATCGAGTGTCTCCGAGAGCAGCGGCAGATATGCCTGTTGAAGGCGAAGCCCAAATATTCCTGTTCCGGCTTTTCCTGCTTTCACGACTGCACGCAGATAGGCAGTGTCGAACGCCGTCTTGGACACCGTGTCGGTATCGGGCAGGCCCCACCTGGCGGCCCAGTCGTGCATGAATTCGGCCCGATGATAATAGGAGTCTGGATTTCCAGTGCGCCCCGTAGACGCCAGAAGCCTGCAGAGAAGCGTGCTGCCGCTTCTAGGCGTCGTGCAAATGATGTAGCTGGTGATCATCCGACGCGGCCATCCTGCTCGTCACGCTCTGCTCTACCGCCGTGAGCAGTCCCATTTTGCGTGCCACTCAGCAAGGGTTCGCTTTCCCATTCCGGGGCGAACGGACGCGCCGGCGCAAGAGCCCGATGCTGTGGATTGACGTGCGACAGCACTGCGCCGTCGGCGCGATGCCGAAGGGGCGGCGAAGGGATTGGCTTGCGGCGGCGCTCGACGGCGTGCTGGCCCTGTTCGGCGCATGCGTCCTGCCGTTCGACACGAATGCGCCGCGGCACTCCGCCGAACTCGCGGTCAGGGCTCGAAAGGCCGGCCGAGGCTTCCCAACGCCGGACGGCTACGTCGCCGTGGTCGCTGCCGCGGCCGGGTCCTTGGGTGGCACGGCCTTGGGCGCCGTCTTCAGCAGCTTCCAGGTGGAGGTCGCGTAGGCGAGCAGCTCGCCGCCCTCGGCCCTGGCCTCGGCGCGGAGGAACCAGGTGCCGCCACGGCGGAGAGCCTCACCCCGGCATGTCACGCGTCCGCTGCGCGGCGGCGCGAGGTATTGGATCTTCATCTCCAGCGTCGTGCCCGGCCCGGCATGATGGTGGATCAGGTGACCCATGGAGATGTCGAGCGCCGTCGCCAGCACGCCGCCATGCACCGAACCCTGCGGGTTGAACATGAAGTCCTGGACGTCGAAGGCGACCTCGCACGCATCTTGCGGGTAGGTGATCTCGAGGCCGAACAGGCGGGTGAGGAAGAAGTCGCCGAAGACCTCCCGCTCCCCGCCGACGGCGCGGGCGAAGGCGGCGCGGGCCTGATCGATGTCGATTTTCCGTGTCATGCGTGCGTCCCCGGGAGTTCGTGCCTGACCGCCGCCGGATGTCGCCCCGGCGCCGGAGCCGGCCATGGGGCCGGCGGTGATATCCGAACGCCGCTTGCGGATGCGGCGAGGCGCCGGGTCGTCCCGGCGCAAGGCAGGTCGAGGAGGCCCGCCGCCGCAGGCCGGTTCGGATCGGTTCGGTCAGACCATCGCATCGGCGAGCCCCGTCATGCTGGGCAGCAGCAGGTCCGGCTGATGCGGCCATTTGGCGAAGGGGCGCTGCCGGCGGTCGATGAAGGCGGTGTGCATGCCGGCCGCCTTGGCGCCGACGCAGTCGAACTCATGGTTGGCGACGAACAGCACCTCCTCCATCGCCACGTCCATCTTGCGCGCCGCCATCTCGTAGGTCGCGCGGTGCGGCTTGAAGGCGTTGGCCTCGGCGACGCTGATCACCGCGTCGAACGGGATGCCGTGATGCGGCTTGGCTGCCTCGAGCATGTCGGGATCGCCGTTCGACAGCACGACGATCTTGTACCGGCTCTGCAGCCGCGCCAGCGCCTCGGGGACTTCCGGGAAGCATTTCAGCCGCTCGATGCAGGAGACGAGCCAACGCACCTCCTCCTCCGTGTGCGCGATCCGCGCGCGGGTGAGCACGTGGCGAACGGACAGGTGGCCGATCTCACGGTAGGAGGTGTGCGCGCGGTGGAGCAGCGCATCGATCATCGAGTTCTCGAAATGGGTCCGGCGCCACCAGGTGACGAACTCGTAGGCGTTCCCCTTCCAGCCCTTGGCCTTGAGGAAGTCCACCGCGACCTCCCACAGGCCGGTCTGCATGTCCACGACCGTGCCGTACTGGTCGAACATGCAGACCTTGATCTTGCGCTTGAGCGCTTCGGCGTCGGCCATCGCGGTTCCTCCTTCGTCGTTGTGGGAGGAGCGTGGCAGCCGGCGCCGGATAGGAGAATGGGGCGGACGTCACGATCCACGCGGGCAACGAGTGCGCCCGCCTTGGGCCTGATGCGAGGACCAAGCGGCTGGCGCGCGATGCCGCGCCCGCGGCGAGGCACGCTCGCCGTATCGCCCAGCGCCGATCGGGGCGGGTTGCGCGCGGTGTGTCGGCGGCGCGCCCGTTCCAGCGTGGTGGTTCAGGGCCTGGTCTCGCGGCCCCCGAGCGGAGTGTTCCCTCTGGCCAACATGACCCGTCGGATGCGTGGCATGCTGCTGCTCGCAGCCCTGCTCGGCGGATGCAGCCGCGGGTTGACCGTGCCCGAGGTGGGACAAGGCGGCCGCACACCAACCCCGCCAATCTGTGCCGTTCAGGATGTACTCGTCTTCAATGGCGCGAATGCGTCCACCGCCCAAGCAGTGCCGGCTTTCAGATAGTGTCGTGTCAGATGCAGCCAGTCCCCGAGAGGCGTCAATCGGAGCCCGCGCGGTTCGGCCCAGCCTTGAGCTTCAGAGACGAATGCAGCATCGCTGCGAGGATCGCGGACGATCTGGACGACGTGCGTGATCCCTCGAGGGCGAGGGTGATTGGTGGCCCACGCACCGCCACCCTGCTGGAGCCCGATCGTTGCATAGCGCGGCAGGGTGTCTCTCTCGATTCGATCACCGTCCAGGATGACGCCGGAGCGAGCTTCGAGCACTTCGATCATACGGTCTGACCAAGTATGGATCGCAGCAAGATCGTGGCTGTCGAACGTCTCCTCGCCAGTCGCCGCGTTGGCCGCCTGCATGCCTGCTTCAAGCAGCAGCGCGGCCCAACCCGAGCAGTCGATGACAGGTTGTGTAGACTGGAGCTTGTCGGCCTTGGCGCCGCCCTTGTAGCCAACGCGGCCGGTGTGGCGCTGAACGAGCGTCCACATCGCCGTGCCTGCGGCAACCAGAGACGCTTCACTGCTCAAGTGCCGTCTCCTGCTTCGCGAGGTTTACTCCGCCGTTTTCGGAGCAGAGACACGATCAGCCAGGGCGAATGGGCGGCGTGGCGCATTGGTCCGATACTCGTGGATAGACGCGTGATAGTACTACGCCATATCGCCATCTCTCCAACAAGACGGGCTCTTGCGATCATGCCGGCCGTGACGATCCGCAATCTCTCCGAGGAGACGCATCGCGCGCTGAAGGTCCCCGCGGCGCAGCATGACCACAGCACGGAAGCGGAGATCCGCGCGATCCTGGACACCGCGGTGCGACCGGACGGCCGGGTGCGGCTTGGCTGCGCGCTGGCGGAGATGAGCCGGAAGATCGGCGTGACCAATGCCGACGTGGAGGCCTTGGAAGAGCAGCGCAGCACCAGCACAGTCGAGGTGCTGCTCTCTCCGTGATCCTGCTCCACACGAAGGTCGTTTCCGAAGCGATGAAGCCCCTACCCTCGCCGGCAGTGCTCGGAAGGCTCGACGCCCAGATGGCCGAGACGCTGTATCTGTCCAGCGTCACCGTCGGGGAGCTGATGTTCGGGATCGGCGCGTTTCCGAAGGGGCAGCGCAAGGATCGTCTTGCCGCAGCGCTCGACGGCGTGATGGACCTGTTCGGGGCGCGCATCCTGCCGTTCGACACGAGCGCGGCGCGCCGATACGCCGATCTGGCAGTCAGGGCTCGGGCAGCCGGGCGAGGCTTTCCGACTCCGGACGGCTATATCGCCGCAATTGCCGCCGCGGCTGGGTTCGCGGTTGCGTGCCGGGACACCAGCGCGTTCACGGCGGCGGGGCTGAGGGTGATCGATCCTTGGGGCGTGACGGGATTCTCGTCACGGTCTTCAGTTCGGTAGGACTGGGCGCGTCCTGTACGGAACGTCTGGTGAGGGCTATCAATGACTGATACGCGCAAACTGGGTTGCCGAGCTTCGACGTCCACGCCACATACACGCTCACGCACCGATCGGGCGGTCACCAAGGCTGACAGAACATGAGTGGCGACAACCCGTCCGTAGAGCGTCTGCAACAACTCCTCGACCTTAGCGCCGAGCAGCTCGACAACTTGCAGATGCTGCGGGACCTGCTCGGTCCGGCATTCGCTGTTCGCTACGAAGATTTCTGTCGCCTCTCAATGGGCAAGTTCGATCTTAATACCTCACTGTTGATGGCCGCGCATGCTCTGCGTGAACTCGACTCCATGCTGAGATCCGTCCTCGCCGGACCGATGGAGGCCATACCCACTATTGACGATTCCTTGTCTGAGAAGTTCGTAAAAGCGAAGTTCGAGTTGAGGAAGTTGGGCCTGCCTGCTCCTGTCTTAACTGCTGCAGATAATGTGCTGAAGCCAAAACATAGTCACAAACACCAGATAAAACACCTGCTCGGACGATTGGGATTGGATCCGGAGGGAGACGTCGCCCACCGATGGATAGCTCTTACCCAGAATGTCAAAGCCGCGCACAGACGATCGAACGATAGTCTCCGGACCAATGAAGAATATCGGCAGACTTTTCAACGGCCTTTTGATACAGTGCTCCGAGAAGTTCTGGTTGCACTGCGCGGCCGGTATACATCTCTCATACGCCACGTCGACCGGATTACTGTGGACGTCGACCGAGCCAGAGCGGTTGCAGCCTTCAGAGACGAAATTCCCTTGGCTTTGCAGCTTCAATGGCGATTCTTCATCCAGATCGAAAGCGGCGATTGGCTGCCACGGCTACTGGACGCTGGTCTTCTCGGGGAGCCACCAACCCTGTTGCTGGAAGGAGCCGACGAACCGAGGCGCTTCGGCATATGGCCTGCCGGTAACTACCTTAAGCGGATGGCAGCGTCAGCAGATGCGGTGACGCGCGCAGGGGTCGTCAAGGCTCTCCGCGCCCTTACCGGCGAGTTGCATCCGGAAATTCTTGAACAGGCCTTCGCGATAACAAGCGCACTTCCCGCGCCGGAGATCGCGAGCCTCGTTGATGTCATTATCCAATGGCTTCGAGAAGACATCGGCCCGACCTACTCCGCGGGTCCCGCATCTTTGGTGAGAAAACTCGCTGAAGGACCGGAGCGACGGGCAGCGACGGATATCGCGCGCGAGGTATTTCAGTTTCGGGACAAAGAGGGTGAATGTGCCAGTCGTTTCGCCCAACACATGTATGAGCATTGGTTGCTCGAGCTTCGCGCCTCTTTGACGGATGCTTGCGGCCTCGAAGCTCTGCGTGTGTTCGTCGAGCTGCTCCACGACCAGGAGAGAATCTCCGGTGGCGGCAAATACCGCCATCTGTCGGGGCGCTCGATCGCCGACATCACGCTACCGCCCATAGACATCCATGAAGCACTACTTGTCACAGTACGAGATTGCGCACGGACACTGATCATCGACCAGAAAATATCGGTTGCGGAAGTGATTGGTATTCTTACTTCGATGCCCGGGAAGACTTTTACTCGTCTGGCCCTCAATACGTTGGCCCTCGATCCCCGAGGCGCACCGGAAACAGCACGTTCGTGGCTGCTGAATGAGGAGTTCATCGACCAACATTGGGTGCGTGCCGAGTACGGAGCATTGGCCACCGCCTGGTTCCCAGCGCTACGACCGGAAGATCAGCGGGAGATATTCCGGATCGTCGACGCCCTCCCGGAGAAATACATCGAAGCCTGGAAGGCCAGGATCCGAGCGTCAGAGCAACGAGATCCTACGGCCAATGAGATCGCAGATTTCTACGCGCATTTCGCCAGGGAAACTTGCTGGGGTTGGCGGGCGGTTTTGCCCCCAGATCGGCGAGCGATAGTCGATCGCGCCGGTGATCCGGCAGGCTGGTATCAGCGGATGGTGACCTCCGACGAGCCACCCATCACCGCGGACGATCTCGCAAATCGGTCGATCGAACAGATTGTCGAGTTCCTGAAAGATTGGAAGCCGGTTGCCGATTCACTACGCCAAACCGTAACCGCACTGGCGGAAGAGATCAGGCAAGCGGCGGTAGCCAACGCCGCTAAATTCTCCAATGGAGCAGCCGAGTTCGCAGCGCTCAAGCCAATTTATATCCGGCGGTTGATTGAGGGCTTCCAACAGATCGTTGGAAACCATGAAGAGATCAATTGGCGCGCCATTCTGGAACTCATCAAACAGACCTTCGCCAGAGCGAATGAGCTGATCGACGCAGGCGATCTATCTCCCGGCGACGATCAAAGCTGGGACTGGACGCTGATGGCTGCATGCGACCTGCTGGATGTCGGCCTCCGTGCCGGGAACGCACATCTTCAACTCGTCCACCGCGATCAAGTTCTGGATCTTGTCCTTGATGCTTTCACGGTCGGCCAAAGGCCCATAGAGATCGAAGATTTCGGCGCCAAGTTCGAGAACCAGCCATTCTACATGGCGCGCAACACTCTGCGCGGCAAGGCTGTTGAACTAGCCATATTGTTCATCGTCTGGGCAAATCCAGACGCGAAGTTGAGCAAAGAAAGGCGCCCCGCTACAATCAGCGCAGAACCACGGATTGCCCACGCCCTGGAACTGCAGCTACAAGATCGCTCCCCTGATGGCCGAATTCCGCGCGCCATCATCGGCGGCTATTTGCGGCAATTCTATTTCAACGATGCGACTTGGTTGAGGCCGCTGATGCCATTGCTGTTTCCGACCAACTATCCTGATCTCAAAGCAGCTTCTTGGGATTCACATCTGATGAACGGGTCAGGCCCGGTCGATGAGCTGTTCACAGATATGGCTCGATGCTACTCAGACGAGATCGAGTTGCTAGCCTCCCAGCAGCCCAGCGATCACAACGACAGCATCAGCCACCGCCAGCATCGCCTGGCCGACTACGTCATGGTTCTCCTGCTGCGTGCCACGCTTCCAGCGCCGGTCCTTCAACAGTTCTTGGAGCGGGCTTCTGCAGATGTACGACGGCGTGCCATGGGGTTTGTCGGTCGAGATATTGCGGGTCCTACCGCCGATATTCCGGCTGAGGTTCGCGCTCGCGGCATGGCCTACTTCGAGAGTCGGCTTGCCGCCGCGGCCAATTCGGCGGACGTAAGCAGGTTTCGGGAAGAGCTGAGCGCTATCGGGCTATGGCTCTATCATGCGGCCGTCGATGAGCTCTGGCTTTGCGAGCAGGTGCTCGCCATGACGAGCTTAGGCTTGGTGCCCGCGACCGAGTACACGACGATCAACTGGCTTGAGAAAGTCGCAACGCGCCATCCGGATCGCGCCATCAAGGTTCTTCTCGGTCTGATCAGGATTGTCGGCACGAAGCTTTCGGCATTCACGGGTCAAGAGTCCACGCTGAAAGCGATTCTGACAGCAGGAGTGGCAACGGGCAAAGTGGAAACCCTGCAACGCGTCCGCGAGATCAAGGGAACCCTCGATTCGATCGGTGTTTGGCTCGAACTCGACCTCGATCCCCCGAAAACCTAAGTCGTGAAATGGCTCGTATGCTTCACATCGACCAGAGCCTCGTCAGCGAGCGACCATCATGGCGAAGCTAGCGGCATTCTTCATAAGAGGTGTCCTCGAGAGTTCCATGCGTCCGTCGAGTTCAGACGACTTTTGTCCTAAGCGGCACATCCGGTCCCCGCACCTAGAGGCCGGGAAGTAGCCCAACCGCCTTCCACTGATCTCGGTCATTTCAGCTTTTCGGTCTACGGGCTGGCCCACCACTCTGAACCTGATTTCGAGGTTGGCTGTCCTTGGCAATTACATACTGCGCGCGGTGAGCGATCGCCTCACGGAGCCACCGTGAACGCCAGAGGCGTTGTCATTCAACTCGAGAGAGAAGCCACCCCCTACCCCCTCTCCCGCTCCAACCGATGCACGTCGTGCACCTTGATCCCCGCCTCCCCCGAACGCCCCAGCCACTCCCCGTGCCGCAGAGTCCGCGCCGTGTCGCGATACCCGCTCGCCCAATGCTCCTTCATCGAGGTCGCACTGAAGTCGTAGTCCTTCGCCTGCCCCTCATACGCCGTCTGCTGGTAGATCAGATGCAGGATCGTCGTCTGCGGCAACTGGTGCAGCGTGTCGCGCAGCGCGCGGTCCTCATCGGTCAGCAATTCCTCCGGCATGCGGTCCAGCAGCGACTTCAGCCGGCGGTCCTGCGCATAGCGCTTCAAGTAATAGTCGGTGACCAGCCGCGTCCGGCTCGAATACTGGATGTCCTTCTGCCGCGCGAGCACGTCGTGCATGTCGCGCGGCAACGGCCCCTGCGCGCTGAACAGGTCCACCTGGAACACCAGGGAGGACTGGCACGACAGATGCTCCAGCAGATGCTGCAGCGGCGTGTTGGAAACGAGGCCGCCGTCCCAGTAATGGTCCGTGCCGACCTGCACCATCGGAAACGCCGGCGGCAAGGCCGCGCTGGCCATCACGTGTTCGGGCAGGATCTCGGTGTCGGCATTGTCGAAGTAGTAGAAGTTGCCCGACAGCACGTTCACCGCGCCGGCGGCGTAGCGCATCCGCCGCTCGTTGAGCACCGGGAAGTCGACCAGCCGCAGCAGCGTCTCCCGCAGCGGCGCGGTGTCGTAGAAGCTGGTGGCGGTGCGGCTGCCGCGCAGGCTGAGCCACGGGTTCCAGTGCGGGGAGAACAGGCCCGGCTGGCCGAACAGCATGGCGAGGGTGCTCGCCCAGGTGTTGCGCAGCTTGCGCGGGTCGTCGCCGTCCCACGGCCCGGGAACGGGCACCGCCGGCCAGAAGCGCCGGTCGGTGACGCTGGTCCAGAAGTCGCGCAGCCGAGGCAGGCGGTTCTCGGGCCGGTTGCCGGCGATGATGGCGCCGTTGATGCCGCCGATCGAGACGCCGGCCACCCAGTCGGGCTCGAACCCGTGTTCGTGCAGCGCCTCGTAGACCCCCGCCTGGTAGGCACCGAGCGCTCCGCCGCCCTGGAGGAGGAGGGCGATCTGGTCGATGGACATGGGGCGGGTCGGGGGCGTGGCGGGCGGCGGGCCGGCATCCATCGACGGGTCTCCGAGGCGGTGGGCCGCTCGCATATCCCGGAACGGCGATGTTTGCACATCACGTGCGGATCGCGTGCGGTTCGTACGCGCGTCGCGCGCCGCCCGCGCGTTCCCCGCGTGCTCTTTGCACGCACGCGGCACGCGGTCCGCACGCACGCGGGTGAACGAAGCTTAACGGCCTACCAGCCGTTCATGGCAGCGCGGATCGCGCCGGGGGTGGCCTGGGCGATGCCCTCATGGGAGGCCGGGCGGGCGGCGCGGATGAACCCATGCGCCGGGTAGTCGGTCACCCCCATCTGTCCGGAGGGCGGCCACCAGACACGCACCGTGCGCCAGTCGTTGTCGGGGGAGACGTCGATCACCGGCTGGTCCTCCGTCACGCGGTGATGGACCCAGTTTGCCTGCGTGACGAGAATCTGCCGTGACGAGACGACCTGCGTCACCACCGCCACATGGCCCGAGGGCAGCCGCCCGGTCCGCTGCAGCACCAGCACGCTGCCCACCTCCGGCGTGTAGCTGCGGCGGTAGCGCCCGTCCGCCTGCCACCACCAGTCCGCCGCGGCGCCCCGCAGCTGCACGCCGCTCAGCGCGCGGGCGAACGGGGCACACTCGATCGGCGCGCTGATGCCGCCGCCCAGGCGCGCGGAGCCGCCAGCCGACCCGCACGCGGCGAGCAGCAGCAGCAGCGGCAGCAACGGCAAAAAGCGACGCATGCGGTCCTCGATCCATCGGGGGCGGGCACCACAGCGTTATCCGACACGATGGCAAAAAGATGCAAGAACCGACTGATCCCTCGGCTTTTTTCAGCCGACCGCCGCGGGGCTGGTCAGGGCCGGCCGGCCGCCTCGCCCAGCCAGTCGCGCAGCACCTCCTGCGTATGCGCGCCGGCCGCGGGACCGGTCCAGGCGACCACGTTCTCGGGTGGGTCGCCGTCCAGCCGGATCACCGGGCCGGGGTGCAGGGTGCGGCCGATCAGCGGGTCGTCGACCTCCTGCACGGCGTGGCGCGCCCGCAGATGCGGGTCGGCCGCGATGTCGGCGATGTCGTAGAGGCGGGAGCACGGGACCTCCGCCGCCTCCAGCACGGCCTCGGCGTCCTTCGCGGGCAGGGTGCGGGTCCAGGCGGCGATCGCGGCGTCCAACGGCGCGCGGTTGGCGCAGCGGAGCGCGTTGGTCGCGTAGTCCGGCGCCTCGGCGAGCGCGGGCTGGCCGATCGCCGTCATCATGCGGCGGAAGATCAGGTCGGAATTGCCGGCGATGCACAGCCACTTGCCGTCCGCGCAGGGGTAGGTGTTGGTGGGCGAGGCGGTCGGGATGGCGGCGCCGGCCGGCTGCCGGATGCGCCCGTCCATCGCGTATTCGGGCAGCATGCCCTCCATCAGGCTGACCACGCTGTCGACCAGGTTGACGTCGACCACGCGGCCCCGTCCGGTGCCCGCGGCATCGCGCTGCCACAGCGCGGCGAGCAGCCCGATCGCGGCATACATCCCCGCCAGGTCGTCGCTGATCGAGATGCCGCAGCGCGGCGGCGGCAGGTCGGACGCGCCCGACGGGTGGCCGGTGAGATGGCGCAGGCCGCCGATCGCCTCGCCGATCGCGCCGAAGGCCGGCTTGTCGCGATAGGGCCCGTCCTGGCCGTAGCCCGACACCCGCGCGATCACCAGGCGCGGGTTGGTGGCGTGCAGCACGTCGGGGCCGAGACCCAGCCGCTCGAGTTGGCCGGCGCGCAGGTTCTCGACCAGCACGTCGGCCCGCGCGGCGAGGGCGAGCACGGTGTCACGCTCGCGCTTGAGGTCGAGCACGATCGACTTCTTGTTGCGGCCATGGATGCTGAACCAGACCGGGTGACCGTCGATCGCCGCGCCCCAGCCACGGATCGGATCGCCGCCGGGCGGCTCGATCTTGACCACCTCGGCGCCGAGATCGGCCAGGATGCGGGTGCAGAACGGGCCGGCGATGTAGTGGCCGATCTCCAGCACCTTGAGGCCGACCAGCGGGCCGGTGCGCGCACGCGCGCTCATGCCGCGGCGGACGGCGGAAGGGCGAGCAGGCGGAGTCGGGCGGAATGTCCGCGGCCGTTAATCATTCAGTAGGGTCCCCTCCCTAGAGTGAGCCTCGGAACCGGTTCGCCGGTGTCCTGTTTCCTCCCCGATGTCGCGCTCGGCGCGGCCACCTTGGGCGGGCGAGCCATCCGGCTGCCCGCCCCCTTTTTTTCGCCCGTCCGTCCCGGCAGCTCGGTTCGCCGCGTGGAAGCGGCATTCTGCGCATGCACCGCGGCCGATCAAGCCCGCCGGTCCGGGGCGGGACGCCGCTGGATGGCTGGGAATGGGGAGCGTTTGCGGGAGCCGGGGCATGGGGCGGCGGATGAAACCGCAGATCCACGCTGATGAACGCAGATGAAACGGTGCCACCTCCGGCAGTGGCGGCCGTCGATGCGCGA
>JAFKLG010000089.1 GCA_017304945.1 Rhodospirillales bacterium
CGTCGGCGACACGGGTGCCGCCGGCGAGCGCGGCGGACAGACGGCGGGCGCGCACGCCCTCGGCGTAGCTGCGCGGCGTGACGCCGGTGTGCTCACGGAACAGCCGCAGGAAGTGGAAGCGCGAGTAGCCGGAGCGCGCCGCCAGCGTCTCGAGCGAGGGGATGGTCTCTGCCGCCTCGATCTGGGCGCAGGCTGCCTGCACCACCGCCTGGGCGAGGCGGGCCCGCTCGCCTTTCGGGTCGCAGCGCTTGCAGGCGCGGAAGCCCGCGGCCTCCGCCTCGTCGATGGTGGCGAAGAAGCGGACGTTCTTGCGCAGCGGCCGCGGCGAGGGGCAGCCGGGGCGGCAATACACACCCATGGTGGTGACGGCGTAGAGGAAGTCGCCGGGCTGGCGAGCGAGGACCTGGTCCCAGAGATGCTCGTCTGGGAGGCGGTCGGGGCCGAGACGTGTCTCCGGCCTGAGAAGCGTGTCTGGCATGTCCAGCAATTTGGGCCGGACCTGGCCGGGGCGCCATCCGCGCGTTGCGGCGACTTCGACGTGGACCGGCGTCCCGCGAGGGGGCGGCGGTGGCGAGGCCGGGAGAAACGAAAAGGGGCGCCTTGCGGCGCCCCCGTCCGTCGTTGGTCCGAGCGGACCGAGATCAGCGGATGATGATCTCGACGCGGCGGTTCTGCGGCTCGCGCACGCCGGGGCCGGTCGGCACCAGGAGATGCGTGTCGCCGAAGCCCTGGATCGAGATCGCGTTGCGCGGCACGCCGTTACGCACCAGCTCGCCCGCCACCGCCTGGGCGCGGCGGACCGACAGGCCCTGGTTGTAGCGCGGCGTGCCGGAGGTGTCGGTGTAGCCGTTCACCTCGATCCGCGTGTACTGGACGCGGGTCGAATTGTCGGCGGCTTCCTTGATGATCTGGCGGGCCCGATCGGTCAGGGTCGCCTTGTCCCAATCGAAGAACACCAGGTAGGAGCGCGACGGCGCCGGGGCCGGCGCCGCGACCGGCATCGGGGTCGCGACCGGCGGGGCCGGGGTGTTGAAGGCGTAGCGGACGCCGAACACCACGGTGTGGTTGAACTGGTTGTGGAGCTGGATGGTGCTGGGCGAGGTCACGCCGCCGACCGTCGTCGACCCGTCGAACTTCGCGCCGCCCAGGATGTCCATGAACCGGTAGTCCACGGTGGCGGACAGGCCGGGCATGTTCGGGATCGGGAAGGACGCACCGACGATCGCCTGCCAGGCGAAGGCGCCCGAGGTGTCGTTGGTGGAGTAGGTGAACGCGCCGCCCGGGTTGGTGAAGCTGACGCCGTTCAGGTTGGTCCACTGGTAACCGGCACCGGCGCCGATATACGGGTACATCCAGGGGAAGCCGACATCCATGTCGAAGATGGCGTTGGCCATGACGCCATAGTTCTGCAGATTGCCATCGGCCTTGGTCGGGAACGACGTGCCGCTGAGCTTATGGATGCCGTTGCGGGTGTAGTTGCCTTCCACCTCGAGGCGCAGGCCGTTGCCGAAGCCCCAGCCGACGCTGCCGAGACCCTGGAAGCCGAGGTCTTCGGTGATGTGGGTCATGCCGCCGAAGCCGGGGGCGGCGGAGACGCGCGGATCCTGCGGGATCTGCAGTCCGATGCCGGCGCCGACATAGAGTCCCTGGACCGGCTGGGCCTTGGCGGCGGCCAGCGGAGTAGCGAGCAGTGCAGTTGCCAGCAGTGCACTCCGGTATCGCATGCATCGTCTCCTGTCGTGATCGTCGCTGCTCACCCGAGCGGCGTCAGCGGTGCGGTCGGATAATGAGCATGACGAAGCGTCCCGCAAGTCACCTCGCCCTGCCTCACGTCGGGTTGTCCCATTTCGGGCGATCTGGGGCTGACCCTTTGAAAAACTTGCGGCTTTCAGGTGACGTCGAGAAGAAGAACGCGCCGTCACGGTAGCGTGCTGCAACCACGTCGAATTCGGAACGATACGGCTGGACGCGAAACGGGGCGCCTTGCGGCGCCCCGATCCGTGGCTGGTCCGTGCGGACCGAGATCAGCGGATGATGATCTCGACGCGGCGGTTCTGCGGCTCGCGGACGCCCGGGCCGGTGGGCACCAGCAGGTGGGTGTCGCCGAAGCCCTGGATGGAGATCGCGCTCTTCGGCACGCCGTCCTTGACGAGTTCGGCGGCGACCGCCTGGGCGCGACGCACCGACAGGCCCTGGTTGTAGCGCGGCGTGCCCGACGTATCGGTGTAGCCGTTCACCTCGATGCGGGTGTACTGGACCTTGGTCGAGTTCGCGGCCGCTTCCGAGATGATCTGGCGCGCGCGATCGGTCAGGGTCGCCTTATCCCAATCGAAGAAGACCAGGTAGGAGCGGGCCGGCGCCACCGGGGCGACCGGGGCGGCGACGGGGGCCGGGGCCGGCGGCGGGGCGACGCCGAAGTTGTACCGGATACCGAGCAGGACGGAGTGGTTGTACTCGTCGTTGAACTTGAAGCTGCCCGGGACGCTCGTGCCGCCGCCCGTGAAGGTCACGTTGTAGTTGCGGTCGCCGGTCATGCCCATGAAGCGGTACTCGGCGGTGAGCGCGAGGCCCGGCACGGCCGCGATCGGCATCGCCGCACCGACGATCGCCTGGTAGGCGAAGGCGCCCTGCGTGGAGGTGCCGCCGCTGAAGCTGCCGCCCGAGAACGTGCCGTGCAGGTTCTGCACCTGCGCCCACTGGTAGCCGACGCCGGCGCCGATGTAGGGGGTGACCATCGGGACGAGGCCGTAGAAGTCGTACAGCACGTTCACCATCGCGCCGTACTTCTGTTCCTTGCCGCCGAAGTTCGACACCGTCGTGTTGCCGGTGCTGCTCAGGCCGCTGAACGGATTGTAGCGGTAGGAGCCTTCGACCTCAGCGCGCAGGCCGTTGCCGAAGCCCCAGCCGGCGCTCACCACCACGACCGGGCCGACATGCGACTTGGCCGACGCGCCGCCCAGGTTGGCGGTGCCGAGACCGGGGGAAGAGACGGACTTGATGTCCTCGTCCTGCAGCAGGTTCACACCCGCGCCGGCGCCGACATACAGACCGGTGACCGGCTGAGCTTTTGCCGCGAGCGGCAGCGCCACGATCGTGGCCGCCAGAAGCGCACTGCGGAAAGTCATTTGGGATACTCCCTTGCCTTGATTAATGCGCAGGCAGTGCAGGTCCAGGTCCATGCCGTGCCCCGCCCCCTTTCGCTGGAAAAACCATAGCGCCCCGCTTTGCGGAAAACGAGGCCCCCGAGGTAGTTCCGGCCACACTGTGGCTGCCGCGACACAGAGCCTCTGCGCACCGGCAACAGGGTTCGCGGACGCGTGAACATACCCTGGTCTGGCCGAGCGCGTCACCGGATTGCGCCGGCGCCCCGACGCCGCCGCCCCGTCGCTTTGGAACGCGCGTTTAAGGAATTGTTTTTACAATGGTTTGTGCAACGGGCGCTGGAGGCGGTACGAGCCCGGCGCGCGCCGCATGACTGCCGGCCGGGCCGCCCGTCCCGGCGGTCGGCGCCAAATGGAGGGTGACGCGGCTGGAGGATTGCCTCAAGTCAACGTGACCCATGCAGGAAACGCGGTTCGGCGTTCCCCTGCCCGCACCGGTCAGGAGGCTCCAGCACGCGCCCCACCCCGCCCCCATCTCGATCACCGACTCGCACCCAGCAGGAGCACGCTTGCCATGAGCCCGTCCGCCGCCGCCCCCATCCTCCGCACCCCGCGGCTGCTCCTGCGCGGGTTCACCCGCGCAGATGTGGACGCGTTCGCCGCGATGGAGGCCGACCCCGAGGTGCGACGGTATCGCGGCGGCAACACGCTCGACCGGCAGCAGGCCTGGACGTCGGTGCAGCTCCATCTCGGGCAGTGGCCGCTGCGCGGCTATGGCGTGTTCGCCGTCACCGATGCCGGTGATGGCGGGTTCCGCGGGTTTGCCGGGCTGCTGCATCCGGCGGACTGGCCGGAGCCGGAGCTCGCCTATTCGCTGGCGCGGCCGTTCTGGGGCCAGGGCCTGGCGACGGAGGCCGCGACGGCGGTGCGCGACTGGGCCTTCGCGACGTTCGGCCTGCCCGAACTGGCGAGCTTCATCCTGCCGGGCAACCTGGCCTCGCAACGCGTCGCCGCGCGCATCGGCGCGGTGCGGGAGGGATCCGTCACCATCCGTGGGCTGGTCGCCGAACGCTGGGTGCATCCGGCGCCGGGTCGCGGGGTGGTCGCATGAGGATGGATGTTCGTCTTTCGTTCACATTCTGAACGGATCATGCGACACTCCATCCCGAAGGCCGCCCCGAGGGCCGCCCCGAGGACCGTCCCGAACTCCGTCCTGGCGGCCGTGACGGAACGCCGCCTCGAACCGCCGCCACGCAACGCCTCCGAGCCTTCACCCCGAACGCCACTCAACGCCGCCCCCGAACTCCCGCAGTGACAGCATGATCGATCCCCTCTCCACCTTTCACCGCACCGTCCCCTCCGCCCCGGATCCCGGGTTCGCCACCCTCGTCCCGCCCGTCATCCCCGCGGCCGGCACGCCCCCGGACGCCGCCATGCCTCCGAGCACCGAGACGGCCCCGGAGGCTGAAACACCGCCCGTGAACCTGTTCGACCCGGAGCGGCTGGAGGCGCAGGAAGAGGCGCTCTGGCACGGCCGGCGGATCGCCGATCTCAGCGATGACGAACTCGCCGCCGTGGTGGCCGGCAGCAGCGACGAACCGGCGCCCGAGCCGCCCCCCGCGCGCAGTCCGGCGAACTGGCGCAAACTCGCGGTCACCTGGCCCGAGCCGCGCGTGAGCCTCACGTTGCGGGTGGATGAGAGCGTCGTCGCCTGGTTCCGCCGCAGCGGCCGCGACCACCGCGCCCGCATGAATGCCGTGCTCCGCGCCTATGTCGACGCCCAGCGCGCCGGGGAAGAGAAGCGGCGCCGCTGACCCGGCGGGCACCGCTGAGCCGACGCCCGCACCCCTGCCGCATGGGCCACGTGCGCGATCCTCCGCGGGCGCAGCAGTGTGCCGATCGGGAGGGCCGGGTCGAGCTCGGCCATGACGGAGGAGAGGTCGCGCCGCGCCTCCCTCCCCGTTCCTCCTGCCCGCTCTCGGCCCCGCGCCTCGTAGGATCGCTCGAGGCGGAGATTCTCCCCCAGCCCGCCAATGCGCATGCCATAGTCCTCGACACAGGGACCGCACGGATCAACCGCGGCCCAAGGGACGGAAACGCCATGCTGGGACTGATGCAGCAGCGGGAGCTGCTGATCTCGAGCTTCCTCGACTATGCCGAAGCCTACCACCCGACCGTGGAGGTGGTCTCCCGCCTGCGCGACGGCGCGCTGCATCGCATCGGCTGGGGCGGCATCGCCGCCCGCGCGCGCAAGCTCGCCAAGGCCCTGCAGCGGTTCGGCCTCCGTCGCGGTGACCGCGTCGCCACCCTCGCCTGGAACACCCACCGCCATCTCGAGCTGTTCTTCGGCGTGACCGGCAGCGGCATCGTGCTCCACACGGTGAACCCGCGGCTGTTCGCCGACCAGCTCCGCTACATCCTCAACCACGCGGACAGCAGCGTCCTGTGCTTCGACGTGGAGTTCGCCCCGCTGGTCGCCGATCTCGCGCCGCACCTCCCCAGCGTCCACACCTACGTCGCGCTGGGCCACCGCGACGAGCTGCCGGACCACCCTCTGCCGAACCTGGTCGCCTACGAGGATCTGCTCGACGCCGAGGATGCCGACTTCGCCTGGCCGCGCTTCGACGAGAACAGCGCCTCCTCGCTCTGCTACACCTCCGGCACCACCGGCAATCCGAAGGGCGTGCTCTACAGCCATCGCTCGACCGTGCTGCACACCTTGTCGCTGATGGCGGTGGACACCATGGCCATCTCCGCGCGGGAGACGATCCTGCCCTGCGCGCCGCTGTTCCACGTGAACTGCTGGGGCATTCCCTACGCCGCCGCCGGCACCGGGGCGAAGCTCGTCCTGCCCGGCAGCCGTCTCGACGGCGCCAGCCTGTGGGAGCTGCTGCGCGACGAGGGCGTCACCTTCGCCGCCGCCGTCCCCACCGTGTGGCTGACCCTGTTCGCCTGGATGGAACAGCAGCCCGGCCTCGATCCCGCCGCGCTGAAGCTGCGGCGGGTGCTGTCCGGCGGCACCGCCGTCCCCCGCCTCGTCATCGAGACCCTGCGCGATCGCTTCGGCGCCACGCTGCAACAGGCCTGGGGCATGACCGAACTCTCGCCACTCGGCACCGTCGGCAACCTGACGCCGCGCCACGAGGCGCTCGACGCGGAGGCGCAGATGGCGCTCCGCCTCAAGCAGGGACGCACGATCTACGGCATCGAGCTGCGCGTCGTCGACGAGGCCGGCACGCCGCTCCCTCGTGATGGCAGCAGCGTCGGGTTGGTGCAGGCGCGCGGCCCGTGGGTGCTGTCCGGCTACTTCAAGGGCGTCGGCGGCCAGGCGGTCGATGCCGATGGCTGGTTCGGCACCGGCGACGTGGGCACGCTGGACGCGGACGGGTTCCTCACCATCACCGATCGCGCCAAGGACGTGGTGAAGTCGGGCGGCGAATGGATCAGCTCGATCGAGCTCGAGAACCTGGCCGTCGGCCATCCCGCCGTGCGGGAGGCGGCGGTGATCGCCGCCCGTCACCCGCGCTGGCAGGAGCGGCCGCTGCTGCTGGTGACCTGCAAGGACGGGCGCAGCGTCACCCGAACGGAGCTGCTCGCCTTCCTGGAGCCGAAGGTCGCCAAATGGTGGCTGCCGGACGACGTGATCTGCGTCGACGCCCTGCCGCACACGGCGACCGGCAAGGTGCAGAAGGCGCAGCTTCGTCGCGACTACGCGGACTGGCTCGAACGCGGCTGACGCCCGCGCCGCCCGCATGGCCGGCGCACCCGACCCGGCCGCCCCTCCTTGCCGCCTCGCACGAAATCCGGCACGCACCCAACATGCTCGGCCGATCATTCCAGGTGCTGCTCGTCTTCCTCCGCCTGGGGCTGACCAGCTTCGGCGGGCCCGTCGCCCATCTCGGATATTTCCGGGCCGAGTTCGTCGGCCGCCGCCGCTGGCTGGACGAGGCGACCTTCGCCGACCTCGTCGCCCTCTGCCAGTTCATGCCGGGCCCCGCCTCCAGCCAGACCGGCATGGCGATCGGCCTGCTGCACGCCGGGCCGCTGGGCATGCTCGCCGCCTGGATCGGCTTCACCCTGCCCTCCGCCCTCGCCATGGCGCTGTTCGCGTTCGGCGTCACGGAACTCGGCGACGTCGGCCACGCCAACTGGGTGCACGGCCTCAAGCTGGTCGCAGTCGCCATCGTCGCCCAGGCGGTCTGGAGCATGGCGCGCAGCCTCGCGCCGGATCGCCTGCGCGCCACCGTCGCCGTCGCGGCCTGCCTGGTCGCGCTCGCGATCCCCTCCACCCTGGGCCAGGTCGCGGCCATCGTGCTGGGCGGGCTCGCCGGGCTGTTCGTGCTGCCGCGGCCCGATCCGCAGCCGGCCTCCGACGTGCGCATCGGCCTCGGCATCCCGCGCCCGCTCGCCGTCGCCCTGCTGGTCGCGTTCGCCGTGCTGCTGGTCGCCTTGCCGCCGCTCGCCCGCGGCGCGAACCTGCACGCGCTGTCGCTGTTCGATGCGTTCTACCGGGCCGGCGCCCTGGTGTTCGGCGGCGGCCACGTGGTGCTGCCGCTGCTGCAGGCCTCGGTGGTGCCGCCGGGCTGGGTCGACAACGACGCCTTCCTCGCCGGCTACGGCGCGACCCAGGCGATGCCGGGCCCGATCTTCACCTTCGCCGCCTATCTGGGTGCGATCGAGACCCCGTCCCCGAATGGCTGGGCCGGGGCAGCCCTCGCCACGGTGGCGATCTTCGCCCCTTCCTTCCTGCTGGTCGGCGGCCTGCTGCCATTCTGGGACGGGCTGCGCCGGCGCATCGCGGTCCAGGCCGCCTTGCGCGGCGTGAACGCCGCCGTGGTGGGCGTCCTGCTCGCCGCGCTCTACACGCCGATCTGGACCGGCGCCGTCACCGGCCCCGCCGATTTCGGCCTCGCCCTCGCCGCCTTCCTCGCCGTCACGCTCTGGGCGCTGCCGCCCTGGCTCGTTGTGCTGGCCGGGGCCGGCCTCGGCGCCCTCGTGCTATAGGCGCTTCATGTCGGTTCCGTATTTCAGCCAGTGGGAGTCGCGCGACCTCACGCCCACCGTGCTGGCCGAGGGCGAGGCGGCGCTGCGCCGCGATCCGCGCTGGACGGAGTCGGGCGCGGCCGATCTCGACGAATACGCCACCTGGGCGATGCATTGCTGCGGCATGGCCTGCCTCAAGATGGTGCTCGCCGCTCGCAGCGGGCGCATCGTCCCGATCCTCGCCCTCGCCCGCGGCTGCACCGAGGCCGGCGGCTACGTCGTCGATCCGGCGACCGGCGGCATCCGGGGCCTGATCTACGCCCCGTTCGTGCCCTGGGTGCGGCGGGAATTCGGCCTCGAAGCCGCCGTCGTCACCGACGTCACCGCCGCCGACCTGCCCGGCATCCTGCAGACCCAGGCGTTCTTCATCGCCTCCGTCCATCACGGCATCCGCTGGCCGGAACAGGACCCGCCATACCGGGGCGGCCATCTCGTGCTGGTGACGCGCGCCGACGCGCAGGGCGTGACCTTCCACAACCCGTCCGGCCACACGCCCGCGACGCAGGCGGACGCACACCTACCGCTCGACGATTTCGCGCGCTTCTTCGCCGGTCGCGGCATCAGCATCGCGCCGGCAGGCTGACACGCACCTCTCCACCGCCCGCACGCCGTCCAGCCCGACCCAATCCGCTTTCCCCCGCCGCGCCGCGTCGCCTACCCTTCCCGTTTCGATGCAGGGATGTCAGGGCATGCGACGATTGCTTCTCGGACTTGGATGGCTGCTGGCCAGCGGCCTCGTCTCGGCGCAGGCCGCGACGCTCGACACGGTGCGCGCCCGCGGCGCGGTGAGCTGCGGCGTGAATGTCGGCCTGGGCGGCTTTTCCATGCCCGACAGCCAGGGTGTCTGGCGCGGCCTCGACGTCGATGTCTGCCGCGCGGTCGCCGCCGCCGTATTCGGCGATGCGACCAAGGTCAAATACGTCCCGACCACCGGCACCAGCCGCTTCACCGCGCTGCAATCGGGCGAAATCGACATCCTGTCGCGCAACACCACGCTCACCTTCGTCCGCGACGCCACGATCGGGCTGCGCATGGTCGGCGTGAACTTCTACGACGGACAGGGTTTCCTGGTGCGCAAGAGCGCCAACGTGCACAGCCTGAAGGACCTGGCCGGCGGCACGATCTGCATGCTGCAGGGCTCCACGCACGAGATGAACCTGGCCGACTGGATGAAGCAGCACGACACCGAGTTCCACGTCGTGCTGCTCGACACCACCGACGTGCTGATCAAGGTGCTGCTGTCCGGTCGCTGCGACGCCGCCTCCTCCGACAGCTCCAACCTCGCCTCGATCCGCGGCGCCGGCGTGCCAAATCCCGACGAGTTCGAGATTCTTCCCGACCGCATCAGCAAGGAGCCGCTGGGGCCGATGGTCCGTCGCGGCGACGACCAGTGGCTCGACATCGTGCGCTGGACCATGCTCGCCATGGTCGAGGCCGAGGAAACCGGCGTCACCTCCGCCAACGCCGAGCAGATGGCGGCGAGCAGCACCAATCCGACCGTGCAGCGGCTGTTGGGCAAGAGCGGGGAGTTCGGCCAGCTGATCGGGCTCGACAACGGCTGGACGCTGGCGGTGATCAAGCAGGTCGGCAACTACGGCGAGAGCTACGAGCGCAATGTCGGCATGGCGAGTTCGCTGAAGCTGCCGCGCGGCATCAACGACCTGTGGACCCGGGGTGGGCTGATGTACGCCTTCCCGTTCCGCTGAACCGTCGTCGGCCGGCGCGCCGCGCGCGTTTGCCGGCCGGCCGCTTTCCTGCCATGCAGGACGGATGGAAGCGTCCCCAGAACGTGCGGCCGAACCGCCGCCGCGGCCTCGCGCCCGCCTGCCGGCGCTGCTCGCCCCGTTCGCCGTCCGCAGCTTCCGCTTCCAGTTCCCCGCCGACCTGCTGACCTCCTGGGGCGTCGAGATGGAGACGCTGATCCTCGGCTGGTACATCCTGGCCGAGACCGGATCGGTGCTGCTGCTCACCCTGTTCGGCGCGCTGCAGTATCTGGGCACGCTGATCGCGCCGGTGTTCGGCCTCGCCGGCGACCGGGTCGGGCATCGCCGCGTGCTGTCCGGGATGCGCGCGCTGTTCGCGCTGCTCGCCGCCACCATCGCCGTGCTCGCGCTCACCGGCATCCTGCGGCCGCTCCATGTGCTGGGCATCGCCGCGATCGCCGGCCTCGTGCGTCCCTCCGACCTCGCGATGCGCAACGCGCTGGTTGCCGAGACCATGCCGCCCGACCGCCTGATGGCGACCATGGGCGTCGCGCGCACCACCTCCGATTCCGCCCGCACGCTGGGCTCGCTGGCGGGCGCCGGCCTGTTCGTGGCGATCGGCCTCGGCCACGCCTATCTCGCGATCACCATGTTCTACGCACTCGGCTTCGCGCTCACCCTGGGGGTGGGCGGCGGACGCGGCTTCGCCCAGGCGGACGCGCCGCGCGCCGTCCTGCGCGACCTGCGCGAGGGGCTCGAGGCGGTCTGGCAGACACCGGCCGCACTCGCCGCCATGCTGCTCGCTTTCCTGGTGAACCTGACCGCCTTCCCGCTCACGATCGGCTTGCTCCCCTACGTTGCCCGCGAGGTCTACGGCATCGGCCAGACCGGGCTCGGCACGCTGGTGGCGAGCTTCGCCCTCGGCGCGCTGATCGGCTCCATCGCGATCAGCATCATGGGCCCGCGGCTGCGGCCTGCCCGCATGATGCTGGTGTTCGCCTTCGCCTGGTACGCGATGCTGCTGGGCTTCGTCGTCATGCCGGCGCCGACCGGCGGCCGGGTGATGCTGCTGCTGGCCGGCATGGCACAGAGCTTCAGCATGGTGCCGATGTCGGTGATGCTGCTGCACGGCGCCGGCGCGCGCTTCCGCGGCCGCGTCATGGGCGTGCGCATGCTCGCGATCTACGGGCTGCCGATCGGCCTGATGGCGGCTGGCGCGCTGATCGACCGGATCGGCTTCGTCGCGACCGCGAGCGGATACTGCATCGTCGGGCTCGCGCTCACCGCCGCCATCGCGCTGCGCTGGAGCGCGGCGCTGTGGCCCACCGACGCGGCCGCCAATCTACGCTGGATGTCGGGATCGGCCGGATCCGCCGCGACGCGTTGACCATGCCGCGTTAACCATCCGGTGACACCGCGCCTCTTAGAGTGCCGGCAGGGCTTGTGCCCGCGCGAGGCACCGATGAAATTCCGCTCCATCCAGACCGAGATCGCCAGCCTGTCCGCTCTCTGCATGGTCGGCGCAACCGTGCTGCTGCTCGGTTTCAGCACCTTGTTCAGCGTGCAGACCGGGCGCTTCGTCACCGCGGAAACCGGAACGCTGCTGGAGGCGGATGCCAAGCAGATCCTGCAGAACGTCGCCGCGCGTGAAGCCAACACGATCCGCTCGGAGCTGGAGCGTGCGTTCGACGCGGCCCGCACCATGGCGCGCACGTTCGAGTCGATTGCCGTGGATCCGGCGCAGGGCGGGGTTCCGCCCGCGCAGCGGCGGGCCCTCCTGAACAGCATCCTCCACAACGTCCTGGAGCAAAATCCGAGCTTCAATGGGACGTATAGTGCGTGGGAGCCGGACGCGGTGGACGGGGCCGACCATGCCTTCGCCGGACGCACCGAGACGGGCACGGATACGACGGGCCGCTTCCTTTCCTACTGGACGCGGGACGACAAGGGTCATGTCGCGCTGCAGCCGCTGGTGGAATACGACAGCGCCGAACGTCATCCGAACGGCGTGGTGAAGGGCGGCTGGTATTTGGGCCCGCGCGCCGGCAACGGTGAGAGCATCCTCGATCCGCTGCCGTATATCGTGCAGGGCAAGAACGTGTACCTGGCCACGATGTCGGTCCCCATCATGGTCGGCGGAAAGTTCCTCGGCGTCGCCGGGGCCGATTTCGACCTCGATTCCGTGCAGAAGCTCGCGGAACGGGTCGCGCAAGGCGTCTACGACGGCAAGAGCAAGGTCACGATCGTCAGCAACATGGGGCTGGTCGTCGCGTCGAATGAGCGGCCGGATCTGGTCGGGCAGCGGTTCGACGTTCTCGATCCGCATGCGGAAGAGGATCTGGCGCGCATCAAGGCCGGCCAGGCCTGGGTCACGGTGAACCGGGCTGCCGACGAGATCCAGGTGCTCTCGCCGATCGCGATCGGGCGCACCAAGACTCCCTGGTCGGTGCTCGTTTCCGTGCCGCGCTCGGTTGCGTTGGCGCAGGCCGACCGGCTTGGACACACGCTCGGGGAGCGGCGCGAGAGAGACGTGCTTCTGATGATGATGATCGGCCTGGCCGTGGCCGGCATCGGCATCGCCGCGACCTGGTTCGTCGCCCGCCGGATCGCCCTGCCGCTCCGCGCCAGCGCCAGCTTCGCTGCCGGCATCGCGGCGGGTCGCCGGGATCAGGTGCTGAAGGTCTCGACCGTCGACGAGACCGGCCAGCTCGCGGAGGCGCTGCGCAAGATGGCCGCCGAACTCGCCGCCGGGGAGGCGCGCCGCGTGGCCCTCGAAGCCGAGGCCGCGGAGGCGCGCAAGTCCATGCTGCGCAAGATCGCCGGCGATTTCGAAGCCTCGGTCGGCGACATGATCGGCCTCGTCTCGACCCGCGCGACCGAATTGCAGGGCACCGCGCGGACCATGGTCGGCTCCGCCGACGAGAGCACGGCGCGCGCCGGCGAGGTGTCGTCCGCCGCGGTGGAGGCGAGCGCCAGCGCGCAGACGGTGGCCGCATCCGCCGAGGAACTCTCGTCCTCGATCGAGGAGATCGGCCGCCAGGTCACGCAGACCACCCGCATCACCGAGAAGGCGGTGGAGGCGGCGCATCGCACCGACTCGATCGTCCGCGCGCTGGCGGTGAACGCCGAACAGATCGGTCAGGTGGTGGAACTGATCACCGGGATCGCCGGCCAGACCAACCTGCTGGCGCTCAACGCCACGATCGAGGCGGCGCGCGCGGGTGACGCGGGCAAGGGGTTCGCGGTCGTCGCGTCCGAGGTGAAGAACCTGGCGAGCCAGACCGGCAAGGCGACCGAGGAGATCGGCACCCAGATCACCCGCATCCAGGCGGCGACCAAGGAGGCTGTCGACGCCATCCAGGGCATCACCGGCACGATCGAGGAGGTGAGCACCATCGCGACCACGATCGCCTCGGCGGTCGAGGAACAAGGCGCCGCCACCAACGAGATCGCGCGCAACATCCAGCAGACCGCGCAGGCAGCGCAGCAGGTCACCGCCAATATCGAGCAGGTCAGCCGCACCGCGTCGGAGACCGGGTCGGCGG
Organism: Rhodospirillales bacterium; assembly: GCA_017304945.1. Taxonomy (GTDB): domain Bacteria; phylum Pseudomonadota; class Alphaproteobacteria; order Acetobacterales; family Acetobacteraceae; genus Rhodopila. The sequence continues at coordinate 13,393 of JAFKLG010000089.1, forward strand.
CGAACCATGTGATGGCGGCCGCCGATGGGATGGCCGAAAATGCGACCAGGCTGCGCAGCGAGGTGACACGGCTCGTCGAGAGCATCCGCGCGGCCTGAGCCGTTCCGGCCGGGGGTGGCAGGCATTCGCCCGCTTGCCGCCCCCGCGCGTCTTGGCAGCGACGCCGCTTTCGGCGCACGATCCAGCCTCCCGGTCCGGAGCCGCGCCATGCCCGCCATCGTCCAGTCCCTCTCCTCGTCCGACGCCGAACAGGAGGAGTGGCGCCTGCGCTGCGACATGGCCGCCGTCTTCCGCGTCGCCGCCCGGCTCGGGTGGAACGAGCAGATCGGCAACCACAACTCGCTGATGCTGCCGACGGCGCGGCCGGATGCGAAGCCGACCTTCCTGATCAACCCGCGCGGCTACCTGTTCCAGGAACTCACCGCGAGCTCGCTCATCGTCTGCGATCTCGACGGCAACGTGCTGCGCGGCAAGGGGGAACTCCGCAAGGTCGCGTTCCACATCCACTGCCGGATCCACCTGCAGAACCCGGCCGCCACCTGCATCATCCACGTGCACCCGCAATACCTGACCGCGCTCTCGCTGCTCGAGCAGCCGGAGCTCGCGCTCGCGCACCACAACAACCTGCTGCTGAACGACCGCGTGGCCATCGACCAGCACGGCGACGCCCCCGCCGACAGCCATCAGGAAGGCGACCGCCTCGCCGCGGCGCTGGGCAACAAGAGCACGCTGATCATGGGCGGCCACGGCGTCACCGTGGCCGGCCCGACCGTGCATGACGCCTTCGACGAGTGCTACATCGCCGAACGCACCGCGATGTATCAGGTGACCGCCTTGTCCACCGGCCAGCGGCTCCGCACCCTGCCCGAGGCCGGACGTCGCCGCTGGAACGGGCCCTGGGGCGAGAAGCTCGATGCCCGCCTGCACCTGGACGCATGGCGCCGGATCCTGGACCGCGAGGAGCCCGACTACGCGCGCTGACGCGGCACCGCGCGCCCCCACCCCAGTGAGCCGACGCGGCCACCCCCGCACACGCCCTCACGAACGTTGCAACGGAGGCGCCTCGCGCACGCCCGCGCCAACGTCCCGACGCAGACGCGCGCCCACGCGCCCCTCCGCCCCATTCCGCCGCATCACCGCACGATCTGCGTAACCCTCGCCTCCGCGACCGCTGGCGGCGGAACCAGCGTCGGAATGGCGTCGATCAGCGCGCGCGTATACGGATCGTGCGGCCGTTCGAACACCTCCGCGGGATCGCCGGCCTCCACGATCCGCCCGTGCCGCATGATCGCCACGCGGTGGGCAACGTGACGCACGACACCGAGGTCGTGTGACACGAAGAGGTAGGCGGTGCCGTGCCGCGCCTGCAGCGCGATCAGCTCGTTCAGGATCGAGGCCTGCACCGAGATGTCGAGCGCCGAGGTCGGCTCGTCGCAGATCACCAGGCGCGGGTTGCCGGCAAACGCCCGCGCGATACCGATGCGCTGCTTCTCCCCGCCCGACATCTCGCGCGGAAAGCGCCCCAGATAGCGCTCGCCCAGATTGACCATCTCCAGCAGGTCCACGACCCGGCGCCGCACCGCGTCGCCACGCAGGTCCGTGTAGAGCTGCACCGGCCGGCTCAGCAGTTGCTTCACGGTCCAATGCGGGTTCAGCGCCCCGTCCGGATTTTGGAAGATGAACTGGACATCGCGCTGCTGCAGCCGGCTGCGGCGTCCGACCTGCGCGGCCAGCCTCGTCTCCTCCAGCCGGACGTAGCCCTCGTCCGGGACGATCAATCCCGCCACGCAGCGTGCCAGGGTGGATTTCCCCGAACCGCTCTCGCCCACCACCGCCAGCGTCTGCCCCGGTGGAATCTCCAGCGTCACGTCATGCACGGCTCGGACCGGTGCCGCACGCCGCAGCCAGGATCGGCGCCCGAACCGCTTCTCGAGCCCCACCGCCTCCAGCAGCGGGGCGCCGGCCCCCAGGCTGGCCTTGCCATGCGCGATCAGCGGCGGCGGCGGCAGCAGCGCCTCGGCCTCGTCGCGGTAGTGACAGCGGCTCCCGTGGCTCGCCTCTCGCCCGCTCGCCGGCAGCAACGCGGGCATCACGTCGCCGCAGAGATCCGTCGCGATCTCGCATCGCGCCGCGAACACGCAGCCCGGCGGCGGGTCCTGCAGATCGGGCAACCGGCCCGGGATGCTCGCCAGCCGGTGCGCCGCCCCGCCCGGCTGCGGCATCGCCCGCATCAGCCCGATCGTGTAGGGATGGCGGGGCGCATGCAGCACCTCCACCGTGCGCCCTTCCTCGACCAGCTGCCCGGCGTAGAGCACCCCCACCCGATCGCAGACCTGCGCGATCACCCCCATGTTGTGGCTGATGAACAGGACCGAGACGCCGGTCTCGCGCCGCAGCTCGCGCACCAGCTCCAGGATCACCGCCTCCGTGGTGACGTCCAGGCCGGTGGTCGGCTCGTCCATGATCAGCAGCTTCGGGTCGCAGGCCAGCGCCATCGCGATCACCACGCGTTGCTGCTGCCCGCCCGAGAGCTGGTGCGCGTAGCGTTGCGCGATGTCGGACGGAGTGGGCAGGTGCACGCGCTCGAACAGCTCCACCGCGCGCGCCGCCGCGGCCGCCCGATCTGCGCCGCGATGCAGCCGGACCGCCTCCGCCACCTGCTCGCCCACCCGCATCGACGGGTTCAGCGCACTCATCGGGTCCTGGTAGACCATCGCCGCGACCCGGCCGCGCACCTGCGTCAGCGCCGCCTCGGGCAGCCGCATCACGTCCTGGCCGGCCAGCCAGACCTGCCCATCCGCATGCCCTCCACGGAGATAGCGCATGATGGTGAAGGCGATCGTGCTTTTCCCCGACCCACTCTCGCCGATCAGCCCATAGGCCTCGCCGGGCGCGATCTGGAACGATACGTCGCGCACTGCGCGCAGCGGATGCGCCGATGGGCCGTAGTTGATGCACAGCGACCGCACGTTGAGCGTCGGGCCGGTCACCGTCCCGCCTCCGCGCCGGGCAGCGCGAAGACGCGCCGCAGCCGCTCGCCGACCAGCACGGCGCCGATCGAGACGCAGGCGATCGCGGCGCAGGGGAACAGCACCAGCCAGGGCGCGATCTCGATCAGCGGCTGCCCGTCCTTGACCATCAACCCCCAGGCCGGTGTCGGTGGCGCCACGCCGACGCCGAGATAGGCGAGGGACGCGGCCAGCAGGATCGCCGCCGTCACGCGCAGGGAGAAATCCACGATCACCAGCGCCAGCACGTTGGGCAGGAGCTCACGGAAGATGATGAAGTGCGGCGACTCCCCGCGGGAACGCGCCGCATCGACGAACTCGCGCCGCGCCAGGTCGACCACCATGCTGCGCACCAGGCGCGCGGACCGGGGCCAGAACACCAGCGCGATGGCGCCGATGATGTTGATGGGCCCGGGGCCCAGCATCACCACCACCAGCATCGCCAGCACCAGGCCGGGAAACGACATCAGCGCGTCCATCGCCCGCATCGTCACCTCGTCCGTGGCACCGGACAGGTACCCCGAGACCAGCCCGGTGACGGCGCCCAGCATCACCCCCATCGCCGCGGCCGCGAGGGCGAGCAGCAGCGTCGGGCGCGCGCCGGACAGCACGCGGCTGAACACGTCCCGCCCGAATTCGTCGGTGCCGAACGGGAACGCGAGCGAGGGCGGCTGCAGCGCATGCAGCGGGTCCAGGGCCACCGCGTCATGCGGCGACACGGCCGCGCCGAAGGCGATCAGCCCGGCCACCGCCAAGACGAACGCGATGAACGGCACATCGGCGGCGCGAAGACGCGGTCGGCGCCGCGCGCGCGGCAGCGAGGCGACGCTCGCCACCCTCTCAGGTCCGCAGCCGGGGGTTGGTCAGCAGCGCCACCACGTCCGCCAGCAGATTGCCGACGCCGTAGGCCGCGGCCACGACCAGCACCGCGGCCTGGATCGTCGGCACGTCGCGATAGGCCACCGCGTTCGTCATCATCTGGCCCACCCCCGCGTACGAGAACAGTGTCTCCACCACCACCAATCCGCCGATCACGTAGCCGAAATACATGCCGATCTCGGCAATCGCCGGCGGCAGCAGGTTGGGCAAGGCGTGGCGGAGCACCACGCGCCAGTACGGCACGCCCTTCAGCACGGCCGTGCGGATATATGCGCTGGCGAGCACGCCGATCGCACTGGCTCGCGTCAGTTGGCCGATCACCGCCAGCATGCCCAGCACCAGCACACCCACCGGAAGCACCAGCGCTTCCGGCCGATGCAGCGGGTTCTCGCTGGGATCCATCAGGCTCGATCCCGGCAGCAGCGGCCACCAGATGCTGAACGCCAGGATCGCGACCAGGCCGATGACGTATTCCGGCAGCGCGTGCGTGCCGACCGAGAACCCGCTGATGACGCGATCAAGCCAGCCCCCCGGCCGCAGCGCGGCCACCAGGCCGAACCCCACGGCCAGCGGGGCGCCGATCGCCAGCGTGATCAGGCCGAGGATGGCGGAGTTCTCGAGCCGGCCCAGCAACATCGGGCCGATCGGACGCCCATACTGCAGCGAGGCGCCGAAATCGCCGCGCAGCACGCCCTCGATCCAATGCAGGTAGCGGACGAGAAGCGGCTGATCGAGCCCCATGGCGATGCGTACGCTCTGCACCTGGTCCGGCGTCGAGGTGTCGCCCAGCACCGCGGTCGCGACGTCGCCGGGCAGCACGTTGACGATCGCAAAGGTCAGGATCGAGACCAGCGCCAGGACCAGCAGCAGCAGCGCGAGCCGGCGGCAGATGAAGACGAGAGCGGTCACGGCACGATCCCGCTTTCCGTCAGGCCGGGGCGATGGGATGGCAACCAGCCCACCGTGCCCCGTCTGCTGCCCACCGCATCGCGCCGTCCCACCTGCAGCCGCGCCCGTTACGCCGCCGCGCTCTGCGTCGTGCCCGGCTGTGGCGCGGCGGCCCCGGGGTGCGGCTTGAGGCCGAGATTCTGCCGCAAGGTCGTCCCCTCGTATTCGAGCCGGAACAGGCCGCGCCGCTGCAGCTCCGGCACCACCATGTTGACGAAGTCCTCGCCACCGCCCGGCAAGGTCGCCGGGGTGACGTTGAACCCGTCGCAGGCGCCGGTCTCGAACCAGTGCTGCATCTCATCGGCGATGTCGGCGGGAGTGCCGATCCGCGCCGACCCGGTGACGCCCGCACGCAGATAGGCTTCGCGGATGGTCGGCCGTTCCCGGCGCACCTGCTCCACGAACTGCTCGCTCAGGCTGCGCAGCTCGAGATCCCCCAGCGCGTCGATCGGCAGCGGCGCGTCGAGGTCGTAGCCCGACAGGTCACCGAACGTGTTGTAGATCCGCGACAGGCCGACCAGCGGGTCGATCAGCGCCTGCAACTGGTCGTACTTGGCCTGGGCCTCGGCGCGCGTGCGGCCGACCACCGGGCAGATCGCCGGCAGGATCTTCAGCTCGTCCGGTGCGCGGCCGTATTTCGCCATCCGCCCCTTCACGTCGGCATAGTAGGCGCGGCACCGCTCGACGGAATCCTGGATGGCGTAGATCACGTCCGCGGTGCGGGCCCCGAGCTCACGACCTCGATCGGAGGCGCCGGCCTGAACGATGACCGGGTGCCCCTGCGGCAGGCGCGCGACGTTCAGCGGCCCGCGCACGGAGAAGAACTTCCCCTTGTGGTTCAGCACCCGCATCTTGGTCGGGTCGAAATAGCGGCCCGACTCCTTGTCGAACAGGAACGCATCCGGGTCCCAGCTATCCCACAGGCCACGCACGACCTCGACGAACTCCTCCGACCGCGCGTAGCGCGTCTCGTAGTCGAGCGTGCCGTCCAGCCCGAAATTCTGCGCCTCCCATCCCGACCAGGAGGCGACCACGTTCCAGCCCGCGCGGCCGTTGCTGATCTGGTCCAGCGTGGCGAACTTGCGCGCCAGGTTGAACGGCTCGTTGTAGGTCGTCGACGCGGTGGTCACGAGGCCGACCCGCTGCGTGACCATGGCCAGGGCCGGCAGCAGCGTCATCGGCTCCATCTCGACCAGATCGTAGGCCGATCGCTCGAGCGAACCGGGCGGGGTGTCCACCTTGCGGATCCCGGCGCCGTCGGCGAAGAAGATCATGTCGAGCTTGCCGCGTTCGGCGATCTGCGTGCTGCGGATGTAGTGCTCGACATGGAACGTGCCGTCCGCCGGCACGTCGGGGTGGCGCCAGGCCGCGGGGTGGTAGCCGTACCCGCGAATGGACAGGCCGATCCGCATCTTGCGCTGGGTCATGCTCGTCATCCTCACGCGGTCAGCCACAAGCCGCGCATGTCCACCTGCCCGAACTTCGGTGGCACGAACCCGCCGACCTTGCTGGACGTCGCGGCGAAGTAGTTTCGGAAATAGGGGATCATGCGGTCGTTCTCCTCATGGATGATCCGCAACACCTCGGCGGCCAGGGACTTGCGTTCGGCGAGATCGACGGCCGCGTTGAGTGCGTCGATCTTGCTGTCGAACCCGCTCTTCAATTCGATGCCGCTGTAGTTGTACGGGCCCTTGCTGTGATAGCAGCGCCAGAGCGAGCTGTAGAGCGTCGGGGCCGCGCTGAAGTTGGCGTTGTACAAGGGCTTCTTGCGGGCCACGTTCGCCGCGTATTCGGTGAACGGAACGTCGCGCACGTTGAGCTTGACGCCGATCTTGGCCGCCTCCGCCGCAAAGGCGAGTGCGAGCTTCGGCGCCGGCTGCCGATCACTGGTCGTGTAGAAGTCGAGCTCGATCGGCCCGACCCCGGAGTCCTCCAGCAGCTTCCGGGCGCGCGGCAGGTCCTGCTTCCACTGCGGCAGCTCGGGCAGATAGATGTTGCCCGGCGGCAGCGGCACGTCGTTGCCGACCTTCCCCTGGCCGAACAGCGCTCCGGCGACGATCGCCGGCCGGTCCGGAATGTAGCGGAACGCCTCCCGCACCTTCGGATTGTCGAACGGCGCCATGTTCCCCATGATCTGCACCGTCTGATAATTGCCGGTGCTCACGGAGTAGGCGCGGATGCCGGGCACCTTGCTCAGCACCAGGAACGCTTCGGTCGGCAGCTGCGTCAGCACGTCCACCTGACCGCCCCGGAGCGCGGCCTGCATCGCCACGGCCTCGTGCACGAACACCATGCGGATGCCGTCGAGATGCTGCGAGCCCGGGTTCCAGAACCGTCCATACCGCTCCAGGGTCACGCTCTGGCCGGGCTGGAAATCGCGGAACTGGTATGGGCCGGTCCCGTTCGGCGTCTGCCGCAGGTCACCGATCCCCTTCAATGGCAGGATCGAGCAGACCGCGATGCTGACCGCGACCGGAAACTCGCCGAACGGGGCGTGCAGGACGACACGCACCTTGTGCTTGCCGTCCGTCTGCACGGAGCGGACGGGGCCGAACGCCTGATAGCCGATGCCCGCCACCGACTTGTCGAGCGACCGCTCGATCGTCGCGGCGACATTGGCGGCGGTAAACTCCTGGCCGTCATGGAAGGTCACGCCCTCGCGCAGCGTCAGAACCCATTCCTGCCCATGCTTCTCGGCCTGCCACCCGGTGGCGAGCTGCGGCACGGGCTGGTCATTCTGGTCGAGGGTGACCAGCCGGTCGTACACCGCCAGGCTGAACTCGCTCGCGGAAATGGAGTTGTTCGCCATGGGATCGAGCATGTCGGGCCCGTCCGGCCGGCAGAACCGCAGCACGCCGCCCTGTCGCGGCGCCGCGTCGGGGATGGCCGCGGCGGCCGTTGCGGCGCCGGTCAGCACGGCACCGGTGCCGCCGAGGAACATGCGTCGCGTCGGCCCACGGAAAATCGGCAAGCGCATTGATCTGGATCATCCCCGCTGATGAAAGTGAATATGACATCGCGTATGCGCCACTGTATACAGGGCTGTGGAAAAAAACCCGGTCAGCGGACCGGCAGGGAGTCAGGCGCCATGGGATCGAACAACCCGTCCGAAAGCGAGGCGGGGCAGGCCAGCGTTCATGAGCGCCTCAAGCTCATGGCGATGACCTATCAATTCCGACCAGGTGAGCGGATCAACGAGATCGAGCTCTCCGCCAAGCTCGGCGTCAGCCGCACGCCCGTGCGCGAAGCGCTCAACCGGCTGATGTCGGAAGGCTTCGTCACCGCCATGCCAGGCCGTGGCTTCCACGGCCGGCTGCTCGATGCCAAGGAAATCTACGACCTGTATGAGGCCCGGCGCGCAATCGAACAGGCGATCATCCGCCTCGTCTGCGCCCGCGCGACCGACGAGCAGCTTGACGAGTTCCAGGCCTTCGCCGAGGCCCGGCCGCAGGCGCAGGACGGGAAAAGCATGCAGGCCCTGCTGCACGACGAGGAGTACCACCTCCGTTTGGCGACGCTGAGTGGCAACTCCGAGTACCGCCGCATCATCGAGAGCATCAACGATCGCATCCACTTCGTTCGCTGGATCGACATGCGCATGCGCGACCGCCTCACCGCCGACGGGCATCTTCGCCTGGTCAGGCTCCTGCGCAGCCGCGACGAGGATGCCTGCGCCGAGGACGTCGGCCGGACGATCCAGCGCCGCTACGACGAGATCGTCGAGGTGATCCGCAACGGCATCGCGGAGATCTACCTGCCGCGGCCGGACTGATCCCACCGGCACGGATCCCACAGGCTCGGATCCCACAGGCCGCCTTGGCGCCACGCGCCGGGGCGTGAGGACCGGCCCGCCCTGCCCGCGTCCTTCCGCCACACAGGCCAGTGTGCGATGCTCGGTCCCGTGCACGAGGAGGAGGAACGAGATGATCACGCTCTACGGCATGGGCAGCCCGAACGTCGTGAAGGTCTACATCGCGCTCGAGGAGCTCGGGCTCCCCTATGAGGTGAAGCCGGTCGACGTGTTCACCGGCGCCCAGTTCGATCCCGCGTTCCGCAAGCTCAATCCGCTCGCGAAGGTGCCGGTCATCGTCGATTCCGACGGGCCGGACGGTGCGCCCTACACCGTGTTCGAGTCGGGTGCGATCCTGCTCTATTTGGCCGAGAAGACCGGCCGCCTGCTCCCCGCCGACCGCGCCGGCAAGTATGACGCGATCCAGTGGCTGATGGTGCAGATGGGCACGGTGGGGCCGATGTTCGGCCAGCTCGTGCACTTCACCCGCTTCGCGCCGGCGGGCAACGACTACGCCAAGAGCCGCTATGCCACGCAGGTGCACCGCGTGTTCGAGACGATCGAGCAGCGCCTCTCCGAGACGCCCTATCTGGGCGGCGCCGAGTACGGGGTCGCCGACATCGCGACCTTCCCCTGGGCCCGCATCATCCCCGCCCTGCTCGGGGCCGAGGCGGCAGCGCAGTTCCCGGCCGTGACGCGCTGGGCGGACAAGATCGCGGCGCGCCCCGCGGTGCAGGCGGCCCTGGCGAAAGTGGAGCGGGTGCGCGCCGAGACCACGCCGTTCGACAAGGCGGAGGCGGACAAGCTCGACAAGATGTTCGGCCGCGGCAAATACGCGGTCGCCTGAGGGGGGCCATGTGCTCCCCGAGGGGGGCTACGTGCTCGCCTGAACGGGAAAGCGGAATCGCCTGAGGGGCCACGTGCTCCCCTGAGCGGGCTGTGTCCTCGCCTGAGCGGGGAAGCGCGATAGCCTGAGGGGCCACGTGCTCCCCGAGCGGGGCTGTATCCTCGCCTGAGCGGGGAAGCGCGATCGCCTGAGGGGCCACGTGCTCCCCTGAGCGGGCTGTGTCCTCGCCTGAGCGGGGAAGCGCGATCTGAGCGGGGGCAATGCTCGCCTAAGGGAGCGCGATCACGAGTTCCTGTCGGGGCGGCTCCGACGTCGCGCCCTCCAGATCCCGGCCATGACGAGGGCGTGGTTAGCCGGACGCGGCGCGGCGCGGCGGTCGCGTCGAAGCCGCGTCGGCTCCCTTCGCGACCTTCCCCGACCCCGCCGCCCTCGCCGACCCACTTGCCTTCGCCTTGGCAGACCCGCCGGATTTGGCGGCCTTCGCAGCCCCGGTCGCCTTCGCCGCACCGCCCGCCTTCGCAGCCCCACCGGCCTTCGCCGCACCGCCCGCCTTCGCGGCCCCGGCAGCCTTGGCCGACCCGCCCGCTTTCGCCGAACCGCCTGATTTCGCCTGCGCCCCAGCCCTCGCGCCGGCCGCGGCCGGGCGTTTCGCGGCCGCCATCCGAGGCGCCGCCTCTCCGTTGCCGGAGGCGGCGTCGTCCGCGGATGCGGCGCTGGCGCCAGCGGTCTTCGCCTTGCCCCCCGCCTTCCGCCGGCCGGCGGCCCCTTTGGGCTTCAGCGTCTTGCCCTTCTCGGACAGCAGCGCCACCGCGTCCTCGAGCGTGACGTCCTCCATCATGACGCCGCGCGGCAGGTTGGCGACCGTGTTGCCGTGCTGGACGTACGGTCCGAACCGGCCCTTGCGCACCGAGACCGGCTCCTTGTCCGCCGGATGGACCCCAAGGTTGCGCACGCTGGCCAGCTTCTTCGCCAGCAGGTCGACCGCACGGTTCAGTCCCAGCGACAGCACGTCGTCGTCGCGGTCGAGCGAGCCGAACACCGCCCCCATCCGCACATAGGGGCCGAACCGGCCGATGCCGGCCTCGATCGGCTCCTTCGTCTCGGGATGGATGCCGACCAGCCGCGGCAGCGACAGCAGGCCCAGAGCCTGGTCGAGCGTGATCTGCTCCCCGTCCATGCCGCGCGTCAGCGAGGTGCGCTTGGGCTTCGGCGCCTTCTTGCCGGCGGCCTCCGTCACCTCGCCCTGCTGCACGTAGAGCCCGTACGGGCCACGGCGGACGGTGATCTCCTCCCCGGTCTCGGGATGGTGGCCGAGGGAGCGCATGCCCTCCTTCAGCGTCGCGCCCTGCTCGTCGTTCGAATCGATCGCGAGGCGCCGCGTGTATTGGCAGGCCGGGTAATTGGAGCAGCCGATGAAGCTGCCGTAGCGGCCGAGCTTGAGGCCGAGACGGCCGGTGCCGCAGGCCTGGCACTGGCGCGGGTCGGTGCCGTCCTCCCGCGCGGGGAAGAAATGCGGGCCGAGATCCTGGTCGAGCGCCGCGATCACGTCGCTGATCTTGAGGTCGCGGGTCTGCTCGACGGCCTTGGAGAACTCGTCCCAGAAATTGTGCATCACCGACCGCCAGTCGAGCTGGCCGGCGGAGATCTCGTCGAGCTTCTCCTCGAGTGCCGCGGTGAAGCCGGTGTCGACGTAGTGCTCGAAGAAGCTGACCAGGAAGGCGGTGACCAGCCGGCCGCGATCCTCGGGGATGAAGCGGCGCTTCTCCAGCCGGACGTAGTTGCGGTCCTGCAGCACCGAGAGGATGGAGGCGTAGGTGGAGGGCCGGCCGATGCCGAGTTCCTCGAGCTTCTTGACCAGGCTCGCCTCCGAGTAGCGCGGCGGCGGCTGGGTGAAGTGCTGGCTGGCGGCGACGTCGCCGCGCTTCAGCGGGTCGCGCTCCGCCATCGGCGGCAGCATGCGGTTGTCGTCCTCGTGCTGGCCTTCGGGCTGGTCGTCGGTGTCCTCGCGGTAGAGCTTGAGGAATCCGTCGAAGGCGACGATGGAGCCGGTGGCGCGCAGCTTCTGCCCGCGGCCGTCGGTGACCTCGACCGAGACCTGGTCGAGTTCCGCCGACTGCATCTGGGAGGCCACCGCCCGTTTCCAGATCAGCTCGTACAGGCGGCGCTGGTCGTGGTTCAGCCCGCGCGCGACGCTGTCGGGCGTGCGGGCGACGTCGGTGGGGCGGATCGCCTCATGCGCTTCCTGCGCGTTCTTGGCGCGGCTCTGGTACTCGCGGGGCGCGACGGGCAGGTAATCGGGGCCGTAGCTGTCCTTCACGTGGTCGCGGATCGAGAACACCGCTTCGCGTGCCATCTGCACGCCATCCGTACGCATGTAGGTGATCAGGCCGGTGGTCTCGCCGTCGATCTCCACCCCCTCGTAGAGCTGCTGGGCGAGCCGCATGGTCTGCTGCGCGCCGAAGCCGAGTTTGCGCGAGGCTTCCTGCTGCAGGGTCGAGGTGGTGAAGGGCGGCGGCGGATTCCGCTTGACGCGCTTGCGCTCGACCGAGCCGACCGTGAACGTGCCGCCCTCGACCGCTGCCTTGGCGGCGAGGGCCGCGGCCTCGTTCGCGAGGTCGAACTGGTCGAGCCGCTTGCCGTTCAGGTGCGTCAGCCGCGCGGTGAAGGGCGCGCCGGCGGGCGTCGTGAACACCGCCTCGATGGTCCAGTATTCGCGGGCGCGGAAGACCTCGATCTCCGCCTCGCGCTCGCAGATCAGCCGCAGCGCGACCGACTGCACGCGCCCGGCCGACCGGCTGCCGGGCAGCTTGCGCCACAGCACCGGGGAGAGAGTGAACCCCACCAGATAGTCGAGCGCGCGGCGCGCCAGGTACGCCTCGATCAGCGGCTGGTCGAGTTCGCGCGGATGCGCGATCGCGTGGCGGATGGCGTTGCGCGTGATCTCGTTGAAGGTGATGCGGCGGACCTCGACGCCCTTCAGCGCCTTCTTGTCCGCCAGCATGTTCTGCACATGCCAGGAGATCGCCTCGCCCTCGCGATCCGGGTCGGTGGCGAGATACAGGGTCTTGGCGCCTTTCAGCGCCTTGGCGATGGCGCCGACCTGCTTCTCGCCCCGGGAGTCGGACTCCCAGTCCATGGCGAAGTCCTGCTCCGGCCGGACGCTGCCGTCCTTCGGGGGCAGGTCGCGGACGTGGCCGAAGCTCGCCAGCACCGTGTAGCCGCTGCCGAGGTAGCGGTTGATGGTCTTGGCTTTGGCGGGCGATTCGACGACGACAACGTCTGTCATGACTATCCGAGTGGTCCTAATGGGCGGCCGGCAGCAGCATGACCCGGCCTCCCGGTAGCGCTTCCAGCGCACCCGCGAGCTCCAGGTCGAGCAGCACCGCTGCCACGGCGGACGGTGACAACTGGCAGCGCCGCACCAGATCGTCAACCGCCACGGGGTCGGCAGACAACAAGGCACGCACGGTTTCGTGCGCCGTATCCGGTGCCTCGGGCACGCTTGGAAGCAGCGGCAGCGTAGGATCGGGTGACGCTTCGGGCGGCGCCGCAGCCGCACCGAGGTACCCCGTCACCCCCTCGATCCGGGGCAGCGCGGCCAGCACGTCCGCCGCGGTTTCCACCAGCACCGCCCCGTCCCGCAGCAGCCCGTTGCCGCCATGCGCGCGCGGGTCGAGCGGGGAGCCGGGGACGGCGAACACCTCCCGCCCCGCCTCCTGCGCGCGCCGGGCGGTGATCAGGCTGCCGGAGCGCAGCGCCGCCTCCACCACGACCACGCCCAGCGACAGGCCGGCGATGATTCGGTTGCGGCGCGGGAAGTGGCGGGCCTGGGGGGTGGTGCCCAACGGCGCCTCGGCGACGACGGCGCCGGACGCGGCGATGCGGTCCTGCAGGGCGGCGTTGGCCTCGGGGTAGGGCCGGTCGAGGCCGCCCGCGACCACGGCGACCGTCCGGCCGGCGTCCAGCGCCCCCTGATGCGCAGCGGTGTCGATGCCGCGGGCGAGGCCCGAGACCACCACGAGCTGGGCGGCGAGGTCGCGGGCCAGCATCTCGGCGATGGTGCGGCCGTTGCTGGAGGCGTTGCGGCCGCCGACGATCGCGATCGCGGGTGCGGCAAGCGCGGCCGGATCGCCCAGGACCGAGAGGCACGCCGGTGCGTCGTCGAGCTGGGCGAGCAGCGGCGGGTAGCCGGGATCGCCCAGGAACAGCAGCATTCCCCCCATTCGCGCCAGGGCGGCGCACTCGGCGGCGGCGTCCTCCGGCGGCGGGATCACGACGGGCTGGGCGCGGCCGCCGGCGCGGGCGAGCCGTGGCACCGCCTCCAGCGCGGCTCCGGCGCTGCCGAAGCGGGCGAGCAGGCGGCGCCAGGTGATCGGGCCCACGCCCTCGGTGCGGGCGAGGCGCAGGCGGGCGATGATGTCCGGATCGGGGTGGGACCGGCGTGTCCAGGGGCGCATGGCTCGTCCTGTGGTGCCGCCGGCCGGGGCGCCGACGGGCCGGCCTACGCCTCCTGCGTGCCCTTCTGGCCGATCCGGGGTTCGGTGCCGGCCAGCAGGCGCCGGATGTTGGCGTGGTGGCGCACATACACCAGCACAGCAATCGCCAACGTCAGCTTAACGGTGTCCGCATCGGCGAGCGCCCAGGCGAACAGCGGGGCGGCGGCGAAGGAGATCAGCGAGGCCAGCGAGGACATCCGCGCGAGTTTCGCCACCGCCAGCCAGACCGCGCCGGCGGCGAGCCCGACCGGCCAGGCGGCGGCGAACAGCACGCCGAAGCCGGTGGCGACGCCCTTGCCGCCGCGGAACCCCAGCCAGGCCGGGAACAGGTGGCCGACCACGGCGCCGAAGCCTGCGAACAGCGCGGCCTCATGCCCGGCGAGCGCGCCGGCGATCAGCACCGCGGCGGCTCCTTTCAGCGCGTCCAGCAGCAGCGTCGCCGCGGCGAGGCTTTTGCGGCCGGTGCGCAGCACGTTGGTCGCCCCGATATTGCCCGACCCGATGGCGCGGATGTCGCCGAGGCCGGCTGCGCGGGTCAGCAGGAGGCCGAACGGGATGGAGCCGAGGAGGTAGCCGAGGAGGACGTAGGCGATCGGTGGCATGGTGGCTCTCGTGTGGCGCGGACGGCGGGTGGCGGGTCGGCGGCGGCGGGTGGGCGGCGGTGGACGTGGTGGCGGCAATGGGCGACGGCGGGTGGCGGGCGTTGACGGCGGTGGTGGCGGGTGGGCGTGGACAACGGTGGCGACGACGGGCGTAGGCGACGGCGGTGCCCTGCCCCCGTGTCATGGTCGCCGAAGGGCGACCATCCACGACTTCGTGCCGCACCGGAAGTCGTGGATGGCCGGCCTGCGCCGGCCATGACACGAGTGAACCGGCCCCGCCGGCCATGACACAACACGCCGCCGCACGACGCACGCAACCGACGACACCCCTGGTCGAAGCCGTTATTGGTGGCCACCTGAGAGTCTGTCCAGCAACCCCCGCCTGTCCAGCCATCAGGCGCCCCCGCGCGCCCATCCGCCCCGGAGACCGCATGCTCGACGCGCAGAACGCCCCAGCCGCCCCGACTCCCGTGAAGCTGGCCGACTATCGCCCGCCCAGCTTCCTGGTGGACCGCGTCGATCTCGCGTTCGACCTCGATCCGCATACGACCCGGGTCGTCTCCCGCCTCGCACTGCGCCGCAACCCGGACGCCAGCCCCGGCCCGCTGCATCTCGACGGCGAGGCGCTCACCCTCGTGCGCATCGCGCTCGACGGCACGCCGCTCACGCCGGAACAGTACCGCATCGTGCCCGACGGGCTGGTGCTCGACACGCTGCCCGACGCCGCGACGCTGGAGATCGAGACCCGGATCGATCCCGCGGCCAACAGCGAACTCAGCGGCCTGTATCTCTCCGGCGGCAGCTACTTCACCCAGTGTGAGGCCCAGGGCTTCCGCCGCATCACCTATTTCCCCGACCGGCCCGACGTCATGTCGCGCTACACGGTCACCATCAGCGCCGACGCCGCGGCCGTCCCGGTGATGCTCTCCAACGGCAATCCCGGCCCGATCGAATCGCTGCCCGACGGCCGCCACCGCATCGTCTGGACCGACCCGCACCCGAAACCGTCCTACCTGTTCGCGCTGGTGGCCGGCGACCTCGTCTCCGTGCACGACCGGTTCACCACCGCCTCCGGCCGCGACGTCGCCCTCGGCATCTACGTGCGCCGCGGCGACGAGGACCGCTGCCAGCACGCGATGGACTCGCTCAAGACCTCGATGCGCTGGGACGAGGAGGTGTTCGGCCTCGAATACGACCTCGACGTGTTCAACATCGCCGCCGTGTCCGACTTCAACATGGGGGCGATGGAGAACAAGGGCCTCAACGTCTTCAACACGAAATACGTGCTCGCCCGGCCCGAGACCGCGACCGACGGCGACTATGAGGGCATCGAGTCGGTCATCGCCCACGAGTATTTCCACAACTGGACCGGCAACCGCGTCACCTGCCGCGACTGGTTCCAGCTCTCGCTCAAGGAAGGGCTCACGGTCTATCGCGACCAGGAGTTCTCGGCCGACCAGGGCAGCCGCGCGGTGAAACGCATCGGCGACGTGCGGGTGCTGCGCGCGGCGCAGTTCCGCGAGGACGCCGGTCCCCTCGCCCACCCCGTGCAGCCCGCCAGCTATCTCGCGATCGACAATTTCTACACGGCGACCGTCTACAACAAGGGCGCCGAGGTCATCCGCATGATGGCGACCATCATCGGCCGCGCCGCGTTCCGCCGAGGCATGGACCTGTATTTCCAACGCCACGACAACCACGCCGTCACCATCGACGACTTCGTCGCCGCGATGCAGGACGCCTCCGGCACCGACCTCACGCGCTTCAAGGCCTGGTACCACCAGGCCGGCACGCCCGAACTCACGGTGTCCGACGCGTACGACGCCGAGGCCAAGCGCTACACGCTGACGATCGCGCAGCGCACCCCGCCCACGCCCGGCCAGCCCGACAAGCAGCCGCTGGTGGTGCCGGTGACGATGGGCCTGCTCGACGGCAACGGGCAGGAACTGGCGACGCGGCTCGCCGGCGAGGCCGAGGCGCGGCCCGGCACCCGCGTGCTGCTGGCCGACGCGGCCGAGAGCCGCTTCGTGTTCGAGGACGTGGCGAGCCCGCCGGTCCCCTCCCTGCTGCGCGGCTTCTCCGCCCCGGTGAAGCTCGGCGGACTGGCGCAGGACCGGCTGCGCTTCCTCGCCGCGCACGACACCGACCCGTTCGTCCGCTGGGATTCCGGCCAGCAATACGCCACCCATGCCCTGCTCGGCATGGTCGCCGCCCTGGCGCGCGGGGAAACGCCCGCGGTCGATCCGGCGCTGATCGAGATGGCCGCGGCCACGCTCGACACCGCCGACCGCGACCCGGCCTTCGCCGCCGAGGCGCTGGTGCTGCCGACCGAGGGCTTCCTCGCCGACCAGATGGACATCGCCGACGTGGACGGCATCCACGCCGCGCGCGACCAGGCGCGACGTGCGATCGCCGCGGCGCTGCGCGACCGGTTCCGCGCCACCTATGAGCGCATGACCGACACCGGCCCGTATCGCATCGACGGCGCGTCGATCGGACGACGCGCGCTGCGCAACACCTGCCTCGCCTATCTCGCCATCGACGGCGAGCCCGACGGCGTGCGCCGCGCCAAGGCCCAGTTCGACGCCGCCGGCAACATGACCGACGTGCTGGCTGCGCTCGCGGTGCTGTCGGCGGTGGACTGCCCGGAACGCGCGCAGGCGCTCGCGGCCTTCCACGCCGCCTGGCAGCAGGACCCGCTGGTGCTCGACAAGTGGTTCGCGATCCAGGCCACCTCGCCGCTGCCCGACACGATCCGCGCGGTCCAGGCGCTCGCCACCCATCCCGACTTCGACCTGCGCAACCCCAATCGCGTGCGCAGCCTGGTCGGCAGCTTCGCCAGCGGCAACCAGGTGCGCTTCCACGATCCGTCGGGCGCCGGCTACCGGTTCCTGGCCGACACCGTGATCGCCCTCGACCCCATGAACCCCCAGGTCGCCGCCCGCATCATCGCGCCGCTCGGCCAATGGCGCCGCGTCGCGCCGGCCCGGCAGGCCTTGATGCGCGGTGAGCTCGAACGTGTGCTGGCGCAACCCGAGCTGAGCAAGAACACGTTCGAAATGGCCTCGAAGAGCCTGGGCTGATGGCCGCGGTCGGCTGCCTGCTGCCGTTCGTGCTGCTGGGCATCGGTGCCGTGATCGGCGCCGCGGTCGGCGGCACGATCGGCGCCTATTGGGGCTGCGGCATCGGCCTCGCGATCGGGCTGGTCGCGATGGGCGTGGGGGTACGCCTGCTGGAGCGGATCCGCACCGTGCGGGAGTAGGAAGGCCAGCGCGTGGCGTGCTACCTCGACCGGAGGGAGAGAACGCCATGGCACAAAGCGACCGGTTCGCCGGCCAGGTCGACGACACCTGGCTCGCGCAGCACAGCGAGGCGATCCTGGAGCCCGACCGGCCGATCGTCGATCCGCACCACCATCTCTGGGTCCGCGACGGCAACACCTATCTGCTGCCCGAACTGCTCGCCGACCTGCGGAGCGGACACGCGATCCGCGCGACGGTGTTCGAGGAGTGCCGCTCCATGTACCGCGCCGACGGGCCGGAGGAGGAGCGTTCGCTGGGCGAGACCGAGTTCGTCACCGGCTTCGCCGCCATGGCGGAGAGCGGCACGTTCGGCCCCACCCGGTTCTGCGCCCGCATGGTGGGCCGTGTCGATCTCAGCCTCGGCGACCGCGCCCAGCCGCTGCTCGAACGGCACCTCGCCGCGAGCGGCGGACGCTTCGCGGCGGTGCGCTTCTCCACCGCCTGGCATGCGTCGGAGCGCATCCACAAGGTCGTGCCCACGCCGAACCTGCTGCGCGAGGCGCAGGTGCGAGCCGGCCTGGCCTGCCTCGCGCGCCTCGGCCTCGCCTTCGACGCCTGGGTCTATCACCCGCAGATCCCCGAGGTGACCGAACTCGCCGCCGCGCAGCCCGACCTGCCGATCGTGCTGAACCATGTCGGCAGCCCGATCCTGGGCGGCCCCTATGCGACGCAGCGGGCCGAGGTGTTCGCCGAGTGGCGCGCCGCGATGGCCGCGCTCGCCCGCCATCCGAACGTGAGCGTCAAGCTGGGGGCGCTGCCCATCCGCCTGCCCGGCGACGGCCCGAAGCGCACCACCCCGCCGGATTCGGAGGAGGTCGCCGCCGCCTGGCGCCCCTGGATCGAGACCTGCATCACCCTGTTCGGCGCCGACCGCTGCATGTTCGAGAGCAACTTCCCGGTGCAGAAGCGCTGGTGCAGCTACGCCGTCGTTTGGAACGCCTTCAAGCGTCTCGCCGCCGGCGCGTCGGAGGCGGAGAAGGACGCGCTGTTCGCGGGCACCGCCAGTCGGGTGTACCGCGTTCCCTGACGCGTCGCGCGGACGATCGCAGCGGCGGTGTCAGGGGCCAGGTCCGAATTTCAACGGGTGAGAACCAATCGGCACCAGCCGGTGGCAAAGGCTGGCCACGCGCATGAGCCCAGGCAAGGTTTCGGAAACCTCGACGAGTCACTCTGGCAGTCCGACATGCACCCTTGCCTTGCCCTGGCCGCCACCGGCCTCACGTTTCTGCTGGCCGCCGGCTGTGGTGAGGCCGCCGCGCAAAACGTTGCGCGCGGGAAATACCTGGTCGATCAGGTCGGCATGTGCGGGGACTGCCACACGCCGCGTGACGCGACCGGCCAGCCGATCATGGACAAGCGGCTGACCGGCGCGCCGATCGGGTTCCGGCCCACGCAGCCGATGCCGTTCGCCGACCACGCGCCGTCGCTGGTCGGCGTGCCCGCACACTACACGCCAGCCCAGTTCGCGACCTTCCTCGAGACCGGCAAGCGGCCCGACGGGTCCATGGCGCTGCCCCCGATGCCGACCTATCGACTCTCCAAGGAGGATGCGTGGGCCGTCGTCGACTACCTGCGCTCCCTGAAGTGACGTGACGTTCGGCCGCACCCGCCTGCGCGACCTGCTGCGGCAGGTCCTGCTGTGGTCCGGCCTCCTGTCCGGCCTTCTCTGCGCCCCGGCGCGGGCGGAGACGCTGAAGCTCGCCACCTGGAACCTGAACTGGCTGACGCTGCGCGCGCCCGGCGCCGCCGGGCTGCCGGCGGATGTGCCGCCGCGCATGCCGGACGATCTGGACCGGCTCGCCGGCTACGCCGCCCAGCTCGATGCCGACGTGGTCGCGCTGCAGGAGGTGGACGGGTGGGACGCCGCGGCGCGGCTGTTCCCGCGCGACAAATGGGCGATCCACATGACCCGCGACCGGCTCACCCAGCGGGTCGGGATCGTGGTGCGCCGCGGCATTCCGTTCGAGGTCAATCCCGACCTCACCGCGGTCGCCGTCGACCCCGCACTGCGGCTGCGCAGCGGGGCCGACATCACGCTGCATCTGCCGGGGCACGACCTCCGGCTGCTCGCCGTGCATCTCAAGCGCGGCTGCCAGGACCAGCCGCTCGCGCGCTCCAAGCGGCGGGCCTGCGTCGAGTTGCGCGCCCAGCTCGCGCCGTTGCAGGACTGGATCGCGGCCCGCCAGCGGGAAGGCGTCGCGTTCGCGCTGCTGGGCGACTTCAATCGCTGGATGGATGGGCGGGACCGGTTCCTCTCCCAGCTCCGAACCGCCGCGCCGCTGCTGCGCGCGACCGAGGGGCGCAGCAGCCCGTGCTGGGGCAACGAGGCCTTCATCGACCACATCCTGCTGGGCGGCGCGGCGCGCGACTGGCTGGTGCCGGACAGTTTGCGGGTGCTGACCTACCGGGAGCGGGGCGACGGCTGGCGGGACCGCCTGTCCGATCATTGCCCGGTCTCGATCCGGCTCGACCGGCCCGGCTGATCCCGTTGGGTGTGGCCGGTTCGGCTGGCCTTGCCGGCCGCGCAGCGGCCCCGTACCGTCCGCCGACCGCAACCGGCGCAGCGCCGAGGGGGAGACGCGAGCATGCCGAAATACCTGATCATCCATGGCGCCGGCATGAACATGCGGGGCAAGGTGCAGACCGAGATCTTCGGCACCATGACCCTGCCCGAATACGACCAGCACATCCGCGCCTACGCGCAGGAACTCGGCGTCGACATTGAGATCTTCGCGTCCAACACCGAGGGCGCGGTGATCGACCGGCTCTACGCCGCGGTGGACCAGGGCTTCGACGGGGCGCTGTTCAACCCGGCCGGGTTCTCCCGCGGCTATCCGGCGCTGACCGCGGCGGTCTCACAAGTGAGCTTTCCGGTGATCGAGGTGCACATCTCGAACCCGGTGCGCCGCGGCCCGGTCTCCGACACCGCGCAGGTGAGCCAGGGCATCGTCGCCGGGTTCGGGGTGGTCGGCTACTACGTCGCGCTGCGCGGCCTGCGCGACATGCGGCGCTGAGGACGCGGCGCCGGCGGCCTGATGCCGAGCTTCCTCGCCTTGCTCGCCTTCCTGGCCGGGGCCGGGGTGGCGGCGGAGCGGGTGCGGATCCCAGGCGCGGACGGGGTGGAGCTGGACGCGGCGCTGGTGCGGCCGGTCGGGCCGGCCACCGGGTCCGCGGTGGTTGCCCTGCATGGCTGCGGCGGGCCGTATCCCAGCCGGGATGGAAGCTGGGCGGTGGCGCTCGCGCGCGCCGGCCATCCGGTGCTGCTGCCTGACAGTTTCGGCTCCCGCGGGCTGGGGTCGCAATGCCGGGTGCGGCACCGCCGCGTCACGCCGTCCGGATTGCGGCGGCAGGACGCGATCGCCGCGGGCAGATGGCTCCTGGCGCAGCCCGATCTGGCGCGCAACGGCATCGCGCTGATCGGCTGGTCGAATGGCGGCGGCACGGTGCTCGCGACCGCCAATGCCGCCGCCGATCCGCCGCCGGGGTTGTTCCGGCGCTTCGTCGCCTTCTATCCGGGCTGTGCGACGCGGTCGCGCGACCCGTCCTGGTCACCGACCGCGCCGGTGCTGATCCTGGTCGGCGCCGCGGACGACTGGACCCCGGCGCCGCCGTGCCAGACCCTGGCGGCGCGGTACCCCGACCGGGTCACGCTGGCCGTCTACCCGGACGCCTACCACGACTTCGATGCGCCGGATGCGCGGGTGCGGGTGCTGCACGGCCTGGCGACACCGCCCGGCGGATCGGGCGAGGCGCATGCCGGCACCAACCCGGCCGCGCGGGCGGATGCGCTGCGCCGGGTGCCGGCCTTCCTCGCCGCGACACCCTGACCGGTCGGGCCGGCCGGGGCTGGCCCGCGCGGGTTCAGCCCGGCCGGGTCCGCTCTCAGGGCGCGTTCGGCTTGGTACCCTGAGGCGCCTGCGCCATGCGGGACGCGTCGTGGCGCTGCAGCCACTCCTGCGCTTCGGGGAACCGGCGCCAGCCCGGGATCTGCGCCGCCAGGTTCACCTCCCGCCACTTCGGATGCCGCGGCGGCTTCAGGAACTGCTGGAAATTGTCGAAGAACGCGTCGGTGAACCGCGCCACCTTGCGGTAGCGGTCGGATCCGGGCTGCCACCCGTACACCGCCATCACCGCGCCGACCGCGACGGTGTCGACTGGCGCGCCCTCGGCGATCAGCGCCGGGTATTGTGCGTGGTCGAGGCGGGACGGCAGGTAGGTCTCGGCCAGGGCCGGGGCGAGCGGGATGGACAGGAAGTGCAGGCCGGCCGGGGCGTCGATGCGGCTGAACAGGCTGGCGGGCTTGCCCACCACGTAGACCATCGCGGCGATCTCGCCGCGCTTCAGCTTCTCGAGCGCCACGTCCTGGTCGTCGTTGGCGAGCGTCGGCCGGATGCCGAGCGCGCCGAACAGGACGGAGGCGGTCATGGCGGAGCCGCTGCCCTTGCCGTCCACGTTGACGGTCTGGCCCGAGAGATCCTCCAGACGCCCGATATCCTTGCGGGCGAGGACGTGCACCTCCTCCTCGTAGAGCTTGGTGATGTACTGCACCGCCTGGTCGACGCCGGGGAACAGCCTCTGCTGGCGGACATAGGCGAGCACGTCCGACTGCACGATGCCGATATCGACGCCGCGGAGGAACAGGATGTCGGCGACGTTCTGCACCGATCCCTTGCTGATGATGGGCAGCACGCGCAGCCGGTCGCCGTCGTCGAGCACCGCTGCGAGGTCGGCGGCGATCCGGACATAGGTGCCGTTCACGCCGCCGGAGACGACGCCGACGGTTCCGGCATTGGCTGCCGCGACGGGGTCGGACTGGGCGGCGGCGGGCCGGAGAGACGCGAGTCCCAGCAGCAGGCCGAAGGCCAGCAGGGAGCGTCGGACGAGGGGAGTCATTGGGAGGCCTCCTCGAGGCGTTGCAGCAGGGGGCGCGCGTCCGGTTCGCCGGAGGTGATGGCGCGGCGGTACCAGGATGCGGCGGCAGCGGGGTCGGCGGCGACGCCGATCGCCCCCGTGCTGGCGAGCCAGGCGGGATCGCGCAGGCGGCCGGCTTCGAGCGCCGCGCGGCCGCTGCCGGCCTCTGCGGCGCGGTCGAACAGCAGGCGGGCGGCGGAGATGTCGCCGGTGGCGCGCATGGCTTCGCCGCGGCGGATCAGCGTTGCGACGATTTCGGGCGGGAGGCTGGCGGAGCGCGTGTCGCCGGCGGGTTGGGCGGGCGTGGCCGGTTGCGGAGCGACGGCCGGCGGGGCGGCAGATGGAGCGGCGGCCGGCAGCGCCGCGATCGATGGGGACGCGCCGTCGGAAGAGGCCGTCGAGGGGGGCGACGCGGCCGATGCCGAGGCGCTCGCTGAGGGCGCGGTCGCGGGCGATCCGTCCGAAGGTGAGGCGCTGCCCGGGGACACGGGCGGAGGCGGCGCGCTGGAGGGGGATGTTTCCGACGCGGACGAAGCGAGCGGCTGGGCCGTGGCGGCGGTCGACTCGGAGGTCACGGCCGGAGGAACCGCGGTGGGCGCGGCTGCTGCAGTGGGCGGGGGTGCGTCGGGCGCACGCGATTCGGCAGACGCGGTCGAAGACGACAGCGTGGCGGGTGAGGCCGACGACGGTGGCGTGGCGGGTGAGGCCGACGACGGTGGCGTGGCCGGTGCGGCCGACGGCGGTGGCGTGGTGGACGAGGCCGCGGGAGCGGCCGGTGCTGGCGCGGCGGCATCCGCACTCGCTACGGCCGATGCTGGGGACGGCGCGACGGCAGCGCTGGGCTCTGCTTCGGCCGATGGAGACGCTCGCGTCGAGGACGAGTCGGCGGCTCCACCACCGGCGGCGGAGTCACCCGCGACGGAGGTCGCGGGGGCTGGCGCCGATGCGCTGCCCGACGCAGCGGCTGGGGCGGAGGAACTCTCCGTCGGAGCGGCGGTCGGCGCAGCACCAGTCGCGGCGACACCGGGCGTGCCGGACTCGGACGCAGCCTCCGCCGTTACGGGGGCGGTGGCGCCCTGGGAGGGCCCAGCGCCCTGTGTGTCGGCCACCGGCCGCGATACCGCACCGGCCGGCGGCTCCTGCGGCGACGCATCCACGCGCCCGGGCGCGGCCGGTTCGGTGGTTGCCGTCTTCGCCACGGACGGTTCGGTCGCAACGGTCTGCGGTGCGGCCGCCTCGCGCGCGCCGGACACCGGCGTTGGGGCCTCCGCGGCACGCGCCGCGGGGGCGGGGACGGCAGCCGGGGCGGAACCACCGGCCGCAGGCTCCGGCTCCGACCGCGCCGGCCCGGGGATCACCTCCGCCAGGACGATCGGCGACGCGTCGCGACGGCTGGCACCCGAACCGGCGGATGGCTCCGATCCCCCGCGCGCCAGATCCTGCGCGCCCCCCGACCCCGCCCGACCGGCCTCGGACGGCGCGGGTCCAGGCAACGGCGCGGTGGCCCGCGCGGCAACGACCGGCGGGTTCGCAGCGCGCGTGGGTGATTCGGCCGAACTCACGGCGGCCATCGTCGGGCGAGGTTGCGTCACCGCCCCGGACGCGGCGCTGTCCCGCGTCGCCGTGGCACCGGCCGGCCCCCGCGCGGCCTCCGCCGCGGGCACGGCCACCGGCGATCCGGCCTCGGCGCCGGCGGACGCGGTCACGCTTGGCGCCCGTCCCTCGGGCGCCGGCCCACGATCCAGGCCGAACTCGAACACCCCGACCGCGACCGCCGCCGCCACGCTGCCGAGGGCCGCCAGCCGCAGCAGGCCCGTGCCGCGCTTGGCCGGCGTACGGCCGACCTCGGCCGGACTGACCGCCGCGCGGGCGACCGGCGCGGTGATCCAGGCTTCCTGCCGCTCCCCGGCGACCTTGACCGAGGCCTCCAGCAGCGCGTCCATCCGCGCCGGCACGCCGCCGCCCTGTTGCGCGATGATGCGCACCGCGCCCGGCTGCATCACCTGGCGAACCGGGTAGCCCGAACGCATGACCCGATGCTCGACGTAGCCGACCGCGTCGGCCGGACCGAACGGCGCCAGCCGCAGCTCGACGCGCGTGCGCCCGATCGCGCGGTCGCTGCAGGCCGCGCGCAGCCGATCGAGCAGCTCGGGGCGCCCGGCCAGCAGCAATTGCAGTCGCGCGCCTCGCGTGGCGGAGGCGTCGGCGCGGGCAACGAGATAGCGCAGCAGCCGTGGCGAGAGCAGTTCCGCCGAATCGATCGCGAGCAGGGTGGGCTGGGCCTCCGGCCGGCGGCCCAGCGCCGGCAGCAGCACCGCGCCGGCGGCGATCGGCGCGGTCTGGCGGAGCAGGCGCAGGCCAGGGTCGCGCAGTCGCAGCAACACGCCTTGCACCAAGGTGGTCTTGCCGATCCCCGGTTCACCGGTCAGCGCGATCAGGCCAATGCCGCTCTCGACCGCCCGCAACAGGTTCTCCGCCACCGCGCGATGCGCGTCGGTCAGGAACAACGCCCCGAGACCGCGCGACTGCGCCTGCCGCAGCGGCTCGAACACGGTGCGCAGCGGCTCCGGCTGCGGCGCACCGGCCTCGGACGGCGCGGCCGGCGGACGCGGCGGCTCCACCGGCACCAGCCGTGGCAGGCTTTCGAACTCGCGTGTTGACGATGCCATCCAGCTTCCCCCGAGGGGCGAATGTTACTCGCCCGGCAGAACAAGGCGCGGGATGGGATGCTCACTGTCGCGCGCTTCACAGGCTGTTGACGGATAAGCCCGTGAACCGTCACAGGCCCGACATGCCTGCCCGATGCGACGCAGCGATTTGTGCGGCTGGACGCGCATGCTACAGGACCGCGATCCGCCCAAAGCAAAAGGTCCGGACCGATGAACGAAACCCGTCCCGCCGCCCTCCGCGAGCGCTTCTTCGCCGCGCCGCTGGCCGAGACCGATCCGGAACTCGCCGCCGCGATCGGCGCCGAACTGCACCGCCAGCAGGACGGAATCGAATTGATCGCCTCGGAGAACATCGTTTCCGCCGCCGTGCTCGAGGCGCAGGGATCGGTGCTGACCAACAAATATGCCGAGGGCTATCCCGGCCGGCGCTATTACGGCGGCTGCGTCTACGTGGACGTGGCCGAGACCCTGGCGATCGAGCGCGCCAAGACGCTGTTCGGCTGCGCCTTCGCGAACGTGCAGCCGCATTCGGGCGCGCAGGCCAACCAGGCGGTGTTCCTGGCCCTGCTGCAGCCGGGCGACACCATCCTCGGCATGAGCCTCGCCTCCGGCGGCCACCTGACGCATGGCGCGGCCCCCAACCTGTCCGGCAAGTGGTTCCGCCCGATCCAGTACGGGGTGCGGCGCGACGACGGGCTGCTCGACTATGAGGAGCTGGAGCGGCTGGCGCGGGCCGAGAAGCCGAAGCTGATCATCGCCGGCGGCTCCGCCTATCCCCGCTTCATCGACTTCGCCCGCATCCGCGCGGTGGCGGACGAGGTCGGCGCATATTTCATGGTCGACATGGCGCATTTCGCCGGCCTGGTGGCGGCGGGCCTGTTCCCCTCCCCGTTGCCGCATGCGCATGTCGTCACCACCACGACGCACAAGACGCTGCGCGGCCCGCGCGGCGGCATGGTGCTGTCGAACGACCTCGATATCGGCAAGAAGATCAACTCCGCCGTGTTCCCCGGCCTGCAGGGCGGCCCGCTGATGCACGTGATCGCCGGCAAGGCCGCCGCGTTCGGGGAGGCGCTGAAGCCCGAGTTCCGCCTCTACCAGCAGGCCGTGGCCGACAACGCCAAGGTGCTGGCGCAGACGCTGCAGGAACAGGGGCTGGCGATCGTCTCGGGCGGCACCGACAGCCACCTGATGCTGGTCGACCTGCGGCCGAAGCGGGTGACCGGCAAGGCGGCCGAGGCCTCGCTCGAGCGGGCCCACATGACGGCGAACAAGAACGCCATCCCCTACGATCCGGAAAAGCCCGCGATCACCTCGGGCATCCGCCTGGGCTCCCCCGCCGCGACCACCCGCGGCTTCGGCACCGCGGAGTTCCGCCAGATCGGCCTGATGATCAACGAGGTGCTGGAGGGGCTGTCCGGGTCCAACGACGGCGGCAACGCAGCGGTGGAGCGTGCGGTCGGCGAGAAGGTGCAGGAACTCTGCGCCCGCTTCCCACTCTATCCGGCGCGGTAACCGCGATGCGCTGCCCGTTCTGCGGATCCGACGACACCCAGGTGAAGGACAGCCGTCCGACCGAGGACAACGGCGCGATCCGCCGGCGGCGCTTCTGCGGCAATTGCGGCCAGCGCTTCACCACGATCGAGCGCGTGCAGTTGCGCGAGCTCACCGTGGTGAAGACCGACGGGCGGCGGGTGCCGTTCGACCGCGACAAGCTCGCCCGCTCGATCCGGATCGCGCTGCGCAAGCGGCCGATCCAGGAGGAGCGGATCGAGCGCATCGTCAACGGCATCGTCCGCCAGCTCGAAGCCTCGGGCGAGAGCGAGATCCCCAGCAAGCAGATCGGCGAACACGTGATGGACACGCTGAAGGAAGTGGACAAAGTCGCCTATGTCCGTTTCGCCAGCGTCTACCGCAACTTCCGCGAGGCCAAGGACTTCGAGGATTTCGTCGGCAGCCTGGCCGACGGCGCCGCGTGACCCCCCTCCAAAGCCCCCCCTCCCCTCGCGGGAGGGGGACGGGGGGCGGGGGCGGTGCGAAAGGGCGCATCGCAAGACGATCCGCGCGACACCGGCTGCGCCGCCAAGTGGCGGGCCTCGTGGCACCCCCTCCCCCCGCCCCCCTCCCGCCAGGGGAGGGGGAGGCGCGCATCCGTCGCCGGCTCTGCCCATGACCGAAGTCGCCGACCGCGCCCACATGCGCGCGGCGCTCGCGCTGGCGCGGCGGGGCCTGGGCAGCACCTGGCCCAACCCGTCGGTCGGCTGCGTCGTGGTGCGCGACGGGCGGGTGGTCGGCCGCGCCACCACCGCACCGGGCGGACGGCCGCATGCGGAACCGCTGGCGCTGGAGATGGCGGGTCCCCTCGCCCAGGGGGCGACCGCCTACGTCACGCTCGAACCCTGCTGCCACTGGGGCCGCACGCCGCCCTGCACCGACGCGCTGATCGCCGCCGGCATCGCCCGCGTCGTGGTCGCCACGCGCGATCCGGACCGGCGCGTCGACAGCCAGGGCGTCGCGCGGCTGCGCGAGGCCGGGATCGAGGTGGTGGAGGGCGTGCTGGAGGCCGAGGCCCAGGCGGTGCTCGCTGGCTTCACCCAGCGCATCCGCACCGGCCGGCCGCTGGTCACCCTGAAGCTCGCCTCCACGCTCGACGGCCGGATCGCCACCGCCAGCGGCGAAAGCCAGTGGATCACCGGCGACCCGGCGCGCCGCGTCGCCCATGCGCTGCGCGGCCGGCATGACGCGGTCATGGTCGGCGTCGGCACGGTGATGGCCGACAACCCGGAGCTCACCTGCCGCATCCCCGGCTTCCGCACCCGCCCGCTGGTCCGCGTGGTCGCCGACAGCCACCTGCGCACCAGGCTGACCGCACGGCTGCTCGCCACCGCCGCCGACACGCCCGCCTGGTTCCTCACCCGCGCCGGCACCGACCCGGCCCGCATCGCCGCCTTCGAGGCCGCCGGCGCCACCATCCTCCCGGTGCCCAGCGCCCCCATCGGCATCGCCATCGACCCTGCGCTCCAGGCGCTCGGCAGCGCCGGCATCACCCGCCTGCTGGTGGAAGGCGGCGGGCAACTCGCCGCCACCCTGCTGCGCGCCGACCTGGTGGACCGGATCGCCTGGTTCCACGCACCCGGCCTGATCGGCGGCGATGGCTGGCCGGCGGTGGCCGCGTTTGGCATGACGGACCTGACCGCCATGCCCCGCTTCACCCGGACCAATGTCACCCCACTTGGAAGTGACGTCCTGACCGAGTTCGAAAGGCCTGCCTGATGTTCACCGGCATCATCACCGCACTGGGCACCGTGCGCGCCATCACGCCGCTGGGCGACGGCAAGGACATGCGGCTCGTCATCCAGACCCCGTGGCCGGACACCGCCCAGATCCCACTCGGCGCTTCCATCGCCTGCTCCGGCTGCTGCCTCACCGCGGTCGAACTCGGACCCGATTGGTTCGCCGTCGACGCCTCCGCCGAGACGCTGAGCAAGACGCGTCTGGGCGCGTGGAAGGTCGGCAGCCGCGTCAACCTGGAACGCTCGCTGCGCATGGGCGACGAACTCGGCGGCCATCTCGTCTCCGGCCATGTGGACGGCGTCGGCGAAGCGCTCTCCGCCACGCCCGAGAACGGCTCGACCCGCTGGCGTTTCCGGGTGCCGCATGCGCTCGCCCGTTTCATCGCGCCCAAGGGCAGCGTCGCCGTGGACGGCGTGTCGTTGACGGTGAACGAAGTCGAGGGCGATATCTTCGGCGTGAACGTCATCCCGCACACCGCGGAGGTCACCGGCTTCGGCACGATGGCGCCCGGCGATGCGGTCAACGTCGAGATCGACATGCTGGCGCGCTACGTCGCGCGCCTGGCGGAGACCAAGTAGATGCAGAGCCTTCACCATCTGGCCACGGCCGAGTTGTCGAAATACCTGTCCTCGGCCGAAGAGCTGATCGAAGAGGCCCGCAACGGCCGCATGTTCATCCTGGTCGACGACGAAGACCGGGAGAACGAAGGCGACCTGGTCGTCCCCGCCCAGTTCGCGACGCCCGATGCGATCAACTTCATGGCGCGCCACGCGCGCGGCCTGATCTGCCTCGCCCTCACCCGCCAGCGGGTCGAGAAACTCGGCCTGCCGCTGATGAGCCAGCAGAACGGCACGCGGCACGAGACCGCGTTCACGGTCTCGATCGAGGCGCGCGAAGGCGTCACCACCGGCATCTCCGCCGCGGACCGCGCGCACACGATCGCCGTCGCGATCAACCCGGAAAGCTCGCGCGACGACATCACCACCCCCGGCCACGTCTTCCCGCTGATGGCGCGCGAGGGTGGCACGCTGGTGCGTGCCGGCCATACCGAAGCCTCGGTGGATATCGCGCGCAAGGCGGGTCTCTCCCCGGCCGCGGTGATCTGCGAAATCATGAACGACGACGGCACGATGGCCCGCCTGCCGGACCTCGTCGCCTTCGCCCAGCGCCACAACCTCAAACTGGGCACCATCGCCGACCTGATCGCGCATCGGCGGCTGACCGAACGCCTGGTGCAGCGCGTGGAAGAGGGCGAGTACCACCATCCCGCCGGCGGCGACTGGCGCGCCATCGTCTACGCCAACACGGTCGAGTACCAGGAGCACCTGGTGCTGGTGAAGGGCGACGTGAGCGGGCCGGAACCGGTGCTCGTGCGCATGCACGCCGTCGACCTGCTCGACGACATGACCGGCTCTCCGCACTGGATCGCCGTGCACAACGCGATGCACATGATCGCCAATGCCGGCCGCGGCGTGGTGGTGCTGCTGCGCGAGCACCGCAAGACCGCGCTCGCCGAACGCGTCCGCAGCCTGGCGGCGAGCCAGCCGCCCGAGCCGGTGCTGCGCGACTATGGCATCGGCGCGCAGATCCTGCTGGACCTCGGCGTCAAGAACATGATCCTGCTGGCCAATCAGCGGCGCACCGTGATCGGCCTGGAAGGCTACGGCCTGAACATCGTCGAACAGCGCCCCATCCCGAACATCGTCAGTGAAAGCCCGAAATCATGAGCACAGAGGACGCCGCCCTACCGACGGCGCCCAAGGTGGAGGGCCCGTCCCCCCATCTGCTGATCGTCCGCGCGCCCTATTACCGCCAGGTCGTCGACGGCCTGACCGAGGGCGCGGCCCGCATCCTGCACGAGGCCGGCGCCACGCATGAGGTGCTGGACGTCGCCGGCGGCTTCGAGCTGCCGCAGGCCATCCGCATCGCGCTGCGCGGCGCCCGCAAGTTCGACGGGTTCGTCGCGCTGGGCTGCATCGTGCGCGGAGAGACCGACCATTACGACTTCATCTGCCGCACCACGATGGACGGCATGATGCAGGTGGCGCTGCAGTACGGGCTGTGCCTCGGCACCGGCCTGCTGACCTGCGACACGCTGGCGCAGGCGGAAGCCCGCGCCTCCCAGGACGGGCACAACAAGGGGGCCGAGGCCGCGGCCGCCGCCCTGCTGCAGATCGTCGCCGCCCGTCGGCTGGGGGCCGCTTGATGCCGGTTCGCCGCCCATCGGTCGGTCGCCCCCGAATCCGCGCGCTTCGAGTTCACTGCTCATGAGCCGTCCGCCGCGCAAACGTACCGCGTCGCGCTTTGCCGCCGTGCAGGCGCTGTTCCAGAGCGACCAGACCGGCGACAACGCCGAGACGGTGATCGATCAGTTCATCCGCCACCGCCTGGGCGAGCTGCCCGGCACCGGCGGGTTCGAGGACGGCCGCGTGCCCGACGCGGAGGTGCCGCTGTTCAGCCGGATCGTGCGCTCCGCGGTGCGCCAGCAGGAGACCGTCGACCGCATGCTGGCCGAGGCGCTGCCGGCCGAATGGCCGCTCGCCCGCATCGACCCGGTGCTGCGCGCCCTGCTCCGCGCCGGCGGCGCCGAACTGGCGATGCCCGACGGGCCGCCGGCGCGGGTGGTGATCAACGAGTATCTCGATATCGCGCGCGGCTTCTTCACCGGCGGCGAGCCCGGCATGGCCAATGCGGTGCTGGACCGGCTGGCCCACCTGCTCCGGCCGGGAGAGTTCGACTAGCGTATGTTCGCCCGCGCCGCGGCCCAGGCGCGCGGGTGACGGACGGCGCAGGCCGGTGAACGCAGGCGATCCGGCTTGCGCGCATGACCGGCGACGGCGTGAATTGCACGCGTGATCCCCTCGCGGGACGGGAGGCGGGCATGGATGCGACGGATCTGCGGGTGTTCGAGGCCGTGGCGCGGCTGAACGGCATGGGCAAGGCGGCCGTCGCGCTCAATACCGTTCAGTCCAACGTCACCGCCCGCATCCGCGCGCTGGAGGACGAACTCGGCGTCGCCCTGTTCGAGCGCCACAGCCGCGGGGTCACGCTCACCGCGGCCGGCCGGCGGCTGCTGCCCTATGCGACCGAGGTCGCGGACCTGCTCGCCCGCGCGCGCCGCGCCGCGCTGGATGACGGCACGCCGCGCGGAGCACTGGTGATCGGCTCGCTCGAAACGACCGCCGGCCTGCGGCTGCCACCGATCCTCGCCGCCTTCGCCCAGCGCTGGCCCGAGGTGGACCTGACGCTGCGCACCGGCACCACGGCCGAGTCCCTGGCCGGCGTGCTCGACCGCACGCTGGAAGGGGCGTTCGTGGCCGGACCGGTCGAGCATCCGGACCTCCTGCAGACCGTGGTGTTCCGGGAGGAGCTGGTCCTGGTCTCCGCCCCGCAGCGCACGCTCTCGGAGCTGCTGCGCACCCCCGACCTCAAGGCCATGGTGCTGCGCGCCGGCTGCTCCTACCGCGCGCGGCTGGAAGCGGTGCTCGCGTCACGCGGGCTGCCCTCCGTCCGGCTGCTCGAGTTCGGCTCGCTCGACGCCATCCTGGGCTGCGTCGCGGCAGGCATCGGGGTCACGCTGTTGCCGCGCGGGGTGGTGCAGGCGGCGGCGGGGGCCGCGCGTGTCGCGCTGCATACGCTGCCGCCGCGCGAGGCGATGGTGGAGACCCTGTTCGTGCGCCGCCGCGACGGGCTGGCGACCAGCGCGCTCACCGCCTTCCTCGACTGCGCCGGTTCGGTGCCGGCGGTCGCCGACACGCCGCTCGCCGCCGAGTGACCTCGGCCGTGCGGCGCACCGGAACCGGTGCGTGTCGCCGGGGGTTCCTGGTGAGGTGCACACAGGCGCCGGGCGGTGTGCCCGCATCCCGTTCCATCGGGTGCCCGCCTATGCTTCGATCGCCCTGCCAGACCGAGGGGAGTTTCATGCCGTTCGACGAAACCGGAAAGCGCCCGGGCCGGCCACCCGCGCGCAACGTGCTGGGCGGATTGCTCGAGCTGTGCTCCTCCCGCCCGCTCACCGGCTTCCTGCGCAACGGCTGCTGCGAGACGACCCCCGAGGACGTCGGGAGCCACACCGTCTGCGCGGTGATGACCGAGGACTTCCTGCGATTCAGCGCCGCCCAGGGCAACGACCTGTCGACGCCGCGGCCCGAGTTCGGCTTTCCCGGCCTGAAGCCGGGCGACCGGTGGTGCCTGTGCGCGCCGCGCTGGCAGGAGGCCCTGCTGGCGGGCGCCGCCCCGCAGGTCGTGCTGCGCGCCACCGAACGCGGTGCGCTGGGTCACTGCACCCTGGCCGACCTGACGCGGCACGCGATCGACCTGGGCTGAGAGCGGCGTGGGCGACCTCCCCGCCGAGTTCTCGCTGATCGCGCGGCATTTCCGGCCGCTTGCCGGTCCTGGCGCGCTGGGGCTGCGCGACGATGCGGCGGTGCTGGCGCCCCCCGCCGGACGGGAGCTGGTGCTGACGGTCGATGCGATGGTCGCCGGCGTGCATTTCCTGCCGGACGATCCCGCCGACCTGGTCGGGCGCAAGCTGCTGCGGGTGAACCTGTCGGACCTGGCGGCGAAGGGCGCGGTGCCGCTGGGCTACCTGATGACCGTGTCGGCACCGCGCGGCACGCCCGAGGACTGGTTCGCCGGGTTCGCCGCGGGGCTCGCGGCGGATCAGGCTCGGTTCGGCATTTCGTTGCTGGGCGGCGACACCACCTCGACCCCCGGCCCGCTCTCCCTCTCGCTCACCGCGATCGGGCATGTGGCGCCGGGGACGGCGGTGCACCGGTTCGGCGCGCGGCCGAACGACGCTCTCTGGGTCACCGGCACCATCGGCGACGGCGCGCTCGGACTCGCGGTGCTGCAGGGCCGGCTGGCGGATCCGAGCGGCTGGCTGGCGGAGCGGTACCGGCTGCCGCGGCCGCGGGTGGGGCTGGCGATCGCGGGCATCGCCTCGGCCGGCATGGACGTGTCGGACGGGCTGGTGCAGGACCTCGGTCATCTGTGCCGCGCATCGGAGCTGATGGCGGAGGTGGCGGCGGACGCGGTGCCGCTGTCCGCGGCGGCGCGGGCGGCGGGGCCGGACTGGCTGGAGACGTGCCTGACCGGGGGCGACGATTACGAGCTGCTGCTGGCGGTGCCGCCGTCACTTGAGGCGGCGCTGACCGCCGCCGCGGCAGCGGCCGAGGTGCCGGTGACGCGGATCGGCACCCTGCAGTCGGGACGGCCCGAGGTGCGGGTGCGCGACGCGGGCGGTGCCGTGCTGACGTTCGCGAAAGGCGGATGGAGCCACTTCTGACGCGGGTTGGCGGGCGGGGCTGCCTTCGTCGTGGCCGGTCCCATCCCGTCATGGCCGATCCCATCCCGTCATGGCCGGTCCCATCCCGTCACGGCCGGTCCCATCCCGTCATGGCCGGTCCCATCCCGTCATGGCCGGTCCCATCCCGTCATGGCCGGGCTCGACCCACTGCTGTCCGGGATGAAAAGCTCTGGACGCGGTGCATGGCTCTGATTCGAATGGGTTTTGCGACGACCTGTCCGAATCGAAGCTCGAAGGGAGCTAGAGCCATGCGGTTTCAGTCGAGCGTAGTTGCCCAGCTGATGAAGCCAGT
>JAFKLG010000028.1 GCA_017304945.1 Rhodospirillales bacterium
GTGCGGCAGGACATCCGGCCGATGCGGATCGGCCTGCTCAACCTGATGCCGAACAAGATCAAGACCGAAACGCAATTCGCGCGGTTGCTCGGCGCGTCGCCGCTGCAGGTCGAGCTGACGCTGGTCAAGATCACGGGTCATGTGCCGCGGCATACGCCGGCTGATCACATCATTTCGTTCTATCGCAATTGGGAGGACATCAGGGCGGAGAAGTTCGACGGCTTCATCGTGACGGGCGCGCCGGTCGAGACGCTGCCGTTCAAAGAGGTGAGCTATTGGGATGAGTTGCGCCAGATCTTCGACTGGACGCAGACCAACGCGCATGGCTGCCTCAACATCTGTTGGGGTGCGCAGGCCGCGGTCCATCATTTTCATGGCATGCCCAAGTACGAATTGCCCCGGAAGATGTTCGGCGTTTACAGCCACCGAAATCTGGCACCGGCGTCACCCTATCTGCGTGGCTTCTCCGATGACTTCGCCATTCCGGTTTCGCGGCATACGGAGGTGCGGGAGGCGGATATCCCGGCCGGGCGTGGCCTGCGGGTGCTGATGGCGTCCGATGAAGCAGGGCTGTGTCTCGTGGAAGACCCCGAGCACCGCTCGCTGCATATGTTCAATCACATCGAATACGACAGCAACTCGCTGGGCGACGAATACTTCCGCGATGTTGCCACCGGCACGCCGATCCATATGCCGGAAAACTACTTTCCGGGAGACGACCCGAAGGCCGTGCCGCTGAACCGCTGGCGCAGCCATGCGCACCTGCTGTTCGGCAACTGGCTCAACCTGATCTACCAGGGCACGCCATACGACCTCGCCGACCTTTCCCCCGTGCCCGACTGAACCCAGCGCGGCCCGTCAGCCGGCAAGGCATCGTATCGCGCGACCCGGATCGGCGCGGCCGGCGGGCCGATTCGCGAGGCTGCCGCCCTGGCGGTGCAGCAAACTCCTGCGCATGATCGCCGCTTCGTTCTGAAGGCTGGACCATGCTGCAAGACAGTTACGACACGATCATCGTTGGCGGCGGATCCGCCGGCGCCGTCCTCGCTGCACGCCTCTCCGAAGACCCCACCCGCCGCGTGCTGCTGCTGGAGGCCGGCCGCGACTTCCGCTCCGCCGAGACGCCGGAGCACATCCGCATTCCCAACCCGATGCGGGCGATCGCCGACGACGATTATCGCTGGCCGAAGCTGCTCGCCCGCCGCACCGAAATGCAGGAGCCGAAGTTGCTCTGGCGCGGCCGCGCCATGGGCGGCAGCTCCACCATCAACGGCCAGATCGCCATTCGCGGCGTGCCCGACGACTTCGATCGCTGGGCGGCGCAGGGCTGCGCGGGCTGGGGGTGGGACGACGTCCTGCCCTATTTCAACAAGCTCGAAACCGACGTGAACTTCCCCGACGCACCCTGGCACGGCGCCTCCGGCCCGATCCCGGTCTACCGCGCGCCGGTCGACACCTGGGGCCCCGTCGATCGCGCCGTTCGCGAATCCGCCCTCGCGCTCGGCTATCCCTGGTGCGAGGACCACAACGCGCCGACCGGCACCGGCGTCTCGCCCTACGCGATCAACAGCCGCAACTTCGTCCGGGTGTCCACCAATGACGGCTATCTCGAGCCCGCGCGCGGCCGCCCCAACCTGACCATCGTCGGCAACGCGCTGGTCGGCGGGCTCAGCTTCGAGGGCAACCGGCCGCACGCCAACGGCGTCTCGGTCGCGATTGGCGGCCAGGTCTTCACCCCGCGGGCCACGCAGGAGGTGATCGTCTGCGCCGGCGCGATCCACACGCCGGCCATCCTGCAACGCTCCGGCATCGGCCCGGCTGCCTGGCTGCAGGCATTGGGCATCCCGGTGCTGGCGGACCGGCCGGTGGGGCAGAACCTGCTGGACCACCCGATCATGGCGCTGACGCTGGTGCTGCGCGACGACCGCCAGGTCAGCACGCTGGCGCACCGCCACACCAATTGCTGCCTGCGCTACGGGTCCGGCCTCGCCGGCGCGGGCGAGAACGACATGATCATGATCGCGGGCAACCTGGTGTCGCTGGGCGGCGGCGACACCTCACGCGGGCGGCTCGCCGTCTCGGTCTACCAGGCGTTCAGCCAGGGAACCGTGCGGATCACCACGCCCGACCCCGCCATCGACCCGGCCGTCGACGAGCGCATGCTGTCCGACGAGAGCGACCTGATCCGCATGCGTGACGGCGTGCACCGCGCCCGCGCGATCGCGCTGCAGCCGCCGGTGCAGGCCATCACGAAGCAGGTCGAGTACGGCATGAGCGGGCGTCCGATCACCGAGGAACTGACCGGCGCGGCGCTCGACGACTGGCTGTTCGCCGAATGCTCCGACGCCCAGCACGCGAGCGGGACCTGCCGCATGGGCGCCGCCGACGATCCGCGCAGCGTGGTGGATTCCGCCTGCCGGGTGATCGGGGTGAGCGGCCTGCGGGTGGTGGACGCGTCGGTGATGCCGGAGGTGGTGCGGGCGAACACCAACCTCTCCACGATCATGGTCGCCGAGAAGATCGCCGATACGATCCGGCGCGGCGGCTGAAGCAGAGACATACCGCCGCACCGCCCCCTCCCAGGACGGGCCGCTCTGGTGGGGCGGCGGTATGCAAGCGATCCGGACAGCTCTCGAGCCCGGCGGTCACCGCTGACGCGGTCGCCAACCGGCCGGCAGGGTCGGCACTATCCCCAGATCGCGCGGGCGATCGAGGTGGGCGAGGTGTCGGGCGCGACCAGCCCGTCCGGTCCGCCCAGGACGTTGGCCGGGGGTGTCACGTCGGCCACCGCCCGCCATGGTGCTCCCAACGCGCCGTCATGCGCGAAACGGGCCCAGGCGGTGAGCATGAACTCGGACAGGGTGGCCGACTCCGGGCCGGCGCCGCATTTGGCCGCAAAGAACGGATCGCCATAGGTGCCGAACACGAAGGGGATCTCCGCCGTATGCGGCACCCCGTGGGCGGGCGGCGCGAGCGGGCGGTCGAAGGTGTAGAGATAGGTGAGCTGGCCCGAGGCCGCATGGCGGGCCGCCGCCTCCCGCGCCCGCAACGTGAACACCACGTCCGTATCGATCGCGATCCACAACGACAGCGGATCGAGCGACTGCGCGCCGGCCATCGCCGCATCGGTGTAGGCGTCGATCACCTCGGCCGGCCTCGTGCGCGATTCGGGCCGATAGACCGCCATCAGGTCGGCCACTGCACGCAGCAACGCCTCGGGGTTCGCGGGCGGGTTGAGCCCTGGAACGCGCGCCCCGTCCGGTCCGATCAGGTCGTACCAGAACGTCGCCTCGGTGCGGGTGGTCCCGATCAGCAGCGGCACCGGTGCGAGCGTGCCGTCGCGCGGCCAGGTCTTCAGGACGATGCCGTCCTTCACCGGCAGCACGGGCGGGCGGCCGATTCCCTTCACGACGGTCGGGTCGCGTGCCAGCGCGAGTTCGGTCTGGTGCAGGGTCTCGGCAGGCACCTGCCGCAGACCGGCGACACTGGTGTCGAGCCGCTTTGCGAGCGCCTCCGCATAGGAGGCGGCGGTGGCCGGCTCCGGGAAAGCGGGCGCGCCGTGCAGCGACCCGCTCTCGATGATGGCGCGGGCGAGCAGGCCGGCATGCCGCGGATCCTGCGCGATCGAGGCGGTGGACGACCCGCCGGCCGACTGGCCGAACAGCGTCACGCGCTTCGGATCGCCACCGAACGCGGCGATGTTGGCCTGCACCCATTGCAGCGCCGCGATCTGGTCCTGCAGCCCCCAGTTCGCGTAGGCCCCGGTGGTCGGATCGGCCAGGTCGGGATGCGCGAGCCAGCCCAGCGCGCCCAGCCGGTAATTGAGCGTGACCACCACCACGTCGCCGCGCGCTGCGAGCGTGGTGCCGATCGTGCCGACGGCATTGCCGCGCCCCGTCCGCCATGCGCCGCCATGCAGCCAGACCATGACCGGTCGCTGGCCCTGCGGATCCGGGGTCCAGACGTTGAGGAACAGGCAATCCTCGGCTTGCGGGGTGGCGCCCTCGTAGAGCCAGGCCGCAGCGCCACCGAGTGTCTGGATGGAAGCGGCGCCGGGCTGCGTCGCGTCGCGCGGCGTGGTCCAGGGTTCCGGCGGCCGGGGTGACGCGTAGCGCAGCGCGCCCACGGGCGGGGCGGCGTAGGGCAGGCCGAGGAAGGCGAAGACCTTGTCGACCCGCACGCCTCGCACTGGACCGGACGCCGTCTCCACGACGGGAGACTCCGATGCCGAGGACCCAATGGCGGGCGGCTGAGCCATGACGCCTCCACTCGGAAGGACAGCGACCCCCAGGCCGCCCGCGAGGACGGCGCGGCGCTTCAGCATCAGGCGGCCTCCAGCTCCAGGATCATGCCATCATAGCCGGGCTCCACCCCGGCCGGCAGGTTAGCTTTCAGCCATGCCCAGTCCATGTCCGTGCCCATGTGGGTCAGGATCGTGCGCCGCGGGCGCAGGCGGTCCACCCACTCCAACACGAGCGCCAGATGCGCGTGCGTCCAGTGCGGCCCCTCGCGCAGGAAGCAGTCGACCACCCAGGTGTCGATCCCTGCGAGCGCGGCAAAGGCCGGCTCCTCCAGCTTCACCACGTCGGTCGAGTAGGCGAAGCCGCCGATGCGCAGGCCGAGGGTCTCGACGCGGCCATGGTCCTGGGAGAACAGGGTGACGTCCATGCCGGCGATCCGCAGCGTGTCGCCGGGGGCGACCGGCTGTGGCTCCAGCACCGGGCGGAAGAACCCGGGCGGCTGCCAGGGCTTGAAGGCGTAGCCGAAGCGGCGGGTCAGCTCGTCCAGCGTGGTGGGCGTGGCGAAGGCCTGCAGGGGCCGGTCCGCGATGCGGTTCAGGATGCGGATATCGTCCAGCCCCACGATGTGGTCCGCATGCGCATGCGTGAACAGCACGGCGTCCACGCGCGGCACCCGGCAATCCAGGAGCTGGTTTCGCATGTCGGGTGAGGTATCGACCAGAAGTCTCTCACCTGACACGGATTCCACCACGATCGAGGTGCGTGTTCGGCGATTGCGTGGCTCGTTGGGATCGCAGACGCCCCAGTCGCCGGTCCCGTCCGCACCGCCCAGCATCGGCACCCCGGCCGAGGCCCCGGTGCCGAGCAGCACGACTTTCATGCGGCCTTCCGGAAGAGGCGGCGGAAGTTCGTGGTGGTGAGATCCGCCAGCGCCTCCGGCGTCAGGCCGTGCAGGTCGGCCAGCACCTTGGCCGTATGAGCGACATAGGCCGGCTCGTTGCGCTTGCCGCGGAACGGGACCGGGGCGAGATACGGCGCATCGGTCTCGACCAGCAGGCGATCGCGTGGAACGTCGCGGGCGATCTCCCTGATTTCGCTAGATTTAGGGAAGGTCAGGATGCCCGAGAAACTGAGGAAGCCGCCGAGTGCGAGGGCTGCCTCGGCGAGGCCGCGGCCGGACGAGAAGCAGTGCAGCAGGAAGGCGAAATCACCGCCCGCCTCGCGTTCCTCGCGCAGGATGGTGGCGATGTCCGCGTCGGCGTCGCGGGCGTGGATGGCGAGCGGGACCCCGGCGAGGCGAGCGGCGCGAATGTGAGCGCGAAAGTTGGCAGCCTGTACGTCGCGCGGAGCCTTGTCGTAGAAATAGTCGAGGCCTGATTCGCCGATGCCGATGACCTTGGGATGCTCTGCCATGGCGGCGAGGGCGTCCGGCGTCGGGATCGGCGCTTCCGCGGCGTGATGCGGGTGCACGCCGATGGTGCACCAGAGATTCGGGTGCGCCTCGGCCATGGCCGGCAGGGTGGCGGACTGCGCGAGGCTGGTGCCGATGGTGACGAGTTCGCCCACGCCGGCCTCGGCCGCGCGGGTCAGCACGGCCGGGAGCTCCATCGGTGTGAAGTAGTCGAGATGGCAGTGAGAGTCGATCAACATCAGTCGGTTATCTCTGCGTACTCAGGTCGTATGGGAAGTCGTGGATGGCCGGGTCAAGCCCGGCCATGACACGTGGCGGTCGTGATGACGACGCGGGATGGTCGTCGTCACGGCGCGGGCTGTCGTCGTCACGACGCGGGGCAGTCTCCGTCATGATGCGAG
>JAFKLG010000090.1 GCA_017304945.1 Rhodospirillales bacterium
GTCCCCCCCCCCCTCGCGGGAGGGGGCCAGGGGGAGGGGGCCGTCGGGGTGTTGCCCGGAAGATGCGTTCACCCCGATCGCCCCCTCACCCCGCCCCTCTCCCGCGAGGGGAGAGGGACGTTGGCTGTGATGTCCACCCGCCTCTCGGTGGGCATCAGGCGGCGATGAACTCGTTCCATTTCTGGACCATGTAGCGGTCCTCGGTCATCACCGAGTTCCAGCACGCGACATGCCCCATCCGCTCCTGGAAGCTGCCGCCGTCGCGCACCGCGCCGGCCTTCTCCATCACCTTGCCCTCGGGGCTGAGGATGTCGCCCTGCGCCGGCTTGCCCTCGATCCAGTAGCCCCACTCGTCCGCGCTCATGAACTTCTTCGCGGTGTCCAGCACCGCGCTGTAGTAGCCCTGCCGGTTCAGATACGCGCCGGCCCAGCCCGACAGGTAGCAGTTGATGTACTCGTAGGCGGCATCGAGCTCGAGACCGCTCAGATGCTTGGCGAGCCCGAGGCCGCCAGCCCAGGCGCGATACCCTTCGGCGAGCGGCTGGTAGGTGCAGGCGATGCCCTTCGAGCGCACCGCGGCGACGGCGGGCGACCACATGGACTGGATCACCACCTCGCCCGAGGCCATCAGGTTCACGCTCTCGTCGAAGCTCTTCCAGAAGGCGCGGAACTGGCCGGCCTTCTTCGTCTCGATCAGGAAGGCGATCGTCTTGTCGATCTCCGGCCGGGTCATGTTCCCCTTGTCGCCGTATTTGATCGTGCCCAGCGACTCCATGACCATCGCGGCATCCATGATGCCGATCGAGGGGATGTTCAGGATCGAGGCCTTCCCCTTGAACGCCGGGTCCACCAGGTCCTTCCAGTTGCCGATCTTGCGGCCGACCAGGTCGGGCCGGATGCCCAGCGTGTCGGCGTTGTAGATGGTCGGGATCAGCGTCATCCAGCCGGTTTCGCCCTTGGCGAAGGTCTTCGCGGACGGGCCGTCGACATACCCCACCGAATAGGGCGTGGTGCCCTGCGCCACGGGGCTGTCGGGCGTCAGCCGGCCCTTGGTGAAGATCGGCACGATCTGGCCGGCATACTTGATCTTCTTCACGTCCATCGGCTGCAGCACGCCGGTGGGAAACACCTTCTTCACCGAGAAATACTCGATATCGGCGATGTCGTAGCTCTTCGGCTGGGTCACCGCCTTCTGGGTCACCGCATCGGTGTCGAGCGCGGTCATCTGCAGCGTGAAGCCGAGGTCCTGCTTCACCTTGTCGGCCAGTGCGTTCAGGTTCGACACGCCGGTGCCGAACTGGCGCAGCGTCACGTTCTTGATCTGTTGCGCCCAGATGGTCGGGAAGCCGGTGACCGCCCCCGACCCGATCGCTGCCCCGCCGACGGCGGCGGTGGCCTGCAGCAGCCGCCGGCGGCCCAGGCGCCGGTATGAGTCGGTGGCCATGCGTTCGTCTCCCCAGCGTTCGTCGGGACAGTGGTTAGCATGTCCCGTGCCACGTCTCAGCCCTCAGTTCCGGCGTGCCCGCCCCAACCGCTGGCCCGCCGCGCGCCGCCCCATGAGCCAGCCGGTGCCCGCCGCGCCCATGCGCCACTCGTCGGGCCGCTCCGTGAGATCGCCGCTCCCGGCGGCACCGGCTGCCCAATCCACGGTCAGCGACCCAGCCCCGCACGGACCTCGATCCCCGGCGGGCAATCGCCCGTGAACGGTCAGGAACTCTGCCCGCCGTCGCGCATTCACGTCGCGAAAGGAGCACAAGCCATGCGCAGTCTCTTCGGCTGGATCGGCTGTGTCGGGCTGTACCTGCTGCTCGCCGGAGACGTCTCCGGCAGCGAATGCGCGATCGCCGCTCTGCTCGCGACCCTGGTGGTGGCGTTCGCCCACGTGCTCACCCATGCCGCAGACCGGACGCTC
Source organism: Rhodospirillales bacterium (assembly GCA_017304945.1). Lineage (GTDB taxonomy): Bacteria > Pseudomonadota > Alphaproteobacteria > Acetobacterales > Acetobacteraceae > Rhodopila. The sequence goes on from JAFKLG010000090.1 coordinate 1,913, forward strand.
GGCCCGCTACGGCCGCACGACCTGCTCGCCCCGCTGGCCACCGCGCTCGCACAGCTCCCCGCGGACCTCGGCGCCGTCGCGTCCGTCCTGGCCCGTGCGCTGCGCCGCCGCCCGGCCGGCGCGGTCGGATCCGTGCGAACGGTGCCGTTCCGCGCGCCGCATACCGGCAGCGCCATCGGGCTCGAGACGCTCGCCCGCTCACTCGCCCCGCGCGACATCGCCCTCCAGCCGCAGGACGACGTGCTGCACCTCCACACCCTCGGCGGCCGCGGCGCATGACCGGGTTCGGCGGCACCGCGACCCCCTGGCTGCTCGCCGTGGTGGCGCTCGTGCCCCTGCTCGCCGTCCCGGCCTGGCACGCCTGCCGCGGCGACAGCGCCCAGCGGCTGGTGGCCCTGCAACTCGGCGGCGCGCTCACCGTGCCCATCCTGATGCTGATGAGCTTCGCGTTCGACCAGAGCAGCTTCGGCGACCTGCCGCTGGTGCTCGCCCTGCTCACCCTGCCCGGCACCCTCCTCCTGGCGCTGTTCCTGGAACGCTGGCTGTGACCACCGTCGTGATCGACGTCCTGCTCTGCCTTGCCGTGCTGGGCGCCTGGTTCGGCACACTCGGCTTCGCGCGGCTGCGCGACCCGCTGGACCGGCTGCACTGCGTGGCGTTCGTGGCGATCGTCACCACCGTGCCGGTCACCGCGGCCACCTGGCTGGCCGACGGTGCCTCCGCCCGCGCACTCAAGCTCACGCTGGTCGCGCTGAGCCTGCTCGCGATCGGCGCCGCGACCGCCCATGCCGCCGGTCGCACCATCCTGCTGCGGCCGGAGCGCGACGATCCATGACGCTGCTGATCGCGATGCTCCTGCTGCTCACCGCGCTGGCCGGCACCGGGGTCGTGCTGTCGCGCACCCCACGCCGGCAGGTGATGGCGATGGGCATCAACGGCCTGATCCTCTCGCTGCTGTTCATGGCGCTGCAGGCGCCCGACGTCGCGCTGTCGGAACTCGCGGTCGGCACCGCGGCGCTGCCGCTGCTGTTCGTGGTCGTGCTCGCCAGCATGCGGATGGACCGCACGCCACGCCAGGACGAGGACGCATGACGCGCCGGGACGACGACACATGACGCGTACCGCGCGCCTGCTCCTGTTCGCACTGAGCTGCCTGGTGCTGGCGCCGGCGACGCTCGCGCTCGCCTGGCACATGCCGGCCTTCGGCGCCCATCCGCTGCCCTATGGGGAGGCGATCAACGCGGTTGCCACCGCGGAACGCCACGTCACCAACATGGTCTCCGCGGTGAACTTCGATTACCGCGGCATCGACACGCTGGGCGAGGAATCGATGCTGCTCTGCGCCGTCACCGGCGTCAGCGTGCTGCTGCGCGGCGCCCGTGGCGAATCGACGCGTGCGCGGCCCGGTCGCGTGCACGGGCAGCCCCTGCGCCCCCGCTCCACCGCCATGACGCTGATCGGCCGCGTCGCCGCGCCGGTGGTCCTGTTGTTCGGCGTCTATGTCGCGCTGCACGCAATGAGCACGCCCGGCGGCGGGTTCCAGGGCGGCGTGATCATCGCCTCCGGCCTGCTGCTGGCGTTCCTCGGTGACGGCTACCGAACTTGGCGCCGCATCGTCCCTTCGCACCTCATGGACGCAATCGAGGGCGGCGGTGCCCTGCTCTTCGCACTCTCCGGCCTGCTCGGCCTGCTCACCGGGGCCGCCTTCCTCGCCAACGTCCTGCCATTCGGCGAGCCCGGCAGCGTGACCTCGGGCGGGCTGATGATCCCGATCAACCTGGGCGTCGCCGGCGCGGTGGCCGGCGGCTTCGCGGTGCTGTTCGGAGAGTTCCTGGAGGAGACCCGCGTCGAACTGTCGGACCGCCCGGCCGGAGGCGATACGTGATCGCCCTGCTGCCCTGGCTCGTCGCCGTCTGGCTGTTCGGCATCGGGCTCTACGGGATCGTCACCAGCCGCAATTTCGTGCACCTGATCGGCTGTCTCTCCGTGGTGCAGGCGTCGACCTACGTGCTGCTGCTGGCGGTCGGCTATCGAGGGGGCGCCGGTGCGCCGATCTTCTACACCCACCCGCCCGGCACGCCGGCGGTCGACCCTGTGGTGCAGGCACTGGTGCTGACCGACATCGTTATCGGCGCGGCCGTCACCGCCCTCCTGCTCGCGCTGGCGCTGCAACTCCACAAGCGGCGCGGCACGCTCGACCCCGACGAGCTCCGACCGCTGCACCGATGATGCACCTGCTGCCGCCGCTTCCGGTGGCTGGTCCGCTCGCCGTCGCCGCCCTGCTGCTCGCCACCAGCCGTCTGCTGCCGGCGCGGGTCCCCGACACGGTCGCGCTCCTCACGGTGCTGCTCGCGACCGCCGCCTGCGTGGCAATGGCGGTCGGAACCGCGGCGACCCCGCTGACCTACTGGTTCGGCGGCTGGACGCCGCGCGACGGGCTGGTGCTGGGGGTGGGCTTCGTGGTCGACCAGCCGGGCGCCGCGCTCGCCGCGTTCATCGGCCTGCTGTTCGCCGCGACCCTCGTGTTCGCCTGGGGCTACTACGACGAGGTGCATGCGCATTTCCACGTGCTGATGCTGCTGTTCCTGGCCGGCATGATCGGGTTCTGCCTCACCCACGACCTGTTCAACCTCTTCGTCTGGTTCGAGCTGATCAGCGTCGCCGCGTTCGCCCTGACGGGATACCAGTTGCGTCAGTCGGCACTGGAAGCGGCGCTGAACTTCACCGTCGTCAACACGCTGGGCAGCTACCTGATGCTGGCCGGCATCGGGCTGCTGTATGCGCGGATCGGCGCGCTCGACTTCACGGGGCTGGGGCGCGGCGTGGCGGCACATCCCGGCGACGTCGTGGTGGCAGCGGCGTTCACGTTGCTGGCATCGGGACTGCTGATCAAGGGCGCCCAGGTGCCGTTCCATTTCTGGCTGGCCGATGCGCATGCGGTGGCACCGAGCCCGGTGTCGGTGGTGTTTTCCGGGGCGATGGTGGCGCTGGGGGTGTTCGGCGTCGGCCGGCTGACATGGACGGTGTTCGCCGACTCGCTCCCGGTGCATGCCGTCGTGCACGCCCTGCTGCTCGGGCTGGGCTGCGCGAGCGCGGTGGTGGGCGGGTTGATGGCGCTGGCACAGCGGCATTTGAAGCGGCTGCTCGCTTTTTCGACGATTTCCCATACCGGCATCCTGCTCGCCGGGCTCGCACTGCTCCGGCAGGATGCGACCGCCGGCATGCTGGCCTACCTGGTCGGCCACGGGCTGGTGAAAGCCGCGCTGTTCATGCTCGCCGGGATCCTGCTCGCGCTGTGCGGGGCCATCGACGAGATCACGCTGCGTGGCCAGGGGCGCGCGCTCTGGCCGGTGGGCATCGCCTTCGGCGCCGGCGGTCTGCTGCTGGCCGGGCTGCCGTTCGGGATACTGCAGCACGGGTTGGGGCTGATCGACGCCGCCGCCCACGCCGAGGGCCGGGGCTGGGTCGGGCCCGTGCTGACGGTCGGTACGGCCCTGACCGGCGCCGCCGTGTTGCGCGCGGGCGGCCGCATTTTCCTCAATCTCGGGCCGGATCCCGGCTTCGAATCCCGCGCGCCCACCGAGGCGGATCGGGAAAAGGCGGATCGCCCGCTCTGGCTCATGCTGGCGCCCCCCGCGGTGATGCTGCTGGCCGCGGTCGTCTCCGGGGGGCCGGCGGCGGGTTTTGCGATGCGGGCGGCCGGACAGGCCATGCAGCCCGATTCCGCCCATATCCTCGGCGGTCCCTCGCTGCCGCCGACGCCGTTCCCAGCCGAACCACCCGGAACCGGTTTGGCCTGGATCTCCGTCGCCGTGGCGATCGCGCTCGCGGGACTCCTGCTGATGCGCCACCGCTTGCCGCGCCGCGCACTGGCCCTGAACGACCGTGTGTCCGACGCGGTGGTCGGGTCGATGGCGCGCCTGCACACCGGGCGCATCGGAGATTACGTGACCTGGATGGTCTTCGGCCTGGCGCTGTTCGTGGTGAGCTTCGTCCTCACCTGATCTGCTCACGAAACAGGCATACAACCATAGGTTCCGCTCACGGCGTAGGCGCTCGCGCGCGCCCCCCCCCTTTTGCGAGAGACACGGATGTGTCATGTTGCGCCGCAACAGAATCGCGGCCCACGCGATCCTGGAAGCCAGAGGAGCGCCGCCATGAGTGATTGCTTCGACAGGCTGTACCCCTCGGAACCGGCGCTGGTCTATCCGGCGCCAGACACCGACGATGCGTGGATCGTCGAGGCGCCGGCCGAGGCCGCCGTGCCCCGCGGTCCCGTGAGCTTCACCGGTCCGAACGCGGTCAACCTCGCCCTGCGCTACGCCTACGAGGAATTCGGCAGCGCCCGCTTCTTCCCGTTCTGACCCCTGCCCCACCTTCTCACGTTGGCGCGCGGTCGCAACCGGCCCGCGTCCCGATCGTTGACCTGCAAACGAGCACCCACTCCGGGGCGTTGACGCTGGTGAGGGGCAGGCCTCGGTCGGATGGCTGCGATCTTCCCGCCCGCGGCGAATCTCGCCGCCAAGCTGGTGCTGCTGAGTCTCGCGGGCCTGGTCCTCGCCGGCATCGGCTGGTGGTGGCTGTTCCCGCGCACTGACTACGCCCGCCATGTCGACTGGACGGTGGATCAGCCGGTGCCTTTCAGCCATCAGCATCACGTCGGCGGATTGGGCATCGATTGCCGGTTCTGTCACACGACCGTCGAGGTCGCCGGCAATGCCGGCCTGCCCCCGACCTATACCTGCATGACCTGCCATTCGCAGATCTGGACCAACGCGGCGCTGCTCGCCCCGGTGCGGCGCAGCCTGGCCGAGAACGTCCCGATCCGCTGGCGCCGCGTCACCGACCTGCCGGACTACGTGTATTTCAATCACGCGATCCACGTGGCCAAGGGCGTCGGATGCGAATCCTGTCACGGGCAGGTCGCCGACATGCCGCTGATGCGCAAGGCGCGCAGCATGACGATGGGGTTCTGCCTCGACTGCCATCGTGACCCGGCACCGCGCTTGCGCCCGCCCGAGGCGATCTTCGACACCCAATGGCACCGCACGCCGGACACGCCCTCCCCCGCCGCGCTGATGGCGCATTACCGGGTGGGCGGACGCAACCTGACGGACTGCTCGATATGCCATCGCTGAAGCAGTGGCGTGGGCTCGATGCCCTGGCGCGTGACCCGGCCTTCGTGGCGCGCGCGGAGGCGGAGTTCCCCATGCTCGCCAAGGCCATGGCCGCCCCGACCGATCGCCGCGGCGTGCTGCGCCTGATGGCCGCGGGGCTGGCGCTGGCCGGCCTGACCGGCTGCGATGCCGGCGCGCAGGACGGGATCCTCATGCCGCCCGTGCGCCCCGCCTCCGGCACGGTCGGCACGAGCGGCCTGTTCGCCACCGCCCATATGGCGCAGGGCTACGCCGAGGGCGTGCTGCTGCGCCACGCCGCGGGCCGGCCAATCAAGGTGGAAGGCAACACGCTGCATCCCGCGAGCCTTGGCGCCACCGACGCGATCGCGCAGGCCGAAATCCTCGGCTTCTACGACCCCGATCGCGACATCACCCTGCGCCGCGGCCGCACCGCTCAGAGCTGGCAGGACCTGGTGACCGCCCTCGCCGCCCAGCGGGCGCGGGCGGAACAGGATCGTGGCGCCGGGTTGCGGCTGCTCACCGGCCGGATCACCTCCCCCACCCTCGCGCGCCAGATCGCGGAGCTGCGCGCGGCCTATCCGGAGATGCGCTGGCACCAGTGGGAGCCGGTGACGCGGGATGCCGTACGCGCCGGCGCGCTGCTCGCCTATGGACAGCCGGTGCAGGTCCAGCCGCGGCTGGACGTCGCCGACGTGATCGTGGCGTTTGATGGCGACCTGCTGGGCAGCGCGCCCGGGCACCTGCGTTTCGCCCGCGACTTTGCCAGCCGCCGCAATCCGACCCGCACCGATCGCATGAGCCGCGTCTACGCGGTGGAGCCCGCCCCCACGCCGATGGGCCTCGTCGCCGATCACCGGCTGATCGCCGGCCCGCGCGACCTGGCCCGCTTCGTCCCCATGCTCGCCGGCGCGGTCCTGCGCGACGAGACGGCCTCCGACGCGCCGCCCTGGCTCGCCGCGATGGCGGCGGACCTGAAAGGCGCGCGCGGCCGCGCCTTCGTCCATGCCGGCCCCGAGCTGCCCGCCGAGGCGCATGCCCTGGTGCATGCGATGAACGAGGCGCTGGGCGGGCGCGGCGCGACCTACCGGCTGACCGATCCGGCCGAGGCGGAGCCGGTCGCGCTGGCCGACTCGCTCGCCGCGCTGATGGCGGACATGCAGGCGGGACGCGTGCACACGCTGATCGTGCTCGACAGCAACCCGGCCTACACTGCCCCCGGCTTCGCCGATGCGCTGACCCGCGTCGCCTTCTCGCTGACCATGGCGATGGCGCCGACCGAGACCGCGGGCCTGACGCACTGGTCCGTGCCGCAGCGCCACGGCTTCGAGGACTGGAGCGACGGACGCGCCTTCGACGGCACCGCCACGATTCTGCAACCCCAGGCACAGCCGCTCTACGACGCGATCAGCCCGCACACGTTGCTGTCCCTGCTGCGCGGTCCTGCCCCGGTTGGCAGCCGCGATGCCGTGCGAGCGACCTGGGCGGCGGCATGGGGCGAATCGCTCGACACGCGCTGGCACGACTCGCTGGCGGCGGGGCTGGTGGATGATACCGCGGTACCGGTGAGCGACGTCAGGCTGCGTGACGCCGCCGCGCAGGCCATCCCGCCCGTCCCGGACGGCGATACGGCGCTGCTGCTGCGACCCGATCCGCATGTGTGGGATGGGCGCTGGGCCAACAATGCGTGGCTGCAGGAGCTGCCGCGCGCGACCACCAAGCTGGTATGGGACAACCCGCTGCTGCTCTCACCGGCCGGCGCCCGTGCGCTGGGCGTGCGTAACGGAGAGCGCGTGGAGGTGCGTCGCGGTGACGCACACGTCGTGTTGCCCGCCTGGGTGGTGCCGGGCCAGGCGCCCGACACCGTCATCGCCACGCTGGGCTATGGGCGGCGCGACGTCGGCGAGGTCGGGCGCGACGTCGGCTGGAACGTCTACCCGCTGACCGGCGGCGGCCCGGTGTCGCTGCGCAAGGCCGAGGGACACGACGCGCTCGCCAGCACCGAACACCACGACCCGATCTTCTGCGACGCTGGCGAGTACGTGCGGCATACCGACCTGGCCGCGTTCGAGGCCGACCCGCACGTGCTGGGCCACGAACCGCCGCTCGACAGCCTGTACCGGACGCATCCGCCCGGACCGGCCGCCTGGGGCATGAGCGTCGATCTCAATGCCTGCATCGGCTGCAACGCCTGCGTCGTCGCCTGCATGGCGGAGAACAACGTGCCCGTCGTCGGCAAGGCGCAGGTGCTGCATCAGCGCGAGATGCACTGGCTGCGCATCGACCGCTACTACGAAGGCGCGCCGGACGATCCCGATATCTTCCTGCAGCCGATGCTGTGCCAGCACTGCGAGCAGGCTCCCTGCGAAGTCGTGTGCCCCGTGGAAGCGACGCTGCACGATTCCGAGGGGCTCAACGTGATGGTCTACAACCGCTGCATCGGCACGCGGTTCTGCTCCAACAACTGCCCCTACAAGGTGCGTCGCTTCAATTACTTCCCATACGCGCAGGACGAGCATCGCACGGCCCTCGCACGCAATCCCGAGGTGACCGTTCGTGCCCGGGGTGTGATGGAGAAATGCACCTTCTGCCTGCAACGGATCGCCGCCGCCCGCATCGTCGCCGATATCGAGAACCGTCCGGTCGGCGCCGAGGAAGTGGTGACCGCCTGCCAGGCTGCCTGTCCCACCCGCGTGTTCAGCTTCGGCAACATGGCCGAGGGCGGCGCGGTGGTGGAGCACAAGAAGAGCCCGCTGAGCTACGCGCTGCTGGCCGAGCAGAATACGCATCCGCGGTTGACGTATGAGGGGGTGGTGCGCAACCGCAACAAGGATGTGGGCGCGTGACCGGCCCGACCCGCGACGACCGCGGGATCACCCGCCCGCGCCTCGGCGATCCGGTCGCCTTGTCCACCAGCAACGCGGCGATGACGGAGCACGTTTCCGCGGTCCCGTTCCGCTCGCAACCATTCGCGCGCTACTGGCTGGCGGTCGCGCCGTTCGGGGCGCTGACCGCGGTGCTGCTGGGGTCGATCCTCTATCTGTTCTACGCCGGCGTCGGCATCTGGGGCATCGACTGGCCGGTCGTCTGGGGCTTCGCGCTGATCAACTACGTCTGGTGGATCGCAATCGCCTCGGGCGGCACCTTCATCTCCGCCCTGTTCTACTTGACCCGCTCCGAATGGCGGAACGCGATCAACCGCATTGCCGAGACCATGACGCTGTTCGGTGCGGTCTGCGCCGGGATCTACCCGATCCTGCATCTGGGTCGTCCCTGGTTCTTCTACTGGCTGTTCCCGTACCCGAACACGATGGACCTCTACCCGCAGTTCCGCAGCCCGCTGCTGTGGGACTTCTTCGCCATCCTGACCTACGTGATCAGCTCCGTGCTGTTCTGGTATTTCGGCCTGCTGCCCGACCTCGCGACGATGCGCGATCGCGCCACCAAGCGCGGATGGCAGATCTTCTACGGCGCGCTCGCATTGGGTTTCCGCGGCTCGTCCACGCAATGGCGCCACTACCACGTCACCTACGGCGTGCTCGCCGCGATCATGGCGCCCCTCGTCTGCTCGGTGCACAGCATCGTCGGGCTGGACTTCGCGGGCGCCGCCACGCCCGGCTGGCATTCCACCCAGTTCCCGCCGTTCTTCATCTTCGGCGCCTTCCTCTCCGGCTTCGCGACCGTGCTGCTGCTGGTGATCGCACTGCGCCGCTTGCTGCGGCTGCAGGATTGGATGACGGGGCGGCATTTCGACGCGCTGTGCAAGCTGCTGCTCACCAGCAGCCTGTTCGTCGGCTACGCCTACACGATGGACGGATTCTCCATCTTCTATGGCGGCGAGAAGGCCGAGATCGTCAACTACACCGATCGGCTGTTCGGCTACTACGCCCCGATCTACTGGGGCGCCGTGCTGTTCAACGTGATCGTCCCGCAGCTCCTGTGGATCCGCACGATCCGGGTGAACCAGGTGCTGGTCACGCTGATCAGCCTCGGCGTCATCGTCGGCATGTGGTTCGAGCGCTACACGATCGTGGTGGGCAGCCTGCATCGCCCGCATTTGCCGTCCGCCTGGGGCCTGTATCACGGCTCCCTCTGGGACTGGCTCACGCTGATGGGCACGGTCGGGCTGTTCGTGTTCGGCATCCTGCTCGCGATCCGTATCGTTCCGGCGATGTCGATGTTCGAGATGCGCGACACGCTCGAGCAGCAGCGATGAGGATCGTGGTGGGCGCGTTCGCCGACAAGGCGGCGATGCAAACTGCACTCGCGCGGCTGCGTGAGGCGGGGTTCAACGCCATCGAGACCTATACGCCGAGTCCGCCCGGCGAGGGACACTCACCGCTGCCGCTGGTGATCCTGGTGGCCGGGCTGGTCGGTGCGGCCCTCGGCTTCTGGTGGCAGACGCACGAGACCGGGCAGGCCTATCCGCTCGACATCGGCGGCCGTGCGCACTTCTCCTGGCCCGCCTACGTTCCGATCGCCTTCGAGATCGGCGTGCTGTTCGCGATCACCGCCGGCGTGGTCGGCTTCTTCCTGATCAACCGCATGCCGCAACTCTGGGCGCCGGTCGATGAGGCGCCGGCGCTGCGGCGTGCGACCTCCGATCGCTGGTGCATCGCAATCCACACCGAAGCGCCGGACCAGGCGCGCCATGCACTGTGGCGTTTCGCCGCGCTGCAGGTCGACGAGGTGCCGGCATGAAGCGCGCCGCGGTGCTGCTGACGATCGGCCTGCTGTCCGGCTGCGACGACATGATCGTGCAGTCGAACGCCAAGCTGTACGATCCGGAGGCCGGCCGCGTGCATCCGGCGGAGGAGACCGTGCCGTGGCAGGACGCGCCCGAGGCACCGCCTCCGCTCACCCTCGCGCTGATCGAGCGCGGCCAGCAACGCTTCCGCATCGACTGCACGCCCTGCCACGGCGAACTCGGCGACGGCCAGGGCATGATCGTGCAACGCGGCTTCTCGCCGCCGCCCTCCTATCACATCGCCCGACTTCGTGAGGCGTCGACACGACATTTCTACGATGTGATCACCCACGGCTACGGCGCGATGTATTCCTTCGCGGACCGCGTCGCACCGCGCGACCGGTGGGCCATCGCGGCCTATATCCGGGCGCTGCAGCGGTCACAGGACGTGCCCACCGCAGAGCTGACCGCCGAACAGAAGCAGGCGCTGAAATGAGCGCAATCGGTGCACGCAACTGGGCCTGGATCGCCGGCGGCCTCGGCCTGCTGCTGGCGGTGCTTGGCTGGATCGTCGATCCGACACGGTTCGCCTTCGCCTGGGTCGCCGCGCTCGCAACCTGGATCGGCTGGCCGCTCGGGTGCCTCGCCTTGCTCTGCGTGCACGCGTTGACCGGCGGGCGTTGGGGCGATGCGATCCGTCCCGCGCTGCATGCCGGCCTGGGCACGATTCCGCTGCTGCTGCCCGCGCTGGTGCCGGTACTGCTGCTGGCGCCCCGCCTCTATCCGTGGATGCGCCCCGAGGCGGCGGCGCACCTGCCCAACACGTTCTACTTGAACCCGAGCTTTGCGGCCGTGCGTGTCGGGATCGACGTGGTCGTGTGGTTCGCCCTCGCCACCCTGATGCTGGGCAGCCGCAATCGCGGCGGTCCGTCGCGCGGCATCGCGGCGATGACCCTGATCGTCCTGGGCTTCACCGTCACCTTCGCGGCGATCGATCTGGTGATGTCGCTCGAGCCGCATTTCAATTCCAGCGTATTCGGGATGATCGTCGGGGCGCAGGACGTACTGCTCGCAACCGCGATCACGCTCTGGCTCGCCATCCGCTTGGCGCCGCCGCCAGCGCCGGCGCTGCCCGACCTGGCCCGCATCCTGCTCGGATTGCTGATCCTGTGGGGCTACCTGGACTTCATGCAGCTCCTGATCGTCTGGCAATCCGACCTGCCACATGAGGCGAGTTGGTACCTGCACCGGATCGACGGACCCTGGGGCACATTGACCGCCGTGCTCGCGATCCTGCACTTCCTGCTGCCGTTCTTCGCGCTGCTCTCGCCACGCCTGCGACGGAGCCCGCATGGCATCGCCGCGATCGCGCTGCTGCTGATCGTCATGCAGGTCCTGCGCGGCTGGTGGCTGGTGCTGCCCGCCAACGATCGTGGACCCGGCTGGATCGATCTCGCGGCCATGCTGACGTTCGGCGGTCTCTCGCTGGCGCTCGCCCTGCCGCGTCCTCCCCTGCTCCGCGTCGTACGCCGTCATGCGTGAGGCGGACCTCCAGATCCCGCCCGCGGCGCATGAGCCGCGCGACGTCACCTTCCTGTTCGTGCTGCTGGCCTTCAGCGGCCTGGTGCTCGCCCTGCTCGCCTCCGCCGGCGTGGCGTTATGGCTATATCCCCGCACCGCCAGCGACCACCGCCTGGAACAACCGGTGCGCGCGTTCCCTGCCCCGCGGCTCCAGGCCGACCCCGCCGGTGATCTCGCGCGGTTCCTGAAGCACGAACACGATCGGCTCGACCATGTCGGCTGGGTCGACCAGGCGCACGGCATCGCTCACATCCCAATCGCCGATGCGATGCGCCAGGTCGCGCGGGACGGCATCCCGGATTGGCCGACGAAATGAGCCGGATCGCATTGCTCCTCGCGCTGCTGCTCGCGCTGCCGGCACGCGCGGCACCCTCCCTCGGCGACATCCGTTGGGATCAGCACCCCGGCTCGCAGGTACCGACGGACACGCCGTTCCGCGGCGCCGACGGCCGGCCGATCACGCTCGGTTCCGCCATGGACGGACGCCCGACCGTGCTCGATCTCGGCTACTTCCATTGCACGACGCTGTGCGGCGTGGTGCGCAACGACCTGCTCTCGGCGCTCGCGCAGAGCGGATTGCGCGCCGGCACCGACTTCACACTGGTCGCCGTCTCGATCGATCCGGCCGAAACCCCGCAGGACGCCGCGCACGCCTTGTCCGACGAACAGGCGCGCTACCAGGTCCCCGGCGACCGGCGCGCCTGGCACTATCTCACCGGCACCACGGCCGCGATCGAGCGCGTGACACAGGCCGTCGGCTTCCGCGCCCGATTCGACGCCGCAACGAAGCAGTTCTACCATCCGGCCGGCCTCGTCATCCTCACGCCCGCCGGCACCGTCTCCTCCTACGTGCTCGGCGTCGGCTACCAGGCAGGCGACGTGCGTGCGGCACTGCTGCGCGCGCATGAGGGCGGGATCGCCAAGGCGTCCCTGCCGATCCTGCTGCTGTGCTTCCACTTCGACCCGACGACCGGCCGCTACACGCTCGCGATCTGGCGCGTGCTGCAACTGGGTGGCGCGCTCACGATCCTGATCGTCGGCGGCACGATCGCATTGGCGCTACGGCGGGAGCGGACACGGTGATCTGGAAACTCCTGCCCGACGCATCGTCCAGCGCGTGGGAAACCGACGGACTGCTCGCCGGCCTGACGCTGGTGACCGGTGCCGTGCTGCTGCTGGTGTTCTGGCTGATGCTCGTCTACGCGATCCGCTATCGGGACGACAGTCCGATCGATCGCGGCAAAATCGCCGAGAAGACCTTCCGCTTCGAGATCTCCTGGACCATCGCGACGCTGGTGATCTTCTTCGGCCTGTTCGTCTGGGGCGCCGACCTCTATGCCCGCCTCTCGATCCCGCCGAAGGATGCCGACCAGATCTTCGTCGTGGCCAAGCAGTGGATGTGGAAGGTCGAGCATCCGGGCGGGCAGAAGGAGATCAACGCGCTGCATGTCCCGGTGAACACGCCCATCGAGCTGGTGATGACGTCGGAGGACGTGATCCACGACTTCTTCGTTCCCGCCTTCCGCATCAAGCGCGACGTGCTGCCGGGCCAATACGAGACGATGTGGTTCACCGCCGAACTGCCGGGCACGTATCACCTGTTCTGCGCCCAGTTCTGCGGCACCGACCATGCCGCGATGATCGGTCAGGTCGTGGTGCAGACGCAGTCCGACTTCGCCAACTGGCTCGCGCAGAACGGCACGTCCGGAACACTCGCCCAGCAGGGCGCGCCGCTGTTCATCCGCTATGGCTGTTCCGGCTGCCACTCCGGCAACGGCACCGTTCGCGCGCCGTCGCTCGCCGGCCTCTACGGATCCCCCGTGCCGCTATCCGACGGCAGCGTCACGACCGCGGACGACCGCTACCTGCGTGACGCGATCCTGCAGCCGAAGCGCCAGGTCGTGGCGGGGTTTGATCCGGTCATGCCCTCCTTCGCGGGCGTGATCCCGGAGGAAGACCTGATCCGCCTGATCGCCTTCATCCAGTCCCTCTCACCGGAACGCCCGCGATGAGCCAGACGGTCACTGCCACGCGCGCGCTCAGCTATCTCGAAGACGGCAAGACGCTGAGAAGCTGGCTGCTGACCACCGACCACAAGCGGATCGCGATCCTCTACGCATTGTCGATCACCGTGTTCTTCTTCATCGGTGGCAGCGCAGCGGCGCTGATCCGCTACAACCTGATCACCCCGGAAGGCGCGCTGCGCTCCGCCGAGACCTACAACCGGCTCTTCACCATGCACGGCGTGATCATGGTGTGGTTCTTCCTGGTGCCGGCGGCGCCGGTGACGATCGGTAACTTCGTCATCCCGCTGATGATCGGCGCGCGCGACCTCGCATTCCCCAAGATCAACCTGATGAGCTGGTACTTGTTCATGGCGGGGGGCGCCTGCGCGCTGTATGCGCTGTTCGCGGGCGGCGTCGACACCGGCTGGACCTTCTACGCGCCGCTCTCCAGCAACTACGCGCAAGGGCACGTGGTGGCGGTGGTGGCCGGCATCTTCATCTCCGGCTTCTCCACCATCGCGACCGGACTGAACTTCGTCGTCACCATCCATCGGCTGCGCGCGCCGGGGCTCACCTGGTACCGGCTGCCGGTGTTCATCTGGTCGTTCTACGCGACCAGCGTGATCTTCCTGCTCGCCACCCCCGTGCTGGCGATCACGCTGGTCCTGCTGTCGTTCGAGCGGATCTTCCATGTCGGCGTGTTCGATCCGCGCATCGGCGGCGACCCGCTGCTGTTCCAGCACATGTTCTGGTTCTACTCGCACCCGGCCGTCTACATCATGGTGCTGCCGGGCATGGGGATCGTCAGCCAGATCATCCCCTGCTTCAGCCGCAAGGAGCTGTTCGGCTACAAGTTCGTCGTGTGGTGCAGCATCGCGATCGCGGTGATCGGCTTCTTCGTGTGGGGCCACCACATGTTCGTCTCGGGCCAGTCGCCCTACGCCAGCATCGTGTTCTCGCTGCTGTCCTACTTCGTCGCCGTGCCATCCGCCATCAAGGTGTTCAACTGGCTCGGGACGATGCACAAGGGCCGCATCCACTTCAACGCGCCGATGATCTACGCGCTGGGATTCGTCGGGCTGTTCACCTCGGGCGGGCTCACCGGCCTGTTCCTGGCCGCGCTCGCCGCGGACGTGCACCTGCACGACACCTATTTCGTCATCGCCCATTTCCACTTCATCATGGTGGGCGGCATGGTCTCGGCCTACTTCGCGGCGCTGCATTTCTGGTGGCCGAAGATCACCGGTCGCATGTACCCCGAGACGATCGCGCGCGGCGCCGCGCTGCTGATGTTCCTCGGCTTCAACTTCACCTTCCTGCCGCAGTACATCCTCGGCTATCTCGGCATGCCGCGGCGCTACCACTCCTATCCGCCCGAGTTCCAGGTGCTGAACGTGCTCTCCTCCGCGGGCGCGTCCATCCTCGCGGCCGCCTATGCGCTGCCGCTGTTCTATCTCACCTGGTCGCTGTTCCGCGGCGAGCGGGCGCCCAGGAATCCCTGGCGCGCCACCGGCCTCGAATGGACGACCGACTCGCCGCCGATCACCAAGAACTTCCTGGTCACACCCACCGTGACCAGCGGCCCGTACGACTACAACGACCCGCACACGAAGCTCGCCGATGTCTGAGGACGTCGCCCCACACACCCATTTCCAGTACGCCGACGCGCGGCATCAGGCGGACTCGGCGATCGCCGGCATGTGGCTGTTCCTCGCCACCGAGGTGCTGTTCTTCGGCGGGCTGATCCTGACCTGGATCTTCTGCCGCCACTGGCAACCGGAGGGCTTCACCGCCGGCGCGCATGAGACGGTGCTGTGGATCGGCACCACCAATCTCGCGCTGTTGCTCACCAGCAGCTTCGTCTACGCGCTGGGCCAGGCGGCGATCGAGGTCGGCCGCGTCCGCATGCTCGTCTGGTGCTGTGCGCTGACCGCCGGCATCGGCGTCGTGTTCATCGGACTGAAGCTGCTCGAGTGGCACATCGACCTGGACGAACATCTCTGGCCCGCGGCGGCGCGCTTCAAGCTGGAGGGTGGTGAGGCGGCTGGCGGCCGGCTGTTCTGGGTCTTCTACTTCGTCGCCACCGCGCTGCATGCAGTGCACATGGCGATCGGCATCGTCGCCGTCGCATGGATCGCCTTGCGCGCGCGCCGTGGGGACTTTGGTGCGCACTGGCACACGCCGGTGACGGTGGTCGGGCTCTACTGGAGCTTCGTCGACATGGTCTGGGTCGTGCTCTACCCGCTGATCTATGTCGTGGGCCGGCTCACATGACGACGCGAATGCGGCATCTCATGTGGTTGTGGCTCGCGCTGCTGTTGCTGGGCGCCTGCGCATTCGGGGGCGCCTTCGTGCCGCTGCCGGCCGGACTGCGGCCGCTGCTGATGCTGCCGAGCCTGGTGATGGTGGGGATTCTGGCAGTCGGCTTCATGGAAGTTCGGCGCGGCGGCGTGCTGCCCGCCGCCTTCGCCATTGCCGCCATGTTCTGGCTGTTCGTCCTGCTCGGCCTCGGCAGCGCCGATCCGCTCACGCGGCGGGTCTATCCGGCGCTGCAGGGCGGCGCCTCTCTCCCCGGGCCGCCGCAGATCGCGCCGCAGAAGTAGCTCAGCTCCCGTACACCATGCGCGGCAGCCACATCGTGAGTTCGGGCACATAGGTGATGATGCCCAGCACGATCACCAGCAGGATCAGGAACGGCAGGATGCCGCGGATCACTTCGCCCACCGGCGCCGTGGAGATGGTCGACAGCACATAGAGGTTCAGGCCGACCGGCGGGTGGACCAGCGCGATCTCCATGTTGTGGGTGAAGATGATGGAGAAATGCACCGGGTCCACGCCGAGCGGCTTCAGCGCCGGTGCGAGGATCGGCATCACCAGCAGCAGGGCCGCGACGACTTCGAGGAAGCAGCCCAGCACCAGCAGCAGCACGTTGATCGCGAGCAGGAACTCCCAGGTCGCGAGGTTGTGGTTCAGCGTCCAGGTGACGAGTTGCGCCGGCACGCCCGATTCCGTCATCCAGTGTCCGAACGCGAGCGCGGTCGCGACGATGAGCATGATCGTCCCGGCGCTGCGCAGCGCATCGGCAATCACCGTCAGCGTCGCGGTCCAGCGGAAGCCCCGATAGAACAGCAGGCTGACCAGCAACGACACGGCGGCGGCGAGAGCGGCGGCCTCCGTCACCGTGACCAGGCCGCCATAGATCCCGACCAGCACGATGATCGGCACCGCCAGCGCCGGGAGCGCGCGCACCGTCACGCGCAGCCGTTCGGCGAACGGCAACGACGGCTCCATCGGGAAGTTGCGGCGCCGCGCGTCGTACCACACCCAGGCGAAGAAGGCCGCGGCCTGCAACAGACCGGGCAGGATGCCGGCCAGGAACAGGCGCGGCACCGATTGTTCGGTGACGATGCCGTAGAGGATGAGCGACAGCGACGGCGGAATGACGATGCCGATCGTACCGCTCGCGCCGATCACGCCGAGCGCGAAGGAGCGTGGATAGCCCTTCTCCAGCATCGCCGGCAGCAGGATCGTGCCCATCGCGAGCGCAGTCGCGACGGAGGAGCCGCAGATCGCCGCGAACAGCGTGCACGCGACCACGGTGACTAGACCCAGTGATCCGCGGATCCCGCCCAGCCACGCGGCGGAGACGTCGACCAGCGCCTTGGCCACGCCGCCCTGCCGCATGAATGCCGCCGCCATGACGAACAGGGGCAATGACATCAGCGTGGAGGAATTCAGGTGATCGATAATCACCTGCGCCACCCCGATCAGGTCCTGGCCCGAAAAGATGTAGAGCACCGCTGCGCAGGCGCCGAGCACGAGGAAGATCGGCATGCCCAGGGAGAGCAGGCCGAAGAACATCACCAGGAAGAGCAGGGTCCACATCGGGCGGTTGATCCGGCTGGAAGGACGCGGTCAGTCGTTCGGGATTGGCGCGGTCATGTTGGCCGGCATCTCGTCGGGCAGCACGTGGCCCACCGTCATCGTCGCCGGATCGAAGCGGAACAGGTAGCGGTAGAGCCGGATCAGGTAGCGCACCGTCATCAGCACGCCGCCGGCGGGCAGCGCCGTGTAGTAGATCCACATCGGGAAGCCGAGATCGGTCGCGCTGCGCTCATCGAGCAGCAGCGAAGTGTCCACGATCTGCCAGCCGTACCAAATCATGCCGACGCAGAAGGCGAGCGCCACGACGCAATTGAACGCCTCCATCCAGCGCTGCCCGGCTGGTGGCACCAGCCGCAGCACCAGGTCGGGCCGCACGTGTCCGTCGGTGCGCACGAGCTGGCTGGAGATGATCATCACGCCCCACACGACGAGGTAGACGATCACCTCCTCCGCCCAGGAGATCGCATGCTCCGGGAACAGGTAGCGCCCGGCGACCTGCACGATCCCGACGATCATCGCGAGGGCGCCGAGCAGGCCGACGAGCGTGCGTTCGATCGTGTCCCAGATCGTGTCTTTGGCTTGTGCCATCGACGCCTCAGCTCACCGACGCCACGGCTTCCTCGGATGCCTTCACGACGTCAGGCGAGAGCTTCGCGTCCTTGATCAGCGTCGCGACATCCGCCTGGAACAGCTTCCGGTTCGCGTCGAGCTGCGCGGCTGGCGGATCGAAGAAGGTGACGTTGTTCTCTTCCATCAGCTTGCGCGCCCGCTGCTGGGAAGCGAAGGCGTTGGCGCGATACGTGCCGATGTTCTGCGCCCAGATATCCTTCATGATCTTCTGCTGATCCGCATTGAGCTTGGACCAGAAGCCCCCGCTGATCATCGGGATGTACTGCCCGACATACTGGTGATCGGCGTAGGAGTAGCGCACGCCCGCTTCCCACAGCTTCGCAGTGGCGCAGCTCTCATCGGTGGAGACGAACCCGTCGAACGTTCCTTGCGACAGCGCCAGCGGCACGTTCGGCCAGGCCGTGGTGTTGGGAATGCCACCGGCCAGGGCAATACGCCACGAGATGCCGGCTCCGCCCGGGCTGCGGATCTTCAGGCCCTTCAGATCCTCGAGGCTCTTCACCGCTTTCTTCGTGGTGTACCAATTCTGGAAACCGAGATCGATGAAGTTGCCGAGCACATGGGTGCGCAACTTCGCCTCGAGCTGGCTCTTCACGATCTGGCCCGGCTTGCCGTCGGAGGCGGCATGCGTCGCCTCGATCTTGCGGCCGTAGAAGGCCGGGAGCTGCACGAAGTCGCAGTCGGGCACGATGCCGGTCTGCGTCCAGGCGCCGGGGCAGGCCATGTCCACCTGGCCCTGCAGCAGCGCCTTCGCGACGTTCAGGTCGGCGAAGAGCTGGCCCGCATGGAACACCTCGCCCACGATCTTGCCGCCGGTCTCCTTCTCCACCTTGCCCAGGTAGTCGACGATCGAGACGTTCCTGACATGCGACGGGGCCGTGTCGAGCGAGCAGCGGAGCCGCAACGGCTCCTCGCCGCGGGCGTGACGCAGAATGGCAAAACTACCGACGGTTGCAGCCACCCCGGCTGCCGTACGACCGAATCCACGACGGGTCATGCCAGCCTGCATCGACGTCTCCTCTCGACGATTGAAGCGCCGTCCCGGCGCTCGACGGCGAGTGATGGCGCCTCGAGGGTATCCCGTCAATCTCCGATGAAACCAAATCTACCGATCGGCTCGAACCCGGTCAGGGCAGTGGCGGCCGTGCACCATCCGCCGTTCCCCTCACCCGCGGCAGCAGGATCATGTCCCAAGGGCTCGGTAGCTCCCCGACCGGCACATGAATCAGGCCCGGGGCGTCGCGCGCGAAGGCCTCGCGCAGCACGGCTTCCAGCGAGTCCGGCGAGGTGGCCCGCCAGGCGGCCATGCCGAAGCTCCCGGCGAAACGCACGAAATCCGGATTGGCGAGATCGCAGCCGATCAGCCGATTGCCGTATTGTTGCTGCTGGATACGACGCACGTTGCCGAACGCACCGTCGTCGAACACCACCACGACTACCGGCAGCCCATGCCGCATGGCGGTCGCGAGTTCGGCGGCCTGGAACATGAACCCGCCATCTCCGGTCGCGAGCACCACCTTGCGACCGGGTGCGGCGGCCTGGGCCCCGAGCGCGGTGCCGTATCCCCAGCCGAGCGCGTCCTGGTAGCCGGGGGAGAGGTAGGTGCGCGGCGCCGGGACCGGCAGCGCGAGCCGGCTCGCGAATCCGATCTGGGTGACTTCCTCGACGAAGATGCCGTCGGCCGGCAAGGCAGCGCGGATCGCACGCAGATACGCCATCGGCGGCTCGTGGCGGGCCAGCCGCTCCGCGAACGCCTGCTTCACCGCGGCGATCTCCGCCACGCGTGCGGCCGAGGGGGCGCGCGGCGTCAGTTCGGGCAGCAGCGCGCGCAGCGTCGCGGCCGCGTCACCCAGCAACGCGCAGGCGGGATGCCGAAACCGCGTGATCTCCTCAGGGTCGATGTCGAGCCGGATCACCTTCATCTGCGCATCCGTGCCCCAGTTGCTCTGCTGCCAGTAGAGGCGCGTGCCGATGCCCAGCACCACGTCCGCCTCTCGCCAGAGTGCATGTCCCTCGGTGAAGGAGACCGCGAGCGGATGATCGGTAGGGATCGCTCCGCGTCCGCGTCGGAAGGAAGAGACCGGTGCGTGAAGACGTTCGGCGACGGCCTGCAGCTCCGGCCCGGCATCCAGCGCGCCAGCGCCGACGACGATCAGCGGCCGCTCCGCCTGGTTCAGCAGCGCCGCCGCGGCGGCAATCGCCTGCGCATCCGCGCAAGCTGGCTGCGTCTGCGCAGGCGCGGATGGCACTGCAAGCTCCGCCTGTTGGCCCCAGACATCGATCGCGCATTCCAATGCGACCGGCCGCGGTCGGCCGCTGGTCGCCTGCCGCAGCGCCTCCGCGGTCAGTGCCGCGGCCTCCTGCGGCGCGCGAATCCGCGCGGCGAACTTGGTGACGTGGCGGAGAAGCCCGAGCTGATCGTGGATTTCGTGCAGATGGCCGTGGCCCTGGTCGATCGCGAAGGACGGGATCTGTCCGACCAGCGCCAGCACCGGCGCGTTCAGTCCATAGGCGGTGAGCAGCGCGCTGGCCGCGTTCAGCAGGCCGGGGCCCGGGACCACCGCGAAGGCCTGCGGCTTGCCGGTCGCGAGCGCGGCACCCAGCGCCATGTAGGCCGCGGTCTGCTCGTGGCGCGGATGGATGACGCGCATGCGGTCACCCAGGTGGAACGCCGCATCGAACAGGTGGTCGTTGTGCACGCCCGGCAACGCATAGAGCGTGTCGATGCCATGGGCGAGCAGCGTCTCGAGCACGGATTGGGCGGTGGTCATGCGCGGCATGGATGGTCCTCGACCAGGGCACCCGACCGCGTATCGGAGACGCGGCAGGCGATGGAGCGTGCGGCAGTTTGACCGGCCTCGCCCGCACGCTCCAGCAAAACCTCCGCCGTGCTGCCGGCGAGCGACTCACTCCGAGATGGCGTCGAGCTCCGCGCCGGCATGTTCGGGGGAGAACAGCCAGATCCCCAACGCCATCAGCGCCATGGCGGCCGGCACCACCAGGAACGCCGCGGCGAAGGACCCGGTATGCTGCTTCAGCGCGACGGTGACGAAGGGCCACAGCACGAAGCCGAACAGCCAGGCGACCGACCAGGTGAAGCCGTTGCCAACGCCACGAATGCGCGTCGGGTAGATCTCCGCGGTCAGTGTCATCGCCGGCGCCCAGAAGCCCAGGAAGCCGATGCTCCACAGCAGGCCGAACACCCACAGCGCCGTCGTGCTCTCGGCGAACACCCACAGCGTGACGAACACGGCCCCTTCCGCGAGCATCGCATAGAAGGCCGGCTTGCGACCGAACCGATCGGAGATCCAGCCGGCGGCGAGCAGGCCGAGGAATCCGACCAGCCCCCACCAGATGTAGAACGTGCCGTATTGCGCGGTCGACCAGTGCCGCTCTTGCGAGAGATACAGCGGCATCCAGCTTCCGACCGTGCCGTAGATCGTGGTGGAGCAGCAGGCGACGAAGGTCGCCACCGCGGTGTTGCGGCGCATGTCGGGCAGGAAGAGTTGGCGCAGCGGGATGCGCCCGGCCTTGTCCACCCAGGCCTGATCCTCGGCGGACAGGCCGCGACCGGCCGCCAGCGCTTCCTTGATGCGGCGCTTGCGGTCCTGCGTGCGCACCCAGTACGGCGATTCCGGGCATTTGGCGCGCACATAGACGGCGATCAGCGCGATCACGGCCGGCACGACGAAGGCGATGCGCCACCCGTGATCGGCGATGATCCAGGTGGCGATCGCACCCGCCGCCGCGGCGCCGAAGCACCACGTGCCGCGGTTGATGCCGATCACCCTGCCGCGCAGCCGCGCGGGCCAGGTCTCCGCCACCAGCATGGAGCCCAACGCCCACTCGCCGTTCAGCGCGAACCCGACCGCGCTGCGGGCCGCGACGAAGGCCGCGAAGGTCGGCGCGATCGCGACCACCGGCATCAGCAGCGAGAAGGCCGCGATGTTGATGGCGAGCAGCGTGCGCCGGCCGTAGCGGTCCGCGAGCCAGGGCCAGAAATACATGCCCGCGATGCCGATCAGCAGCGCGATCTGCAGCCCCGATCTGTACTCGCCCAGCGTCACGCCGTAGTCACGGATGATCAGCGGTGTGGCGAGCGCGAAGATCACGCCGTCCATGCCGTCGAAGCCCCAGCCGAGGCCGTTGGCGATCGCGATGTGCCAGTGGGTACGGGTGACCTGCGTCTGATCCGACGCGGCGACGAAAGCGGGCGAGTTGCGGTAGCTTGCCTCCAGCGGGCCGATGACGGCTTCGCTCATGGTCGCTCCTCCGTTTTGTTTTCACCATAGGACGGAGGATTGCCGAAGGAGGCAAGGGTGAGGGCCGCGCGCCCTCCGACTCACCCGTGCGTTCGGATGAACCGGCGTACCTGCTCGATCGTGTGCGCGAGCAGGTCGGCGGGCGCGCGCCACGGATAGGCTGTGACGGTCACGTTCGGCGCGAGCGCGATCACGTCGAGCGAGGTCTGCAACGGATGGGCCGGCGTGTCGTCGGGCATCACCAGCAGCGGGGTCGTGCAGCCACGGACGAAATCGCGTGTCACGCTGTAGACGAAATCGGGATTGTCCCGATACAGCGCGTGCAGGTAACGCTCGAGCTGCGGCATGCTCAGGTCCGGCCGACGTGCGAGCAGCGCCGGCGCCCAGGTGTCGTGACCGGAGTCGTACATCACGTCGGGGTTCTCGGGCCGATGGCCGACGGTCTGGCACAGCACAGCGGCCTTGATGCGTGCGGGCGCACGCTCGATCAGCTTCAGCGCGAAGCAGCCGCCGATGCAGTATCCCATGTAGACGAAGCGCTCGATGCCGAGATGGTCCATGAGGCCCAACTGATCGTCGGCAAAAGCGCCCCAGGGATCGGATTCGGGGATGGGACCATGCGAGTCGCCGCCATTGGCGTTGCGCTGGTCCATGGTGATGCAGCGGAAATCGTCGCGGAACGCTTCCATTGCGTTGAACACGGCCGTCGGCCAGTTGTCGACCCGCGAGTTCAATCCACCACCAGGCGTCACAAGCAGCGGGATTCCTGCCCCCACCTCCTCATAGCGGATGCGGACGTCGCCGCGTTCATAGAATGGCATCAGCGTCCCCCGGTTCTCGATCCACACAGGATCGGCGCTGTCTGCCCGCGCCACAAGCCGCCGGCCATACGGCACGCGAGCGCGCGGGCGTCCGGCGGTGGTTGCGGGTGAAACTCAGACGGTGGCGACCGGCGTTGCGGGAGAGCCGACGGCCCCCGGCAGCCGCAACGGCGGGGCGGTCAGCAGGAAGCGCGAGCGGCCGTTCGCGCGCAGCCAGTCGGCGAGTTCGGAGAGGTACCACATCTCGCCGAGGTAGCAGCCCAGCTTGAACAGGCAGTGCGCGTGCAGCGGCAAGGTCGCGCAGAAATCGTCGAGGCACGGGCGCGCGGGCGCCGCCTCCACCGCGTAGTTGTCGGCGAGCAGCGCGACGGCGCCGCTGTCGGTCACCCATTGCAGCAGCTTCTGGTCGCGGCCATCCAGCGCCGAGGTGCTCGCGAACAATTTCTTCGGATCCGGCTGCTTGTTCATGTCGAGCAGCATCTGCGCGAAGCCGGTGCGGATGCAGACGAAGTCGCCGGTCTCGACGGTGACGCGGTCCTTCTCCAGCACGCGCATCAGGTCGTCGTAGCCGACGATGTGGCCGCTGCGGCCGAAATGCGCCTCGAGGTCGATCATGACGGCGCGGCCCTGCACGCAGGACTCGGCCATGTTCTCGACGCCGAGCCGGCGGGCGCCGGGGGTCTGGTTGGTCGGGGTCTGGTTGCCCTTGGCGTCGAACAGCACCGGGCCGATGATGTCCTGGCCGGCGCGGAAGCCGTTGTAGAACACGTCCTCGGGCTTGCCGTCGCCGTCGACATCGAACATCTGCCCGACATGCGACAGGCTGTCCCACTGCGTCGAGTATTGCAGGGTCAGCAGCACCTGGTCATCGCAGACGATATCGAGCGCGGTGGGATCGTCGCAGCGCAGCGGGTAGTTCATGTTGGGCCGCCCGTTGCGTTCGGTCGGGCGCAGTTCGGGCGGCTTGCGGCGCGGATTGATGACGTTGCCGCCGGGATAGTCGAGCGGCAGGGACAGGCAGAAGGTCTTGCCGACCTTCACCTCGGCGATGCCCTGCAGCACTTTTTCCTGGGTGACCAGGTTGAGCCGTCCGAGTTCGTCGTCGGGTCCGAAGTCGCCCCAGGTGGAGCCTTCGGGGCGGCGGGTCCAACGCGGATTGTCGGCCATGGCGTGTCCTCCTTCGTGCGGCGCGAAGGGTGGAATCCCGCGGCGCCGATGTCGAGAAGCGGGCCGCGACATCGGCCGGTTCGGGTCAGCGCGGCTCCAACTCCGCGTCGGCTTCCGCGGTCGCGGTGACCGCGACGTCCTCGGGCGTCGCGTTGGGCGGTGGGGCGGCGGCCATCGCCATCGGCGCCGCCGCGCGCAGCATCGCCGGATGCGGGGACGCCGAGTCGAGCCGCACCGACTTGAACGAGTCGAAGCGCAGGTTCAGCAACTGCGCCGCCTCCTCCACCCGCCCGCGCAAGCCGGCGATCGCCTTGCGGGTCGCCTCCTGTTGCGCGCGCCGCGACGCGTCCGCGGACAGTCGCCAGCCGAGGCTACTGACCACCAGGCCGCGCTGCTGCAACTCGCCCACCAGTTTCAGCAGCGACGGGCCGTCATGCCCGCTCAAGTTCACCGTCTGCACCGCCTGCCAGCGTTCGGTGCGGTCCTGCGGGGTGGGGCCGGCGCGCCAGACGCCGTAGCCGCCGGTGGAGACCGTCACGCCTGCAACCGCGCGGGCGCGCGACAGCGCCTCCTGCACCTGCGCGTTGACCCGCGCTTGCGCGTCGGCGGCGGAGGCGCTGGTCACCTCGGCGCGCACGGAGGCGGCGAGTTCGTCGGGCACCGCCATCACGGTGGCCGTCTCGGCCAGATGCAGCGTGGTGTCGGCGCGGGCGCCGGCGGCCGTTCCGACGAGCAGCGCCAGCGCCAACAGGGCGGATCCAGCGCGCGCGGGGCGCGGCATCGCGATTCGAGGGAGCATGGACGTCCTCCGCTGAGCGCGGCGCACCCTGCCCGTTCGGCGCCGGGGCGGCAACCCGTCCACACGCGCCGGTTGCCGAACTAACATTGTTAGTATATCAAACGGTCCGTCGCCGTCCCAGGAGCCCGCCCGCATGCCCCACTCCGCCTCCGCCCCGCTCCCCCATCCGCTCGGCGCCGATGCCGGGGTGTCGCTGCAGTCCCGCAAGCTCCGCCGCGCGGCCGCCACGGTGGTGCGGGACCGCGGCGTGCTGCGGGCGACACCGCGGGCGATCACCGCCGCCGCGGGCCTGCCCGGCAGCAGCTTCGGCGCCTGCTACGCCGACCGCGCGGCCCTGCTCGCCGCGGTCATGCACCGCCATCTCGATGCGCTGACCTGCTGGGTGCTGGCGGCGCGGGAGGCCGCCGCGGCCGAACCGCCATGCGCGCGGCTGGAGGCGATGGTCGGCGCCTATCTCGCCGCCGCGCTCGCCGAACGCGACGCACACCGGCTGCTGCTGCGCTGCGCCGACGAGCCGGATGCACCGCGGCGGCAGATCCTGGAGCGGCGCGGGCGCGGGCTCGTGGAGATGTTCGCCGAACTGCTGCAGGAATCGGTGCCGATGGCGGCCGAGGCGGCGGTCACGCTGGTCGCGTTGAGCCTGTGCAGCGCCATGAGCGGCGCGGCGCTGTGGTTCGACCCTGACGGACCGCTCGATCTGCGCAGCTACGCGCGGCTGCTCACGGCGATGGCCCTGGAGGGCGTCACGCCAACGCCATGACCTCGACGCTGTTGCTGTTGTAGGTCGTCGCGCCGCACGGGGCGGACCGGTCGAGGGTCAGCGCGTTGGCGCAGCCCTCGGTGTCGGTCCCGGCCGCGTCCGGCGTGAACCACGCGCCTTCCTTGATCGACACGACGCCAGGGGCGATCCGGTCGGTGACCTCCACCGGCAGCACCGTCGCGCCGGCGGCGCTCACCACCCGCACGCGGGCGCCGTGCCGGATGCCGCGCGCCGCGGCGTCGGTGGGATGCATCCACACCGTGTCGGGATCGACGCGCGCGAGCTGCGCCTGGTTGCCATGGATCGAATGCGTGCGGGCCCGCGACTTCGGCGTGCACAGCAGCAGCGGAAACCGCGCGTCGGTCTCCGGCATGCCCATCCAGGTCGGCACCGGCGGGATGTGGCCCAGCCCGTACGGATCGGGCTTGGCGGCCAGCACCGTGGAGTAGATTTCGATGCGGCCCGACGGAGTCGGGAAGCGATGGTGGTCCGGATCGCGGATCTGCGGGGCGAAGGCGACCGGCTCCGCGGGCGGCGGGAACCGCGCGACGCCGGCTTCGGCGAAGCGGTCGAAATCGTCCACCGCATCGCGCGTGAGCTCGCGCAGCCAGGACTCCTCGCTCTTGTCGTTGTAGGCGTTCAGCCCGACCCGGCGGGAGAGCTCGTCGAAGATATCGATGTCGTTGCGGCACTCGTACATCGGCGCGATCGCCTGGCGCATGTAGATCGCGTAGTGGCCGGCACCAGCCCAGGGCGTGTGGACGTCGTTCCGCTCCCAGAAGGTGGTCGCCGGCAGCACGATGTCGGCATGCCGCGCGGTCGGGGTGAGAAAGTGGTCCTGTGCGACGATGAATTCGACGCCGTCCAGCGACGCCGCGATCTTGGCGGCGTTCGGGCACTGGTTGAACAGGTCGCCGCCGGCCGAATAGATCAGCTTGACGTCCGCCGGATAGCCGCCGGCCCGTCCGCGGGCGAGCAGGTCGGCCAGCAGCGGCGAGGCGACTTTCGCGTCGATCGGGTTCTTGCCGGTCGGCAGGCTGCGGATGCCAGCGCGGCCGGTGGCGCCGTTGCTGACTCCCGAACTGCCGCCGGCAATGCCGACATTGCCGGTGATCGCCGCGAGCGCGTAGGCGGCGCGATGGAACTGCTCCCCATACAGGGTGCGCCCCGGCGCGTAGCCGCATTGCAGCGCCGCCGGCTTGGTGGTGGCGAAGTCGATCGCCAGCCGGCGCAGCGTGGCAGCCGGAATGCCGGTGATCGCCTCCGCCCATTCCGGCGTCTTCGGCGCGCCATCGCGCTCTCCCAGCAGGTAGCTGCGCCAGGAGGAACCGGCGGGTGCGCCCTCGGGCAGATGCGCCTCGTCGAAGCCCAGCACGTGGCGGTCGCAATATCCCTGGTCGTGCAGGCCCTCGGTGACGATCACGTAGCCCATCGCGAGCAGCGCCGCGGTGTCGGAGGACGGCCGCAGGAACACGTGCTCGTCGGCGAGCTGCCGGCTGGTCGCGGTCTCGCGCGGGTCGACGCAGATGATGCGCGTGCCCTGCTTCTTCGCGTGCTTGAGCCAGGCCATGGTGCCGGTGCCGAACGTGCCGTCCCCGGGGCTCCAGCCCCACATCACGATCAGCTTCGAATTCGGGTAGTCGGTCGGCTCGCGGCCCGCCGACTTGTAGTCGGGGCTGCCATAGGTCATGCGCACCGAGAACACCTCGGCCTCGGCCGACATGTTCGACCACAGGTCGGTGCAGCCGCCGAACATGTGGAGGAAGCGCTGCGCCGCGACGCGGCCGTGCAGCATGGACTGGCTGCCGGTGCGGGAAGCGTCGAGGATCGCCGCGTTGCCGTAGGTGTCGCGCACCCGCAGCATCTCGCTTGCCACCGTGTCGAGCGCCTCGTCCCAGGAGATCCGCGCGAACGCGCCGGACCCGCGTGGGCCGACACGGCGCATCGGATACTGCAGCCGGTCGGGATGGTAGGTGCGCTCGATCTGGCCGACGCCACGCGCGCAGGCCGGGAGCGGCGGATGATCGGGGTTCCAGCGTCGCTGGTCGGTGGAGATGTGCACGATCCGGCCGTCGCGGACATGCGCGTTGACGACGCAGCGCCCGCCGCAATTGTGCCCACAGGTGCTGGTGACCACCGTCTCGCCGTCACGCCCGGCGATTCGCGGCGCTTCGTAGATCGTCCCGGCTTGCATGGCGCAGACTCCCCTTTCACGGGACTGTAGCAGCGCCGGCGCGAAGGGCCAGGACTCCACGGTACGGCCCCGGCCGAACCATGCCGGCCACCGCTCGCGACCGGCGGCACCGCGGCGTCACGCCTTGAGCGTGATCTCCTCTCCGGGAACCAGCCGCGACGGCGCCGGCAACCGGATCACCGGCCCGGCCGCCATCACCAGTTCGACGATCAGCGGCAGGCCCTCGGGATCCGGCGACACATCGGGAAAATGCAGCGTCTCCTCGATGCCGCAGCAGAGCGAGGTCCAGTTCGACACCACCCCATTGGCGTTGACCGCGGCATGCGCGTCCGGGCGCGGCAGCCAGGGCGATGCGGTGCCGGCGGCGGCGCCGATCCGCACGCGCACCCGGCTCACCTCCGCATTGGCGATGCACCAGCCGGAGAGCCTGACCACGGTCCCCTCCCCGTCCGGGTCGGCGCGCAGGCGCAGCGCATGACGCGACACCCCGCCGGCGGCCGCGGCAGCCGTTCCAGGCGGGGCGGCCTCCGCATCGCGATCCGGCGCCGGCGGGCTGAACCGCGCGGGCCGCGGCCCGATACTCTTCTCGAACCAGAGCAGCAGCGATGGCGACAGGTCACGGTCCGCGAGCAGCGGCAGGTAGCGGCTCGCATAGGCGGGCATCATGCCGACCACCTGGTCGCGCAGCGGCGCACCGAGATCCATCTGTTCGCAGAGCGCGGCGGCCATCGCGGCACCGGAGCCGAACCGGCCGATCGGCAGCGCCTCCGCCACCGCGAAGCCTACCTCCCGCCCGCTCTGCTCGATCTGTTCGGCAACGAAGACGTGCCTGTCGTCAAGCCGCGCCAGAGCGGTCAGGTCGCCCTGGTGCATCGACGTGCGGCGGGCACGCGCCAGGAGATCGAGCAGCTTGTGGCGACCGGGCGACGGCGTCGGATCGCGCATGATCAACTGCGCCACGATGTCGGCGAGCGCCTGCATGATGGCGCGGTGGTAGCGCGCGTTCGGCTCCAGGAAGAAGGCGCGCCCGCCCGGCCGGAGCAGCCGGAACACGTGCTGCAGGAAGTTCGGCACGTCGTGGATGTGGCGCAGCGCCGACGTGCCGGCGCAGGTGTCGAAGCCCCCCTCACGGAAGCCAGCCTCCGGCCCCGAGAGCGTCGCGAACATCAGCGGCACGTGGCCGACCAGCCCCGCGCCCTGCAACGCCCCGCGGCAGGCGGCGAGCATCTTCAGCGACGGATCGGTCACCACGACCCCACCCACGTCGCCGTGCCCGAGCAGGGAGCGGGAGAGGAGGCCGGTGCCGCAGCCGACCTCCAGCGTCGTTCCCAGCGCGTCCGGCCAGCGCGCGCCGGCGGCGTCACGGATATCGCGATACTGCTGCTCCACGCGGTCCGGGTCGATCGCCTGGTCGACGTCGTGTATCTCGGGCGCGGCGTGCGTGCCGGGGCGCGCCTGGACCAGGGTGACGATGCCATCCTGCACCGGGATGGTGGCCTGGCACCGGACGCAGTGCAGCGCCGTGGATCCCGCCGCACGCAGCGAGGCGCCGCAGGCGGGGCATTGCAGCCGGTCCAGCAACGTCACGCCGGCAGCTTCTCCGGCTTGTTGCGCACCGACCGGGTAGGCACGTCCCGGAACAGCGACATGTGGGTGTGCTGGGCCACGAACGGGGCGTCGAGCGAGGGGCGCACCAGCACCACGGTGGTGCGGCCGGGCCGGTCATAGGGCGTGCCGTCCGCCTGATAGCCGGTGCTGTCGAACACGCCCATGCCGACCGCCTGCAGCCGGTCCGGCGAGACGATCGCGCGGATGTCGTCGCGGAAGCGGAAATGGTCGATGTGGTGCCAGACGTTGCGCCATTGCTGTGCCTCGGCCACCGGCTGGCCGACCATGAAGTCGGTGACGGTGCCGAAGGCGATCATGTCGGGCGCGAAGATCGCCCGCGCGCCCACGAAATCCACCGCCTGGACATGCGCGGCGAGCGTCTCGAACCAGTGCCTTACGGCGGCAAGGTCCTGGGCGGCTGCATCATGCTGCGACGCGGCAGGCGGGATGGGCGCTTGGGTCATGGCGGTCTCCGTCAGCGACCGCGGAACCGCGGCTTGCGCTTTTCCTTGAACGCCGCGATGCCTTCCTGCAAGTCCTCCGACTGGCGAACATGGGTCAGCAGGCGGCTGGTGCCGACCATCTGCTCGACCGGCCCGACCGGCATCACCTGGTTCACCAGCCGCTTCAGCGCGGCGATCACCAGCGGCGCGGAGTCGACCAGCTCCTGCGCCATCTCGAGCGCCTCGGCCTCGTGCTGGCCGTTCGGCACCACGCGGTTGACGAACCCGACCTCATAGGCGCGGCGCGCGGGCACCTTGCTGCCCAGCAGCATGACCTCCATGGCGAGCTTGTGCGGCATGCGCCCGACCAGGGAGCTGATGCCGCCGGCGGTCGTGCCCAGCTTGGCCTCGGGGTAGTAGAAGGTGGTGCTCTCGGTGGACACCATCAGGTCGCACATCATCACCATGACGATGCCGCCGCCGACCACCCAGCCGGTGGTCGCCGCGATGATCGGCTTCTCGGTGTGGAACCCGACATTCGGGATGGCGCGCCAGAGTTCCGGCAGGTCGCTCACATCGGCGCCGGAGCTGAAGGCGCGATCGCCCGCGGAGCTCAGCACCGCGACGCGTTTCTCCGGGTTGGCGTCGAATTGCTGGAACGCCTGCTGCATCTCGACGGCGACGGCGCTGTTGATCGCGTTCAGCTTCTCCGGCCGGTTGATGCGAATGATCGAGATCGGCCCGCGATCCTCGACGCTGACGGCTTGCATGCGACGTTCCCCTTTGTTGTGTCAGACGGAGGCTTCGTACGCGGCCCAGGCGCTGGGCGCCTCGCGCAGCAGGATCTTGAGCGCGGTGACGGCGCGACCGCCATCCCCCAGGCGCCCATCCCGGCACGAAGCGGCGAGCAGGCCGTGGATGTGGAAGGCCATGTATTCGGTGGTGGTGTTGATGCCGGCGAAGGCCGGATTGTCGTCCAGGTTCGTGTAGTCGACCGTATCCAGCACCTGGCGCAGCACCGTCTTGGCCAGCCCGATATCGACCAGCAACTGGTGCGCATCCAGTTGCGGCGCGCGGAACTCCGCCTCCACCACGAAGGTCGCGCCGTGCAGGCGCTGCGCCGGGCCGAATTCCTCGCCCTGGAAGCTGTGCGCGATCATGATGTGGTCGGAGACGGTCAGGCTGAACATTCAGCGCTCCTGATAGTCGATCACCTGGCACAGGCTGCCGGGCGCGAGCAGGATCGGCATCGCCTCCGGCAGGTCGCGAAAGCGGGTCGGCCCCTGCAGCAACCGGTCATAGGCCGGATCGGCCAGCAGATCGAGGGCGAGCGCCAGCCGCTCCGCGTGGCTGCGCCGGCCGCGCATGGCGGGCGCGACCATGCCCACCTGCGACGCGACCAGGCGCAGGCGGCGGGCGTGGAACGCCTCCCCCAGCGGCACCGCGGGGGCCTGGTCGCCGTACCAGCTCGCCTCCACGATGCGGGCCTCGACCGCGGCCGCGGCGAGCGCGGTGCGCAGCCCGGCTTCGCTCGCCGAGGCATGCACGACGAGCTCCTGCTCGCGCGGGGCGGCTTGCGGCAGCGCGAAGCGACAGCCGAAACGTTCGGCGAGCGCGGCGCGGGACGGATCGAGATCGACCACGGTCACCGTGGTGGCCGGCACGCGCGCGAGCAGTGCGGCCGCGAGCAGCCCGACCACGCCGGCGCCGATCACCAGCACGCGCTCGCCGGCGAGCGGCGCCGCATCCCACAGCAGGTTGAGCGCGGTCTCCATGTTGGCGGCGAGCACCGCGCGCCGCGTCGGCACCGCATCGGGCACCGGGATGCACATGGCGCGTGGCGCCACGAACGCCTCCTGGTGCGGATGCAGCACGAAGACGCGCTGCCCCTCGGCCTCGCCGACCGTCGCATATCCGTATTTCACCGGAAACGGAAACCGGCCCTCCATCAGCGGCGCGCGCATCGCATCCCACTGGCTTTCCGGCACGCGGCCGGCGAACACCAGCGCCTCGGTGCCACGGGAGACGCCGCTCGCCAGTGCCTGGACCAGCACCTCGTCCGGTCCCGGCGCGCGCAGCGCTGCGGGCCGCAGCTCCCCCCGGCCGGGCGCCACGGTCCAGAAGCCACGCGGATCGGTCACGCCGGGGCCTCGGTCACGTCGGGGCTTGCTCACGCCGGAGTTCGCTCACGTCGGAGTTCGCTCACGGCGGAGTCAGGGCGATGTCGAGCAGGATGTCGCGCCCGATCGGGTGCACGGCCCAGGTGTAGCGCGGCGCCTCGCCCAGATTGTCGACCGGCGGCAACGGGAAGGCCGGGATGCCCGCCCCCATCAGCATCGGCGCGACGGTCACGTGCAGCCGGTCGAGCAGGCCGGCGGCCAGGAAGCGGGCGACCGTCTTGCCGCCGCCCTCCACGAACAGCCGCCGCAATCCGCGCGCCCGCAGCGCGGCCCGCAACGCCGGGAGGTCGAGCGCATGTTCGGTGCCGGCGACGCGCAGCACCTCTGCGGCGCCCACCCGGTTCGCGGAGCGGGCCGTCCCGGCGGCGACCACAAGGGTGTCGACCGATCCGTCGAAGACACGATGGGTGGCCGGCAGGCGCAGCGCCGGGTCGAGAATGACGCGCACCGGGTTGGGCCCTTCGCAGAGCCGCGTGGTGAGCTGCGGGTCGTCGGCGCGCACGGTGCCCGCGCCGACCACCACCGCGTCGGACAGGGCGCGCACCCGATGGGTGTGGGCGATATCCTCCGGCCCGCTGATCCATTGCGAGCGGCCGTCGCGCAGCGCGATGTAGCCGTCGAGCGACTGCGCGAGCCGGCCGAGGACGAACTCGGCGGCGCCGCAGAGCGGGCCATAGAGCGGCAAATCGGCAGGGGCGGCCAGCGGGCGACGCAGCAACCGGCGCCAGGCCTCCGGTGTCAGCTCCTCCATGACGCCGCAGTATCATGCCGCGATCAGAGCGGGTAGCTCAGGCGCGGGCGGATAGCGCGAATGCGATCGGGCGACGGGCCGCCCCGGGGGCGCCGACACCGGGGGCGGCGTAGCCGGGGGCGGTCGAGACCGGCAGCGCGCGGGCCACCAGCCCCATGACACGGGTCTGCACGGCCATGGCCCGTTCGAGCAGGCGGCGGTTCTCCGCCCCGAGTTGCAGGAGCTGATCGGCGACGGGGCGGAGTGCCGGGAGCGGCGGCTGGGCTTCGGCCGCGCCGCGCGCCTCGGCGAAGGCGGCGGCGGCGGCCTGCTTCTCGGGCAGGAGAGCGGCGACCGCGGCCAGGTCGAGCGCCGCCAGGGCGGCGTTCTCGCGCGCCAGCACGGCGGCGAGCCGGGCAGCGGCGGAGCGGAGATCGGCGGGGGCGGCGTTGATCATCCCTGTCGGGCCTCCTGCATGCGCAGCATCTCGCGCTGGACGGCGGCGGCGAAGCCGAACCCCCCGGCCGCGGCGATCTGCTTCGCGACGGCGTCCACCAGCAGCGGCTTCCAGGCCTCTTCGCCGGCGCCGCCGCCGAATGGTCCACGCGCGGTGTTCACGGTGTCGAACATCGGCGCGAGCATCTGCCCGATGAACACCGCCTCGAAGGCGCGGGCCGCGGCGGCCATCGCGGCGGGGTCGCGGCCGGACGTCGGCAAGGTCGGTTTCGGAGCCGGCGGCGCGGCCAGTGCGAAGGCCGGTGCCGTGGGCAGGGGGGCGGCCAGGTCCATCAGCGCACCACCAGGTCGGCCTGCAGCGCGCCGGCCGTCTTGATCGCCTGCAGGATGCTGATCAGGTCGCGCGGGCCGACGCCCAGCGCGTTCAGGCTGGCGACCAGGTCGCGCAGGGTGACGCCGGAGCTCAGGATGCCCAGCTTGCGGTCGTGCTGGTCGTCGACCTGGATGTTGGTGCGGGGGACGACCACGGTCTGGCCGTTGGAGAACGGGCCCGGCTGGCTGACCTCCGGCGTCTCGGTGACGCGGATGGTCAGGTTCCCCTGGGCGATCGCCACCGTGCTGATGCGGACATTGGCGCCCATGACCACGGTGCCGCTCGCCTCCTCGATCACCACCACGGCGGCGTTGTCGGGCTCGACGCGCAGGTCCTCGAGCGCGGCGAGCGCCTCGATCGGGTCGCGGCCGGCGAGGTTGAGGGCGACCGTGCGCGGGTCGAGGGCGCGGCTGACCGGTCCCAGCACCCGGTTGATCGCCTGGGAAATGCGGCGCGCGGTGGTGAGGTCGGGGTTGCGCAGGCCGAGGCGGAGCGCGTCCTTGCGGTCGAGGCGGAACGGGACCTCGCGCTCGACGGTGGCGCCGTTGGCGATGCGGCCGGAGGTGGGGACGCCGCGGCTCACCGACTGGGCGGCGCCGCGCGCGGCGATGGCGCCGGTGGCGAGCGCGCCCTGGGCAACCGCGTAGACCTCGCCGTCAGCGGCGAGCAGCGGGGTGACGAGCAGGGTGCCGCCGGTGAGGTTGGTCGCGTCGCCCAGCGCGGAGACGGCGACGTCGATGCGGCTGCCGCTGCGGGCGAAGGCCGGAAGGTCGGCGGTGACCATCACGGCCGCGATGTTCTTGGTGGAGAGCTTGGTGACCTGGTCGCGCGTGTTGACGCCGAGCCGCTCGAGCATGCCGACGAGCGATTCACGGGTGAAGACGGCGTTGTCGAGCTTGTCGCCGGTGCCGTTCAGCCCGACCACCAGGCCGTAGCCGATCAACTGGTTGCTGCGCACGCCCTCCACGTCGGCGATGTCCTTGATGCGCACTTGGCCGGTGGCCGGGGCGGCCCAGGCGGTCGCGAGGATCAGGCAGAGCCACAGGGCGATCAGGTGTCGCACGGCGCACCTCGGTAGCACGGTCGAAAGGTTTTGGCCTCAGTCTGATCGTGAAAGGGCAAGCGGCGTGCCAGCCGCGCGCGCGGAAAACCGGGCGCTTCCTGGGGTGGGAGGTGGGCAGGACGTGCCGGGTGGCGCGGACGGACCGGGAAGAAGGAGCCGGGTGATGGGCGGGATCGACGGAGTGGGCGGGGCGACGGCGCCGCAGCCGAACTGGGGACGGGCGCCGGCGTCGGGCGGCGGGTTCGCCGTGCCGGAGGGGCCGGCGCCGACGGCGCGACCAGTGTCGGCTGGCGCCGCGGGCGGGGTGGTGCTGGAGGCGATGCTGGCGCTGCAGGCCGCCACCGGTCCCGAGGACCCGACTCGGCGGGCGCTCCGCCGGGGTCACGAGTTGCTCCGGGTGCTGGGACGGCTGCAGGCGGCGCTGCTGGGACGACAACTCGGGCAAGCAGATCTGGAAGCGCTGGATTCGTTGTGCGGCCAAGACGAAATGACGGCGGATCCGGCGCTGGCGGCGATCCTCGGCTCCATCCGGCTGCGCGCGCGGGTGGAATTGGCGCGGTTCGGACGCTGATCTGGGCGCGTCCGAAACGGGTTTCATGGGTGACGCTTTGTTGAGCAGGCTTGGCGTAGCTCAAGTGCGCGGCTATAAGCCCGCGCGTTCACGACCCGGAATGGGCCGCTTGGGTGTCGTCAGGACGTCCAGCGCGGGTGGGCGAAGAACACGAGCGAGCAGGACCGGCACACATGATGGTAACTCTGCCCCCTGACTACCGCCCATCCGAGGACGAGGTATTCATGAACCCCGTCCAGGTCGAATATTTCCGCCAGAAGTTGCTGCGGTGGCGCGCCGACCTGCTGAAGGAGGCCGACGGGACGCTGGCGAGCCTGTCCGAAGGCGGCATCCATGAGGCGGACATCACCGATCGCGCCAGCGTGGAGACGGACCGCGCGCTGGAGCTGCGCACCCGGGACCGCGCCCGCAAGCTGATCGCCAAGATCGACCAGGCGCTGGGGCGGGTCGAGGCCGGGACCTACGGGTATTGCGAGGAGACCGGCGAGCCGATCGGCCTGCGCCGGCTGGAAGCCCGCCCGATCGCCACGCTGTCGATCGAGGCGCAGGAGCGCCACGAGCGGATGGAGCGGGTGCACCGCGACGACTGACGCTCCCGCCGCCCGCTGGACCGCGGCTGCGGCGCTCTCCGGCCCGGTGGCACGACCGCTCTCGCCCTCTTGGCCAGAGCGCTCTCCGCCCCGGCGGCCGCGGCGCTCGCCCCCCGGATGGACGCGCGCCCGTTCCCCTCCCGATCGGCGCGATAGCGGTCCCATCTTCCGCGCCGCGACCGCCCCTCCTATGATCCGGCCGCCCTTGTCCGGGCAGCCTTGCGGTGGACCGGCCTCGCCGTCCCCTGCCGCCGGGTGGCTTCATGGAGGAAACAAATGATCCGTCGCCGCCGCCTCTTGCAGGCGTCCGCCGCCATCGCGGCCGCTCCACTGGCAGCACCCGCCATCGTCGAGCGCGCCAACGCCCAGTCGGCCTTCGACTGGAAGCAGTGCAAGGGCCAGAGCATCGAGGTGAACTTCCAGCTCTCGCCGCGCGGCGACCTGGCGAAGAACAACCTGAAGAAATTCGAGGAACTCACCGGCATCAAGGTGGGCTTCGAGCAGATCCCCGAACAGCAGCAGCGGCCCAAGGCCGCCATGGAGATGGCGACCGGCCATCCCAGCTTCGACGCGCTGAACGTGGCGATGCACGTGCAGAAGCGGCTGATCGAGAAGGCGAAGTGGATGGAGGACCTGCGTCCCTACATCGCCGACAAGAGCATGACCAATCCGGACTTCGACCTGGCCGACTTCAGCAAGCCGTCAATGGAAGTGGCGACCGGACAGGACGGCAAGATCAACGTGCTGCCGCTGAACCAGGACCTGTTCATCATCTTCTACAACAAGGAATTGCTGGCCGCGAAAGGCTTCAACGCCCCGCCCAAGACCTTCGACGAAATGATGTCGATGGCCAAGGCGCTGACCGATCCGTCCAAGCAGGTCTACGGGTTCGTCGGCCGCGGCGTGAAGAACGCCAACGTGGTGCTGTACGACAGCATCCTGCTGGGCTGGGACCAGGAGACGGTGACGCCGGACGGCAAGAAGCTGCTGACCGACACCCCGGCCGCGGTGGACGCGGGCAAGTGGTACCAGACGATCATGAAGGAGTGTGGGCCGCCAGGGAACATCGGCTTCAACTGGAACGAGTGCCAGACCACCTTCATGCAGGGTCGCGCCGCGATGTGGTGGGACGGGATCGGCTTCTCCGCCCCGCTGCTCGACAAGACCAAGTCGAAGGTGGTGGAGAAGGTCGGGTTCGCGCCGGTGCCGGCGGGCCCCAAGGCGCATAACTGCGCCACCTTCATCGACGGCATGGGCATCCCGGCCACGGCGAAGAACAAGAAGGCCGCGTGGCTCTGGCTGCAATGGATCACCGGCAAGGAGATGCAGGCTGAACAGCTGCGGTCCGGGGCCGGCACGCCGGCGCGCCTCTCGGTCTATGCGCGGACCGACATCCAGCAGAACAGCAGCTTCCCGAAGGAATGGTTCGACACGACCGAGACCAGCCTGAAAATGGCGCGCTCCGGCCTCCCGGTCATCGTCCCCGTCACCGAGTTCCGCGACACGCTGGGCGTCGGGCTGACCAATATCGTGGGCGGCGCGGACGTCGCGACGGAGCTGAAGAAGGCGACCACCACGTTCCAGCCGGTGCTCGACAAGTCGAACGAGGCCTGAGGCGCGGGGCTGGCGGGGAGCCGTTCGGCGGCTCTCCGCCCCTCCGGTCGCGAGGGTCCCGTATCGCGGCGGTCCCGTGTCGCGACCGTCCTCGTGCCGCGGCTGTTGTCGTCTCGCGGACGCTCGGCCCCGACGGGCCGCGCGCGCGATCAGGCCGCCGCGAGCGTCGCCGTGTCCTCGAGCGGACGCCACGCGGCGCGATCGGCGAACAGCGCCCGCAGCAGCTTGTTGTTCAGCGCATGCCCCGAGCGATGGGCGACGAACCGCCCGTTCAGCGGCATGCCGGCCAGCGCGAGATCACCCACCGCGTCCAGCAGCTTGTGCCGCACGAACTCGCCCTGCATGCGCAGGCCGCCCGGGTTCAGCACCCGGTCCCCGTCGACCACCAGCGCGTTGTCCAGGCTGCCGCCCCGCGCGAGGCCGATCGCGCGAAGCTGCTCGACCTCCTCCGCCATCGCGAAGGTGCGCGCGGCGGCGAGTTCGTGCCGGAAGCTCGTCTCGGAGAGGTGCAGTTCGTAGGCCTGCCGCCCGATCGCCGCCGCGGCGAAGTCGATCGACATCGCCATGCCGAGGCCACGCGGGCCGGAGCGGTTGGGGCGCAACTCGGCGAAGGCGGCGCCGTCGCTGACACGGACGGGCTGCAGGATTTCGATGCCCCGCCGCGGCACCGCCTGCTCGACCGATCCGGCACAATCCAGCAGGAACAGGATCGGCGCGGCGGACCCATCCAGGATCGGCACTTCCGGCCCATCCAGCGCGATCACGGCGTTGTCGATGCCCTTGGCGGCGAGCGCGGCCATCAGGTGCTCGACCGTGCCGACCCGCACCGACGGCTCCCCCGGGAGGCCGACCACGGTGCAGAGGCGGGTGTCGATCACATGATCGAAGCGGGCCGGCAGGGAGCGGCCGAGATCGGTGCGCT
The DNA here is from genome assembly GCA_017304945.1 of Rhodospirillales bacterium. Lineage (GTDB taxonomy): Bacteria > Pseudomonadota > Alphaproteobacteria > Acetobacterales > Acetobacteraceae > Rhodopila. The sequence goes on from JAFKLG010000090.1 coordinate 40,390, forward strand.
CGAACACGATGCCGGTGCCGGGGGCGGCAGGGCGCAGTGTCATCTGCACCCGCGCGCCGGAATGCACGCCGACGCCGACGCAGTCGATCGACGATTTCAAGGTGCGCTGCCACACCGCCTCGCGTGAGGACGGGGCCTGTTCCAGCTCCATGGTCTGCGGCAGTCCGTCCATCCCGTCCGGTTCCCCGAGGCGGCCGGCAAAAGCACCAGCGGCAGTCTCACCCTAGGGGGGCGGGACTGCCGCGGCCAGTCAATCATTGTTGCCGAGTGTTTCTCAGCAACCCTTTGTTTTCACGGGATTTGCTGCGCTGCTCACGAGGTCTGGCGACGCAGGAACGCGGGGATGTCCAGGCCGACCTCGTCGCCGCCGACGGCGCGTGACGTCGCCTGCGGGGCCTCTTGCCGTCCCTGCGCCTGGGCCGGTCCACCGACCGGCGTAACGACCGGGGCCGCCACTGGCTCCTGCCGCTGCGGCGCCGCCTCGTAGCCCTGCGGCATCGACGTCCGGCGGCGGAACGCGCCGGTCACCTGGCTGAACAGGCTGGGGCGCGCCGGCTCCATCGAGGGGGCGGGGGCCGCCACCGGATTGGCCGGCGTGGCGGTCGGACGCGGTGCCTCGGCGAACAGGCCGCCACGCGCGACGGGCGCCGGGGCCGCGGTCGGGGCAGCCGGCTGGCGCAGCGGCATCACATGCGCCTGGCCGACCGGCTGGGCCGCCGCCGCCATCGGTTCGGCGGCATGCATCGCCACCGCCTCGGCCGGCGCGGCGTGATGGATCGGCGCCGGGGCCGGGGCAAGCGCCGGGGAGGCTTGGCGCAGCGGCATCGCGGAGACGGAGGCGCCTGCCGCCGGCACCGTCATCGCCGCCGGCATGCCGCCGGGGACCGGGATCGGCGCCGGGGCCGGCATGGCGCCGCCGCCCACCGCCACCAGCTTCGGCCGCGCCGCCTCCGCCTTCGGCGAGTCGATGCCGGTCGCGACCACGGACACGCGGATCCGGCCGGTCAGCGACTCGTCGACCGCGGAGCCGAAGATCACGTTGGCTTCCTCGTCGACTTCCTCGCGGATGCGGTTGGCCGCCTGGTCCACTTCGAACAGCGTCAGGTCGTCGCCGCCGGTGATGTTGATCAGCAGGCCGCGCGCACCGGACATCGACGTGTCCTCGAGCAGCGGGTTGTTGATCGCCGCCTCGGCGGCGCGGATGGCGCGGTTCTCGCCCTCGGCCTCGCCGGTGCCCATCATCGCCTTGCCCATCTCCGCCATCACCGTGCGGATATCGGCGAAATCGAGATTGACCAGCCCGTGCACCATCATCAGGTCGGTGACGCCGCGGACGCCCATGTAGAGCACCTGGTCGGCCATCTTGAACGCATCCTTCCAGGTGGTGCGTTCGTTGGCCATCAGGAACAGGTTCTGGTTGGGGATCACGATCAGCGTGTCGACGTATTGCTGGAGCTCCTCGATCCCCTGCTCCGCCGCACGACCGCGCCGCACGCCCTCGAACCCGAACGGCTTCGTCACCACGCCGACGGTCAGGATGTTCCGCTCGCGCGCCATGCGCGCGATGACCGGCGCCGCACCCGTGCCGGTGCCGCCGCCCATGCCGGCGGTGATGAACACCATGTGCGCCCCGTCGAGGTGACGATAGAGCTCGTCCGCCGCCTCCTCCGCCGCCGCGCGGCCGATCTCCGGCTTCGCGCCCGCACCCAGGCCCTGCGTGATGTGCGGGCCCAACTGGATGCGGCGATCGGCGCGGCTGTGCATGAGCTGCTGCGCGTCGGTGTTGGCGACGACGAACTCCACACCCTGCAGGTTCGCGGCGATCATGTTGTCGACCGCGTTGGTGCCGCCACCGCCGACGCCGATCACCGTGATCCGCGGCGTGAAGTCGGTGTGGTGGGTCTGTGGAATCGTCAGGTTCAGGGTCATTGTGGAGGTCTCCCCGGGGGCTGCGGGCAGCGATGGAGTCGTAGTTTGCGTCAGAGCTTTCGATTCGCGGGAGCGTGTGCCGGTGCCGGCGGAAAATTATCGCCGCACCGGCCTTGGAATCTTCTGCGCGGCATCACACGCGCTCCTTGAGGAAATTCACGATGCGCCGGAACAACCCGGCGGGACGTTCGACCTCGAAGTCGACGTCGTGGAAGGTGCGGCCGGCGCCGGCTGCCCAATGCAGCAGGCCGGCCGCGGTCGCGAAGGCGGGGCCGGAGGCGAGTTCCGGCAAGCCGCGCAACGCGGTGGGACGCGCGAGGCGCACCTGCTTGCCCAGCATGCGGGCGGCGAGGTCGCGCACGCCGGGCAACTGGCAGGCGCCGCCGGTCAGCACCACGCGGTTGCCCGCGGCGCGCGCCATGCCGCTGCTGTCGAGCCGCTCCTTCACCAGCTCGAAGGTTTCCTCGATGCGCGGGCGGATGATGTTCACCACCATGATGCGCGGAATCTGCGCGAGCTGGCCTTCGTCTTCGCCGACCAGCGGCACCGGCAGCAGCTCCTTCTCGTCGTCGGGGCTCGACTGCACGTTGCCGAACAGCGTCTTCAGCCGCTCCGCATGGCCGATCGGCGTCGACAGGCCGGCGGCGAGATCCTTGGTGACGTGCACGCCGCCGACCGGAAGCTGTGCGGTGTGCAGCAACTGGCCTTCGGCGAACACCGCCATGCCCGTGGTGCCGCCGCCCATGTCGATCACGGTGACGCCGAGCTCGCGCTCGTCGGCGACCAGGGTGGAGAGGCCGGCGGCCATCGGCGCGGAGACCAGTTCCTCGATCTCGAGGTCGCAGCGCGCGATGCAGGCGCCCAGCGAACGGAGCGCGGTGGACGCGGCATCGATCAAATGCAGGCGGGAGGTCAGCGTCGTGCAGTAGAGGCCGCGTGGATCGACCACGCGATCGGTGTCGTCGACCGAGAAATGCAGCGGCATCGCATGGATCGGCTCACGCCCCTCGGCCGCGGAGCGCAGGCGGCCCTCGCGCACGACGGCGCGGATATCCGACTCGTCCACCGCGCGTCCGCCGACCGGCCACTGCACGTTGAACAGCTTCGACTCGGGCTGGCCACAGGTCAGGTTCACGGTGACCGAACGCAGCCGCGTATCCGCCATGTCCTCGGCCTGGCCGACACAGGCGCGGATCGCCTTCTCGGCCTCCTCGAGATCGACGACGCTGCCGCCGCGCACGCCGCGGCCCTTGTGCCAGCCGAAGCCGAGGACGCGCAGCGTGCCGTCGCTCTCGGTGCGGCCGATCAGGCAGGCGATCTTGGTGGTGCCGATATCGAGCACGCCGAACGGGCCGGCGCGATGGGCGCGCGGCCGCTCCGGCTCGTTCGGCCCGGCGATGACGGGCGGAGGCGGAGGGGACAGGCCGCGACGCGAGATTTCGTTCATCGGGCGCTCCGTCAGGTCGGTTTCTTCGCGGGCACGGCGGGGGCGCCGTTGGGATCTGGTTTCGGGCGCAACAACAACCGGTCGGGCAGCCGCAGGTCGATTGCCGCGAGCGGTCGGTCGAGCACCGCATGTTCTTGCTGGAGTTGCGCGAGTCGGTCGAGCGCCTCGACCTCGTGTCCTTCCGGCAGCATCACGTCGGTGCCGGAATTCATCTGCAGGTTCCAGCGGCGTTCACCGACCCGCACCGCCGCGACGATGCGGGCCTGCAGCGCCGGCCGGTCGGTCAGCGCATCGAGCAGCGGCGCCGCGGCGGCGGGGGCGCCCGCGCCGACGATCAATGGCAGGGTCCGGAACTGCGCCACTTCCTGGTTGGTCACCACCTGGCCGGCGCGGTCGACCAGGACGAACTTGCCCTGGTTCTGCCAGATGGCGAAAGGGCGCCGCTCCTGCAGGAAGACGACGACGGTGCCGGGCAGCCGGCGCTCGACGGTCGCGTGTTCCACCCAGGACAGCGTCTCGATGCGCGCCCGCGCCTGCTCGACCGAGAAGCCGAGGATCGGATCGCCCTTCGACACCCCGATCGCGGCGCGCAGCAGCGGTTCGGGCGTGTTGGCGCGGCCTTCGATTACCACGTCGGTGACGCGCAGGCCGGCGCTGCCGGTGGCATTGCCGATGCGTTCGCGCAAGCTGGCGATCGTGCCGCCGGGCTTGGCGGATTGCAGCACGACCACGCCGAACAGCGCGACCACGCCGGCGAAGGCGACCCAGCCGGCGGGGCGGAGCAGCTTGCGTTGGCGGCGGAGCAGCAGCTTGAGGCGTGCCGGCCGGTCCTGCACGGAATTGCGCGGCCCCGGCGCGCGGCGGGTGCGGCTCATGGCGCGACTCCGGCATCTGTGGGACGTCGGCCGGCGCTTCCTCCGTCATGGCCGGGCTCGACCCGGCCATCCCCCGCGGCATAGCCACCCGCGGCATGACGTGCCGCACGCACGTCCCCGCCTCCGTCATGGCCGGGCTCGACCCGGCCATCCCCACGGGCACCGTAGGAGCGATCGGTGTCGTCACCGCTGAGCGCACGGTCCGAGCAGGCGGGGATGGCCGGGTCGAGCCCGGCCATGACGAGGGGACGATGGCCCGTGCCCGTCCCCACGCCGCCGGCGCCGACCGCGATCATGCCCGTCCCCACGCCGCCGGCGCCGACCGTGCCCGTCCCCACGCCGACCGTGCCCGTGCCCGCACCCACCGCGATCGTGCCCGCACCCATGCGGGTGCCGCCCGTCGCAATGTCCGCGCGTGCCATCACACCCGGCATGCGGCGTTCTCCACCATCCACGCGCAGAGCTGCGGGAAGCTCACCCCGTGATGCGCCGCCTGCTCCGGCAGCAGCGAGGTCGGCGTCAGCCCCGGCTGCGTGTTGATCTCGAGCAGCACGAGACGGCCCGGCTCGCCGGCCGTGTCGTCGTAGCGGAAGTCGCAGCGCGTCGCGCCACGGCACCCGAGCGCGCGATGCGCGCCTACCGCGACGTCGAGCGCGCGTGCGTAGATGTCGGGATGCACCGAGGCGGGGATCACGTGGCGGGAGCCGCCCTCGGCGTATTTCGACTCGTAGTCGTAGAACACGCCGGCATCGGCCATGATCTCGGTGACGGCGAGCGCGCGGTCGCCCATCACGCCGACCGTCAGCTCGCGACCGGGAATGTACTCCTCCACCAGCGCGGCGTGGCCGAACTTCCAGGCACGCGCCACCTCGGCGCGGCGATTGTCGCCGGAACGGATGATCTCGACGCCCACCGAGGAGCCTTCCGAAATCGGCTTCACCACATAGGGCAGCGGCAGCGGGTCGCCGGCCTCGAGCTCCGCGATGTCCACCGTCCGCCCGCGCGGCACCGGCAGGCCCGCCGCCGCGAACAGCGCCTTGGCGGCGACCTTGTCCATCGCCAGCGCCGAGGCGCGGACGCCGGAATGCGTGTACGGGATGTTCATCCAATCGAGCACGCCCTGGATCGCGCCGTCCTCGCCGAAGCGGCCGTGCAGCGCGTTGAACACCGCGTCGGGCCGCGGCGTGAGCGCCGCGATCACCGCGCCCAGGTCGTCGCCGACCTCGATGGGCGTTACGTCGAACCCGGCCTCCCGCAGGGCGGCGATCACCTGCAGCCCCGAGGAGAGGCTCACCTCGCGTTCGGTGGAGATGCCGCCATACAGGACGGCGACGCGGGTCTGGCGGCTCATGATACGGGCTCCGGCTTGCCGTTCGGGATGCCGATCCGGCGGATCTCCCAATCGAGCGTCACGCCGGTCGCGGCATGCACGCGGCGGCGGACCTCTTCTCCCAGACCCTCCACGTCGGCGGCGGTCGCCGTTCCGGTGTTGATCAGGAAGTTGCAGTGCTTCTCGGACACCTGCGCGCCGCCCCGGGTCAGGCCACGGCAGCCGGCGGCGTCGATCAGCTCCCACGCCTTCATGCCGGGCGGGTTGCGGAAGGTGGAGCCGCCGGTGCGCGCGCGGACCGGCTGCGAGGCCTCCCGATTGGCGCGGATCTCCGCCATGCGCGCGGCGATCTGCCCGGGTGCGCCGGCCTGCGCGCGCAGGCGCGCCCGCAGCACCACGGCGCCCACCGGAAGTGCGGCGTGCCGATAAGCGAAGGAGAGATCGGCCGCGCTCATGCGGCGCTGCTCGCCGGTGCGGGTCACCACCTCCGCCCAGTCGAGGACGTGGGCGACGTCGCCGCCATAGGCGCCGGCGTTCATGGCGACCGCGCCGCCGATCGTGCCGGGAATGCCGGAGAGGAATTCGAGCCCGGTCAGCGCGGCCGCCGCGGCATGCTCCGCGACGGTCACGTCGAGCGCGCCGGCGCCGGCCACCAGGCCGGTTTCATCGGCAACCACCGTCGCGAACCCGCGCGCGAGCCGGATGGTCACGCCCGGCAGCCCGCCGTCGCGCACGATCAGGTTGGAGGCGGCGCCGATCACGTGCACCGGCACGTCGGAGGGCAGCGCGTGGAGGAACTGCGCCAGGTCCTCGGCATCGGCGGGCCGCACCAGCACCTCGGCCTTGCCGCCGACCCGGAACCAGGTGAACGGCGCGAGCGGTGCGTCGAACTGCACGCGCCCGCGCAGCGGCGGCAGCAGGTCGGCCAGCCCGGGAATGCGTGCCGCCGCCATCATGACAGCGCCTCGGGCGAGTGGTGAGCGCGCACCGCACAGTGGGCGCGCGCCGCACGGTGGGCGCGCAGCGTGTGGTGGGCGCGCGCCGCACGGTGGACGCGCAGCGTGTGGTGTGCGCGTGCCGTGTCGAGGCCGGCACGCACTCCCGTGTCATGGCCGGCGAAGGCCGGCCATCCACGACTTTCCCGCGCCGCATGAGGCACAGTCGTGGATGGCCAGGCCAAGCCCGGTGATGACACGAGGGCCCACGGCGCCCCGCCACCCGCGGACACCGCCCCATGCTCGGCGCTCGCCACCCCCCCCCCCCCCATACCCCCC
>JAFKLG010000091.1 GCA_017304945.1 Rhodospirillales bacterium
ACGTGACGCCCACCGCCACCGGGCTCACCGTCAAGAATCCGGCGCTCGCGTACCTCGCCGGCCTGCCGGACCAGGGGCGCATCGAGTTCGAGTCGCTCGGCGACTTCACCAACCGCTACTCGCCGGTGCAGAGCATCAGCGCGACCGAGATCACCATGGCGCAGCCGGCCTGGGTCGCGATTCGCGCGGCCACCAGCTTGGTGCGCATCCCTCCGGAGGAGTAGCCGGGCGGGGGCTCGCCGCCCATCGCCTCGATTTCCGGGGTCAGCGCCTCCACCACCGGAATGTGCGCCGCGGCCGGGTCACGCTTGGGGTCGGCCGTGTAGAGACCGTCGATATCGGATAGCAGCACGAGCTGATCGGCCTGCACCATCTCGGCGACGCGCGCGGCCAGCCGGTCGTTGTCGCCGAAGCGGATTTCGGACGTGGCGATCGTGTCGTTCTCGTTGATCACCGGAATGCAGCCGAACCCCAGCAGCGTGTTCAGCGTGGCGCGGGCGTTGAGGTAGCGGCGGCGGTCCTCGGTGTCTTCCAGGGTCAGCAGCAGTTGCGCGGCGGTGAGCCCGTTGGCTTCCAGCGCCTCGGTCCAGGCCTGGGCCAGCCGGATCTGCCCGACCGCGGCGGCGGCCTGTTTCTCCTCGAGCTTGAGCCGCTTCTGCGTCAGCCCGAGGCTGCGGCGCGCCAGCGCGATGGCGCCCGAGGACACCACGATCACGTCGACGCCCCGCGCCCGCAGCCGTGCAATATCCGCGGCGACCGAGGCGAGCCAGGCGGCGCGTGGGGCGGCGGCCTTGGAATCGACGACCAGCGCGGAGCCGATCTTGACCACCAGCCGGTGTGCGCCGGCCAGTGCGGGAGGCGCGCTGGCGATCGCGGCCTCGCTCACGCCGCCTGCTCCTGCCGCGCGGCGGTGATCGCGGATTGCAGGGCACGCAGTACTTCCGGCACGCCCTGGCCGGTGGCGCCGGACAGCAGGAACACCGGCCGGCCGGAGGCCTTCTGCAGGGCCGTCCGGCGGGCCGAGGCCTCGCGCGGGGTCATCGCGTCGGCCTTGTTCAGCCCGATGATCTCGGGCTTGTCCGCGAGCCCGCCGCCATAGGCCGTGAGTTCTTCCCGCACCGTGCGCCAGGCGCTCACCACGTCCCCGGCGGCACCGTCGACCAGGTGCAGCAGCACCGCGCAGCGTTCGACATGGCCGAGGAACCGGTCGCCGAGACCGGCGCCTTCATGCGCGCCCTCGATCAGGCCGGGGATGTCGGCGATCACGAACTCCTCGCTGGCGGAGAGGCGCACGACGCCGAGCTGCGGGTGAAGGGTGGTGAAGGGGTAGTCGGCGATCTTGGGGCGGGCGGCGGAGACGACCGAGAGGAAGGTGGACTTGCCGGCATTGGGCAGGCCGACCAGCCCGGCATCGGCGATCAGCTTGAGCCGCAGCCAGACCCAGCGCTCCTCGCCGGGGAAGCCCTTGGTGGCGCGGCGGGGGGCGCGGTTGGTCGAGGTCTTGTAGTGGGCGTTGCCGAACCCGCCATCGCCGCCGCGCAGCAGGGTGATGCGCTTGCCGGGGGCGTCGAGGTCGGCGAGCAGCGTCTCGCGGTCGTCGTCGAGGATCTGGGTGCCGACCGGAACCTTGATCACCACGTCGGACGCCCCCGCGCCGGTGCGGTCGGAGCCGGCGCCGTTGCCGCCCTTGGGGGCGCGGAAATGCTGCGTGTAGCGGAAGTCGATCAGCGTGTTGAGGTTGTCGACCGCCTCGAAGACGATGTCGCCACCCTTACCGCCATTGCCCCCGTCCGGGCCGCCGAACTCGATGTATTTCTCGCGGCGGAACGCGACCACGCCGTCGCCCCCGTCACCGGAGCGGAGGTAGATCTTGGCCTGGTCGAGGAACTTCATGGGGGATTCCAATGCAAACGGGGGCCGGCTGGCGCCGACCCCCGTTCGAGAACGCAGACGGGACCGGACGCCTTACTCGGCGGCGACCGGCAGCGGTCGGACGGACACGTGCACCTTGTCGCCAGCCTTGCGCTGGAACTCGACCTTGCCGTCGACCAGGGCGAAGATCGTGTGGTCGCGGCCCAGGCCGACGTTCTGGCCGGGGTACCACTTGGTGCCGCGCTGACGCACCAGGATGTTGCCGGCGATCACGCTCTCGCCGCCGAACTTCTTGATGCCGAGGCGCCGGCCTTCCGTATCGCGGCCGTTGCGGGACGAGCCGCCTGCCTTTTTATGTGCCATGGCGGGTTACTCCTGGGTGGGGGCGTTTTCGACGTTCTCGGGCGCCTCACCGGAGACGACACCGAGCGATTCGGCGGCATCCAGGGCGGCCGCGGGCACCGTCTCGGACGCGGTGTGCGGATGGGTGTGGGTCTCGCCGGCGGCATCGGTGATGCCGGCGACGCGCAGCACGGTCACGTGCTGGCGGTGACCATTGCGGCGGCGGCTGTTCTGCCGGCGGCGCTTCTTGAAGATGATGACCTTCTCCAGCCGGTCCTGGGCGATCACGGTCGCGGTCACCGAGGCGCCGGCGACGGTCGGGCCGCCCAGGGTCAGGGTGCCGGGGCCGCCCACGGCCAGGACATCGGTGAAGGTCACGGTGGCGCCGGGTTCGGCGGTCAGCTTCTCCACCTTCAGCACCGCGTTCGGAGTCACGCGGTACTGCTTTCCGCCGGTGCGGATGACAGCAAACATGGCGCTCACATTCTTCCCAGGCTACTCGGCCATAAACATGCGGGCCGCGGGTCGGGACCTGCGGCCGGAGAGCGGGGGTTATAGCCGCCGCGCCCGCAGAGTCAACGCGGGAGTCGCTGTCCCGGTCGCCCGCTCGGATTCACCTTGGCCCGAAAACCCTCTACGCTCCAGGTGACAATTCAAGGGGGAGCAATGGGAAAGATCGCGGCGATCACGGGGGCGGCATCGGGAATCGGGCGCGCCGCGGCCGTGCGCTTGGTCGCGGCCGGCTGGACCGTGACCGGGCTGGACCTGCCGGGCCCTCGACTCGAGACCCTGGCGGAGGAGCTGGGGGGCGCCTTCCGGCCCCAGCCCTGCGACGTCGCGGATGCCGACCAGGTGGCGACGGCCTTCGCGACGATCGGCGCCGCGACACCGGAGCTGCACGCCCTGATCTGTTGCGCGGGCGTGCTGCGATCCGGATTGATGGCCGAGATGCCGATCGAGGAATTCGATCGCGTCCTGTCGGTGAACGTGCGCGGCACCTGGCTCTGCGCCCGCGCAGCGTTTCCGCTGCTGCGGGCGGCGGCGCGGCCGGACGACCCGGCGCGGGTGGTGCTGCTCTCCTCCATCGCCGCGCTGCGCCCCAAGGTGGTGAGCGGCGCCTACGCCGCGTCCAAGGCGGCGGTCAGCCAGTTGTGCCGGGTGATGGCGGCCGAATGGGCGCCGGCGGGCGTGCTGGTGAACGCGCTCGCGCCGGGAACGGTCGACACGCCGATGGTCCGCGCCATGGCGGACCCGACGGTGGGGAAGGGGTACCAGCCCTCCGGCGTCTCGCCGGTCGGACGGATCGCCCAGCCGGAGGACGTCGTCGACGTGATCCAGTTCCTGCTGTCTGACGCCGCCCGCTACCTCGCCGGCACCATCATCCCGGTGGATGGCGGCACGCAGGCAGCCTTCGTTCCGCCAGGACCCCGCTGATGCGCCTGCTTCCCCTGCTCGCCGTGTTCGCCTGCCTGCTGCTGGGCCCGCCCGCCCTGGCGCAGGAGCGCGTGGTGAACGTCTACAACTGGACCGACTACACCGACCCCAAGGCGCTGGAGCGGTTCACCGCCGAGACCGGCATCAAGGTGCAGTACGACGTGTTCGACAGCCTGGAGACGCTGGAGGGCAAGCTGCTCGCCGGACATTCGGGCTACGACGTGGTGGTGCCGTCGAACGAGCCGACCCTCTCGCGCCTGATCAAGGCGGGTGCCCTGGCCGAGATCGACCGGAGCCGCGTGCCGAACTGGAAGAACCTCGATCCCGACCTGATGCGGCGGGTCGAGACCTCGGATCCCGGCAACCGGCATGGCGCGATCTATCTGTGGGGAACGATCGGCCTGGGCGTGCTGCCCGACAAGGTGCGCGCGCTGGCGCCGGATGCGGCGATGGACAGTTGGACGCTGCTGTTCAAGCCGGAGAACGCCAAGCGGATCGCCAAATGCGGCATCACCATGATGGACTCCGCGATCGACGTGATCCCCTCGGTGCTCGCCTATCTGGGCAAGAACCCGAACAGTACCGATCCCGGCGACCTCGCCGCGGTCGAGAAGACGCTGATGGCGATCCGCCCCTACATCCGCACCTTCGCCAGCGGCGGTGCGCTGGAGGCGATGGCGACTGGCGAAACCTGCCTCGTGTTCGACTACTCGGGCGACGTGATCCAGGCGCAGGCGCGCGCCGCCGAGGCGGGGCGCGGCGTGACCGTGCGCTACGTGGCACCGAAGGAGGCGACCGAGGTCGGCTTCGACATGCTGGCGATTCCCGCCGACGCGCCGCACAAGGCGGAGGCGCTGGCGTTCATCGACTTCATGCTGCGGCCGGAGGTGATCGCCGGCATCACCAACGTGGTGCGCTATCCGAACGCGGTGCCGGCCAGCCTGCCCATGGTGCGCCCCGAACTGAAGGCGGACACCAACGTCTTTCCGACGCCGGAGATGATGGCGCGCTTTTTCACCGTCACTGCGGTCGCGCCCGCTGCCGAACGGGCCCGCACGCGCCTGTGGGCGCGGTTCAAGGCGGGGAAATGAGCGGCGGGCCGGTCGATGCGTCCGGCTGCCCCATGTCCGCCCCGTCTCCTCTCCGTCGTCCTGGCCGGCCGCTCCGCCTCCCTTCCGTCATGGCCGGCGCGAAATGCGGGCGACGACCGGCACGATGGCCGGTCGTAACGTGGGGCCGTACCTGCCCCGACGCAGGCGGGCGCCACGTTCGCGTGTCGGGGCGGTGAGGCGATGAGCCTCGTCATCTCCGATCTCACGGTGCGCTACGGCACGGTGGCGGCCCTGTCCGGCCTCGATCTCACCACCGAACCCGGCGAACTCTTCGTCCTGCTGGGTGGGTCGGGCTCCGGCAAGACGACGCTGCTGCGTGCGATCGCCGGGTTCGTGCGGCCCACCGCCGGACGCATCGCGCTCGAGGGCGTCGACCTCGCCCCGCTGCCGCCGCACCGGCGGCCGGTGAACACGATGTTCCAGTCCTACGCGCTGTTCCCGCATCTCTCGGTCGCCGACAACGTCGCGTTCGGCTTGCGCCGCCAGGGCATGCGCGGGGCGGCGCTCTCCGCCCGAGTGGCCGAGATGCTGGCGCTGGTGCGGCTCTCCGACCTGGCGGGGCGTCGCCCGCACGAACTCTCGGGCGGGCAGCAGCAGCGCGTGGCGCTGGCCCGCAGCCTCGCGCCGGGTCCGCGCCTGCTGCTGCTGGACGAACCGCTCTCCGCGCTCGACCGTGGCCTGCGCGCCGAAACGCGGCAGGAGCTCATGCGGCTGCAGCGCCGCCTCGGCACCAGCTTCATCCTCGTGACCCACGACCAGGACGAGGCGCTCGGCATGGCCGACCGCATCGGCGTCATGCGCGACGGCCGGCTGGCGCAGGTGGGCGCACCGGATGCGGTCTACGAACATCCGGCCGACCGCTTCGTGGCCGAGTTCCTGGGCGCCGCCAACATCCTGGCGGGGGACCTGGCGTCCGACGGCACGTTCCGGCTTGCCGATGGCACGATCCTGCGCACCGCGACGGTGGGACAGACCGGGCGCCGGCTGCTCGCCCTGCGCCCCGAACGGCTGCATCTCGGCGCCGCGGCCAATCGGCTGAGCGGGTCCGTGGTCGGGCAGGACTATGGCGGGGAGAGCGCGACCACGCTGGTGCGGCTGCCCGACGGCACGCTGCTGCGCAGCGTCCAGGCGCTCGATCGGGGCTTCGGGCCGGCCCGTCTCGCCCCCGGCCAGGACGTCACCTTGGGTTGGTCGCCGGACGCCTGCATCATGCTGGCGCCCGAATGAGCCCCGGCCCGCGGCCGGCTGCCTCGTTGCGACAGCTCGATCCGGAGGCACGGGGGCGCACCCAGGTCCCGCTTGCCACTGCCCGCCTCGCGCGTCCCGCGAGGGGCGGAGGCGCGTCGCTGGTGCTGGCGGTGCCCTGGGTCTGGCTGCTGCTGTTCCTGATCGCGCCCCTTGTCCTCGTGGCGGCGATCGCGCTCGCCGATCCGGCCGACGGCGTCCCGCCCTTCACGCTGGGGCTCACCCTCGACAACCTCGTCCTGGTCGCGACCGACCCGCTGTACCGCGACGCGCTCTGGCTCAGCCTGAAACTCGCCGCGATATCGACCATGCTCTGTCTCGCGATCGGCTATCCGATGGCGCTCGCGATCGCCCGCGCGCCGGAGCGCTGGCGCGACCCGCTGCTGCTCGCGATCATGCTGCCGTTCTGGACCGGGTTCCTGATGCGCCTGAACGCCTGGATCGGGCTGCTGCGCGACGACGGCCTGGTCAACGCCGTCCTGGGATGGATCGGCATCGGCCCACGACACCTGCTCTATACCGACACCGCGCTCTATCTGGGCGTGGTCTACACCTACCTGCCGTTCCTGATCCTGCCGCTCTACGCGCGCCTGGCGCGGCGCGATCGCGTGCTGGAAGAGGCCGCGGCCGATCTCGGCGCATCGCCGCTGGGGGTGTTCCTGCGCGTGACCCTGCCGCTGTCGCTGCCCGGCGTCTGGGCGGGCTGCGCGCTGGTCTTCATCCCGGTGGTGGGCGAGTACGTCATCCCCGAACTGCTGGGCGGGCCGCAGGCGCAGCTCGTCGGCCGGGTGCTCTGGGGGGAGTTCTTCCAGAACCGCGACTGGCCGACCGCCGCCGCCCTCGCCGTCGTGCTGCTGCTGCTCCTGGTCGTGCTGCCGGTCCTGGCGTTGCACCTCGGCCGGGGATGGACGCGCCTGGACCCGACGGATCAGCGATGACCCGCCTGATGCTGCTCTGGCTCGCCGCCGGCTACGCGTTCCTCTACGCGCCGATCGCGTATCTGTTGGTGTTCAGCTTCAATGCGGACCGCATGGTGACCGCCTGGGGCGGCGCCTCGCTGCGCTGGTACCAGGCCCTGTTCACCGACGCGACGCTGATCGACGCCACCTTGCTGTCGCTGCGCGTTGCCGCCGGATCCGCGACGATCGCGACCCTGGTCGGCACCGCCGCGGGCTATGCGCTGGCACGCTTCGGCCGGTTCCGCGGCCGTGACGCGTTCGAGGCGGCGCTGGCGGCCCCGCTCGTGCTGCCGGAAGTGATCACCGGCCTCTCGCTGCTGCTGCTCTTCGTCATGCTCGAGCAGGCGATCGGATGGCCGCAGGGCCGCGGTGCCGGAACGGTGACGCTCGCGCATGCGTCGGTGTCGGTCGCCTACGTGACGATGGTGGTCCGCGCGCGCCTCGTGGATGCCGGCACGGTGCTCGAGCAGGCGGCGATGGACCTCTACGCCAGCCCCGCCCACGCCTTCGCCTTGATCACCGTTCCGCTGATGGCGCCCGCGCTGCTGTCCGGCTGGCTGCTCGCCTTCACCCTGTCGATGGATGACGTCGTGGTCGCGAGCTTCACCAGCGGGCCGGGCGCCTCGACGCTGCCGATGGTGGTGTTCTCGATGACCCGGCTTGGCGTCACGCCGGAGATCTACGCGCTTGCCTCCGTCATCGTGGCGGTGGTGGCCGGAGGGCTCGCAATCCTGTCCCTGCTGCGGCTGCGCGGGCGCTGAGGCGCGGCGTGCAGCCGAACGGCAGACCGCGCGTTTCGCCGGTGATGCGGATCGCGACCTTCAACATCAACAACGTCAACCGGCGGCTGCCGAACCTGCTGGCTTGGCTCGACCGTTCGGCGCCGGACGTGGTCTGCCTGCAGGAGCTGAAGGCGGAGCAGGGCGCGTTTCCGATCGAGGCGATGCGCGCGGCGGGCTACGGCGCGGTCTGGTGCGGACAGCGGAGCTGGAACGGCGTCGCCATCCTGGCACGCGGCGCCGACCCGGTGCCGACCCGCCTCGCGCTGCCCGGTGACGCGTCCGACACCCAGGCACGCTATGTCGAGGCCGCGGTCGGTGGCATCCTCATCGCCTCCATCTACCTGCCGAACGGCAATCCTCAGCCGGGCCCGAAATTCGATTACAAGCTCGCCTGGTTCGAGCGCCTGATCGCGCATGCGGCGACGCTGCGGGACGCCGGCGTGCCGGTGGTGCTTGCGGGGGACTACAACGTGGTGCCGACACCGGCCGACATCTATCCGACCCGCTCCTGGGACCGCGACGCGCTGGTGCAGCCCGCCTCCCGCGCCGCCTTCGCGCGGCTGCTCGCCCAGGGCTGGACGGATGCGCTGCGGCGGCTGCATCCGACCGGTCCGCTCTGGACCTTCTGGGACTACAAGCGGCAGCGTTGGCCGGCGGACAAAGGGCTCCGGCTCGATCATCTGCTGCTCTCTCCTGACCTCGCGCCGCGCCTGGCCGAGGCAGGGGTCGACCGGTGGGCGCGCGGCGAGCCGAACGCGAGCGATCACGCACCCGCCTGGATCGTGCTGGCACCCGCGCGACGATCCGCGCGCCGGCCGCGAGGCGCCGCATGAGCGAGGCCGAGACCGTGCGGATCCCCTTCGGCGCACGCACGCTCCCAGGGCTGTTCTGCCGACCTGAGGCCGCGCGCTTCGCCTGCTGCCTCGCACATGGCGCGGGCGCCGGCATGACGCACCCGTTCATGGAGGCGGTGGCGGCGGGACTCGCGACGCGCGGCGGAGCGAGCTTGCGGTTCCAGTTCCCGTTCATGGACGCAGGCAGCCGTAGGCCCGACCAGCCCGCCGTCGCCACGGCGGCCGTGCGCGCCGCGGTCGAGACCCTGGCCGCGCTTGCACCCGGCCTGCCGCTGTTCGCCGGCGGGAAGTCGTTCGGGGGCCGCATGACGGCGGTCGCGCAGGCGGCGGACCCGCTGCCCGCGATCCGCGGTCTCGTGTTCCTCGGCTTCCCGCTGCATCCGGCCGGCAAGCCCGGCACCAGCCGCGCCGCTCCACTCGCCGCGATCGAGATCCCGATGCTGTTCCTGCAAGGGACGCGCGATGCGCTCGCCCAGCCCGACCTGCTCGCCGGTGTCGTCGCACCGCTCGCGCCGCGCGCAACCCTGGTGCAGATCCCCGACGCCGATCACGGGTTCCATGTGCCTCGTCGCAGTGGCCAATCGGACGCGGCAGTGCTCGCGAGGGCGTTGGACGCGCTCGCAGACTGGGCGGCACTGGGCGGAACTGGATGGTCCGTTGTCTCTGCTGAGACCAACACAATTGTGAAAAGGCACTGAATCCCGCAGAATCCCGCAATTCGTGACACTTCGTGCGATCGCGCTGTCCGGATCGTGAACTCAGGACACGCGCTCGCGACCGTGTTCTCTGGCACAACGCCGCGGCTTCTTGTTCATTGGAGGGCGTTGTCGATGTCGGGTACGACTTATACGTTTACGCAAAGTGCTGGCGGAGCCGATTGGAACACGGTCGGCAATTGGACCCAAGGAACCACCGTCGCCGCGGGGGTGCCGAATGGCGCGACCGATGTCGCGATCATCACGGATCATGAGCCGTTCATCGACGGCACCACCGACACGGTTGCGGAACTCGTGGTGAGCGGCAACGGGCACCTGATCGTGGGCGGCAGCCCGGCCATCGGCACGCCCGGCAATGGCGGCACGCTCGCGGTCATCGGCACGATCGTGGCGACTTCGACCAACACCGGCGGCGCCCTGGTGGGCGGCGTGAACGGCGTCTTCTCGGCCGCCGAGATGGTTTTCGGCCCGGGCGCCCTGATCGGTGGCGGCGGTACCCTCGTCGCGCCGACCATGATCAACAACGGCGTCATCCTGGCGGACGGCGAGCTGTATGACCTCGGCCCGCTGGTCCTGAACACGAACACGATCACCGGCACGGGCAGCCTCGAGATCCAGGGCTCGTCCATCCTCGACCTCAGCGGTGGCACCGCCCAGAACATCAACGTGAACACGACTGGGACCAGCCACCCGGTCCTGGTGCTCGCCACCCCGGAAAGCTACACCGGCACGGTGGTGATGGCGCAGGCCGACACCTCGCTCGAGGTCGTTCTCGGCGGCGGGACCGGTCACCTGATGGGTCTGATCAACGGCGGCAACACGCTGGGTATCGACTCGAACGCCATCGCCCTCAACCGGGGCGCCGACAACACCTTCGCGCTGACCGGCGGCGTCGGTGACGACACCATCTTCGGCGCCGGCGCGGGCACGATCTCGGGCGGCGGCGGCACCAACACCCTGGTCGCGAACAACACCTCGATCGCCACCACGGTGGTGTCGACCGGCACCGGCGACCTCGTCGTCGTGAGTTCGGGCAATGCCACGGTGACCGCCAGCGGCGACAACACCGGCATTCTGATGAGCGGCACGGGCGAAGTCACCGCGAACCTGAGCGGCACTGGCGACACCGTGGCGGCGGGCGGCGCGTCCCTGGCCAACATCACCTCGGCGCACGACGCCACCGTGTTCGCCGGCACGGGCACGCTGAACTTCGTCGGTGGCGACGGCGCGAGCGCGGTGCTCGGTGGCGCCGGTGGCACGGGCACGATCACCGGCGGCTCCGGTGGCCTGCTGTTCTCGGCCAACACCGACAACACCACGGTGATCAACGGCGGTTCCGGCGAGACGACGGTGTTCGGCGGGGCCGGCAGCAACACCACGTTCAACAGCACCACCGGTCAGGCGATCCTCGTCGCGGGCCTCGGCAACGAGACCCTCAACGCCGCGGGCAGCTCGGCCAACAACATGTTCTCGGCCAGCAGCGACGCGTCGTCCTCCGCCCTCCTGGTCGGTGGATCCGGCAGCGACGGCATGTTCGCGGGCGCGGGCGTGACGACGATGACCGGTGGCGCCGGCGCCGACTCGTTCGTGTTCTACAAGGCCGCGACCGCCGGGCAGCACGACTTCATCACCGATTTCGGCACCGACGACGACGGCCTCTTCCTCTCCGGCTACGATCCGTCGCAGTCGGCGTCGAGCCTGCTGAACAACGCCGTGGTGAACGGTTCGGGCGTGACGATCACCCTGTCCGACAACACCCAGATCACGTTCAGCAACCTGACCTCGACCGACTCGCTGAACGGCAAGATCCTCTACTCCTGACGTGCCGCACCGCGCGGTCCCGGCCGGGACCGCGCGGCAACGTGCAAAGACGGCGAAGCGTGCGGCCCTGCGGCCGCACGCTTCAGTCATTGGCTCTCGGTCGTTGGTGCGAGTCTTCGGTGGTCAGTCGTTCTGCGCGGGAACGTAGGCGGCCACCGGGCCGGTCAGGAAAAAGAACTCGATCCCCGACCGGGTTCCGCCAGGACGTGGCGTGAAGCCGGGCACCGGCGTCGCCGTGTGATAGAGGCCGAGATACAGGTTCGGCCGGACCACCCGCACCTCGTCGATCAGATCGTGCCGCCCGCCCCAGTTCGGGAAGGCGCTGTAGCGCATCACCAGCGATGGCTGCCCATCGATGGTGGAAGGCGCGATGTCCCAGGCGAAGCGCGACTCCCGCCGGATCTGGCCATCGGGAGTGCGGTAGCGGTTGTGCCCATGGCCCTGATGCGCCTCATAGGGTTGCGGCAGATAGGACTTGCCCAACCAGAAATCCTTTCCGAGCTCCCGCATCGCCGTCCGCCAGGCGGACTCGGCGTAGCCGGGCAGGGCGGAGAGGAAGTCCCCGTTCATCTCGGCGCGGGCCGGTGCGGGCAGGGTTCGGAACAGCGCCATCAGCGCCGCACGGTCGTGGTCGACGAGGTCGGCGAGGGTCGGCGGGCCGTCGAGCGTGAGCGACATTGGGCGTTCCTCGACTCTATGTTTTTATGCAGACAGGTTACAGAGCTTTCGAAACGCGGAGCAAGGGCGCGGCATTTGCGGCAGGACCTGCCCCCCGTCCGGCGGCCGGGGCCCGGCGTCTCGCTCCCGCATCCCCGCCCTGCCATCGGAACGGTTGATCGGGTCCCCCCGCCGGACTAGGGTCCGCGGCTGTTTTGCCACCCCGGAACCCGTGTCATGTCCCTCACCGCCGAACGCCTCGATCGCATCCAGCCCAGCCTCACCATCGCCATCTCCACCGTGGCGCGCCGGATGATCGCCGAGGGGAAAAACGTCATCAGCCTCTCGCAGGGCGAGCCGGATTTCGACACGCCACGCAACATCAAGGACGCCGCGATCCGCGCCATCGAGGGCGGCGAGACCAAATACACCGACGTCGCCGGCACCCAGGCGGTCCGCAAGGCGGTGGCCGAGAAGTTCAAGCGCGAGAGCGGCATCGACTACAAGCCCGAGGAGATCATCGTCTCCACCGGCGCCAAGCAGGTGCTGTTCAACGCGATGGTCGCCACCCTGAACGCGGGCGACGAGGTGATCATCCCCAGCCCGTGCTGGGTGAGCTACCCGGATATCGTGACGCTGGCCGACGGCAAGCCGGTGCTGGTGCCGTGCAGCCAGAACAACGGCTTCAAGCTGCGGCCGGAGGATCTGGAAGCGGCGATCACGCCGAAGACCCGCTGGTTCATGCTGAACAACCCGTGCAACCCGACCGGGGCCGCCTACAACGCCGAGGAGCTGAAGGCGCTGACCGACGTGCTGCTGCGCCATCCGCATGTCTGGGTGCTGACCGACGACATCTACGACAAGCTCGCCTATGACGGCTTCAAGCCGGCCACGATCGCGGCGGTCGAGCCGAAGCTGAAGGACCGGACGCTGACCGTGCACGGCGTGTCCAAGTCCTATGCCATGACCGGCTGGCGCATCGGCTTCGCCGGCGGCCCGGTGCCGCTGATCAAGGCGATGGACAAGCTGCAGAGTCAGTCGACCTCCAACTCGAACTCGATCGCCCAGGCGGCGACGGTGGAGGCGCTGACCGGCCCGCAGGAGAGCATCGAGGCGATGCGCAAGGTGTTCGAGGAGCGGCGCGACCTGGTGGTCGATGCGCTGAACAAGGCACCCGGCATGCACTGCACCAAGCCGGAGGGCGCATTCTACGTCTACCCGTCGGTGCAAGGCTGCCTCGGCAAGACCAGCAAGGGCGGCAAGAAGATCGAGACGGACGAGGACTTCGCGCTCACCCTGCTGGCCGAGGAAGGCGTCGCCACCGTGCACGGCGCGGCGTTCTGCTATCCCGGGTACATCCGGATCAGCTACGCCAACGCGACCGATGAGCTGCGTGAGGCGATGACCCGCATCCAGCGCTTCTGCCAGGGCCTGCATTGATGCCGGCGCTGGCGCAACGGCTCAACCGGGTCGAGGTCGCCCCCTCGGTCGCGATGACCATCAAGGCGCGCGAGCTGCGCGCCGCCGGCAAGCCGGTGATCACGCTGACCACCGGGGAGCCGAACTTCGCGTCTCCGCCGCATGCGATC
Source organism: Rhodospirillales bacterium (assembly GCA_017304945.1). Classification (GTDB taxonomy): domain Bacteria; phylum Pseudomonadota; class Alphaproteobacteria; order Acetobacterales; family Acetobacteraceae; genus Rhodopila. The sequence continues at coordinate 13,384 of JAFKLG010000091.1, forward strand.
GAGGCGGCGCACCAGGCCGCGCTGAAGGGGGACACGAAGTACCCGCCGCAGGACGGCACGCGTGCGTTGAAGGAGGCGATCCAGGCCAAGTTCAAGCGCGACAGCGGTCTCGACTATGCGCTCGACGAGATCTCGGTCTCCAACGGCGGCAAGCAGTGCCTGTTCAACGCGCTGATGGCGACGGTCGATCCCGGCGACGAGGTGGTGATCCCGGTCCCATCCTGGAGCGCCTATGCCCAGATGACGAAGATCGCCGAGGGCGAGCCGGTGCTGGTGCCTTGCCCGCAGAACAACGGCTTCAAGCCGCGTGCCGAGGACATCGACGCGGCGATCACGCCGAAGACCAAGTGGCTGATCCTCAACAACCCGAACAACCCGACCGGCGCCTGCTGCTCCGCCGAGGAGCTGGCGGCGATCGCCGCCGTGATGCGCAAGCACCCGCATGTCTGGATCCTGTCGGACGACATGTATGAGCACCTGGTGTTCGACGGCTTCCAGCATGCGACGATCGCGCAGGTCGCGCCGGACCTGAAGGACCGGACGCTGACCGTCTCGGGCGTCTCGAAGACCTATGCGATGACCGGCTGGCGCATCGGCTTCGCGGCCGGTCCGAAGCCGCTGATCAAGGCGATGGTCAACATGCAGGGGCAGGCGACCGCAGGCGTCTCCACGGTCGGGCAAGCGGCGGCGACCGCGGCCCTGAACGGGCCCCAGGACGGCGTCGACGAGCAGGTCGCCGCCTACAAGCGTCGGCGCGACATGGCGGTCGAGATGCTGAACGCCGCCCCCGGCATCGCCTGCCACAAGCCGGAGGGCGCGTTCTACGTGTTCCCGAACGTGGCTGGGTGCCTGGGTAAGACGACCGCCGGCGGCCGCAAGCTCGAATCGGATCGGGACGTGTGCCTTGCCTTGCTCGAGGAGCAGTATGTCGCGACGGTGCACGGCGCCGCCTACTACATGAGCCCGTATCTGCGGATCAGCACGGCAACCGCGGATGCGGAACTCGAGGAAGGGCTGCGGCGGATCCAGACCTTCTGCGAAGGCCTGCACTGACCCTCCGATCCCGTTGAGCGTTTCTCGCGTACCGAGGATCGGCCGCGGGGCGGCGAGGGGGGCGGCGCCAGGACCAGGCGCGCCGCCCTCGTGGCGACGCGTGACGCTGTGGGCTCCGGTCGCCGGGACGGGTCAGCGCAGCAGCGCGCGCGTGCCCGCGTGCGGCACGCCATCGAAATAGCGCGCCAGGGCGGTCCCGAACGCGGGCGTCTCGGGGCTTGCGGTCTGGAACAGCGTCATGCAGGCGTGGAACTTCATGTCGTCCGGGCTGCCGAAGATCGCGTGCGCGGACCGGTCCTCGATGGCGTTCACCAGGTCGGTGCAGGCGATCAGCCGCGGGCCCAGCACCGGGTGCGCGACATAGGCGCGGGCTTCCTCCAGCGAACCGATGCCGTAGTGCTGCGCCATCGGGCTGTGGCCCAGACCGCGAAGCTGCGGGAACACGAACCACATCCAATGGCTGCGCTTGTGTCCGGCGCGTAGCTCGTCCAGCACCTGTTCCAGCACCGGGTTCTGGGCCTGCACGAAACGCGCAAGATCGAACGTGTCAGCCATCCAGCTCCTCCGCGCCGGGGAGCGCGGCCGACGCTCCCTCGTACTCGCCGCGATCGACGCTCCCTCGTACTCGCCGCGATCCTGGCCGACGGACGGCGTCTCGCCCGCCGGAATGGCTGCCGGGGTCGCGCAGCACGCGATCACCCGGCAAGCCAGAGCATTCCAGCGGGCGAAGACAAATCAAGCCTTCCGGGGACTAGAGTTCGTCCCGCTGCCGACCACCCAGCGCCGCGGCGACGCTGGCGATGAATGCCCCGATCAGCATCGAGAAGAACAGGAAGAACGTGCTCTTCGCCGCCACCTCTCGTGCCTGTTCGGCGGCATTGCGCGCCTTCTCCTCCGCCGCCTGGACCTGGCCCAGCACGTCGTTCACCCGCTTCGTCGCATCTTCCTGCGACATGCCGGTGCGGGCGGCGACGAGCTGGCCGAGATAGGCTTTGTCCGCATCGGAGATCGAGCCGTTCCGCGCGCCCATCAGCAGGATCCGGCCGGCTTCCGCCTTCGCGTCCTGGTCGTTGTCGCCCGGCTTGCCCGCGCGGAACAGGGTGTCGACGTAGTAGCTGGACGGGTTGAACCCGCCCTGTGCGCCCTGTTGCGCCGCACCCTGGGCCGCGCCCTGGGTGGCGCTGCCGACCACCGTCGAGACCGCACTCCCCGCCGTGCGCGCAACCCCGGTCACGGCGGAGCCGGCGCCCGACGCGACCAGCGCGACGATCGCCACCGTCCCGACCGCCCAGGACAGGAAGCCGTGCGCGGTGTCGCGGAAGAACACTTCGTCCGTACTCGCATCGGCCCATTTGGTCCGCAGTCGGCCGGTGAGATAGCCGCCCATCCCGGAGGAGAGCCACTGGATCACGATCAGCCAGATCGCCGCGCCGACCGTGAACGTCGTGCCGCCGACGCTCTGGTCGCTCCAGGCGGAGATCGAAGACAGGCCGATGCCCGTGCCCAGCATCGCGAGCAGTAGGGAGACGGCGGCGGCAGCGAAGGCGCCGCCCAGCACGGCCGACCAGCTGACCGCGGAGACCGCCGACTCGGTGTTCGGCTCGGTGTCCGCCCCGCGCAATGTCGTGCTTGCCATGCTCAGTGCCACAGCAAGGCGAGGATGATGATCACAGGGATCGGAACGCCCAGGAGCCAGAGAAGAATGCCACGTCCCATCGTTTCCTCCGTTTCACTCGTATGTCGCCCCGGCGACTTGGGGCGCGGCGCCGTCGAGGCCTCATCACGCGGCAGGAAGCTGGTGTTGACGGCATCGGAGCATTGCATCCCTGCCGCATACCCCGCCCCGCCGTGCGCCTCCTGCTCCGCTTGATTCGGAACGCGCGGTCGTTCAAACCGTTGCGTCCCGTTGCCGCGCGGGACGCAGCCATGGGGAAGGAGTTCGTTCCGCAATGTCCCGTGACGTCGTGATTCGTCCTGGGCGGGATGCCGACGCGGACGGGGTCATTGCCCTGGTGGGGGCGTGCTGGTCCATGTATCCCGGCGTGATCCTGGACGTGGATGGAGAGGTCCCGGAGCTGCGCGCGCTCGCCTCCTACTACGCCGCGGCGGGTGGAGCGCTCTGGGTTGCTGATGCAGACGCTGGGGTCATCGGCGACGCCGTCGCCACGATCGTGGGCATGATCGCGACCCAGCCGCTGGAAGACGGCGCCTGGGAGATCTGCAAGGTCTACGTGCATCCCGACGCGCATGGCGGCGGACTCGCCCACCGCCTGCTCGACCTCGCGGAGGCGCATGCGATGGCCGCCGGGGCGACGCGGCTCGTGCTGTGGTCCGACACCCGGTTCGATCGCGCCCATCGCTTCTACGAGAAGCGGTCCTACGTGCGTGCCGGGCCAATCCGCGTGCTGGACGACATCTCCCATTCGCTCGAATTCGCCTATGGCAAGCCGGTGGACGGCGTGTGGACGCTGGATGCCGCGGCGGCGGCCTCGGCGGAGCCACGCCTCTCCGCCCTGCTTGCATCGGCCGCGGAAGCCGGACGCGCGCCATTCCGCGCCCCGCTCGCGCGGGCGGCGGCGCGCGCCCACTGGCAGACGGTCGCGACCGAGGTGGCCGCGGATCGCGCGCGGCTGCTCGTCGCGTGGCGCGGCGGCACGCTGGTGGGGGTGGCCGTGCTCACCGCGGCAACGGCGGACACCCAGCCGGAGCGCGCCGCGATCACGGCGCTGCTGTGCACCACGACGGCGGACGCAACGACGCCGGTCGATCGGTCATGGACGCCGGCGGAGGACGCGGTCGCGGCCACGCTGTTGCAGGCGGCGGCAGAGGAGGCGGTGCGCATCGGGCGCCCCCGCCTGACGGCGGAACTGGCCGCGGACGATCCGGTGCTGCCGGCGTATCGCGCGCAGGGCTGGTCAGAGGCCGGCCGGCTCCCCGGCTACGCCGGTGGCGGACGTGACGCCGTGCTCCTGTTCCGCGCGGGCGGCTGACCCGGTCAGACGGGGGCGGCGCGGTCCGACGACGGCGTGGTCCGACGACGGTGCCGGTGCCAAGACGGGCGAACGACCCCCCGAGGGTCAGCCGCGACGGGTCAGCCGCGACGGGTCAGGCAGGCAGGCAGCATTTCTTGTATTTCTTCCCGCTGCCGCAAGGGCAGGGATCGTTGCGCCCGACATGCCGGGTCGGGTTCATCCACGGTTCGCCGACGTCCCGCGCAATCCATCCCTCGCCTGCAGGCTCCGGGCCCGCGTCCTCGGACGGCACCTCGAAACGCCATGTCTCCAGCGCGGCCACGGCATCCTCGAGCGGCGCCGCGTTCGCGCGATCGAAGATCGGGTTCGGCGTCACGCCGCGGCGCACGGCGGAGACGTCCTCGAGGAACTCCTTCAAGGTCGCGACCCCGCGCGGGATGTGCGTGGCGAAGAGGTCCCGTGCGTCGCCCTCCAGCTCCGTGATCTGAAGTGCCGCCACCGCTTCGGCCCAGCTCAGCGCGAGAGCGTCCTCCTCGGGAATGAGCGTCTCGTGCACGCGACGCAACATCGCCACGACGAGGTCACGCGGCAGGTGGCCCTCTGCGGCAAGCCAGGCCATCGCCGTCAGCGCCCCCGCGCACGCGAACATGTCGGCGCTGGTGGACTCGGCGACGGAGAGCAGCGGCGCGGCATCCCCGTCGAAGGTCGCAGTCAGCAACGCGCTCACGTGTTCCGTCAGGCCGTCATTCAGGATCTGCTCCGCAAGCTCCGGATCGAGCAGCAGGTTGCAAAGCGGCGCGTGCAGTTCCGTCGCCCTGGCGGCGGCGCCCGCATGCAGCAGGAAGAACAAGGCGTTCTCCGCTTCCGGCGATTCGTCGCGCCCCTCGGTGACGGCGGTGCACAGCGCGACCGCGTCGGCCGAAACCGCGGGCCAGTTGGCCTGCGTCCAGGCGAGCGCCTCACGCGGGAACCTCCCGGGCTGGCCAAGTTCGGCGATGGCAGTCTTTGCATCCATGGCAACTCTCCCGCACGGCGCGGCGGATCAGACGGACGACGGGTCGAACGGGCGGCGCACACCGCCGCGGCGTATACCGCGGCGGCCCACAGCGCAGCGGATCAGACCACGGCGCAGCACGTGCCGGCGGCCCACACCGGATCGACGCAGACCGCGGCGGATCAGAAGAAGCGTTCGAACCAGTCGAGCGTCTCCCGCGGCGTCTCCTCCGCGATGTAGTGGCCGCTGTTCACGGCGCTCCCGGTGACCGGTCCGGCGGCATAGTCGCGCCACACGGCAAGCGCATCATACCATTTCGCAATGCTGCCCCGGGCGCCCCATAGGACCAGCAGCGGGCAATGAACTTTTTCGCCCGCACTCCGGCTGCTGCGGTCGTGCTGCAGGTCGATGCTGGTCGCGGCGCGGTAGTCCTCACACATGCCGCGCACCATCTCGGGCTGCCGCACGGCGGCGAGGTAGTCGGCCAGCGCTTCGGGCGCGAAGACATCGGACTGGCCGCGCGAGGTGTGCTGGTGCCACCACTCCTCGGGTGCCTTGCCGATCAGCCATTCGGGGTAGGGATGCGGCTGGGCGAGCCAGAACCAGTGATAGTAGCCGAGGCCGAAATGCATGTCGGCCCGCTCGAAATGCTCGAGTGTCGGGATGATGTCGAGTAGCGCCAGCTTCTCGACCCGATCGGGATGGTCGAGCGTCAGGCGATGGGCGACGCGCGCGCCGCGGTCATGACCGGCCAGACGGAAGCGCTGATGGCCGAAATGCTCCATCACCGCCACCATGTCCTTCGCCATCTCGCGTTTCGCGTAGGGCGCATGGTCCGGGGTCGCTGGCGGCTTCAGAGAGAAGCCGTAGCCCCGCAGGTCGGGGCAGATCACGGTGAACCGGCGTGCCAGGGTCGGCGCCACCGCGTTCCACATCGCATGCGTCTGCGGGTTGCCGTGCAGCATCAGCAGCGGTGGCCCCGATCCTCCATGCCGCAGGCGGATCGTGCCGCCGGGGACCGGAACCTCCGTCAGCGTGAATCCCTCGAAGAACATGCGCTCCTCCGTCACACACCCACTCGAATACGTGCAGGGTGGACCCGTCCCGCCGGGCGCGCCAGCACCGGTCGGCGAAGACGTCCAGGAGGCGGGGGAGGGTTGCGCGGCTGGCATCGTCCTGCGCCATCCAGGCGATCGCCACGCGGCCGGGATGGATCGCCGCGAGACGCGCACGCAGTCGGCGCACGGGCTCGTCATGGCGCACGACGAGAAGCTGACGATCGGACGGAAGCTCGCGGGCGAGGGCGGTGACGAGGCCGACCCCGTCATTGCCGTGCGGCACCAGGATCAGCGGCGGTGGCTGGACGGCGGCGAGGGCACGCGCGGTGGCGCGGGCCGGCTGCATGGTCGCCGGCGCAAGGCCGAGACCCGCGAGCGACACGGCCTGCAGCGCGAGGGCGAGGGCGATGCAGGTGGCGGCCGGCCGGCGTGGGAGGGTGCCGATCGCTGCGGTCAGCAGCAGCGCCGTCCAGGGCGTGGCGAAGCTGAGATAGCGGAGCTCGATCGGGCTGGTGTGGAAGATGCGGCCGAGCAGCAGGAGGCCGACCGGCGGGGTGAGGGCGAGGGCGGCGAGGAGGCGGCGTAGTCCCGGCGGGGCAAGCTGTCCCCAGCGAAGGCAGATCAGCGCGACGCCGAGCAGGAGCAGCATCGCGAGGCCGGCGGCCAGCACGATGTCGAGCGGCGGCGGCAGATAGAGCGGCAGTCCGCCCAGCAGCGCCCCGGCCTCGGCGCGGGCGAGGCGCGCCAGGGCGGGCAGCCAGGCGAAAGGCGGGAACTGGCCGGCGCGGCTGTCCTGCTGGGCGAGGAAGAACCAGGCCGCGAGCGCCACGCCGGGGGCAAGACCGAGGAGGAGCGCGGCGCCGCCATAGGCGACGGGCGTGCGGCGGACGGGCGTCGCCCGGCCGGCGGTGACGCGCACGGCGACGCGACGCAGGTGCCAGGCCACCGCCGCCGCCGCGATGAAGAGCGTGAGATAGTTGGTCAGCAGGGCCGCGCCGAACAGCGTTCCGGCCAGCAGGCTACGCGGGGCTGGGGTGAGCCGGGGCAGCACCGCACGAACCAGCACCGCGACGCCGGCGACCAGCAGGAGCTGGCCGAGGGCGAAGCCGCGGGCGATCACGCCGGGATAGGCGAACCCGTAGCAGCCGAGTGTGAGCAGGATCGCCAACGCAGGGTCGAGCCCGAAGCGGCGCCCAATCCGCCCGAGCAGGGCGAGCGCACCGAGGCTGCAGAGCACGGAGGCGAGCCGGAGCGCGAACAGCCCGTCTCCGACGACCGCCCGCCATGCCTGCGCGAGCCAGAAATACAGCGGCGGATGCACGTCGGTGGCGCGCAGGGCTTGCGCGAGGGCCAGGGGCGCCAGCGGTGACCGGGCGAGGGGAGGCGTGTCGCGCGACGGCTGGGCGGCGTCGGGGCTGAGCGGCGCTTCTGGGGGGGCGCTCTCCACGAGGCTGGGTCGGAGCGCCTGGAGCGCCACCGCGTCGGCGGCACGCAGCGGGGAGTCGGGCCAGGTCGGGCGCGGCCGACCGGCGGTGAGGAACAGCGTGTACTGCTCGTCGTATTCGGGGCCGCGCAGCCAGGCGAGCGCAGTCAGGACCACGGCCGCGAGCAGCAGCGCCGCGCGCGCCGACCGCCAGCCCCGGGTGGCGAACCGGCGGATGGAGCGCTGGACCGTCGTGCGGGCGGCTGCACGCACCCGCGGAGCGCCGCCCGCGGTGCCGCGGGGCGGAGGTCCGGAGCCGGGGAGCGGAGCCTCGTTAACCAGCCCTCAATCTCCTGGTGGTAGCGCAGGCTCTGTGACCGCCGCCGTTTCGGCGGCGCGGGACCGAGCGGATGCGCGCAGGCTAGCGGGGGCCGGTTAACGAAGTGCGTAGGCCGTTTCGGCGCACGCGTCGGTCCACGCCTCGGCTCGTCCTGGGGGGCGATCGCAGCGCGGTCGGACGACTGACCTGGCGGAGGCTCTCGTTGGCGGAGAAGGCCATGCGCCGCGCCTGGATGATCGTACGGTGCCTTCTGGCCGTGTTCGTCCTGCTGGCGAGCTGGCAGGTCGGCGGTGCCCGCGCGGAGGTCCCGGCCGAACGCCTGGCCATGCTCCAGCGGGGCGTTGCGCTGACCGGCTGGTTCCGCTTCCCGGCAAGCCACGATCCCGCCGCGCTGGGCACCTGGATCGCCGACGGTGCGCTCGCGAGCCTGCGCCGCGTCGGCTTCGGCTTCGTCCGCCTCCCCGTCGACCCCGGCCTGCTCACCGAACCCGGCATCCCGGCGGCGCTGGAGGAGGCGATCCGCCGTCTGCACCGCCATGGCTTCGCGGTGGTGGTCTCGCTCCATCCCATTGACTGGCACCTGGAGACCTCGGCCGCGGATCGCGCGGCCTTGCGGACGGCCTGGAACCGACTCGCCCCGGTGCTGCGACGGGCCGGCGCCCGGTCCAGCGTCGCCGAACTGCTGAACGAGCCGGTGTTCCCTGGTGATCCGGCCGGTTGGCAGGCGCTGCAGCACGAGCTGCTGCGCACGGTGCGGGCCGTGCTACCGGACCATACGATCGTCCTCACCGGTCCGGACTGGAGCAGCGTCGACGGGCTGCTGGCGATGACGCCCGAACCGGATGCGAACGTGGTCTACACCGTGCATCTCTACACCCCGGCGGAACTCACCGCGCTCGCGCCGTGGCGGCCCGCGCTGGACCGGACCGCTTTGGCGCGGCTGCCCTTCCCGACCACCAAGGCCTCACGTTGCGAGGACCTCGCCGCCGCGACCGATGCGGAGACCGCGGGCGTGATCCGCTTCTACTGCGCCCAGCATTGGGACGCCGCGCGGGTCGCCGCCATGCTGGACCGCGCCGCCGCCTGGGGCCGGCGCCACCGTGTGCCCTTGCTGCTCGGCGAGTTCGGCGCCACCGCGCGGCTCATGCCGTCCGCACGGTTCGCCTGGATCCGTGCGGTACGAGAGACGGCGGAACGGGCCGGCATGGGCTGGGCCCTCTGGGGCTATGACGACGTGATGGGATTGGCGGTCGACCGCGCCGCCTTGCGACGGCCTGGTCCCGGACCACCCCTCGATCCCCGCCTGCTCGACGCACTCGGCCTGCCCGCGCCAAATTGATCCAGGCAAGCGGCGAGACAGACGATATGCGCGGCATGGACGATCTCGATCCCGACGACTGGGCGAGCCTGCGTGCGCTGGGGCATCGCATGCTCGACGACATGTTCGACCATCTGCAGTCGGTGCGCGAGCAGCCAGTCTGGCAGCCCATGCCCACGGCCGTCCGGCACTCCTGGGAGCAGGAGCGGCTGCCGCGCGCACCCCGCGATCCGGCGGCGGCCTACGCGGCGTTCCGCAGCCGGGTGCTGCCCTATGCAACCGGCAACCTGCATCCACGCTTCATGGGCTGGGTGCATGGCGGCGGCACCCCGGTGGGCATGCTGGCGGAACTGCTGGCCGGCGGGTTGAACGCCAATTGCGGTGGACGCGACCACGCGCCGATCGCCGTGGAACGGCAGGTGATCGCCTGGGCGGCCGAGATGGTCGGCTTCCCCGACACGGCCTCGGGCCTGCTGGTCACCGGCACGTCGATCGCGAACCTGATCGGCGTGCTGGTTGCCCGTACGGCCGCATGCGGTGCAAGCGTGCGGCAGACCGGCGTGGGTCGTTCCCCGCTGGTCGCCTACGCCTCGGCCGCGGCGCATGGCTGCATCGTGCGGGCGATGGACATGGCCGGCCTGGGCACGGACGCGCTGCGGCTGATTCCGACCGACGCCGCGGGGCGGATGAGGCTGCCGCTGCTGCGGGACGCGATCGCACGCGACGAGGCAGCGGGCTGCCGGCCGTTCCTGCTGGTCGGCACCGCGGGATCGGTGGATATCGGTGCGATCGATCCGCTCGAAGCGCTGGCGGACCTCGCGCAGGAGACGGGGTTGTGGCTTCACGTCGATGCGGCGTTCGGCGCGATGGCCGCGCTCTCGCCCCGACTCCGGCCCCTGCTCGCGGGTCTCGAGCGGGCCGATTCGGTCGCGTTCGACTTCCACAAATGGGGACAGGTGCCGTACGACGCCGGCTGTATCCTGGTCCGTGAGGCCGCGCACCAACTCGCCACCTTCGGCACCGACGCCGCCTACCTCCGTCGCACGGCGCGCGGCCTGGCGGGGGGTGAGACATGGCCGTGCGACCTGGGCCCCGACCTGTCCCGGGGGTTCCGCGCCCTGAAGGTCTGGATGACGCTGCGGACGCATGGCGCCGACCGGATTGGCGCCATGGTGGAGCGCAGTTGCGAGCTCGCGCAGATGATGGCGGCGCGCATCGACCGGGAGCCGGCGCTGGAGCGGCTCGCGCCGGTCGCGCTCAACATCGTCTGCTTCAGGTTCGTCGCGGGAACCGGCGATCTGGACCAGTTGAATGCGGAGATCGTGGCGGACCTGCAGGAGTCCGGCATCGCCGCTCCCTCGACGACGACCATCGACGGACGGCTGGCGATCCGTGCGGCGCTGGTGAACCACCGCACCCGCGTCGAGGACGTGGAGCGGGTGATCGATGCCGTCCTGTCGATGGGTCAGGCGCGCGCCCACAAGGCGCAACGCGATAACGCGGCGTAATCAGATCATTGTCGCAGCGGTAATCAGCCGTTGCCGGCGAGGATTATCGCGCAACGAAAAGCACGGGGGATAAAAGAAATGCCCCCGGCAAGCGCCGGGGGCAAGTATACAGGGAGGCTTCACGTCTGGGAGACGCAGGGGCCAGAGGCCCCCTTCCAACTCCAACGAGTTGGAACACTGGCGAACGAGCCGCCGTATTCGGTGACAAGACTGTATGCGGGCGACTCAGATCGATCCATCGCCAAAACCCGGCAGCCGCCATGCCGCCTCTGCATGACACGAGACGTTCATGCACGGATCGGTCGCGGGGCGTGACCTATTCCACGGAGTGAACAGTCGCCCCGCGTCGCCCCCGGCGTTTGCGCCCCGTCGCTCGCATCCCGCTGCAGATCATTTGCGAGCGCGGTCCCGGGAACGCCGCCGCGCGTCGGAGCGCTCGCACCCCGAACTTCCGAAAGCGTGAGCGGGTCCGGCAACGCGTGTCGCCCCCGAACAGGCGCACCGCGTCCTGCCCGTCTGCGTCACATCCCGACCGGATCCAGCCAGCGCCCGCAGGCGCGGCCGCGCGGCTCAGTGAATCTCGGCCAGCCGCGCGAGCAGGAAGTCGCGGAACACGGCGACGCGCTTCGAATTCCGCAGTTCCTCAGGATAGACGAAGAACACGTCGATCTTCGGCCCCTTCAGGTCCGTCAGGATCCGCACCAGGTCCGGGTTCTCGGTCACCGCGTAATCCGGCACCGCGCCGATGCCGAGGCCGGAGCGGATCGCCAGCAGGATCGCGTGCATCGAGTTCACCTCGAGCAGCGCGCGCCGCGGATTGCCCGGCCGCCGCCCCGCTTCGGCCAGCCAGTTCACGTCCGACACCGGCGGATGGTGCTGCCCGAACAGGATCAGCTTGTGCGCATCCAGCTCCTCCGGCCGCTGCGGCACGCCGTGCCGCTTCAGGTATTCGGGGGAGGCACAGATATGCCATTGCAGCGTCATCAGATGGCGCTGCACCAGATCCGGCTGCTTCGGCGGATGCATGCGGATGGCGACATCAGCCTCCCGCATCGCCAGATCCAGCTCCGCGTCGTCGAGCAGCAGGGAGATCGACACGTCCGGATACATCTCGAGGAAGGCGTGCAGACGCGGCGCCAGCCAGGACGAGCCGAAGCCCACGGTCGTCGTGACCTTCAGCCGCCCCGCCGGCTTCTCCTTGCTCTCGGTCAGCAGCGCCTCGGTCATCGCGAGCTTCGCGAACACCTCCCGCACCGTCCGGTTCAAGGACTCGCCCTGCTCGGTCAGGATCAGGCCACGCGCATGGCGATGGAACAGCGGGACCTGCAAGGCTTCCTCGAGCGCGGAAATCTGGCGCGACACCGCGGACTGGCTGAGATTCAGCGTGTCGCCGGCATGCGTGAAGCTGCCAGCCTCAGCCACGGCGTGGAACACACGCAGTTTGTCCCAGTCCATTCCAGCCTCTCCCAGGGTGCCGGGTTGCTCCCGGCACGCGCCGCCCGTTTCGGCTCCCCAGAGAGCCGGACATGCGAGCTTAAACGAAATTCATCGAGTCTTGTGGCCAGATTCGGTCCCTTTTTTCCGAAACTGCCCAGTCCACACGGCTATTCCGCGGCGAGCGCCGCGGAATCGGCGTGCAACGCGAGGAATTTCTCGGCCTCGAGCGCCGCCATGCAGCCGGTGCCGGCCGCGGTGATCGCCTGGCGGAACACCTTGTCCTGCACGTCGCCCGCGGCGAACACGCCAGGGATCGAGGTCTGCGTCGTGCCGGGCGTGGTGACGATGTAGCCTTCCCCGTCCATGGCGAGCTGCCCCTGAAACAGCGCCGTGGTCGGGCTGTGACCGATCGCAACGAACACGCCATCGACCGGCAGCACGCGCTCCGCGCCGCCATGCACGTTGCGCAGGCGAAGCCCCGTCACGGTCTCGGGCGTGCCGCCGCCCAGGATCTCCGCCACCACGCTGTCCCAGACCACGCTGATCTTGGGATGCGCGAACAGCCGCGCCTGCAGGATCTTCTCGGCCCGCAGCGTGTCCCGCCGATGCACCAGCGTTACATAGTCGGCGTGGTTGGTCAGGTACAGCGCCTCCTCCACCGCCGTGTTGCCGCCGCCGATCACGGCGACGCGCTTGCCGCGGTAGAAGAACCCGTCACAGGTCGCACAGGCGGAGACGCCGCGGCCCTGCAGTCGCTTCTCGGACTCGAGCCCCAGCCAGCGCGCCTGCGCCCCGGTCGCGATGATCAGCGTCTCCGCGAGGTAGACATCGCCCGAATCGGCCACGCAGCGGAACGGCCGGCGCGACAGGTCGGCCTCCACGATCAGGTCATGGACGATCTCGGTTCCGACATGCTCCGCCTGGGCCGCCATCTGCTCCATGAGCCAGGGACCCTGGATCACCTCGGCGAAGCCCGGATAATTCTCCACGTCGGTGGTGATGGTGAGCTGCCCGCCCGGCTGCAGGCCGGCGACCAGCGTGGGGGCGAGGCTCGCGCGCGCAGCGTAGATCGCGGCGGTGTAGCCGGCGGGGCCGGCGCCGACGATCAGCACCCGGCACTGATGGGTCTTCGACATGAGGATTCCGCGTCTGCGTGTTTCACGACCATATCGGTCGCCGCGCGGCGGAAGCAAGGAAGCGGGGCCGGTCGGACGCGCCAAGGAGGGACGCGCCAGGGGCGCACCCGGCAGGGAGGGATGCGCCCGGGACGCACGCGCATGCGAACCAGCGTGCCGCCCCCGCTTCGGTCGAACGCGGCGCCCGAAGAAACCCGAGGGGCCTGCGTGCGGCGGTGGGGCCGCGCGCAGGCGTTCGGATCAGACGACCCGGCCGCTCTCCGGCTCCATCAGGTGCATCTGGTTCAGGTCGGCGGTCAGCGGCAGCATCTCGCCCGGTTCGGCATGGGTCGCCGGATCGACGCGGGCGCAGACCGGCGTGCCCTCGACGAAGAAGTGGACCATCGTCTCCATGCCCATCGGCTCGACCACGTCCACCGGCAGGTCGACCCGGGTCCAGTTCGGCTTGCCCTGCTCGTGATACTCGAACAGGTGCTCCGGCCGGATGCCCATGACCATCTCGCGGCCCTTGAACTTGCCGTAGCGGTCCAGCCGGTTGGGGGGCACGGGCAGGGTGATCTTGTCGGTGACCTTCAGCGCCAGCCCGCCATTGGCGCCGTCCTGTACCCGGCAGGGCAGGAAGTTCATCGCCGGGCTGCCGATGAACCCGGCCACGAACCGCGTCGCCGGGTTGTGGTACAGCTCCTGCGGGGAGCCGACCTGTTCGATGATGCCGCCATTCATCACCACCACCCGGTCGGCCAGCGTCATCGCCTCCACCTGATCGTGCGTCACGTAGACCGTGGTCGTGCGGACGGTCTGGTGCACCTTCTTGATCTCGGTCCGCATCTGCACGCGGAGCTTGGCGTCCAGGTTCGACAGCGGCTCGTCGAACAGGAAGACCTTGGGGTTGCGCACGATGGCGCGGCCCATGGCGACGCGCTGGCGCTGGCCGCCCGACAGGGCGCGCGGCTTGCGCTCGAGCAGCGGGACGATGTCGAGGATGCGCGCGGCCTCGTCGACCCGGCGCTTGATCTCGTCCTTCGGAAACTTCCGCAGCTTGAGGCCGAACGCCATGTTGTCGAAGACGCTCATGTGCGGATACAGCGCGTAGTTCTGGAACACCATCGCGATGTCGCGATCGCGTGGCGGGACGTCGTTGACGATGTCGCCGCCGATCCAGATCTCGCCGCCGCTGATCTCCTCGAGCCCGGCGATCATGCGCAGCGTGGTCGACTTGCCGCAGCCGGAGGGACCGACCAGCACCACGAACTCATGGTCCGCGATCTCCAGGTCGATGCCTTTCACCGCTTGGACGCCGCCGTCGTATTCCTTGACGACCTTACGGCACGAGACTTCAGCCATGGTGATTGGATTCCCTCGGTTGAGTGGAGTGCGTCAGCCCTTGGTCGCGCCAGCGGTGAGACCGGCCACGTAGTAGTCCATCAGGAACGCGTAGATGACGATGGGCGGCAGCGAGGCGAGCAGACACGCGGCCATGATCTTGCCCCACTGGAACACGTCGCCCCGGATCAGGTCGGAGATGATGCCGACCGTCAGCACCATCTGGTTCGACGTGTAGAGGTAGGCGAGCGGGTAGAGAAAGGCCCCCCAGCTCACGGTGAAGGCGAAGATCGTCGCCGCGATGATGCCGGGCATCGCGACCGGGATGAAGATGCGCAGCAGGATCTGCACGTACCCCGCCCCGTCGATCAGCGCGGCCTCGTCCAGCTCCTTCGGAATGGAGCTGAAATAGCCGATCATGATCCAGGTGCAGAAGGGCACCGCCAGGGTCGGATACAGCAGCACCAGGGCCCAGACGTTGTTGATCAGCCCGAGCGCGCCGACGATCTGGAAGAGGGGGATGAACAGCAGGGAGGCGGGGACGAGATAGGTGAGGAACACCCCGGTCGCGAGCACCTGGCTGCCCCAGAACCCCATCCGCGCCAGGCTGAACGCGGCCATCACCGAGATCACCATCGAGACCGCCACCGTCAGCACGGTGACCATCACCGAGTTCAGGTAGTAGGTCTGGAAGTTCGGATAGGTGATCAGGTACCAGAAATTCTCCAGCGTCGGATGGCGCACCAGCCAGGGGCTGCCGCTCTGTGCCGAGATCTCCGCCGACGACTTCAGGCTGGTCATCAGCGTGTAGAACGGCGGCACCAGGAACATCACCACGAACACGCCGAGGGCGATGTAGCTGCCCCACAGGGCCCAGGCACGCTGCCGGTGCAGGGAGTGCTTGTGCTTGTGCGCCGCCGCCCGCTTGTCGGCGTCCATCGTCGTCGCGCTCATGCGGCGATCTCCTTGGTGCGGCGTGTCACCCCGCGCAGCACGAAGAACGCGGCCACGGCGAGGATCGGGAACATGAACAGACTGACGCTGGCGCCCAGCGGGATGTCGCCGGACTGGATGCCGACCTGGAAGGCGTAGGTGGCGAACACGTGCGTCATGTCCTGCGGGCCGCCCGCGGTCAGGATGCGGACGATGTCGAAATCGGCGAAGGTGGTGATCAGGCTGAACAGCACGGTGATGGCGATGATGTTGCGCATCATCGGCAGCGTGACGAAGAACAGCTTCTGCATCGCGCTCGCGCCGTCGATCGCCGCCGCCTCATACAGCTGCTCGGGCACCGACTTCAGCGCGGCGAGATACATGATCATGAAGAAGGGCGTGCCGTACCACACGTTCACGGCGATCGTGCAGAACCGCGCGATCCAGCCGACCCCCAGCCAGGGCACGTTGGCGAAGCCGAACTGGTTCAGGATCCAGTTGAACGCCGAGTAGGACGGGTCGAACATCCACCACCAGGTCAGCGTGGACAGCGCGAGCGGGATCACCCAGGGCACCAGCAACAGGCCGCGCCAGATGCGCTGGTTCTTGCCGGGGATGTTGTGCATCAGGTGCGCCAGGATGAAGCCCAGCAGCGCCTTCAGCACCACCGCCGTGATGGCGAACAGGCAGGACTGGAAGATGACGAGCTGGAACGTGTTCCGCTTCAGCAGGAACGCGAAGTTTCCCAGCCCCACGAAGCTGGTCATCTTCTTGTTCAGCATGCTGAGATAAATCGCGTAGAACGCGGGATAGACCACGAAACACGCGACCAGCAGGATCAGCGGCAGCGCCAGCATGAAGCCGATCGTCGATCGCCGCCCCGCGAAACGCCGCATGCCGGAGCGGCCCCGCACAGCGGGGCGGGACGCCTGAATCACCCCGACCGGGACGCTGGTGCCGTCTGCCATCTGTCATCCTCCCAAAGGCTTCGGGGTTCGGGGCAGGGCGGAAAATCCGCCCCGCCCGTCGTTCTCAGCGCGTGAACCCTTCCAGCTCGTCCTGTGCCCAGGCGACGACCTGGTCGACCGTCTGGCCGCTCTTCAGCTTCGCCAGCATCGTCGGCATGGTGCCGCGATTGTAGATCTGCACCGCGATCTCCGGCGGGGCCGGGAAGGCGGCGATATGCGCCTTGGCGTTGTGGAACGGCCGGATCGGGTAGTTGTAGACGGTGCCCTTCGGCGGCTCCACGTCTTGCCACACCTTGAAGTCGAGCATCGAGGTGAACGGCGGCACGTCGTAACCGATCACCTCGTTGCAGCGTGCCTGCACGTTGTCGCGCTGCATCAGGTAGACGATCAGCTCCTTCGCCGCGGACTTGTTCTTGGCGAACGACCAGATCCCCCAGAAATACGGCAGGTACGGGGTGAAGCGGCCGGCCGGACCGGCGCAGCCGGGGAAGTGCCAGATATCCGCGGCGATCGCGGGATTGTCGCGCTTGGCAACCGCCCAGGCGGAGGGCGGGTTCCAGATCATCGCGCTCTTGCCCGAGATCAGCGCCCGGTTGTTCGAGGCGTCGTCATAGCTGACCGCGTCGGCCGGCAGCACCTTCACGAGCTTCTGCCCGAACTCCAGCACCTTGCGGACCTTGTCGGACTTCACCTGGACGTTGCCGTCCTTGTCCACCAGCTCCGCGCCATAGGCCGCGAACAGCGCGCCCGCGGTGTCGACCGAATCGGTTGTCTGTCCCAGCCCGATCGCGATCGGCATGTCGGC
Source organism: Rhodospirillales bacterium (assembly GCA_017304945.1). GTDB lineage: Bacteria > Pseudomonadota > Alphaproteobacteria > Acetobacterales > Acetobacteraceae > Rhodopila. Next base: position 30,652 of record JAFKLG010000091.1, read on the forward strand.
CTTCGCGCAGGCCTCGCCGGCTGCCAGCAGCGCGTCCCAGGTCCAGGCGTCGGACTCCTTCGTATGGCCTTCCTTGGCCGGATACATGGCCTGCACGTCGAGCCCGGCCTTGTCCTTCAGCACGCTGATGCGCCCGGCGGGACCCTTGTACTGCGTCCCGGAGCTGGTCGGGATCGCCATCCAGTGGCCCTTGATCTTCGCCAGGTACTCGCAGACCTGGTTCACCTGCCCGTACTGGTCGCTCAACGTCTTCATGACGTCGTCGAGCGGCTCCATCAGCTCCGCCTGGTTCTGCACTTCCCAGGTCGGATAGGCCTGCACGTCGTGGCCGGTCTTGGCCTGCGCCTCGGCCGCGATCGTGAGGATGTTCTTGTTGCCCACCGAGGTAACGAAGTCGGCCTGGACTTCGACCTGGTTCTTCGCGCCCCAGGCTTCCACCTGTTGCTTCATCACGGCATTGCCGGAAGGGACCCAGTGATCCCAGAAGGCGATCGACACCTTGCCGGCGGCATGGCCGGTGCGGATGTGGACCAGGGGGAGGGCGGCGGCGGCGGCACCGATCTTCAGTGCCTGTCGACGAGTGGTCGTGCGGCGCGGCTTGGTCACGAAACGGTGGTCCTTCTGATCGTCACGGATGAAAGCGAGCGAAAGCGCGGCCGAGCGTTCGGGCCGCGCGGGGCGACCTCCGGCAGGGCACCTCGCACGCGCAGGCGCTGAGCCGACGCGCGCGGGGAGAGAGGGGCGAGGCGCACGCCGCCCGCCGCATCCGTCGGCTGCAGGGCCGAGGGCATCCTGGATTCGATCCGGAAGAACAGGGCGTTGTGCGCGCACGCCGCAGACGCCAATGCGCGCCGGCGGCCCTTCGGGGCGCGGCGTGCCGGACGATTTCGTCCGATACCATCGGCGTGCTGACGGCGGTTCGCCGCTGCCATGTACGTACCTCCCGTTCCCGCCGATTACGGCAAGGATGTTGGCCAGACCCTGTGGCTGTCGATTGTCCGACTTTGTCGCACGCTAACCTGCGCCGATGCCCGACGCAACGGCCAACAACGTACTCGAAACTTCCCGCTGCACTGCAGCATCAAACCGAGCCGAAGGCGGTCGGGAGACGGCAGGGCAAGCGGCCCGCACGCCGCTGCCGCGCCTGCTCGATACCAATGAAACCGATGCGGAGACCGGTCCGGCCGCGGCCGGACCGTCCCGTTTCAGCGCACGAACCCTTCCAGCTCGTCCTGAGCCCAGTCCTGCACCTGCTTGATGCTCTGGCCGCTCTGCAGCTTGGCGAACATCGTCGGCAGCGTGCCGCGGTTATAGACCTGCACCGCGATCTCGGGCGGCGCCGGGGCCACCGCGATCCAGTTCTCCTGATGTTGCGGCTTGCGGATCGGGTAGTTGTAGACGGTGCCCTTCGGCGGCCCGACCTCATCCCATACCTTGAAGTCGGTCATGCTCTGGAACGGCGGCACGTCGTAGCCCAGCGTCACCTCGCAGCGCGCCTCGACGTTCTCCCGCTGCGACAGGTATTCGATCAGTTCCTTGGCGGCCGACTTGTTGGGCGCGAACTTCCAGATGCCCCAGGCGAAGGCACCGAGCGGCAGGAAGCGGCCCTTGGGGCCTTTGGGGGCAGGGAAGGTCCAGCAATCCTCCGCGACCTTCGGCGCATCGCGGCGGGCCACCGCCCAGGCCGAGGGCGGGTTCCAGATCAGGGCGCTCTGGCCGGAGATCAGCGCGCGGTTGTTGGAGGCATCGTCGTAGCTCACCGCGTCGGCCGGCAAGTATTTCACCAGTTGCTGACCGTATTCCAGCACCTGGCGGACATTGTCGGAGCGGACGTTCACTTCGCCCTTCGCGGTGATCACCTCGGCGCCGAAGGCGGCGAAGATGGCGCCGGCGGTATCGACCGAGTCAGGCGTGGTGCCGAGGCCGATGCCGAAGGTCATCTTCGCCTTCTGGCAGGCCTCGGCGGCCTTCAGCATCGCGTCATAGGTCCAGTTATCGGCCTCCGGGCTGGGGTCGGCCGAAGGCGGATACATCTTCACGACGTCGAGGCCAGCCGCCTCCTTCAGCACGGAGATGCGGCCGCAGGGTCCCTTGTTCTGGTTGCCGGCGCTGCAGGGCACCGCGACCCAGTGCCCCTTCGAGGTGAACAGGTATTCGCTGGCCTTGGCGACCGGGCCATACTTTCCGGTCAGGCTTTTCATCACGTCGTCGATCGGTTCCAGCAGGTCGGCGTGGTTCTGCGCCTCCCATCCCGGCAATTGCTGGATATCGTGGCCGGCCTTGGCCTGCGCCTCGGCGGCGATGGTCAGGATGTTCTTGGAGCCGACCGAGGTGATGAAGTCGGCCTGCACCTCCACCTGGTGCGCCTTGGCGAACGCTTCGCACTGCTTGCGCATCACGTCGTTGCCGGCGGGCACCCAATGATCCCAGAAGGCGACGGATACCTTGCCGGCGGCCCGGCCGGTACGGATATGGACGAGCGGCAATGCGGTGGCGGCCGCGGCCACCTTCAGCGCAGCACGGCGAGTCACCCTGTTGGGTGTCTGCATGAACGTGTCCTCCTGGTACGGGCTCGATTATCCGGCCTCGTTCGCGGCCCCGGTCAGGACCGCATTGCCAGAAAGGCTAGTGCAGAAGCGGACGAAAGCGCAACGCATCCTGCAGTCCAGGCGCGATCATGCCGAGAATGTCACGTCTGCTCATGATCCCAGTAGGGCGGGTCGCCGAACGCCGCGCGCAGATGTTCGGTGAGGGCGCGCACCTTGGCCGAGAGGTGCCGGTTCTGCGGATACACCGCGTAGACGCCCTCCGCCGCCGGATTCCCCTCGAGCGGCGCCCGGACCAACGTGCCCGCGGCCAGCGCCTCCGCGCACAGGAAGCTCGGCAGCATGGCGATGCCGAGGCCGGCGATGGCGGCGTCGCGCATCACGTCTCCATTATTTACGTGCAGCCGCGACTGCACGCGCACGGTCCGCGGGCCGGCCGCGGTCTCGAAGGTCCAGCCGTCCGACACCCGGCGGTTGCCGTAGGTGATCGCCGGGTGGGCGGCCAGTTCGTCGAGCCGTCGCGGCAGGCCGTGCGCCGCGGCATAGGCCGGGCTCAGCACCACCAGGCGGCGACTGGTGGTGAGCCGGCGCGCGATCAGTCCTGAATCGTCCAGCCGGCCGATCCGCACCGCCATGTCGATCCCCGCGCCGACCAGGTCGATCACGCGATCGTCGAGGTCGAGCGAGAGCCGGATGCCTGGGTGCGCCCCCAGGAACGGGTACAGGGCCGGCCCGCCATGCAGGATCGCGAAGCTCGTCGGCATGGCGAGCCGGATCGGCCCTTGCAGGCTCTGCGCGCGGGCAGCGATGGCGGTGGCCGCCTCGGCCAGCTCCGACACGATCCGTTCCGCCAGGTCGTGGAACGCCGCGCCCTCCTCGGTGAGCCGCAGCTGGCGTGTGGACCGGTGCAGCAGCCGTACCCCCAGCGTCTGCTCGAGTTCGGCCAGCCGCTGGCTCACCACCGACTTGGACAGGCCGCTCCGGCGCGCGGCACCGCTCAGGCTGCCGGCGGCGACGATCGCGACGAAGGTCTGCAGGCACTCGGTCTTCACCATCGTTCGAGGATTCCGAACAGTATGTTCGGATGATGCCAGCTTTTGCGTCCCCGGTGGACGACGATATGCCGGAGCACCGATGAGGGAGACTCTGATGACCAAGGTTCTGGTGCTGTACTATTCCACCTACGGCCATGTGGAGGCGATGGCCGAGGCGGTCGCCGAGGGCGCGCGCGCCGTGGCCGGCACCGAGGTGGCGATCCGCCGGGTGCCCGAACTGATGCCGCGCGAGGTCGCCGAGAAGGCGCATGCCAAGCTCGACCAGGCGGCACCGGTGGCGACCATCGCGGAACTGGCGCAGTACGATGCGATTATCGTCGGCACGCCCACCCGTTTCGGTCGCATGGCCTCGCAGATGGCGAACTTCCTCGACCAGGCAGGCGGGCTATGGGCGCAGGATGTACTCGTCGGCAAGGTCGGCAGCGTGTTCGCCTCCACGGCGACCCAGCATGGCGGGCAGGAGACCACGCTGACCTCCACGATCGTCAACCTGCTGCATTTCGGCATGGTCGTGGTTGGCACGCCCTATAGCGACAAGCGGTTGCTGGAAATGGGCGAGATCAGCGGCGGCACGCCCTACGGCGCGACCACCATGGCCAAGGGCGATGGGTCCCGACTTCCCTCGGAGAACGAGTTGGCGATCGCCCGCAACCAGGGACGCCATGTCGCCGAGGTGACCGCTGCCCTGGTCGCCGGCCGTCGCGGCTGAGCCGCCCGCCGGACTGACCCGCGGCATCGGCCTGAGCCCGGAATCGGCGTGACCCCGGCCTTCGATCGGGGTCAGGTTCTGGTTGCAAAACCGAGACTGATCCAGCATTCCCCCCCTGCAGATGAACGCGCGTTCACGCGGGGGAAACATGCCGGCCACAGATGACGTTGGGCTGACGCCAGGAACGATCCGAACGGGGATGCACAGGGACGTGCATGCGGTTGTAGGCGGGTGGGCCGGCGCGTGGTGAACCCGCTCGATCCGCTGAACGCTGCGCAGCAGGACCTGGTCTCGTTCGAGACGGGCGTGTCCAGCACCGGCGTCCTCAACACCGTCAACGGTTGGCGCTGGAGCGGCAACGATCCGGCGACCTACACGATCACCAACGAGTCCGCGCACAAATGGGGCGGCGGCGCCGTCGGGACCCCGGGCACCGCGAGCTATTGGTTCGATATCGGTTCGAACTGGACGCCGGTCGAGCAAACCTCCTTCCTCAGCGCCATGACGCTGTGGTCCGACCTCGCCGGCATCAGCTTCACCCAGGCCGACAGCGCGGCCGACGCGCAAGTGGTGTACTACCGTTACGGCTCGACCACGCCACCGTCCGACGGCCTGGATACCGGGGCCTACGCGACCGCCACCTATGCAGCCGGCGCGCCTGGGGACACCACCGTCCCGGCCACCGGGTCCGCGCGCATCGTCATCGAGACCACCGGGAAGTGGTCGAACCTGAACGACTTCACCACCTATGGCGGCGAAGGTCCGGCCACCGTCGTCCACGAACTCGGCCACGTGCTCGGCCTCATGCACACCGGGCCGTACAACAGCGACGTCAACGTCGCGACGCAGCAGTTGAACCAGTACGACACGCAGCTCTGGTCAGTGATGTCGTATATCGAGCCGTACACCACCGGCACGAAATACCAGGCCTCCTACCCGGTCACCGGCACCGACTGGGGCAAGACCGCGGACGATGTGGACGGGCAGGCGACCACGCCCATGATCCTGGACATCGCCGCGCTGCAGCAGCTCTACGGCCTGCCCACGCAGACGGCGTTCACCGGCGGGCAGGTGTTCGGTTTCAACTGCAACATCACCGATGCCAGCCGGCAATACTACGACTTCACCGTCAACACCCAGCCGGTTGTGACGATCTGGGATCCCGGCGCGAACAACGTGCTCGACCTGTCCGGTTTCACCACGGGCTGCACGATCAACCTCAATCCCGGGTCGTTCAGCAGCGTCGGCGGCCTGGTGAACAACCTGGGGATCGCCTTCGGCACCCGGATCGACCGGGTCGTCGGCAGCCAGGGCAACGACACCTATGTCGCGACCGCGGCCGGGGAGACGATCGAGGGCGGCGGCGGCAACGACACGGTGGACCTGCAGGGCGCCGCAGCCAATTACGAACTGAGCCGCGACGGCGGCACCGTCACCGCGGTCAATCGCAGCAGCAACACCACCTACCGGCTGAGCGACGTCGAGACGATCGCCTTCGATGACTCGTCGATTGCCACCGACACGATCCCCTGCTTCGTCGAGGGCACCCGGATCGCCACCCCGGCCGGCGGCACGCCCGTCGAGATGCTGGCGATCGGCGCCGAGGTGCTCACCGCGACGGGAGAGACCGCGACGGTCGCCTGGATGGGCCATCGTCGCGTCGACTGTGCCCGCCATCCCGACCCGCTCGCGGTGCGGCCGGTGCGCATTCGCGCCCATACCTTCGGGCCCGGGCAGCCCGCGCGGGACCTGATGCTCTCGCCGGATCATGCGGTTTGCGTGGACGGGCTGCTGGTGCCGGTGCGCTACCTCGTCACCGGCGATGCGATCGCCTTCGTCCCGGTGGCGCGAGTCACCTATTGGCACCTGGCGCTGGCGCGGCACGACATCGTGCTGGCGGAGGGGCTGCCGGCCGAGACCTACCTGGACACCGGGGACCGTGCGGCCTTCGAGGGGGCCGAGGTGATCATGCTGCATCCGGTGTTCGGCGGGCTGCAGGAGGAAGGCCGGTGCATGCCGCTCACCGTCACCGGCCCGGCCCTCGCACGGCTCCGGATGCGGATCGCGGCGGAAGAGCGACATCGCCGCCGCGGTTAGGACCGCATGGGAACGGACCGCGCCTACTCTGCGCGACAGATCCCGTTCACCGCGCCGCTTCGCGCTGACCGTGCCGCTCTCTTCCCCCGCGCGACGCATCCCTCCCGGCGGGGTGCGCCGGGGGGCGCGTCAGGTCGCCGCCAGTGTGTCGAACACGTCGCCGGCGGGGGGCAGGCCCAGCACGTGCCGACGGTGCCACAGCGCATAGAACAGCAGCTTCCAGCACGCCTGGCCGTGGCGCCACCGCCGGATGTCCCGGAACAGCGCCTCCACCTGCGCCGGGTCCGCGATCTCCGCCACGCTCGGGTGTGCCGCCACCAGCGGTCCAAGCCGCGCGCCATTCGCCTTGATCCAGGCGCCGATCGGAACGGGAACGCCTTGCGTCGGCGCGAAAGGGCGTGCGGCCGGCAGTGCCTGCTCGAGCCATTTGCGCAGGATGTACTGGCCCATCCCGCCGCGCAGCTTGAGCCCGTCGGGTAGCCGAAACGCAGCCTCGGCGACGCCGCGGTCCAGGAACGGCGTCCGTCCCTCCACGGCATGCGCCATCAGGCACCGATCGAGCCGCAGCAGCACGTCGTTCGGCAGCCACTCGTCCATGTCGACCGCCTGCGCCATCCCCAGCCGGGACAGGCCGGAGTCCGCGGCGCGTGCCTCGGCCGCGGCGATCCCGTCGCGCCACGCGCTCGGGCGGGTGCGCAGCACCGGGACCTTGTCGAAGCTGCCGCGGGCCCACATCGCGCGGCCGCCGCGCCACCACGGGCGCATCGCGCTGGCATAGCGCGAGTGGCCGGCGAACATCTCGTCGCCGCCGTCGCCGCTCAGCACCACCTTCACGTCCTCGCGCGCGCGGCGGGCCAGGAACCAGGTGGGGATGATCGCGTGATCGGCCGCCGGGTCGTCCATCGCGCCGACGATCTCGGGCAGGTGCCGCCAGACCATCGCCTCCGTCACCTCGACGCGCTCGTGCCGCGCGCCGACCGCTTTCGCCATCGCCGCGGCCTGGGCACGCTCCTCCGCGGCCTCCGGCACCTCGAAGCCGGCGGTATAGGCGAGCACCGGCTGGTCGTTCTGCCGCGCCATCAGCGCGAGCAGCGCCGCGCTGTCCACGTCCCCCGAGAGGAACATCCCATAGGGCACGTCGCTGCGCTGGTGCAGCGCCACGCTCTCCATCAGCGCACGGTCCAGCCGCGCGAGCGCGGCCGCCTCGTCGATCTGTTCGGGGCCACCCTCCGGCAGGGCGTGGATGCGGCGACGATCCAGCACGTTGCCGTCGGCACAGGTCAGCGTCTCCCCGGGGAGCACGCGCTGGATGCCTTCGAAAATCGTCTCCGCGCCGGTGGTGAACTGGAGCTGCAGCAGCTCCTCCCGCGCCGCGGGTCGGACCGTGCGTGGCACCAGGCCGGATTCCAGCAATGCCTGCGCTTCGCTCGCAAATGCCAGGCCGCCCGCCACCTGGGCGATGTAGAGCGGCTTGATGCCGAACGGGTCGCGACTCAGCGTGACGGTGCGCTGCGCCCGTTCATGGATCGCGAACGCATACATCCCGCGCAAGGCTTCGACGTAAGCCGTTCTCCGGCGCAGCCAGAGATGCAGCGGCGGCTCGCAGTCGCTGTTGGTCGCGAAGGCCACGTCCGGCAGCTCGGCGCGCAGTTCGCGGTAGTTGTAGATCTCGCCATTGCCGACCAGGGTCGCGGGGCCGGCGAACAGCGGCTGCTCGCCCGTGACCAGGTCGATGATCGCCAGCCGGTTCTGCGCCAGCGCGACGCGTCCGACCACGGCATGACCCGATCCGTCCGGCCCGCGATGCCGAAGGGTCTCGATCAGCCGCGACACCGTGGACGGGTCCGGGGGCGGCGCGCCAGACGATAGGATCAGGCCGGCGATGCCGCACATTCGAGGAGCATACTCCACACGTGGCGATGGCTGCCCGCCACGGGCGCCTCGGCAGGCGGCTTACCTAGAACAGAACGGCGCGATGGCCAACGGGGCTGCCGTCCGGGGGCCGGCGCTCGATGAGCGGAACGGCCGCGCCCGCGCTGCGTTCTGGTCGCGACAGCCAGGGAGAATGACGTGAAGCAGCCGCATACGGAAAAGGGCGTGCAGCACACCGACGACCAGCAGAACACCGGCAACCACAAGAAGCCGGGCGCGCCCGAGGCGGGCGGCGCCGACCGGTTCGGCGGCACCCGCGCCGGGGCCGAGAACGTCGAGAAGCAGAGCGGCGGCAGCAAGCCCGACAAGGACTGAGCCGATCGGCTGCCGGGGGGTGTCCCTCGGCAGCTCCGCCGGTCAGGCCGCTGCGCGCACCCGCCTGCGCGGTGCCGACCTGGAGAGCCGCCGGCGCACCTGCGCCACCAGCGGGCCGGCGACCACGAGGGGCGCGTAGCCCTCCGCCTCCCAGATCCGGCTGGCAAAGTCGGGAAACAGGTGGACCGGTCCGCTCGCATTGGCGAAGCGGCCACGATCGCCCGTGTCGAGATAGGTTTCCACCGGCAATCCCTCCGCGAATACGACGTGATGCCGCGTGAGTTCGAGGTGGTAGTAGCGCACGACCGGCATCTCCGCCGCGGCGAGCGGCGCGATGCTGTGCCCGTTCGCCAGATGCTTGATCGGGATCAGCACCCCGTCGACGAACACCGCATGGTCCGGTGACAGCAGCAGCGGGCGGGCGGGCAGGTTCGGTCCGAAGGCGCCGGCGGCGATGCGGATCGGCAGCACCGCGGCCGGGTCCGGATGCCGCGCTACGTCGATCGTGCGGTGGCCGACCCAGCGGATCGGCCGCGCGGTCCCGTCCACGCAGTCCACCAGGTCACCTTCGGCCAGCGTCTCCACCGACACGGTCCCGTGCGGCGTGCCGATGCCGGTGCCGGCGGCGAAGCAGGTGACCAGCGAGATGGCGATCCCCTGCGCATCGGCGCTGGTGAACAGGGTCGGATACAGCGTGCCGAGCAGGCCACCATCGAGGCCGGCGGTGCCGCCGAGATTGGTGACCGCGAGGGACCCCGCGAGGTTCGTCGGCAGCAGGATGGTGTCGACCTGGACGCTGCCCTGGTTCACCAGCAGCCGGCCCTGCGTCGGGTCGTAGCTGATGCTGCTGGCCCCTAAGGCGAGGTCGGTCAGCGCGATCGTGTCCCCCATCGCGAAATCGAGGATCGTCGCGCCGTTCATGATCCCGCTGGCCGCCGCGATCATGTCCCGGCCGCCCCCGGTGACGATGGTGTTGTCTGGGCCGGCCGGAATGATCAGGTCGGAGAGCGTCGTCCCCTGCATGATCGCGCCGGTCAGCGACTGGATGATCTTCCCGTCCGTCGTGACGTCGTCGATCAGGTAGAGGTCGTTCGGATCGAGCCGGAAGATCGTGATGTCGTTCGGGTCCGTCTCGGTCCAGTACTGCATCTCGTGGATGCCGATCGCCTCGAAGCCGCTCGGTTCCGCGGTTGCGACATTGTCGAAGACCGTGATCGAGCCGTTCGACTGCAAGCCGCTGAGCATGGTGAAGGAGTGCTCGCCGCCGCCTTCCCAGCCGATCCGCATGATGTCGCCGGTCTGCACCAGCGTGCTCCAGTTGGCGATCGCGCTGCCGTCCTGTGGGGCCGCATAGGCGATGCGCCAGAATCCGCCGGCCACGTTCTGCGTGGGATCGGTGCTGTAGGTCTGGTGCACCATGGTCGCGCCCGCCGCGGCGGCGACCTCGTGCGCGATGTTGAAGCAGTCTTCGGTGTTGGGTGGATTGCCGTAGAGCGCGGCGAACGCGGACGCCGCATTGACGATGTCGGTCACCGTCGGCGCGCCGCTGCGCAAGCTCGGCTGGGCGCAGGCCGACGGGAAGGTCTGGATCTGGTAGGCGAGCGTGTAGAGCGCCTCGCTGCCCTGGGTCGCCGTGGTGACCTGGATGTTGGCGGCATTCCAGATCAGGTTGCCGGCCACGTAATCGACATGGTCGAAATCCGCGGCGCTCACCGTCGGGGTCGCATCGGGCGCCACCGGCGTTCCGTCGATCGTCCAATAGGGCAGCGAGGGCTGGTTCGGATCCCAATACGAGAAGTTCCCGATATCCCCCAGGCTCGGTGAGCTCAACTGCACCTGCGTGATGGTGCGGGCGTAGTCCGTGCCGAAGGATTGCAGCAGCAGGGAGCTGAGCGTCGTGCTCTCGCCGGGGGACAGCAGCGCGGGGCTGGGCAGCGTCGTATAGAATAACGTCTGCATGGTCTGGATCGGGTCGGTGATCAGCACGCCGCCGCTGCCGTCCGCGCTCAGCGCGAAATCCTCGTCCCCGTAATCGCCGGCGATGGCGAGTCGGGCCACCGCGCTGCCGTCGTTCCACAGCGTCAGCACGTCCGCCTCGTTGTCGAAGCTGAGGCTGCTGGCGGTGACGCCCTGCAGGTCGATCGTATCCCCGTTGCCGAAGCTCTCGATCGTGCCGAGGAATGTCCCGGTCGCGGTGACCACCACCGTGTCTTCGTAGAGCTGGACCTGCTGCTGCGGCCCGATCGTCCCGGCGACGGTCAGCGTGCTGTTGCTCTCCTCGATTTCGATCGCGCCGCTACCGTCCAGCGTCGCGCCGGCCGCCACGGTCATGTCGCCGTTCAACGAGATCACGCCGAGATTGGTCAGCTCGCCGCCCGTGACCTGCAGCGCCGACTCGACGCCGACGAATATCTGGCTGGAGAAGCCGTTGACGAACTGTCCCGCCGCCGTGCCGTCCCCGGCCATGTCGAGGACGAGCGATGCGCCGGCCCCGGTCACGCTCAGGCTGGCATCGGAGACCACGGTGCCGGTCACGGTCACCACGCCATTCGACCGCGCGGCGGTGCTTTCCAGCGTCAGGTCCGGCCCCAGCGTGCCGGTGCCCAGCACGATCCCGGCCGCGGTGCCGCTCAGCAGGATCACGCCGTTGTCGAGCGAACCATGCTGCGCGAAGTCGGCGGTGGTGATCGTCGGGGTGCCGCTGGAGATGATTGCCGTGTCGCCGGGTTGCGGGAAATCGTTCGGCGCCACCGTGCCCTGGGTCGTCCAGTTGCCGGCGTCGAACCAGTCGCCCGCCGCCGCTGCCCAGGTGCGGATCGCGACCAGTTCCACCAGGGAGCCCCCGGCGCCGTCGTCGCCCACGAAGATCTGCCGCGTCGAAAGCGGCGCGATGCTGGTCAGTCCGAACCGTGCGGCGAGCGGGTTGCTGGAGCTGTCGTTGCCCGCGTAGATCGTCAGCCGCGCGGCGCTGCTGCTGTAGCTCCATTTGTCCGATGGCGTCTGCAGCAGGTCGATGCTGTCGCCCTTGGCGAAGTTGACGACGCTGCCCTGGAAGGCGAGCGGATCGCCGATCTGCAACGTGCCGCCGCTGCCGTCGAAGGCGATCGTCACGCCCGGCGAGACGGTGCCGTCGAGGCGCACCACCGCGCCGGCCCCCACGACGATGGTCCCGCTGCCCTGCAGCACGGTGTCGGATCCGAGCGTGAGGAGCCCGGATTGCACCGTCATCACGGCCTCGTCGAGAAGCGTGCCGCCGTTGATGGTGATCGTGTCGCCATTGTCGACCAGCACGGACCCGCTCAGGAGCAGGCTGTCGGCATCGGCGGCGTCGGGCACGATGGTGACCGACAGGGCGGCATCAGGTGCGGTGGCAAGCAGGGTGCCGGCAAACGTGACGGAACCGGCGAGCGTGAGCGACCCGGACCCCGTCGTGGCAAGCACGAAGCCGGACCCGAAGCTGCCGTCGGTGACGTCGAGCGCGGCCGCGGGCGTGGCGTCGCCGCCGAGCGCGAGCTGCATCGCGTCGAGGGGGCCGTTGGCGAGGGCATCTGCCGCGCTGATCGTGGCGGTCCCGCTGGCGATGGACAGGACGTCGCCCGCCTGTGGCACGCCGGACGGAGACCAGCTTCCCGCATCGTACCAATCGCGCGTCGAGCCCTGGAACGACCGAGACACCATGACGGCTCGCCCTCACTTTTTCCGGCGGGAGGACTGCCCCGGATGGATCGGCATCGTCAATCATATTTGCTTCGTTCTTGTGTCGGTGTCGTCGTTTCTTCATTCAGACGACGCGGCTCCGCCGTTGCCTGGCCCCCAACGCTGCGAGCGAGATGGCTTGGCTGTCGATCTCAGTTGCTGCGCCGCACAAAACTCGGCACGATCCTGCGGTATGGATGCTGATCTCGATCGCGCGGCCGCTCTCGCCGAGGACCTGCTGGACCTCACCGCGCGGCTTGGCGCCCGAGCGGATGAGGATCCGTTCGGCAACCCCGTCCTGCTGGTCGCGCTGGCGATCACCCGGCGCATGGACACGGGCGAACTGAGCTACGAGGCGATCGAGGGGTTGATCCGCCACTTGCGCGACGCCGCCTTCGACGATCGCGCGGCGCGCATCGCCCATTACGTGGGCGGCATCGACGCGGTGGCGAACGAGTCGGTGCTGGCGGGGCTCGCGCAGCATCTGCTGCGCCCCGATCCGAACGACAGTCCGGTGCGCTGGGCGGAGTATCGCGCCCTGGTGGAGCGCACGCGGTTCGCCGCGGTGTTCACCGCGCACCCGACCTTCGCGCTGCCCTTGCCGGTTGGCCAGGCGCTGGCGGAGGCGGCAAGCGGCCGCCCGGCGCGCCGATTCGAATCCCACCGTCCGCCCGTGATCACGCTGCAGGACGAATTCGTGCAGGCGGTGGCCGCCATCGCGCACGGGCGCGACGCGATCGACCGGTTCAACGCGGCCCTGATCACCGTCGCCCGCTCGACCTGGCCGGACCGCTGGACCGACCTGACGCCGCGGCCGGTGATCCTGTCGAGCTGGGTCGGCTACGACACCGATGGCCGTACCGATATCGGATGGTGGGACACGCTGCGCCTGCGGCTGGAAATGAAGCGGCTGCAGCTCGCGCGGCTGCACGCGCAGCTCGCACCGCTGCCCAGCGCCACGGCGCTCGCCGCGCGCGTGCAGGAGGCCTTGGAGGCGGTGACCGCGCAGCATGCCGCCTGCCCATCCGGACAGGCCGCCGGCGCGGTCGCCGGTTTCGCGCAGGCGCTGATCGGGCAGCGAGACACGGCGCTGGTCACCCCGGCGCCCCTGCTGCCGCTGTTCGCCGAGGCGATTGCCGCGGCCGCGGAGGAGGACAAGCTCGCCCTGGCGGTGGCCCGGGCCGGCCTCGTCTCGCACGGGCTCGCGCTCGCGCACACCCATACGCGGCTGAACGCGGCCCAGCTCCACAACGTGGTGCGGCAGCGCCTGGGCATCGCCGATCCGCCAGAGGATCCGTCGCATCGCCGCGCCCTGTTCGCCGCGATCAACACCGCGCTCGACACGGTGCAGCCGGAACCGGTGGACTTTGGCGGGCTGCTGTCCGAGCAGGCCTCGGCCGCGCGGCTGATGATGACGGTGGCGCAGATCGTCAAGCACGTCGACGGGTCGGTGCCGGTGCGCTTCCTGATCGCGGAGACCGAGACCGGCTACACGCTGCTCGCCGCGCTGTGGCTCGCGCGGCTGTTCGGCATCGAGCAGCACATCGAGATCAGCCCGCTGTTCGAGACGGCGGAGGCGCTGGAGCGCGGCGCCCACGTGCTGGAGGAGGCGCTGCGCAGCCCGCACTACCGCGACTACCTGCGCCGCACGGGCCGGCTCGCGCTGCAGTTCGGCTATTCGGACTCCGGCCGCTATGTCGGGCAGCTCGCGGCGTCATACCTGATCGAGCGCTTACGGCTGAAGATCGGTGAGACGCTGGCGCATCACGGCGTCACCGGCGTCGAGGTGGTCCTGTTCGACACGCATGGCGAGAGCATCGGTCGCGGCGCGCATCCCGGCTCCCTGGCGGACCGGCTGAAATACCTCTCGCCGACCGCCTCGCGCCAGGCGCTCAACAAGGCCGGCCTCGCGGTGCGGGAGGAGAGCGCGTTCCAGGGCGGCGACGGCTATCTGCTGTTCGGCACGCCGGAACTGGCGCTCGCCACGATCACGCGGATCGCCGAACAGACCTATCATCCGGCCGCCGGCCCGATCGAGGATCCGGTCTACGCGGATCCGGATTTCGCGGCGGACTTCTTCGCCACCATCCAGAGCGCGATGGGCGGGCTGGTCGAGGATGCCGGCTACGGCGCGCTGCTGGGCGCGTTCGGGCCTGCGCTGTTCGACCGCACCGGCTCCCGCCCGGCCGCGCGGCAGTCGGACGGCATGGCCGGCAGCGCGCGCATCCGTCACCCGCGCGAACTCCGCGCCATTCCCAACAACGCGATCCTCCAGCAACTCGGATGGTGCGCGAACACGCTGCACGGCATCGGCGCGGCGGCGTCACGCCACCCCGAGACCTTTCCCGAATTGCGTGAGCACAGCCGGCGCTTTCATCGTGCGCTCGATCTCGCCTCGCATGCGCTGGCGCATTCCGACATCGAGGTGCTGCGCGCGGTGATCGCGACGCTCGACCCGGGCACGTGGCTGGATCGCGCCGCGCACACCAAGCGCCCGGGCCGGCGGGAGGCGCTGGTGGGCGTTGCACGGGCGCTCGAGCGCTTGGGCATCTGGGCGGACGCGCAGTCGATGTTCCGCCGGATCTCCGCCGATCACCTGGCGCTGCGCGGTGCGTGGCCGGACGCGCCGCACATGAAGACGCGCGAGGTGCTGCTGCACGCGCTGCGGCTCGCGCTGATCCAGCGGATCTGGTTGCTGGCGACCGAGATCTCGGATTTCTCGCCGCGGCATGGCGTCACGCGTCCGGTGCTGGAAGCGGCGGTGCTGCGGCTGGACATCGAGCCGTCGCTGCAATTGCTGGGCGAGATCTTTCCGGCCGCGCCGGATCCGGCGGTGGACGCCGACTACGGCGAGCCCGCCGCGCCGCGCCGTTCCGCCGCGTATGCGCGCGAGCACCGGGAGATCTTCGAGCCGATGCGTCGCCTGTTCGGCATGGTGAGGGAGATCGCGACCGCGGTCACCCACGAGGTCGGCGCGTTCGGCTAGCCGGCGGCGGACGCCCACCGATCCCCACCGGTACAATGCCGCGTGGAGAGCGGCATCGCCTTACCCTGCACCGTCACCGCCGGGCGTGGACCCGGCGATCCCCACCGGCACACTGCTGCGTGGAGACCGGCACCGCCTCACCCTCCACCGTCATCGCCGGGCCCCGACCCGGCGACCCCATCGGCACACTGCTGCGTGGAGACCGGCACCGCCTCACCCTCCACCGTCATCGCCGGGCCTCGACCCGGCGATCCCCACTTGCACGTTGCTGCGTGGAGACCG
>JAFKLG010000092.1 GCA_017304945.1 Rhodospirillales bacterium
GTTCGGCGCCATCATCGTCAAGACCGGCAGCGGGCCGGGGGCCCCGATCGTCCGGGTGCGCGACGTCGGGCGCGTCGAGCTGGGGGCGCAGCTCTACAGCCAGATCTTCACCCTGAACGGCAAGCCCGCCGCCGGCATCGCGATCTACCAGACGCCCGGCGCCAACGCGCTGCAGGTGGCGCAGGAAGTCGCCGCGAAGATGAAGGAGCTGTCGAAGGCGTTCCCGCCCGGCCTGCAGTACTACATCCCGTTCGACACCACCGCCTTCGTCACCGCCTCCATCGACGAGGTCTACAAGACCCTGTTCGAGGCCGGCATCCTCGTGCTGGTGGTGATCCTGGTGTTCCTGCAGGACTGGCGGGCGACCCTGGTGCCCGCCACCACCGTGCCCGTCACCATCATCGGCGCCTTCGCCGCCATGGCGGCGCTGGGCTTCACCGTCAACCTCTCCACCCTGTTCGCGATCGTGCTGGCGATCGGCATCGTCGTGGACGACGCGATCGTGGTGGTGGAGGGCGCGGCGAAATACATCGAGCGCGGCATGAACGGGCACGATTCCGCCATCCGCGCGATGAACGAGCTGTTCGGGCCGATCATCGGCATCACCCTGGTGCTGATGGCGGTGTTCATCCCGGCCTCCTTCCTCCCCGGCCTGACCGGCCGCCTTTATGCGCAGTTCGCGCTGGTGATCGCCGCGACCGCGCTGATCAGCGCGGTCAATGCCGCGACGCTGAAACCGACACAGTGCGCCATGTGGCTGCGCCAGCCGGTGCCGCCGGAAAAGCGCAACGCCTTCTTCCGCTTCTTCAACCGGCTCTATGATCCGGTGGAGCGAAGCTACGCGCGGCTGATCACCCGGATGGTCGGCCATAGCGGCATCATGGTGCTGATCGCGCTGGTCGCGGTGGGCGGCGCGCTGTGGGGCTACACCCGCATCCCGACCGGCTTCCTGCCGCTCGAGGACCAGGGCTACGTGATCGTCGGCGTCCAGCTTCCGGACGGCGCCTCGCTGGGGCGCACCAAGGCGGTGATGGACAAGGTCGACGAGATCGCCCGCAAGGTGCCGGGCGTCGACAACGTCATCGCGATCTCCGGCGTCTCGGTGCTCGACAACAACGCCACCCTGCCCAACGGCGGCGTCGCCTACGTGCCGCTCAAGGACTGGGGCGTGCGCGAGAAGGCGACCGGCCAGGATCTGCGCTCGATCTACGAAAACCTCACCAAGGGGCTGCAGTCGATCGACGAGGCCGAGACCTTCGTGCTGATCCCGCCCGCGATCCAGGGCATCGGCAACGCCGGCGGCTTCACGATGCAGCTCGAGCTGCGGGACGGCACCTTCGACTTCGAGAAGCTGCAGGGCATGACGCGCACCGTCATCGCCAACGGCGCCAGCCAGAGCGAGCTGCAGCGGCTGACCTCCTCCTTCCGCGCGGAGACGCCACAGATCAACGTGACGGTGGACCGCGTGAAGGCGGAGGCGCTGCACGTCTCCGTCGGTTCGGTGTTCCAGACCCTGGCGACCTATCTCGGTTCCGCCTATGTCGACCAGTTCAACAAGTTCGGACGCACGTTCCAGATCTACGCGCAGGCGGACTCGAACTTCCGCCTGTGCCCCTCCGACATCGACCAGCTCAAGGTCCGCAGCGACAACGGAGACATGGTGCCGCTCGGCACGCTGGTGACGATCCGCCCCTCGGTCGGTCCGGCCCTGATCAGTCTCTACAACCTCTACCCGACCGCGTCGGTGATCGGATCGCAGGCGGCCGGATTCAGTTCGGGCCAGGCCATGGACCTGATGGAGCAGGTGGCGAAGGAGAGCCTGCCGCCCGGCACCGGCTACGACTGGACCGCGATGTCGTACCAGGAGAAGGCGGTGGGCAATGGCCTGCTCTACGCCTTCGGCCTCGCGATCCTGCTGGTCTACCTGGTGCTCGCCGGCCAGTATGAGAGCTGGTACTCGCCGATCTCGGTGATCCTCGCGGTGCCGCTGTCGCTGCTGGGGCCGGTGCTGGTGCTGAACTGGCTCAGCCTCGACAACAACCTCTACACCCAGATCGGCGTCATGCTGCTGATCGCGCTGTCGGCCAAGAACGCGATCCTGATCGTGGAAGTCGCGCGCGAGGCGCGGACGCTGCACGGCAAGAGCATCGTCGAGGCCGCGGTCGAGGGCGCGCATTCCCGCTTCCGCCCGATCCTGATGACCTCCTTCGCCTTCATCCTCGGCGTGCTGCCGCTGGTGCTCGCGACCGGCGCCGGGGCGAATGCGCGGAAGTCGATCGGCATCTCGGTGTTCAGCGGGATGCTCGCCTCGACCTGCCTCGCGGTGCTGTTCGTGCCCTCCTTCTTCGTGGTGGTGCAGCGGTTCGAGGAATGGCGCCTCGCCCGCAAGAAGAAGCCCGCCAAGCCCCTTCCCGCCGAGTGACAGGAGCCTGCCGATGCGACGTCGCGTATTGCTGGCCTCCTCCGCCGCCCTGGCCGCGACCGGTATGCTGCCGGCGCGCGCCCAGCCGGCGCCGACCGCCGCGCCCCAGCCGGTGCCCACCGAGTGGCCGCGCAGCTTCACCACCGGGGGGCAGAAGCTCGAGGTCTATCAGCCGCAGATCGAGACCTGGGACGGCAACAGGCTGACCGGGCGGCTCGCCTTCGCGATCGGGGAGGCCGATGGCGTCCCCACCTATGGCGTCGCGCGGCTTTCGGCGGACGTGCAGACCGACAATGCGACCCAGGTCGCGTTGCTGAAGCCGATCCGCATCACCGCGGTGGAACTGCCGACGCAGCCCGACCGCGTCGAGGCGATCCGCCAGGCGATGCAGGCGCGGCTGCCGCCGCAAGGCATGACGATCGGCCTGCAGCAGCTCACCGCCTCCTACGCGCGGAGCCAGCAGGCGAAGCCCGCGCCCACCATCGACGTGAAGAACGAGGCGCCCAGGATCATCTTCGCGAGCGAGCCCACCGTGCTGGTGCTGCTGGACGGTGCGCCCGCGCTGCGGCCGCTGGCCGGCACGCCATACCGGCGGATCATCAACACGCCCGCTCTGCTGCTGCAGGACGCGCGCGCGACCTACGCCAGCGTTGCCGGCCGCTGGTACATGGGACCGTCGCTCGACGGACCGTGGAGCATCCTCGCGACCACGCCGGCCGCGCTGACCAACGCCGCGGCGGTGGCGGCGAAGGAGCAGCCCTTCGACAAGCTGGCCGGCAAGCCCAAGGCGCCGCCTCCGGCGCTGATCGTCGCCCAGGGGCCGGCGGAACTGGTGGTCACGGAGGGACCGGCGGAGTGGCGCCCGATCAAGGGCACCTCGCTGCAGGCGATCCGCAATGCCGATCACGCGGTGATCATGGATGCCGCCGGCGCCAAGACGTATCTGCTGGTGTCCGGCCGCTGGTTCGCGGCCGCCGGGCTCGACGGTCCGTGGCAATATGCGCCGCCCGACACGCTGCCCGCGGAGTTCCGCCAGATCCCGCCCGACGATCCGGTGGCGAACGCGCTGGTGTCGATCCCCGGCACCCCGCAGGCGAAGGAGGCGGTGATCGCCGCCTCCGTGCCGCAGACCGCCACCATCAAGCGCAGCGCGGCGAAGCTGAGCGTCACCTATGCCGGCTCGCCGCAATTCGTGCCGATCCCGGCAACCGGCCTGACCTATGCGATCAACACCGCAACCCCGGTGATCGCGCTTCCCAACGGCGTGTTCTACGCGCTGTCGGGCGGGGTCTGGTTCGTCGCCGCCAAGCCGACCGGGCCATGGGCGGTCGCGGACGTGGTTCCGAGTGCGATCTACGGGATCCCGCCCTCGTCGCCGCTGTACTACGTCACCTATGTCCGGGTGTACCAGGCGACGCCGGACGTGGTGGTGGTGGGCTACACCCCCGGATACATGGGCGTCGTCGTCTCGCCGGCCGGCACGGTCGTCTACGGCACGGGCTATGTCTATCCGCCCTATGTCGGGCCGGTCTGGTACGGCTACCCGCCGACCTATGGCTATGGCGCTGGCTTCGCGCTGGGGGCGGCGACCGGCTTCGCCTTCGGCTTCGCGGCCGGGGCGATCTGGGGTTCGGCCTGCACGCCGTATTGGGGGCCGTACGCCTATCACGGCGGCTGGGGATCGGTGAACGTCAACCAGGTGAACGTCTACAACCGCTGGGGTGGGGCGGCGAGCGTGACCACCGCGACCGGCTGGCGTGGCGCGAACACCTGGCAGGCGAGTTCCGTCTCCACCTTCAATCCGTACAACGGCCGCCAGACCGTCTCCCAGCAGGGGCGGGTCTACAACAGCGCGACCGGCGCCGAGGCCGCCGGCCATCGCGGCGCCACCTACAACCCGACCACCGGCAATGCCGCGGCGGGCCGCTCCGCCGCCGGCTACAACCCGCAGACCGGCCAATGGGCCGCCGGCGAGCAACGCGCCTACAACACCGACAACCGCGCCGGCGCCTCGAGCCGGACTGCGACCGGCACAGCCGGTAGCGGCACCGCCACCACGTCGGGCCGCGGCGTCACCTACAACAAGAACACCGGCAACGCGGTCGGCTGGAGCGATGGCAATGTCTATGCCGGCCATGACGGCAACGTCTACAAGCGCGAGGACGGAAGCTGGGAGCAGCACGGCAGCAGCGGCTGGCAGCCGGTCAACCCGTCCTTCAACACCCAGAACCTCGACCAGCAACGCCAGGCACGCGAACTCGGCAGCAGCCGCTCCTGGGGCGGTGGCGAGCGCGGCGGCTGGCGCAATCGCTGACGCGGCAAAGACCGCGCGGCCAACATGACAAGGGAAACTTCATGCAGATCAGGATTCTCGCGACCGCCCTGTTGACGCTCGGTCTCGGCGTCGGTGCCGCACACGCCCAGGCCCCGGCCTCCCCGGTGGTCGGCGCCACCGCAGATGCCGCGGTGCTGGTGGCGCGCGCCACGATCGTCGGCGTCGATGCGAAGAACCGCGCGCTGACCGTACGCGGCCCGGCTGGCAACACCTTCACGCTGGTCGCCGGTCCCGAAGTGCGCAACTTCGCCCAGATCAAGAAGGGTGACGAGATCGTCGCCCGCTTCACCCAATCCGTCGCCTACGTGGTCACGAAGCCCGGCACGGCGGTTCCGGACGTCGCCGTGATCGACACCGCGGCCCGCGCACCCGCCGGCCACAAGCCCTTCGGCGCCGTGGGCGAGCAGGTCGCGATCACCGGGACGATCGTCGCCATCGACACCGAGGCGCACACGCTCAGCGTCATCAATCCGCGCGGTGGCCCGGTCCGCACTTTCAGCGTCCGCGACCCGGAACGGCAGGCCGCGCTGAAGGCGCTTTCGGTCGGCGACAACATCACCGTCGTCTTCACCGAGGCAGTGGCCGTCGCAGTCGAGCCCGCGCGCCACCGCTGAGGTCGGGTGGCTCAGCCCCGCATACCGCGGGCGTCGGCTCCGGTGGGGCCGCGCCCCGCGTCCCAGCGGCGCGGGTGGTGGGACGAGCGGCTCGCCTATCTGCTGCTCGCCACGACCATCGCCGTGCTGGTCATCTCTCCGCTGCTGCCCGACACGCGGGCTGGGCGCGCGGTGCTGCAGGCGCTCGTCACCAGCGTCATCCTGATCGCGGCGCAGCTCGAACGGCGCCAGCGCGCCTTCGCCATCACCGTCGTGCTGATCGCCCTCTGGTTCGGAGCGAGCTGGGCCGCGGTGCTGCACAGCATCCCGCCGCTTTGGCTCGCCATTACCGCCCATGTGCTCTCGGTGTCGGTGTTGATGGTCGGATTCTGGGGCACGCTGCGGCGGGTGTTCGCGGTGCGCGAGGTCGACGCCGCGGCCGTGGCAGCCGGGATCTGCGGCTATCTGTTGATGGCGCTGGTCTGGACTTCGCTCTACCAACTCGTCGCCACCGTGGATCCCGCCGCGTTCCAAGGCGGGCTCACCGGCACCACGCTGACCGAAGCCGCCTATTTCAGCCTCGTCACCATCACCACCGTGGGCTATGGCGACATCGTCGCGCACAGCGCCGTCGCGCGGATCTGGAGCGCCCTCGAGGCGGTGGCTGGCAACCTCTACATCGCCGTGCTGATCGCCCGCTTGGTCAGCCGCTGGCAAAGCCGTCCGCACCGGTGACACCATGAGCACCTCCGAACACCTCCCTTGTCACGAATGCGGCCTGCCGCATCGCCTCCCGGACCTGCCGCGCGGTGCCGCCGCCTACTGCCGCCGCTGCGGCGCGCTGCTGCGCAAGCGCCGCGGCGATCCCTGGCAGCGCACGCTGCCGCTCGCGCTCGCCGCGGTGCCGCTGATCCCGGTGATCGTGCTGCTGCCCTTCATCGGCCTGAACATCGGTGGCCAACAGGTGCAGACCTGGATGTTCAGCGGCCCGATCGCGTTGCGCCGTGACGGGCTGTGGGAGTTGGGCGCGCTCGTGCTCGCCACCTCCTTCCTGATCCCGGTGATCAAGCTGTTCTGCCTGGTGCTGGCGCTCCTGGGTCTCGGCCTGTCCCGCCCACCCCGCGCCGTCGTGCCGCTGTTCCATACCGTCGGCCATCTCGGCCCCTGGGCCATGATCGAGGTCTTCCTGCTCGGTTTGATCGTCGCCTACACGAAGCTCGCCGGCATGGCGGAGGTCGAGATCGGCCCAGCCGCCTGGGCGCTGGTCGCGCTGATGGTGCTGATGACGGCGGTGGACGCCTCGCTCGACCAGGACGCCGTGTGGGACCGGATTCGCGCGCGTGGCCTCGTCGGCGCGCCCGCGCACCGCCCGCCCGATCCGGCGTCGCTGCAACGTACCTGGGCCCTGGTGATCGCCGCCGCCGTGCTCTATGTGCCGGCCAACCTCTACCCGGTCATGCGCTATACGAGCCTGGGCAAGGAGACGCCGGCGACGATCCTGGAAGGCGTCGTGGAACTGGCCGACGGCGATACCTGGCCGCTCGCCGTGCTGGTGTTCTTCGCCTCGATCACCGTGCCCTGCCTCAAGCTGATCGGCATGGTCTACATGCTGATCGCGACCGGCCACGGATCGGCGTCGCGGCTGCGCGACCGCGCGCGGCTGTACCGCATCGTCGAATTTGTCGGGCGCTGGTCGATGATCGATGTGTTCATGATTTCGATCCTGGTATCATTGGTGAACATGGGAGCCCTGATCACCATTGCGCCCGGCGTGGGCGCGGTCGCCTTCGCCGCCGTCGTCATCCTGACGATGCTCGCGGCAATCGTCTTCGACCCGCGCCTGATGTGGCACAACGCCGAGGAGCGGCGGCGGTGACCGACGTCAAGACGGAGCTTCCGGTCGACCCGGTCGTGCGCCAGCGCCGCCGCCTGTCGATCGTCTGGCTGATCCCGATCGTCGCGACGCTGCTCGCCGGCTTCCTGCTGTGGCGGAGTTGGTCGGAGCGGGGCCCGACCATCACCATCAATTTCCGCACCGCCGAGGGGATCGAGGTCGGCAAGACCAAGGTCAAGCTCAAGGCTGTGGATATCGGCACCGTCTCCGCGGTGCACATTGCCCCCAACCGGCGCCACGTGATCGTCTCGGTCGACATGGCGCGCGACGCGACCGAGGACCTGACCGATCGCGCGCGGTTCTGGCTGGTGAAGGCGCGCATCTCGGCCGGCAGCGTCTCCGGCCTCGATACGCTCCTGTCGGGATCCTACATCGCGATCGATCCGGGTCCGATCGGCGGCAAGCCGCAATATGAGTTCACCGCGCTGGAGACGCCGCCGGTGGTCGCCTCCGATGAGCCGGGGCGCAGTTACCTGCTGCATGCGGCGCGGCTGGGCTCGATCGGGCCGGGCTCGCCGATCTTCTATCACGGGCTCACAGTCGGAGAGATCCAGGGCTACGATCTCGGCCCGAACGCCGACAGCGTGACGCTGCATGCCTTCGTCCGCGCGCCGTATGACCAGTACGTCCACAAGGGGTCGTATTTCTGGAACGCGTCCGGCATCACCTTCGCGACCGACGCGGACGGATTCAAGGTGCGGCTGGAATCGCTCGCCGCGATCCTGTCGGGCGGCGTCGCGTTCGACACGGCGAAGGAGCAGCAGGGCACCGCGATCGCCGAGGACGGCCAGGACTACCCGCTCTATGAGGACCAGGACGCTGCCCGCGCCGCGGGCTACAGCAAGCACATCAACCTCGTCACCTATTTCCAGGGATCGGTGCGCGGCCTGTCGGTGGGCTCCCCGGTCGAGCTGTTCGGCATCCGCATCGGCAGCGTCACCGCCATCAGCCTCCATCTCGATCCGATCGCCCAGCAGCTCGGCGTGGCGGTGCACCTCGAGGTGCAGCCGGAACGCTTCAAGGTCGACAACGCGCGCCAGGACCGTGACCCGACGGAGGTCATCCCGTTGCTGCTGCGCGAGGGCCTGCGCACGCAGCTTCGCAGCACCAGCCTGCTCACCGGACAGCTCGCCGTGGCGCTGGACTTCTTCCCCGATGCCCCGGACGTTCCCGTGCAGATGCAGGGCGACAGTTTCGTGCTGCCGAGCCAGGCCGGCGACATCGACAGCATCACGCGTTCGGTCGGCGACATCGCCGCCAAGCTGAATCGCCTGCCGCTGGACAAGATCGGCGACGCGCTGCTGAGCACGCTGCAATCGGCCGACGCGCTGGTGGCGAGCCCGGAGCTGAAGGGGTCGCTGCAGTCGGTCGCGCAGGCGGCAGGCAGCCTGCAGACCGTGATGCGCAAGCTCGACGACGGGATCGGCCCGACGCTGAAGAAGCTGCCTGAACTGACCGCGAGCCTGCAGCAGGCGACCGACCGCGCCAGCAAGGCCTTGGGGTCCATCAACGACGGCTACGGCACGAATTCCGACTTCCATCGCAGCGTGCAGCGCCTGCTGGGGCAGATGACCGACATGACCCGCGCCATCCGCTTCCTGGTCGAGTTCCTCGACGAGCACCCCGAGGCGCTGGTGCGCGGCCGCGCCGAGGAAGGACGCAACCGATGACCCGCCGCACCGCGCTGCTCCTGCTGTTGCTGGTCGGAGCCTGCACGTCTCCGGATCCGGTGCTCTACACGCTGCGTGCGACGCAGGGCACGCCAAAGGCCGGGGCGAGCCGTGCGGTCGTGCTGCGGCGGCCGAGCCTGCCGCGGTACCTGGATCGGAATGCGATCGTGACGGGGATGCCGGGCTACAAGGTGGAGACCTCGGGCGGCGAGCGCTGGGCCGAACCGATCGGCAGCATGTTCGCGCGTGTGCTGGTGCAGGACCTGGCCCAGCGCCTGCCGCGGAGCACGGTGCTGAACGATCAGACCGCGGTCACCTTGCCGAATGCGACGGGCATCGACCTCGACGTGCAGGAGTTCGGGCCGGATGGCACGGGCGCGGTCGTGTTGCGCGCGCAGGCGGCGATCGAGCCGCCGCGGGGACCGGCGCCGCCGGTTCTGCCCGTGCGCATCGTGGTGCGCCCGGCCGGCGCGACCACCGCGGATCTCGTCGCCGCGATGAGCGAGGCGACCGGCCAGCTGGCGGACGCACTTGCGGCCGCGCTGCGCTGAATCAGGGCCAATCGACAGGGAAAACGAGCATGCAGGACTTGGGACGACGGGGTTTCGGGCTGGTGCTGCTGGGAGGGCTGGCGGCGTGCAGCAAGCCGTCAGTGCAGGCCACCGAGGCCTATATGGGCGCTCGGCTGCCGCGGCCGGACCGTGTGCTGGTCGAAGCCTTCGCCGTCACGCCAGAGGAGGTGAAGCTCGACCAGGGGGTTGCCGCCCGCGTGCAGCGCGCCAGCAGCGACGTGCCGCTGTCGACCCAGCAGATGCAGGTGGCACGGCAGGCCCAGTCGGATATGGCCGATGCCATGGTGGCCAAGCTGATCGATTACGGCCTGCCCTCCGCCCGGGTCTGGGGCGAGCAGTTGCCGCCCAGCGGGCGCTATCTCGTGGTGCAGGGGCAGATCGTGTCGGTGGACCAGGGCAACCGCACCCGGCGCACGCTGGTGGGGTTCGGCGCCGGCAAGAGCGAGATCAGCGCCGACATGCAGCTCTACATGGCGGAGGGACGGGAGCGTCCCCGCTTCCTCACCGCCTATAACGGGAGCGATGGCAGTGGCCGCGCGCCCGGCATGGCCGAGACCATGGGCGTGGGCGGCGCCGCCGGCAACTTGCTCGCCTCCACCGCGATCGGCTCCGCCCTGCATCTCGGCACCGAGAGCCGGCGGGCCAACACCCAGTCCGAGGCGCAGCGGTTGGGCCAGGCGCTCGCCAAGCAGGTTGCGCAGTTCGCGGTTTCGCAAGGCTGGCTGCCGCCCAACGCAGTGTCCTGACGCACACCCGCCCCGCGTCGTGGTCCCGAGGGCGTGCCCGCCGCCGGATTCACAGGGACACGCGCGGCGGGCCGGACGGGATCAGGCGGCGCGGCTGCGCATCGGGTGGCGGTCGAGCCGGATGCCGTGCAGCTCGTAGCGGCGGGCGAGTTCGGCCGCACGGTCGGTGATCAGGTCGGCGAACCACTCGTCGTAGCTCGTCCGCGCCCCCATGCCCGGTCCCTCGCTTTGCAGCGACTGGGCGGCGGCATGAGCGGCGCGCGCGCCGCTCGCCAGCGCGTCGGACAGGCCGCTGCCGCCGGCCGGATCGACGCGGCCGCCCGCATCGCCGGCAATCAACCAGCCATCGCCGGCGACCGGCTGGGTCAACTGCCAGCCGGTCGCCGCCTTGCTGGCGGCAATCGTCTCGGGAAGCGACGCGAGCACCGAGGGCGCGACAGGCTGCTGACCGTCGGTGCACAGCGCCGTCCACGAGATCAGCCCGTCATGCGCGATCATCAGCGCCCAGCCATTCGGCTCCGGGACGAACCGCATGCCGTCCACACCGAGACTGGCCACTTCGCCGCGCACCTGCCCGCGCGCCACGATCATGGGATCCGACAGCGCGATGCGGCGCAGCCCCAGGGAGCGGCGGAGCCACGCGGCGTTGCCGGTGGCGTCGATCAGCATCCGACTGCGCACCGCGCCGCGGACGGTGAGCACGCCGCCGATCCGGCCCTGCTCCTGGATCGGCACCTCGGGCATCTCGTGCCGAAGCTGGGCCCCGCTGCGCACGGCGGCGCGCAGCAGCAGCAGATCGAGATGCACGCGATCCACGTGCCATCCGGCCAGGGTCGCCCCGCCGGCGGTGCTGAACCGGCCTTCCCGGCAGAGACCGCGGGTGCGCAGGCCGATCCGCGCCAGGGTGTCGGCGAACCCGGCCGGGACCATCTCGGCCGGAACGGCCGTGGCGGCCCGCCGTGGCGCCATCATGATCGTGCTCAGGCCGAGGCGGGTGGCCACCAGGGCGGCTGCGCTGGCGGCCGGACCGCGGCCGAGGATCAGGAGGTCGCAGGGTTCGGTGGCGTCCGCGGCCGTGGAGATCGGCCGGGACGAGACGTCAGGACGGATCGAGGCGATCTGGGTCAGCCGAGTCCTCGGCGTGCCGGATCCATCGCGCGGTTCGGTCATTCCCTGCATCCCCCTTCATGGGGCCATCGGACGTGCCTCTGGCCGGATCTTCCCGCTCGGATCGGCACTGAGGCAGATCCGAGCGGCGGGGGGATTCAAAGCAGGGGGTACGTCATCCCAGCCGCGAAGGAACCGTCAAAATCCGGCGGCCGTTCTGCATTGCAGCATGAAATCCGACGTCAAACATGACCTGCCGGCGTTTTGACGACCGCTCGAGGGGGGCAACGGCCGGCACGGCGGCGCGCGGAGGCCCGGGCCGCGGCCTTCCCGGCACCCTCCAGCCAGGTGTTCTCGCGCGTGATGACGGCTCCGGCGACTGCGCTCCCGCCAAGGGCGGGCTAGGAGGCAGCGCGGAGCCGGCGCGGTTCGCTCCAGGGGCTGCGCTCGAGATAGGAGAGGAACACCGTGCAATACTGCTTCGCGGTGGTGTTCCAGACGGCGTCGCGCAGCGCCTGCCACCGCTGCTGCCGCTCCTCGAGCCCCATGGTCAGGCCGCGATGGATGGCCGCCGCCACCTCCTCGGCATCGAACGGATTGACGATCAGCGCGTCCGTCATCTGGTCGGCGGCGCCAGCGAAGCGGGACAGGATCAGCACGCCCGGATCCTCGGGATCCTGCGCCGCGACGTATTCCTTGGCGACCAGGTTCATCCCGTCCCGCAAGGGCGTCACGATGGCGAGCCGCGCGATCCGGAAGAACCCGGCCAGGGTGGTGCGGCGAACCGCCCGTGTCATGTAGCGCAGCGGCACCCAGTCGAATTCGGAGTACCGTCCGTTGGTGTCGCCCACGATCCGGTCGAGTTCGCGACGCAGCCGCTGGTAGTCGCCCTGTTCCTCCCGGGAGCGGGCCGCGATCTGCAGGAAGCTGACCCTGCGGCGGTGTTCGGGATAGTGGGCGAAGAGGCGACCGATCGCCTCGAACCGGCTGAGCAGGCCTTTGGAGTAGTCGAGCCGGTCGACGCCGATCCCCAGCGCACGGCCCGCCAGGCTTTCGCGGAGCTGGCGCGCCTCGATGCTGTGCGCCGCCTGTTCCGCACAACTGCGGAATCCGTCGGCGTCGATGCCGATCGGGTCGACCACGGCCTGGGCCGGCCGGCCTTGCCACAGGAACCGGCCATCGGCATCCGGACGAACCCCCAGCATTTCCCGCACGCAGTCGAGGAAGGCCTGCTGGTAGCCGGCCGTATGGAACCCGGTCACGTCATAGGCGCAGAGCGACTCCAGCAGTTCGTTCGCGCGGGGCAGGGCCTGCATGATGGCCGGCGGTACGAAGGGCGTGTGCAGGAAGAAGCCGATGCGGTTGCTGACGCCGAGGGCGCGCAGTTCCTCGGCGAGCGGGATCAGGTGGTAGTCGTGCACCCAGATCAGGTCGTCCGGCCGCAGCAGGGGCGCGAGCGTGGCGGCGAAACGGCGGTTCACGGCCCGGTAGGCCGCGTAGTCCTCGCTGCGGAAGGTCATCAGGCCGAGCCGGAAGTGGAGCAGGGGCCAGAGGACGCCATTGGCGAAGTGGACGTAGAAGCCGCGATGCTCCGCCTCGCTCAGGTCGATGGTCGCGTAGCTGACGCCGTCCCCCTGCTGGAGCGAGGCCTCCTGCGCGTTGCCGCGCTTGCCGCTCCAGCCGAACCACAGCGAACCCGGGCGCAGCGCATCGGCGAGGGCGACCGCCAGGCCTCCCGCGCGCGGTCCGCGTTCGGACGGCAACGGGACACGGTTTGAGACGACCACCAATCGCGGCATAGAGTACCTCCTCGTCGCGCCCGGCCTGCGCAGGACAGACGAGGCGGCAGCGGATGTTGGAACGCGCAACGGAAAGCGTAGGTTCGATCCGGTCTAGTCAACTGCCTGTGACGTAGCATTTTTGCCCGAATGCCGTCATATCGCGCCGCAAAAAAACCAGATCCGCCCGCCAGTAAAGGGTGCAGACGTCGGGGAGCTACCGAACATGCGTATTGCCCAGATCGCCCCACTCACCGAGGCGGTGCCGCCGAAGCTCTATGGCGGAACGGAACGGGTCGTATCTTTCTTGACCGAGGAGCTGGTGGACATGGGTCACGACGTGACCTTGTTCGCGAGCGCCGATTCCGAGACCCGCGCCCAGCTCGCGCCGCAATGGCCCTCCGCGCTCCGCTTCGATCCTGGGCTGCGCGATGCGTATGCGCCAGTGATGCGGATGATCGAGGAGGTCTCCCGCCGCGCGGACGAATTCGACGTGCTGCACTGCCATCTCGATTACTGGACGTTCTCCCTGTTCAGCCGGCTGCATACGCCATTCGTGACCACGCTGCACGGCCGGCTGGACCTGCCTGAACTCGGCCCGGTGTACGACGCGTTCCCGCATGTGCCGCTGGTATCGATCTCGAACGCGCAGCGCGCCCCGCTGCCGCAGGGGAACTTCATCGCGACGGTGCAGCACGGCCTGCCGCAGGACCTGCTGCAGCCCCGGGCGGTACGGCAGGAGTACCTGGCGTTCCTCGGCCGCATCTGCCCGGAAAAGCGGCCCGATCGCGCGATCCGCATCGCCCGCGACGCGGGGCTCAAGCTGAAGATCGCGGCCAAGGTGGACCGGGTCGACCAGGCGTACTGGGAGGAGGAGATCCGCCCGTTGGTGGACGGTCGCCAGATCGAGATGATCGGGGAGATCGGCGATCACGAGAAAGCCGAGTTCCTCAGTGGCGCGCACGCGCTGCTGCTGCCGATCGACTGGCCGGAGCCGTTCGGGCTGGTGATGATCGAGGCGATGGCGTGCGGCACGCCGGTGGTGGCCTTCCCGGCCGGATCCGTGCCCGAAATCGTGGAGCACGGCCGCACCGGCTTCATCGTCCGCAACGAGACCGAGGCGGTGGCCGCGCTGGGCCGGCTCGACACGCTGTCGCGGACCGCGATCCGCGGGCGGTTCGAGGAGCGCTTCACCTCCCGCCGCATGGCGGAAGACTACCTGGCGGTATACCGCCGCCTCGCCATCCGCCAGCGTCCGGCGCTGCGGGTCGTGACCTGAACGAGCGGGCCGGCCGCCACAGGCCGGCCCCCTCCACTCAGCGGAACGCGGAGAAGTCGGGACGCCGCTTCTCCATGAAGGCGGCGAAGGCTTCCGCCGCCTCGGGCGAGCGCAGGCGCTCGCGGAACAGGCCCAACTCCTCCGCGATGCGTCCCGGCACGTCGGTCTTGCCGTTCTTGATCAGCGCCTTGGTCAGCCGCACCGACTGGGGCGGCAGGGCGGCCAACCGGCCGGCAAGGGCGCGGGCGGTGTCCATCAGCGCGCCATCCTCCACGACCTCGTTCACGAACCCCCAGTCCCGCGCGGTCTCGGCATCGATCGGCTCGCCCAGCAGCAGCATGGCGCTGGCGCGCTGGTGGCCGAACAGGCGGGGGAACAGCAGCGAGCTCGCCGCCTCCGGCACCAGCCCCAGGCTGGTGAACGGCATGACGAACCGTGCCGACCGCGCCGCGACCACGAGGTCGCAATGCGCCAGCATGGTCGTGCCGACGCCGATTGCGGGCCCGTTGACCGCCCCGATCAGCGGCTTCGCCAGGGAGGACAGCGCGGTGAGGAACGGGGATCCGTCACGCTGGTCGTTGCCGGCGGCGCGCTGCTGGAAGTCGCCGATATCGTTGCCGGAGGTGAAGTAGTTTCCGGTGCCGGTGAGCAGGACGACGCGGACGGC
The DNA here is from genome assembly GCA_017304945.1 of Rhodospirillales bacterium. GTDB lineage: Bacteria > Pseudomonadota > Alphaproteobacteria > Acetobacterales > Acetobacteraceae > Rhodopila. Next base: position 15,064 of record JAFKLG010000092.1, read on the forward strand.
CGGATCACGGTCGGCGTCCTCGAGAGCCGCGACCACCCGCGCATACATCGCGCGGCTGAGCGCGTTGCGCTTCTCGGGGCGGTCGAAGCGGATCTCGAGCGTGCCGTCCTCCCGCGTGACGGCGACGTTGTCCTGGCTCATCGGTTCCTCCGGTTCTTTGCTGCCGTGATTACAGCATCAAACCAGCGGCCTGCTCCACCTGGCGGACGCGGTTGGTCCATCCGGTGCCGTAGGTGCTCCAGCCGGCGAGCGAGCGGTAGTAGTCGATGCGGGCGGAGGCGAGGGCGCGCACCAGTCCGGCGGTCTCGGCGCGTCGCAGCGCGGCGAGCGTGATCGGGCCGACCGACCCGTCCTCCGGCACGCCCAGCAGCCGCTGCAGCGTGCGCACGGCGGCACGCGGACCGGCATTGACGCCGAAATCGAACACCATCAGGTCGATGCCGGCCGGCATGTCGGCACAGCGCGCCGGCAGCCAGTAGCTGGACCGATAGATCTCCACGGCCTCCTCGCGCGGCATGGCCCGCACGTCATCCTTGCTCACATCCCGGCCGCGCCATGCGCGCAGCGTCGCGAGCGTGATGCCGAAATTCGTGGCGCCGCCCGGATCGCGCGGGTCGTCCACGTAGCCGCCCTCCTGCGACAGGGTGACGGCGACGCAGCGGGCAAACGCGTCGACGCTGGGGGGCGGGGGAGGGGCGGCTGACGGCCCCGCGACCGATCGCAGCGCATCGATCGCGGTGCGCGCCTGCTCCACATGCGACTGCTGCACCGTCTGCAACGCCTGCAGCAATTGCGCGGCCTGTCCTGCCTGCGTGGTCTGCAGGCGCAGCACCGCGCCGTCCTTGTCGCGCGATCCCGACGAGGATCCGAGCCAGAAGTTCACGACGGTGGCGAAGGCGGTGCCGAGGACGCCGAGGGTGAGATTGACGACGCTGGTGGTGTTGGCATCCGCGTCGGGCAGTCCCCTGACCATGAGCAGGGTCAGGATCAGGAAGAATCCGGCGCTCACCAGGATCGACACGGTCGGTGCGGCGAGTGCGAGCGGGGAATGGGCCGCGCTCAGGCTGGCAAGCAGGCCGCGTGCCCCGGTCGTGTTCTCGATGGCCGCGCGGAACCCGGCGAGCTCGTCCTGTCGCTGCCGTTCGGCGGCATCGGTCTGCACGCGTGCCGCCTCGAGGGCGAGTTCGGCCAGCTTCTGCTGCAGCACCGCGGCGATCTGCGGATCGGCGTCGAGGGTCCTGCGGGCGGCGACCGGGTCGGTCACCCCGGTCACCTCGTGAACGGTCTGCGCGATGCGAGCGGTGATGGTGCCAGCGCGATCGCCGGCGACGAGCTTGATCAGATCGGGCAGGAGGGTTGCGGCGAGAACGATCAACGGGGGCATGCACAGCTCCGAGCAAAGGCGCTCGGAAAGTCATTATAACTAACGGTCGCGTCAAGAAATTGGGATGAGTTGCGAGTGGTCGGCGTCCGAGCGTGGCGGCGTGCTACCGCGGGCGGCGTCGTGCGTCGCCGCGTCCCGTGTCATGGCCGGCGCAGGCCGGCCATCCACGACTGTTCGACACCCAACTCACCAACCGTCAGGCCCCAGCGCCACCCGTCGCGCAACCGACCGCTCAGCGATTCCCGCTCGGCACCTTGTTGAACGGGACGCTCTTGTCCACCCGGATGTCCCCCGGCAGGCCCAGCACGCGTTCGGCGATGATGTTGCGTAGGATCTCGTCCGAACCGCCGGCGATGCGCGAACTGGGGGAGGACAGCAGGGCTGCCTGGAACATGCCGTAGGCCTCGACCAGGTCCTCGTCCATCACGATCCCGGCCTCGCCCATCAGGTCGATGCCATAGCTCGCGATGTCCTGCAGCTTGGACGCGTTCACCAGCTTGTGGATGGAGTTCTCCGGCCCCGGTGTCTCGCCGCGGGACAGCGCGGTGATGGTGCGGAAGCGCGTGAACTTCAGGCCCTGGCTGCGGGCGTACCACTCGGCGATGCGCTCCCGCACCGCGCCGTTGCGGATCGCCGGCTGCCCGTCGAGCCTGACGGTGCGGGCGAGTTCCACGAGATCGTCCACATCCGGCCGCTGCACGTCGCCGACCGCCAGCCGCTCGTTCATCAGCGTCGTCAGCGACACTTTCCAGCCCTGGCCGACCGCGCCCAGGCGCTGCGCGTCGGGAACCCGCACGTCGGTGAAGAACACCTCGTTGAAATGCCGCGCGCCGGACATCTGGTGGATCGGCCGGATCTCGATGCCGGGCGACTTCATGTCGAGGAAGAAGAACGTCAGGCCCTCGTGCTTCGGCACGTTCGGGTCGGTGCGCACGACGATGATGCCGAAATCGGACAGGTGCGCGCCGGAGGTCCAGATCTTCTGCCCGTTGATGACCCAGTCGTCGCCATCCCGCTCCGCGCGCGTGCGCAGCGCGGCGAGATCGGACCCGCCGGCTGGTTCCGAGAAGAGCTGGCACCACACCTCTTCGCCGCGCAGCGCCGGCTTCACGTAGCGATCGAGCTGCTCCGGCTTGGCATAGGCCATCATGGTCGGGATGCACATGCCGAGGCCGATCTCGTACAGCCCCTTCGGCACGACGTAGTTGTCCTCTTCCTGGTTGTAGATCACCTGCATGATCGGCGACGCCTCCCGACCGCCGAATTGCTTCGGCCAGGTGAGGCCGGCAAACCCGGCATCGGCCTTCTTCGCCTGCCATTCCTTGCAGCGCCGCACGCCCTCCGCATCGATGCCGCTCTGGCGCAGCACGGGGCGTGTGCCGGCCTTCGGCTGCGCGTTGGCCTGCAGGAACGCCCGCACCTCGGCGCGGAACGTGGCTTCCTCTGGGGTGTCGTTGAAGTCCATGGACGGTCTCCCTCAGGCGGCGTTGCGGGTTTCGATCAGGGAAACGAGCCGATCCTTCCAGAATGGCGCACCGCCCAGGGTCGTACCGAGGTGCTTCGCACGGCGGTAGAACAGGTGGCAGTCGACCTGCCAGGTGAAGCCGATGCCACCGTGCGTCTGGATGTTCTCCTTGGACGCGAGATGGTAGGCCTCCGTCGCCGAGACCCGCACCGTCGCCGCGGCAAGCGGCAGCTCCGAGGCATCGGCCGCCAAGGCCCAGGCCCCGTAATAGGCATTCGACCGCGCGAGCTCGAGCGCGACATAGACGTCCGCCAGCTTGTGCTTGATCGCCTGGAAGGAGCCGATCGGCCGTCCGAACGCGTAGCGCTCCTGCGCATAGGCGCGCGCCATCTGCAGGCATGCGTCGGACCCGCCCACCTGCTCGAAGGCGATCAGCACCGCGGCACGGTCGAGCAGTCGTTGCACCTGATCCCATCCGCCGGCCGCGCCCAGCTTCTCCGCCGCCGTGCCGTCCAGGTCCAGGCGCGCATGATTGTGCGTCGAATCGATCGTCTTCAAGTCACTCCGCGCGACGCCCGCGAGCGGCGTCAGGTAGAGTGCGATCTGGCCCGCCTCGTCACGCGCGACGACGATCGCGATGTCGGCGATGCCGCCATCGGTCACCGGGTATTTCACGCCGCTCAGACGCCCGCCCACGGCGCGCGCGCAGATCGTGCGCGGATCCGGATTGCCGGTGCCCTCGGACAGCGCGAAGCAGCCGATCACCGACCCCTCGGCGATGCGCGGCAGCCATTCGCGCTTCTGCGCCTCCGACCCGGCGAGCAGGATCGCCTCGGCCGCAAGATAGGCGGTGGACGCGAACGGAACCGGCGCCACCGCGCGGCCGATCTCCTCGGCCAGCACGCACAGGCCTTCGTAGCCGAGACCCGCGCCGCCGTAGTCCTCAGGGATCGCCGCGCCGATCCAGCCCATCTCCGCCATCGCGCGCCACAGCTCCGCGCTGTAGCGTTCCTGCTCGTCGAGGGCGCGGCGCGCCACGGCGGGCGTGGCCTGCTCCGACAGGAACCGCCGCGCCTCGTCGCGCAACTGCTTCAGGTCGTCCGAAAAGTCGAAGTTCATCGGCGCTTCCCCATTGGTCTCACATGCGGCCGGCGGATCGGCCGGCCCTTCGTGACGTCAGGCGTTGTTGCCCGGCAAACCGCGCGGAAACAGGTTGGCGGCAAGCAGCCCGCCATCCACGTCCAGCGTCGTGCCGGTGACGTAGCGTGCCATGTCGGAGCTGAGGAACAGCGCCGCCTTGCCGATGTCGTCGGTCTCGCCGCGGGTGCGCATCGGGATCAGGCTGTTGGCGTAGGCATCCACCCGTTGTGGCGTGTTGTAGAGCCGCGGGGTGACGATATGCCCCGGCGCGATCGCGTTGACGCGGATGCGTTGCGGCGCCCATTCCACGGCCATGGTCTGCACCAGGCTGATCAGCCCGGCCTTCGCCGCGCCATAGGCGCCGCGCATCGGGCTCGCGCGCTGGCCGTCCACGGAGGCGATCCCGACGATGCTGCCGCCATGGCCGGCCTTGATCATCGTCGCGGCGGTTTCACGCGCAACCAGGAAGAAGTAGCGCAGGTTCAGGGCGAGCTGCTGGTCCCAGACGGCGGGCGTCGTGTCGAGCAGGGACCCCCAGGCCGCCGCGCCGACGATCGACACCATGGCATCGAGACCACCCAGCTTGTCCGCGGCCTCGGCGACGATACGGGGGATTTGCGCATCGTCGAGCACGTCGCCCACGATCGGCACGCCACGCGTGCCCAGGCCCTCGACGAGCTGCGCGACGCGCTCCGCGCGATCCGCGGCGAGGTCCACCAGCGCCACGTCCGCCCCGGCCCGCGCGAGGAGGCGCGCCGAGCTCTCGCCCATGCCTTGGCCGCCGCCGATGATCAGGGCCTTCTTGCCGGCCAGCCCAAAGAATGATGCCTCGCCATCCATGCCGCGCCGTTCCTCCCCTTTGCCGACAATGATTGCCAGCCGCTTCTTCCTGAGCGTAGCGTGACCTACCGATAAGTAGAAGGGCCCGCAAGCTGGCCCCACGGAGGATGTCCATGAGCGAAGTGGCGATCAATGCCCCGAATCTCTGGCGGCTCGAGACCCCCGGCCATGCCGGGTGGCAACGCTCCGCCCGCGTCGGCGATCCACAGAAGTATTTCATGGTCTCGACGGACAGCCATGCGAACGAGCCGCCGGATCTGTGGGTGAAGCGGATCGAGCCCAAGTATCGCGAGCGCGTGCCCCGCATCATCGTCGACGAGAAGGGCGTGCAGTGGCGCTACTGCGAGGGGTACCGCCCCGACCGCGTGCGGGTGATGAGCTTCGAGGGCGAGGACTGGCTGCGCAGCCAGTCGGGCGCCGATCCGGCGCAGCGGGTGAAGGACAACCAGGCGGACGGGATCGACGTCGAGATCATCTTCCCGAACAAGGGGCTGGCGATGTGGGCCACGCCCGACCCCACCTTCTCCCTGGCGCAATGCCGGGTGTGGAATGACTGGGCCTGGGAGCAGTTCGGCCCCTATCCGCAGTCGATGCTGCCGGTGGCGGCGATCGCGCCGGGCGATCTCGAGGGCACGCTCGCGGAGATCGAGCGCTGTGCGAAGATCGGTTTCCGCGCGCTGACGCTGCCGTGCAAGCCGATCTGGGGCGCGCACGACGTGGACCACGTGAACTACAACCTGCCGCATTTCGACCCGATGTGGGCTCTGATCGAGGAGTGCGACCTGCCGATCACCTTCCACGTCTCGACCGGTCGCGATCCGCGCGCGTCACGTGGCAATGGCGGCGCGGTGATCAACTACGTCACCCATTCGCTGTCGCCCACCATCGAGCCGGTGGCCAATCTCTGCGCCTCCGGTGTGCTGGAGCGGTTCCGCAAGCTGCGCTTCGCCACGATCGAGGCCGGCATCGGCTGGGTTCCCTGGCTGCTCGATGCGATGGACGAGGCGTATCGCAAGCACCACATGTGGGTGCGCCCCAAGCTGCAGGGCCTGCCGTCGGACTATTACCGCGCGCATGGGCTCGCGACGTTCCAGGAGGATCCGTCCGGCCTGTATCTCGCTGAACGCTATGGCCTGGTCGACAACTTCATGTGGGCGAACGACTACCCGCACCATGAGGGGACGTGGCCGCATTCGGCCGAGGCGATCGAGCGCACCATGCCGATGCTGGACGACACGCAACGCGCGAAGGTGCTGGGGCTGAACGCGGCGCGGTTCTTCGGGCTGGACGTTCCCGCGCATCAGCGACTGGCCGCGTCGTAGCCGAGCCGGCGGCGACGGGGCAAATCGCGGTCGAGGACGAACCGAACGCATCGTGCGAACGTTTGGCCAGGACGGTTTGCCTGCGCCCGTGCGGGCATCGCAGGACGACTGGCCAACGTCGCGAAGGATGTCGCCTTGAGCTGGACGCGGATCACCGACCCGGAAGCTGCCGAAACGCTTCTGCCTGCCTGGCTCGGGCGCCGAATGATCGGCTTGCATGGTCGCTTCGGCCTGCTGCTGACCACCGGCGACGTGTTGCGGATCACCAGCATCACCGCCGTTCATCACGCCTCCGATGGGGTGATCCTGCTGGACGTGTTGCTGGACAGTCCTGGCGTCCCGGAAGGCATCGACCTGGCCTGGCGCCCGAAGCAGTTCCTGGGGGCGCCCGTGCCCGGCGCGACGCTGGCGACCGTGAACCTGGCGCAGGTGGTCACCGCGGTGGAGTTCCTGGCGAGCGTGCCGGTCTCCGGTTCCGTGGACGAGGTGGCTCCGAACGCGGATGAGGTCGTCACCGAACTGGCGCGTGTGGCCGAGGCGGTGGCGCATGGGGAGGCGCCACCCGACGCCGCACCGGAGCGGGTCGGCGGAGCCTTGGCCTCGCCCGGCGCGGCGGGTCCGCCGATCGACGTCGTTGCGCTGAGCGAGGTCACGGTCGCGGAGCCGCAGCGCAAACGCAAGAAGCGGCGGAGCTAGTCGGCGGCGCTCGTCCGCACGCGCACCACCGCGGGCGTGCCGATATCCATGGCACACGCCTCCCCCGGTCTTTGCTCTTGGCAATTCCGCTGGACCTGATACTCGTCAGTAGCAGCGCCGGCTGCGCAGGGGAAGGAACGGATGACGGACAGGACCCTTCGAGGGAAGGTCGCCATCGTCGGCATCGGCGAGACGACCTATTACAAGCACGGGCAATCGCCCGACAGCGAGTTCAAGCTGGCCCTGCAGGCGGTGGTGAAGGCCTGCGAGGATGCCGGGATCAGCCCGCATGACGTGGACGGCTTTGCCTCCTACGGCAACGACCGTTCGGATGCGCCGCGCCTCGCCTCGGCCTTGGGCACGAAGGACTTCCGCTTCTCCAACATGTTCTGGGGCGGGGGTGGCGGCGGGGTGTGCGGCGCGGTCGGCAACGCCGCGGCAGCCGTCGCGACCGGCATGGCGGATTGCGTGGTCGCGTTCCGCTCCCTCGCCCAGGGGCAGTACGCGCGTTACGGCCGGAGCCAGGCCGCATCGGCGGTGATGGGCGACGATGCCTTCCTCGCACCCTATGGCCTGATGTCGCCGGCGCAGCGCTTCGCGATGAAGGTGACGCGCTTCATGCACGACCATGGCATCCGGCAGGAGGCGCTGCGTGCCATCTCGCTCGCCTGCTATCATCACGCGCAGAACAATCCGAATGCGGTGATGAAGGGCCGGCCGTTGGACGCCGCCAAGTACGATGCGTCGCGCTGGATCATCGAGCCGTTCTTCCACCTGTATGATTGCTGCCAGGAGAATGACGGCGCGGCGGCGGTGATCGTGGTTCCGGCGGAGCGCGCGAAAGACTTCAAGGGCAAGCCGGTCTACCTGCTGGCCTGTGGCCAGGGCAGCGACCATCGCAGCGCGGCGCCGGTGCACAACATGCCGAACTACCCGAGCTCGCACTTCAACCAGTTGGCGCCGCGCATGTACGAGATGGCGAAGCTGGGACCGTCCGACATGGGCATCGTGCAGTGCTACGAGAACTTCACCGGCGGCGTGCTGATGAGCCTGGTGGAGCATGGGCTGGTGAAGCCCGAGCAGGCGAACGAGGTGCTGGTGCCGGAGAACCTGTATGTCGAGAGCGGCAAGATGCCGCTGAACACCAGCGGTGGAAACCTGGCCGAGTGCTACATGCACGGGCTCGAGCTGGTGATCGAGGCGGTGCGCCAGATCCGCGGTTCGGCGATCAACCAGGTGAAGCGCAGCGATGCGGCGATCGTCATTGGCGGACCGATGGTCACGCCGGTGAGTTCCTTGATTCTGGGATCGGAGGCCACGCTGTGAGCGAGACCTATCTGCCGCATGGGTTACCTACGCCATCCACCGCGCCGGACGGACTGGCCGAACCGTATTGGCAGGGCACCCGCGAGGGCAAGCTGCGCATCCAGAAATGCAAGGGCTGTGGCGCCTGGCAGTGGGGGCCGGAGTGGATCTGCCACCGCTGCCACAGCTTCGACCTGGGCTGGGAGGAGATCCGCGGCCGCGGCCGCATCTACTCCTACCAGAAGCCGCATCACCCGGTGCATACGGCGCTGAGCGATCGGGGCCCGTATGTGATCGTGCTGGTCGAGCTGCCCGAGTACGGGAACGTCCGCATGGTCGGCAACCTGCTGGGGGATGCGCGCCAGGCGGTGCCGATCGGGGCGCCGGTGGAAGCGGTGTTCGAGCCGCATGACGGGTACACGCTGGTGCAGTGGCGGCTGGTCAGCACCTGAACGCAGCCCGTCGTCGGGACGTCCGGGCCGCCGTCAGGCCGCACCGTGGCCGGGCTCGCCCGGGCCTCTCGCGACGGCTCGCCGCCCGACCTTATCGTCAATCTCGTGGTAGGTCGCCTCGCCGCGGTGCGGGATCACCGGCTTCGTGGTAGGTTGCCCGCGCTCGTCCTCACGTGTCACCCGATCGCTGCCCGAGGTGGCATGGCAGGGGAAGGGAAGCGGGAGGGAACCATGGGCCAGGCCGACGCCGCCTTCACCGGATCGATCCCGGAGATTTATGACCGCTGCATGGGCGCGACGATGTTCGCGCCGTACGGCCTCGACCTGGCGCGGCGTCTGCGCACGCTGCGCGAGGGAAGGCTGCTCGAACTCGCGGCCGGGACGGGCATTGCGACCGCCGCCCTCGCCGCGGCGCTGCCCGAGTCCGTGCAGATCGTGGCGACCGATCTGAACCAGCCCATGCTCGACTACGCCGAGTCGAAGCATGCGCTCGGCCGGGTGCGATGGCAGCAGGCCGACGCGCTCTCGCTGCCGTTCGATCCGGACACGTTCGCGGCGGTCGTCTGCCAGTTCGGGGTCATGTTCTTCGCCGACCGCGTGGCCGGGCTGCGACAGGCGCACCGCGTGCTCGTGCCCGGCGGGCGGCTCGTGTTCAGCGTGTGGGATCGGCTGTCCGCCAATCCGCTGATGGGCGCCGTCGTCGCCGGGCTGGCAGCGCGCCACCCCTCCCATCCATCCTGGTTCCTCGAGCGCACACCCTGTGGCTACCACGACCCGGAGCAGATCCGCGCCGACGTGAGCGCGGCTGGGTTCGTGGACGTGTCGATCGAGACGGTCGCCCTCTCCGGACGGGTCGAGGCCGCCCGTGACCTGGCGACGGGGCTGTGTCAGGGCTCGCCCATGCGCGGGGAGATCGAGGCGGTCGAGCCTGGGGGCCTGCAGGCGGCAACGGAAGCCGCGGCGGCGGAGGTTGCGCGTCGGTTCGGGCCGGGTCCGTTCGAGGCGCCGCTCCAGGCCCTGGTGGTGGAGGCGCGGCGCGGATGAGTGGTTCGCCTTGACTCACGGGCGGCCTCCGCCTATCCACCGCCCCTCGTTTTTCTTCGATCAGCAGAAGCGCTTGTGACATGAGAGTTCGGAACAGCCTGAAGTCGGCCAAGGTGCGCGACAAGAATTGCCGCGTGGTGCGCCGTCGCGGGCGCGTCTACGTGATCAACAAGAAGAACCCCCGGATGAAGGCCCGCCAGGGCTGATCGCCGACGGTCGTTTCGTCCCGGCCGGGACGGCGGCCGGTTCTTCCTCACCTGCGGCAACGGCCGGGGCGGCATCTTCCGATGCCGCATCGTCTGGCGGGATCAGCCGCCAGCAGGCCACCGCGCCCAGGCAAGCCGCCAGGGACGCGGCTGGTAGCGCTGCGCCGACGTCATAGGTGAGCAGCCAGCCTCCCAAGGCGGCGCCGAGCGGCGCGCCGGACTGGTTCAGGCTCATGGACACGGCAAGGACTCGCCCCAATCGCTCCGGCGGCGTGCGCCGCTGCCGCAGGGTCAGCACGCTGACATCGATCGGCCCCGCCATGGCGCCCATCGCGATCAGCGCGCATGCGACCGCCGGCAGTCCGCCCTGCAGCCAGCCCCAGGCGAGGCCCGCGCCGCCCAGCGCCAACCCGGTCGTTACCATCCCGCCGCCGATCAGTGCCCGCTCGCGCCCCAGTGCGCGCCAATGGCCCGCCAGGAGCGCCCCCAGGATTCCGGCGGTACCAAGCCCGGCCCACAGCAGCCCGGTCACCGAATCCCGCGCCGCGCCGTCGCCGATCTTCTGCCCGACCATGACCGGAACGGCGACCATCATCACCCCCCAGGCCACCTCATACAGCGCGTAACACGCGACCAGGCCGCGCAGGGTCGGAATGCGGGCGACGCTTGCAAGCCCGTCGGCGGCTTGCTGCAGCAACGCCGCGACGCGTCGCGGGCCACCTGGTGCCTCGGCGGCGACGTGGTGCAGGCAGAGCGCGGCAGCGACATAGAGGGCGGCGATCGGCAGCAGCGTCAGTCGCGCGCCCAGCAGCGCCACCAGAAGCCCCGCCACGGACGGGCCGATGATGTCCACCACGCCATGGACCAGCGTATCGAGCGCATTCGCGCGGTCCCGCATGGCGGGGGGCACGAGCCGCGGCAGCAGGGTGCGGACGCCTGCGCCACTCAGCGGCGAGGTCAGCGAGAATGCCGCGACCAATCCCACCAGCAGGAGCGGGGAGTCACCGCCGATTGCGAGCAGCAGCGTCAGCATCGCGCTGCACGCCATGTCCAGCACGATGGCGCGTGCGGCGCCGAGGCGGTCGAGCAGCGCGCCCGAAATCGGGCTGCTCAGCAATCCCGGCGCGAGGGCGGCGAAGGAGACCCATCCGGTGAAGGCCGGGCTGGCGGTGATCTCGAGCGCATGCAGGATGATCGTCAGCAGGAACATCCGCCCGGCGAGCCGCGCGAGGGCGGCGGACAGCAGCAACCGGCGCACCGGCACATTGCGCAGCAGTGCGCGATAAGAGGGGGTGTGCGCCGTCATCACACGCAAGGCACGGAATCTGAGTCGAGGCCCCTCACCGGATGCCGTTGCGGGTTCGTGGTAAAAAGGCTACTTTTCCGCATCACGGTTGCAGATCTTCACGTAACGTCAGTTTGTGCGCCGCTTTCCAGAGGTCGACGCGCATTCTTCCGCGCAACCCGGCACTTTGGTGAGAATGGTTGCGCACGTTCGCGATCGATCGCGCAACAGTGAGTAGACTGAGTCCTGCCGGGGATCGATCAATCCTCGACGATCCTTCCATCCTATTCCCCGAGAGTGCCATGGATTCCCCGCCTGCGTCTCGCCTGCCGAGCATTCTCGACGCCCATGCGGATGATATCCTTTCGGAATGGATTGCGCGCCTTCGTTCGGGTGGCGCCGACGATCGGATATCCGAAGTCGAGCGCGAACGACAGGCGAGCGGCTTCCTGCAGCGCATGATCGAGGCGATTCGCGCGAGCGGCGTCGCCGACATCGAGGGGCCGGCCTTCGAGCCCCTGCGTGAAATGCTCTCCGACATCTCGCGTTCACGCGCCATGCAGGGGTTTTCGCCCACCGAAAGCGCGCTGTTCGTCTTCTCCCTGAAGCAGCCCCTGTTCCACCGGCTCGGACTGGCATGGGGCAAGGATGCCGAGGGGCTGGCGCGCGACGTCTGGGCCGTCACGCTGCTGATCGACGCGCTCGGGCTGCGCATGATGGAGGCGTGGCAGAAGACGCGGGAAGAGGTGATCATCCGCCAGCAGCAGGAGATCGCCGAACTCTCCACGCCGGTGGTCAAGCTGTGGCAGGGCATCCTTGCGCTGCCGCTGATCGGCACGCTCGACAGTTCCCGCACGCAGGTCGTGATGGAGAACCTGCTCGAGAGCATCGTCCAGCACGAAGCCGACATCGCGATCATCGACATCACCGGCGTTCCGACCGTCGACACGCTGGTTGCGCAACACCTGCTCAAGACCGTCGCGGCAGCGCGGCTGATGGGCGCCGACTGCATCATCAGCGGCATCCGTCCGCAGATCGCCCAGACCATGGTGCATCTGGGCGTGGAGCTGAACGTGATCTCCAAGGCCAATCTCTCCGATGCCTTCGCCTTGGCCCTGCGCCGGATCGGGCGTGCCGTGGTCAGGACCAAATCGCCGGTCCCGGTGATGGGCACGGCCCATGGCGAGTGACGTCGGCGACCGTATTCCGATCCTGAAGCTGGGCGACGCGCTGCTGGTGACGATCCAGGTCGACATGCACGACCGCCTCGCGCTCGCGCTCGAAGACGATCTGACCAACCGCATCGTGCAGACCTCGGCCAAGGGCGTGCTGATCGACATCTCCGCCCTCGAGATCGTGGACAGCTTCATCGGGCGCACGCTAGCAAGCATCGCGCAGATCGCGCGCGTCCTGGATGCGGAGACGGTCGTGGTCGGGATGCGCCCGGCGGTCGCCATCACCCTGGTCGAGTTGGGATTGTCCTTGCCGGGCGTCCGCACCGCGTTGAACGCGGAACGGGGAATGGCGCTGATCCGCACCCATCGGGCGGACGAGTTGGACGCGGATCCGGATGGCGACGCCGCGTAGCACTTTGCAGATCCGGACCAGCGAGGACATCGTCCGCGTGCGCCAGGAAGTCCGCGCCCGTGCCATCGAGGCAGGCCTCGGGTTGGTCGATCAGACCAAGATCGTCACCGCGGCGAGCGAACTGGCCCGCAACACGCTGGAATATGGCCGCGGGGGCGAGGCGCGGCTCGAGATGCTGCAGGATCATGGGCGGCGCGGCCTGCGCATCGTGTTCGAGGACCGAGGGCCCGGCATTCCCGACATCGACCAGGCATTGCGGGACGGCTTCACAACCGGGAAGGGCATGGGCCTCGGCCTGGGAGGCGCCCGTCGGCTCTGCAACGAATTCAATATCGTCTCGGCACCGGGCGAGGGCACCCGGATCACCATCGCGCGCTGGAAGTAGGGCGAGCATGGACCGCCATGTGGTGGAAGATCCGAGCCAGGTGTCGGAAGCGCGACGGCGCATCACCGCGTTCGCCAAGCAGGCTGGCCTGGACGAGACCGATTGCGGCCGCGTCGCCCTGGTCGTCACCGAAATCGCGAGCAACCTGGTCCGCCATGGCGGCGGTGGAGAGCTGCTGTTCGGCCTCGATTCCGAGGTGAGCGCCGGGCTCGAGCTGCTGGCGCTCGATCGCGGCCGGGGCATGGCGGATGTGGCCGCCTGCCTGCGCGACGGCTACTCCACCGCGGGCACGCCCGGCACCGGCCTCGGCGCCATCAAACGCCTGGCCGACGAACTCGCGATCCACTCCCGCCCGCAAGGCGGCACGGTGGTGCTGACCCGGCTGCGCCGCCGTGGCGACGCCGCCCCAGCGGGGCCGCGGCGCTTCGGGATCGTCACCGTCCCGCGCAGCGGGGAGACGGCATGCGGGGACGTAGGCGGCATCGTCGCCGGTCCTGACGGCCGTGTCGCTCTCCTGTTGGCCGATGGGCTCGGGCATGGCGAGCTGGCCGCGGTGGCGGCACGGGAAGCGCGGCGCCTGTTCCGCGCCCAGCCCCCGCGCGATCCCGTCGCCCTGTTGCAGGTGGTGCATGCCGGCCTGCGCCACACACGAGGCGCCGCCGTCGCGATCGCCGTGGTGGAGCCGGGCGGCCGAAGCGTCGCCTATGGCGGGATCGGCAACATTGCCGGCCTCCTTGCCGACGGCAACGGCACGCGTCGCATGGTCTCGCACAACGGGACGGTGGGCCACACCGTGTTCAAGGTGCAGGCATTTACCTATGATGTTGCAGGCCGACCCACGATCGTGATGCATTCGGACGGACTGTCGACCTCCTGGTCGCTCGACGCGCACCCGGGCCTGCTAAATCAGGATCCGACCCTCGCCGCGGCGATCCTGTACCGCGACCATGCGCGCGGACGGGACGACTGCGGGGTTCTCGTCTGGAAGGGCTGACGGATGGAGTGGTTGCTCACCACCGCGACGCTGGCCGGCGCTGACGACCTGGCGGCGTGCCGTTCGCGGCTGCGCCTCCTTGCCGACCATGTCGGACTGGAGGGGGGAGCACAGACCAGCCTGATCGCCGCCACGGTCGAACTCGCCGGCAATGCCATCGCGCATGCGGGCGGCGGCACGCTGCGTCTCGCGCTCGCCGCCGGCACGCCACCCGCGCTCGTGGTTGCCGTGACGGATCAAGGGGCGGGCCTCGAGAGGCCGGAGACCGCGTGGGAGGGGCGCGGCGGACTCGCGCTGGTCCGCCGGCTGATCGAGCGTGTGGACCTGGAGACCAGCCGGACCGGCACCACCGTCCGGCTGGTGCGCCCGTTGCCGCATCTCGACTGGCCGACGGATGCCGCCGCGCAGGAGGCACGCGCCACCGAGATCGCCGCCCGGTTGGCCCAGGCGGCAACGCCCTCCGCATTCGAGGACGTGGTGCGGGAGTCCCACGCCCTGCTGCGAAGCCAGGCCGAGATCGAACGGCTCAACGCGGAGCTCGAGGACACCAACCGCGGCGTGGTTGCGCTGTATGCGGAACTGGACGAGCGCGCCGAACAGCTCCGGGAGGCGAGCGAGCTGAAGTCGCGCTTCCTCTCCAACATGAGCCATGAGTTCCGCACGCCGCTCAACTCGATCCTGGCGCTGGCGCGCCTGCTGCTGGACGAGGCGGACGGGCCGCTGACCGCGGAGCAGACCCGCCAGGTCGGTTATATCCGTCGTTCCGCGGAGAGCCTGGCCGAACTGGTGAACGACCTGCTCGATCTGGCGAAGGTGGAAGCCGGCAAGCTCGACCTGCGGCCGCGCAGCTTCACGGTGCAGGAGCTGTTCGGGGCGCTCCGGGGCGTGATGAAGCCGCTGCAGCAGAGCGATGCGGTTGATCTCGTGTTCGATGAACCGATCGACTGCCCGCCGCTGTTCACCGACGAGGCGAAGCTTGCGCAGGTGCTGCGCAACCTGATCTCGAATGCGCTCAAGTTCACCGAGACGGGCGAGGTGCGCGTCTCGGCGCGCTATGAGCCCGAGACGGCCCATTGCATCTTCACCGTCGTCGACACCGGGATCGGGATCGCCGCGGAGAACCATGAGCTCGTGTTCCACGAGTTCAGCCAGGTTGCGAGCCGCCTGCAGGGTCGTGCCAAGGGAACCGGCCTCGGCCTGCCGCTGTCGCGTCGCCTGGCGGAGCTGATGGGCGGGGCGCTCACCCTCAAGAGCACCATGGGCGAAGGCTCGCAATTCACCGTCTCGATCCCCACCCTGTTGCCGCAGGCCGACGCTCCGGCCGAACCGCCGGTGGTCGACGTCGCTACGGCCCAAGGCGGCGTGCTGCTGATCGACGACGAGGAGACGTCCCGCTACGTGCAACGCCAGATGCTGGGCAGTCTTGCGGGGCTTCGCGTGATCGAGGCCGATAGCGGTGCCGCCGGCCTGCAGCGCACGCATCGCGAACGGCCGGACGTGATCCTGCTCGACCTTCGCATGCCCGGCATGGACGGCTTCGAGGTACTCGAGCGCCTGGCGGCCGATCCCGACACGCGCGACATCCCGGTGATCGTCTGCACCTCCTCCGTGCTCATGGCGCATGAGCATGCCCGGCTGCGCCATGCACGGACGGTGCTGTCGAAAGCCGCGCTCAGCCGCGACATGATGGCTGCCGTCATCGCGCCCTTCCTGCAATCTCCACGGGCGGACGCGACATGACCGGGGCGGCCCAGGATGCGGCGCCGCTGGGCGCGCTCGTGCTCAACGTCGACGACGACGAGGCGGTCCGCTACGTCAAGACGCGGTCCCTGAAGCTGGGCGGGTTTTCCGTCGCCGAGGCGTCGGATGGCGCCACCGCTCTCGCCATCGCCGCCTCGATGCATCCATCCCTGGTGCTGCTGGATGTGAAGCTGCCCGACATCAGCGGTCTCGACGTCTGTCGGCAGATCAAGCAGCGCTGGCCGGACATGGTGGTGATCCAGGTCTCCGCCTCCCTGGTCAGCAGCAGCGATCGCGTCGTCGGACTGGAAAGCGGCGCCGACTGCTACCTGACCGCGCCGATCGAGCCGGCCGAACTGATCGCCGTGGCGCGAGCGATGCTGCGCCTCAGGCTGGCCGAACAATCCGCGCAGGAGAGCGGCGAGCGGTATCGCATGATCGTGGAGAGCGCGGTCGACTACGCGATCTTCACCTGCGGGCTGGACGGCCGCATCACGAGCTGGAATCCCGGCGCGCAGGCGCTGTTTCAGTATGCGCCGGAGGAAATGATCGGCGCGCCGCATGGGCGCATCTTCACCGGTGAGGACGTGGCGGCGGACATCCCCGACGCGGAGCTGCGCGCGGTGCGTGGCGGCCACAGTGTCACCGCCGACCGTTGGCACCGCCGCAAGGATGGAACGCTGTTCTGGTCGATCGGCCGTACGGTGCCGCTGCGTGACCGTTCCGGAGCGGTCGCCGGCTTCCTGCGCATCCTGCACGACCGCACCGCCGAGAAGCAGGCGCGCGATGCGCTGATCGCGCTGAACACCGACCTCGAATCCCGCGTCGCCGAACGCACGCGCGACCTGCACGAGGCAAACCGTCTGCTCCGTCACCAGATCGACGAACGTGAACGCACCCAGGAGCAGGTGCGCCAATTGCAGAAGATCGAGGCGCTCGGTCAGCTCACCGGCGGCATCGCGCACGACTTCAACAATCTGCTGACCGCGATCCTGGGCGGCCTCGAGGTGGCGCGGCGGCGGATCGACGACGAGCGGACCCGGCGTCTGGTCGACGGGGCCATCGGTGCCGCCGAACGCGGCGCGAAGCTGGTTGCCCAGTTGCTCGCCTTCGCCCGCAAGCAGGACCTCGAACTGGTCGCGGTCGCCTTCAATCCGCTGATCCTGAACATGCGCGAGCTGTTGGAGCGCAGCATCGGGCCGGCGGTTCGGATCGAGTTCGCCCTCGCCGACGACCTCGCCATCGCCCGCGCCGATCCCAACCAGATGCAGGCGGCGCTGCTGAACCTGGCCATCAACGCGCGTGACGCGATGCCCGACGGCGGCGTCGTGCGGATCGAGACGACCAACGTCACGCTGCCGGCGAGCGACGGTGTCGAAGCCGGCTCCTACGTGGAAGTGGCGGTCACCGATACCGGCACCGGCATGCCGGAAAGCGTGCGGGAGCGCGTGTTCGAACCGTTCTTCACCACCAAGGAGAGCGGGCGTGGCACCGGCCTGGGCCTCGCCCAGGTCTACGGGTTCGTGCGCCAGTGCGGCGGCGACGTGGGGCTGGAATCCGTGGTCGGCGCGGGCACCACGTTCCGCCTCAGATTCCCGCGCGCCTGATCCCTCACGAGGCTTGCCACGTCCGAGCCGCCCCGCCGCACCGCGCGGCGGGGGACGCGACGCACTTCGCCCGCGCGCTACTCCGCGGCCTGTCGATTGGCGGCGTGGATGACCTCGTCCAGCGCAGGCTTGATCTCCCGCTGGAAGGTGTCGAGCGTTTCGATCACCACCGCGGACGGCGTCTGGGCGTAGTGGTTGATCAGCGTGATGTACTCGGCCGGGAAAACGCGCCACTGCTCGATCAGCGCCTGCCTGACCTCGTCCACCGTGCCGTAGAGGAACAGGCCCGAATTGACCAGTGAGCCGAGGTAGTCGTCGTTCTCGACTTTGCGCCGCCCCATCGCGGCGTAGAAGTTCTTCCAGATGTCGAGATCGTAGTCCTTGATCCGCTGCAGCGCCTCCTCGCGCGTGCGGCCGATCTCGATCCAGCGCACCATGCACTGATTCTGCCCGGGGCCGAACGCACGGCCGTGCTGGGCGGCCGCCTTGCGATAGACGTCGGCGAGCGGGCCGGCGGACTGGATGTTGGTGAAGTAGGTGGGCACGAAGCCGTGCTTGCCTGCGAACGCGATGGTTTCCGGGCTGCCGGATCCGGACAGGAACACTGGCGGATGCGGGCGCGTATAGGGTGCGGGGGCGACCGCCACTCGCCGCGTGTTCCCGTCCGCATCCACCTCGCCCGGCGCGCCGAACTTCTGCGTCACGCCGGCGCGCGCCAGCGGCCAGTCGGTCACGCCGGTCTCGTACGGGTACGGCACCTGCCAGCGCTTCGAGTTGTGGTCGAAGCTCTCCTGCGTCCACGCCTTCAGCATGATCTCGACGTGGTCTTCGAAGATCTCGCGATTCAGCTTGTCGTCGTTCAGGTCCTTCTCGACCTGCGTCGCCTGGGAAAACCCGGCCGCTTGCGTCGCGGCATTGTACACGGCGGCCGACGGTGACTTGGTTGCCCGCGTGCCGAAATGCTGCCCCATCACGTTGGTCCACCGCGACTGGTAGCCGCGCGCGAGTCCGACGAAGCTGCGGCCGCGGGCGAGGTGGTTGATCACCGCGGTTTCCTCGGCGACGCGGATCGGATTGTGCGTCGCCATCACGTAGCCCAGCACGCCGACATTGATGCGCTTGGTGAGCGCGGCCCAGTACGCCTGGATGGCGCCGGGGGCGGGCGCGACCTCGTAGCCCTCCGACCAGAAATGGTGCTCGATTGTGCCGATGCCCCAGATCCCCATCTCGTCCGCGGCCTTGACGATGTCGATCGCACCGTGGATCGCGGCATGGTACAGGTCGCGATTGCGGCCGATCGGCCGCAGCGCCGCGCGTTCGGCCTCATCCTTCGCCGGCATCACCGGGTAGATGATGGACATCGGCTTCAACTCTGGCATGTCCGGACGTCCCTTTTTGGTGTGATTTGACGTGCAGCCTACTGGTGAGTAGGTTTTTCGTCAAACGACACTGCCCTTTGGATCCTGCGGTGGGATCGTCGTGGGCGGCGTCGTACGCACAGGGGGAAGCCGATGGCGGACAATGCACGAGCGGTGATGGAACTCGACCGGCAGCGCATGCGTGCGATGGGCGAGAAGGACGTCGCCGCCCTGCAGCGGCTGATCGCGGACGACCTGATCTACACGCATTCCTCTGCGCGCATCGACACCAAGGGCAGCCTGATCGGCGCGATGGAGTCGGGGGCCACCGTCTACACCGCGGTCGAGCCGTCGGATGTCACTGCGCAGGATCTCGGAGATTCGGTGGTGCTGACGGGAGTCGCGGCGATCAGCGTGAACTCCGCGGGGAAGTCGATGTCGTTCCGTGTCCGCTTCATGGACGTCTGGGCCAAGCGTGGGGGCGGCTGGCAGATGGTGGCGTGGCAGTCGACGCGACTGGCGGACTGAGCCGAGGATCGTCCAAGCGAGATGCCAAGCGTCCCCGCGCACGCACGGGGACGCCGCGGCGCATCAGGGATCGAGCCGTGCGGTCGCGGTGCCGCTGACCACTTCCTTGCCGTCCTGGTTGGTGGTGCTGATCGTCAGGTCGGCGACCTGCTTGCCGTTCTCCTCACGGATGGCGGCGACGGTCGCCTTCGCGTCGAGCGTGTCGCCCGGCCAGACCTGGTTGGTGAAGCGCACGCCGAACTTGGTCAGCCGCCCATCACCCACCCAGTTGGTGAGCATCTTGCCGGTCAGGCCCATGGTCAGCATGCCGTGCGCGAACACCGACGGATATCCCGCCGCCTGCACCGTGTAGACCTCATCGGTGTGCAGCGGGTTGTAGTCGCCCGAGGCGCCCGCATACTGCACGATCTGCGTGCGCGAAAGATTCTCCACCACACGTTCGCTGTGCGTGTCGCCGACCTTCAGGGCGGATGCTTTCAGTGCCATGTCGTCCTCCTCAGCCCTGATCCACCGGACGCTCGGTCGTCACGCCGACGCCGCGGGCGATCATCACGAGTTCGCCCTTCTGGTCGCGGTACTCGGTCACGCGTTCGCGGAAGGTCAGCTTGCCCGCGCGCTTGCTCTCCTTCTCCCAGGTCTTGCCGGGCTTGGTTTCCACCGTCAGCACGTCGCCGGGGCGAAGCGGCCGGATGTACTCATAGTGCTGTTCGGCATGCAGCCCGCCGGAGGAGGCCGGCTTGCCCTCGATCCCCGAGGGTCCCTTGGCGGAACCGAACCACTTCTCGCCAGCCTTGGGGCGCAGATGATAGTCGGGATCGAACTGCGCGACGGCCTGCGCGAAGGTCGGCGGGGCGATGACGCCGCCGACCTCGGATTTCTTCGCCGCCTCGGCATCGTGGTAGACGGGGTTGGTGTCGCCGACCGCGCGCGCAAACATCATGATATGCGATGCTTCGACCGGGAATGTGATCTTGCCCAACGGTTTCCTCCTTTCCGTATTGCTGCTGCAGCCTAGCAGGCTCCGTGAAAAGCGAAACGGGGGCGGCCGCGCATGAGACGTCCGGCGCGGCGGCCCGGCGCGGGACTGCGCTCCGCGCTGCAGTCCGCGGTGATCCCGAACTGGAAGGAGCCGCACGCGCCCGCCGGCAGCGCGGAGGCGCTGGTGTTCCGGCGTGCGCCGGGGCGATTGCCGGCAGGCCGACGCGTCTACGCGATCGGTGACGTGCATGGCTGCGCGGCGGAGCTGCGCAGCCTGTATGCGGCAATCGCCGACGATGTCGCTGCACGCCCTGTCGCAACGGCCACGCTCGTGCATCTGGGTGACTACATCGATCTCGGTCCCGACTCCGCAGGCGTCATCGACCTTCTGCTCGGCGGTCCGCCCGCGCCCCGCCTGCGCGTGGTCCATCTTCTCGGCGATCACGAGCGCATGCTGCTCGACGCGATCGACGGCGATCGGGCTGCCGCGACGGACTGGCTGCATGCCGGCGGACGCGCGACGCTCGCGAGCTGGGGCGTCGATCCCGATCTGCCGCGTGACGGTTGGGCACAAGCGATTCCGGCGCCGCATCTCGCGTTCCTGCGGAGGCTGGAACCGTCATGGCGCGATGGCGACTATCTCTTCGTGCATGCGGGCATTCGCCCCGACGTGCCGCTCGGCGCACAGACGCTCGACGACCTCGTCACCATTCGCCAGCCATTCCTGTGGACCGTCCAGCCGCTGGGCGTGGTGGTGGTGCATGGCCATTCCGCGAGTCCGACAGTGACCATCGCGGAGCATCGGATCGGGCTCGACACCGGCGCCGGCACCGGCGGCAAGCTCACCTGCGCGGTGCTGGAGGATGACCTCGTAGGCCTGATCGCCGCGTAAGGCGCTACGTGTCGTCGCGTTCGCGGTACTCGGGGACGGTGAACCAGACCCAGATCAGGTTCGCGACCAGGAGCAGCGTGGTGATCACGAACACCGCGCGCAGGCCGAGGCTGGCGCCGATCGCACCGCCGATGATCGGGCCCAGTGAATTGCCGAGGAAGGTGGCGGATGCCGTCATCCCATAGATGCTGCCGCGATGTTCGCGGGCGACGCTGCGGCCGATCAGGGCGTTCGCGGTCGGCAGGATGCCGCCGATGAACAGGCCGACCGCGAAGCGTGCCGCGACGAAGGCGGGATAGCTGTCGACGAACGCCTGTGGCGCGCTGGTGATCGCGGCGCCTGCGAGGCAGATCAGCAGCACGCGCCGATAGCCGATCACGTCGCTGCGCTTGCCGAGGAAGGGGGAGGAGATCAGGTCGGCGAGGCCGGTGATCGAGAAGGCGAATCCCGCAAGGGTCGCGAGATGCGGCGGGTTGCCGATCAACTCCTGCACGAACAGCGAGACGACCGGCTGCACCGTCCGCACGCTGAACTGGGCCATCAGCAGCACCAGGAACAGCGGCAGCAGCGCGGTCGAGCTGGTCAGCAGCCCGAACGCGCCGCGCATCGAGCCCCGGCCGGTTCCGGAGGTGGGGGGCGTGAACTGCTCGTCCACGATCAGCCACACCAGGCCGAGCGCGAGCAGGGTGATCAGCGCGGTGGCGTAGAACGGAATGCGGTAGCTGCCGGTGAGGTCGGCGAGGGCGCCGCCGATCACCGGCCCGATCAACGAGCCCACGAGCTGGCCGGTGGCGAGCCATCCGAGCGCATAGCCCAGGCGTCGTTCCGGGACCTGGCTTGCGACCAGGGCGATGGCGGCGGAGGAGAAGCCGGCGAACAGCCCCATGACCGCGCGCGCACCGAAGAAGGTCCAGACATTGGTGGCGAGGCCCATCAGGGCGGTGAACACGGCGATGGCACAGCTCGAGCGCAGCAGGGCGAGCTTGCGGCCTTGCCGGTCGGCCAGTCGCCCCCATACCGGTGCCGCGAACGCAGCGACGAACGGCGTGGAGCCGGTGATGATGCCGGACCAGAGGTCGATCGCCTGGACCGAGGTCACACCGAGGTCCGGCAACATCAGCGGAATGATCGGGCTGAGAAAGGTGATCGAGCCCGTCATCACGAACTGGATGCCCACCATGGCCCAGAGGGTGCGCTGCCAGCGTCGGTGCGGATCAGGCGGTGCGGCGGTCACGGGGTCGGCGGGGGAGGGGGCATCCGTCATCCGCCGGACCGTCTCTTGCTCGTTCGGGGTGCGTGGATGCTAGCGCATTGTGGGCGCAAGGGAAGCACCTGGGCCGGACGAGCGGTCGCGCGACCGTGGGCACCGCAGGATGTGTCGCGGCAGAGAAGTGGGCGGGTTCCGCAGCGCAGCGCTTCCCTCTATGTTACCGCGCACCAAGAACGGGCGTGGCGCTGCCGCGATCCGAGGAAACGCAACAAGGGGCGGCTGCCGGTCGCCCGCATGGAAACCGATGAGCGCCTCCACAACGACACTGCAGGCCGCGCAGGCTCCCGCCGTTCGGCATGGCCGTAACTACGCGCGCCGCTATTGGTATTTCGCCGCACCGGCCGCGATCATCGTCGCGGCCGTGATCGTGTTCCCCTGGATCTTCACCCTGTTCATGTCGGTGCACGACTGGAAGGTGACGGGTGACACGCCCTTCGTCGGCCTGGCGAACTACACCAAGATGCTGACGGATGACCGCTTCCTGTGGTCGGTCTGGCGGACGCTATACTTCACCGCCGCCTCGGTCGTTGCACCGCTGGTGCTGGGGGTCTGGGCGGCGGTGTGCTTCGCGTCCAATTTCCGCTTCCGCGGCTTGGCGCGCACCATCTTCGTGTTGCCGATGATGGCGACGCCGGTGGCGATCTCGCTCGTCTGGACCATGATGTTCCACCCGCAACTGGGCGTGCTGAACTACCTGCTGACCTCGGTCGGCCTGCCGCCGTCGAGCTGGGTGTATGAGAGCAACACCGTGATCCCGACCCTGGTGATGGTCGAGACGTGGCAGTGGACGCCGCTGGTGATGCTGATCGTGCTGGGTGGCATCGCCAGCCTGCCGCAGGATCCGTACGAGGCGGCGCGGCTGGATGGCGCCAGCCCGTGGCAGATGTTCGTGCACATCACCCTGCCGCTGGTCTGGCCGTTCATCGTGGTCGCCGCGGTGATCCGGGTGATCGACGCGCTCAAGACCTTCGACACGATCTACGTGATCACGCTGGGCGGGCCGGGAACCTCGTCGGAAACGCTCAATATCCTGCTCTACCAAACCGCCTTCGCCTATTACGACCTGGGCTACGGATCGGCGATGGTGGTGGTGTTCTTCGTTCTGATCATGCTGGTGAGCCTCGTGATGTTGCGCGTGCGCCAGAAGCAGGCGTTCCAATGAGCGGCGCGACGACGCGACGCCGTGGCATGAACGCCAACCGCGTCCGCCGCCTGCTCGGCCGAGCCGGCCTCTATCTGTCGGTGCTGGTGCTGATCTCGCCGGCGATCCTCTTCTTCCTGTGGATGATCTCGCTCTCGTTGAAGAACGAGGCCGACAACACCGCCTTCCCACCGGTGTTCATCCCGAACCCGCCAACGATCGCCAATTTCGTCGACGTGTTCGCGAAGAACGACTTCCTGAGCTACACGATAAACTCGGTGATCGTCTCCTTCACCGCCACCGGCCTTGCGCTGCTGTTCGGCGTGCCGGCCGGCTACGGCATCGCCAAGGCGAAGGCGACGAAGGCGGCGGTGCTGATCCTGGTCGCACGCATCACCCCCGGCCTCTCCTACCTCATCCCGCTGTTCCTGCTGTTCCAATGGCTCGGCCTGATCGGGACGCTGACGCCGCTGGTCATCACCCATCTGGTGATCACCGTGCCGATCGTCGTGTGGATCATGATCGGCTTCTTCGAGGGCCTGCCGGCCGAACTGGAGGAAGCGGCGCTGGTGGATGGCGCGACGATCTGGCAGGCCTTCCGCCATGTCGCGATGCCGCTGGCGCGGCCCGGGATCATGGTGGCGATGATCCTGTCCTTCATTTTCAGTTGGAACAACTTCATCTTCGGCGTCGTGCTGGCCGGACGTTCCACGCGAACACTGCCCGTCGCCGTCTACAACGTGCTGACCTTCGAACAGATCAGTTGGGGACCGCTCGCCGCCGCGGCTCTGGTGGTGACCGCGCCGGTGCTGCTGCTGACCCTGCTGATGCAGAAGGAAATCGTCGCCGGGTTGACCGCGGGCGGGGTGAAGGGCGGCTGAGCCGCCCGGCGCCCCGCGCGCCCGTCGGTCCGGCGGTCAGCGGACAGGATGCGGCACCTGTTCAGGCGGCCGCATCCGTCTCAGGGGCGCGCCGGATCAGACCGGCCGCACCCCGCACCAGTCCGCGACGAAGGCCGCGATCGCCAGGGTGGTGCGCCGGAGTGTCGCGAGGTCCGCCCACTCGTCGAACCCGTGCACGCCGCCGCCGGTCGGGCCGTAGCACAGCGCCGGCATCGCATAGTAGATCCCGTAGAAGCGGGTGTCGTTCACCGCGGTGGACCGACGCTCCTCCATCGGCGCGCCGAACACAGACTGATGCGCGGCGGCCAGCACGGCCTCGGCGTCGCTGCCTTCCGGCAGCACGAAGGGATCGGCCTGGAAGCCGTTCCACACCACCTCCGGCGGATTGTTGGCCAGGAAGTGGTCGCCGCGCGCCGCCTGCGCAACGGTGTCCAGGATCTCCTGGCGCGCATCCGCGAGGTCCATCCCCGGCAGGACGCCGATCCGGCAATCCACCTCGCACCAGGCCGGCGTGGAGCTCGCCCAGTCGCCGCCGCGGATCTTGCCAGGATTGAACTTCACCGGATCCGGGATGTCGGCGAACACCGCGTTCGTCTTCGCCCGCTCGTTGATGCGCACGGTCAACTGCTGCAGTGCTTGGATCAGCGTGTAGGCGGACAGGATCGCGTTGGTTCCGGCCTGCGCATGGGCCACGTGCACCGGCACGCCGCGCACGCGCAGCCGGAACCACATCACGCCGACATGCGCGCGGGTGATCGTGTTGGCGGTGGGTTCCGGAATCAGACACGCATCGGCGCGATAGCCGCGCGCGAGGGTGGAGAGCGCTCCGTTGCCGGTGCATTCCTCCTCGGTCACCGTCTGCACGTAGACGTCGGCGGCCGGCGCGAGCCCGGCACTCTTGAGCGCATCCAGTGCGAACACCATCGCTGCGACACCCTGCTTCATGTCGCAGGCGCCGCGGCCGTAGAGGCGGCCATCATGCACGTCCCCGCCATACGGCGCGCGGGTCCACATGTCATGCGGGCCTTCCGGGACCACGTCGACATGGCCCTGGATCACCAGGGAGCGTCCGGTCGGCTGCGGCGCCCGCAACGTCGCGACCACCTGCACCGCATCGTCGTAATCGGTGTCCATCACCGGGGCGAAGCCGCGCAGTCCTTCCATCGGCACGTCGGCGATCGTGTACCGGTCCACCGACCAGCCGCGCGCGGCGAACTCGCGTGCGATCCAGTCCTGACACGGCGCCTCACGCCCGCGCACCGAGGGGAAGCGGACGAGCGATTGCAGCCACGCGACCTCACGGTCCCAATTGGCGTCGATGGCGGCGGACAGCTTGGCGAGCAGGGCGGCGTCAGGCATTCGGATCGGCTCCAGAAATCGTGCGTCCGGAGCATCGCGCGTCGTGCTGCATTTGCGAAGGGTGCCGCCGTCACGGCGCGCACGGCGTGTGGCGCGTGCCGGCCGTTCAGGGCACGCGGGCGGACGGAGACAGCGTGGGCAGGTGGTGTGCCGCGCGCCGGCGCATCACCGGGCCGATCTGCTCCACCAGCGTCGCGGCCATCTCGTTCCAGGCAGCGCCAGCATCCGCCGCGGGGAGGAGGGCGGGCGGTTCGGCGAGGAGCGCGCGGATCGCCTCGGCCACCGAGCCCCCCTCGGGCTCGCACATCAGTGCGCCCGCCTTATCGCCCAGTTGCTCGACGAGCCCGCCCACCCGGGTCGCGATCACTGACCGGCCGGCGGCCAGTGCCGCCGCGGCGACGCCGCTCTGGCTCGCCTCCCGATACGGCAGGATCAGCGCATCGGACCAGTCGAGAAGCGCGCCGACCTCCTCCTCTGGCACCCAGCGGTTCTCGACAGTGACGTTGGGCAGCGCACGCAGAGCCTCGAGCACCGGTGTCTCCGGGCCGGTGCCCACCACGCGCACGACCAGATCCTCGCGCGGGCCGAGTGCGCGGAGCGCGTCGTGCAGCAGGTCGAGTCCCTTGTAGGCGAGCAGCCGCCCGAAGCAGAGCAGTCGCCGCGGTCCCGGCGTGCGGCTGGCGGGCGGCGGCATGTCGAAGGCCAGCGGGGGATGGCTCACCCGGATCAACGGCCGGCGCGGCGTGCCGGCAAGTCCCTGGGCGGTGAGCGCGGCGGCCACGTGACCCGTGAGCGCACCGACCGCGGCGGCGCTGCGACACAGCGCACGCTGCAACGGCATCTGCAGCGGCATCCCGTCCCCGGGATGCAGTTCGGCATCGTGCACCAGCACCACGAACGGGATGCCCAGCCGCCGCAACGCGCCCGCCATCAGCAGGTCGAGCGGACCCGGCTGGGCACAAACCGCCACGTCGGGCTTGATCGCCCGCACTCGCGGCACGAGCCGCCGCAGGTCGAACGGCGCGCGCATGGCGCGGGCGAGGAAACCCGGCAGGCTGGTGTAGGTGTCCACCAGCAACTCACTCTCCGCCATCATCGCGGGGGAAAGCTGCGCGCGGGTGGAGAGAGACAGGGCAGCGCTCACGCCCGGTTGCGCGTTGAGGGCACGCGCGAGCAGCACGCCAAAGCGAGGCGGCCCGCCCAGGCGACTCCACTGCCACACAAGAACCTTCATGGTTTCGATCATGCCAGTCATCAAATCCGCGCGCACGACGGAAAAACCGAACGCAGGTCTGGTCCGCGCGATCTCGGGGGCGGCTGCGCGCAGGCGCCTCAGTCGTTGAGATGGCAGGCGCTGCGATGACCGGCGGCGACTTCCTTGAACGCCGGCACCTCGACCGAACAGCGCGGCATTGCATGTGGGCATCGCGGATGAAAATGACACCCGCTCGGTGGATTCAGCGGGCTCGGAATCTCGCCCTTGATCGCGGTGAAGCGGCGCTTGCGCGCCTCGATCCGCGGTACCTCGGCCAGCAGCGCCTGGGTGTAGGGATGGTTCGGGCGGAGAAACACCTCCTCGGTCGGCGCCGCCTCGACGATGCGGCCGAGATACATGATCAGCACGCGATCGGAGAGATGTTCGACCACGCCGAGATCGTGGCTGATGAACAGGTAGGTGAGGCCGAGTTCCTGGCGAAGATCCATGAACAGGTTGAGGATCTGCGCCTGGATCGACACGTCGAGCGCGGCCACCGCCTCGTCGCAAACCAGGAACTCCGGCTGCACGGCCAACGCACGGGCGATGCCGATGCGCTGACGCTGCCCGCCCGAGAACTGGTGCGGATATCGCCGCTTGAATGCCGGATCCAGCCCGGCCCGGCGAAGCTGCGCATCCACATACGATCCGAACTGTCCGCGCGGCACCATCCCGTGCACCGAGGGTGCTTCGCCGACGATCTCCTCCACCCGCAGCCGCGGATTCAGGGAGGCGTACGGGTCCTGGAAGATCATCTGGATCTTCAGCTTCGCTGCGCGTGTCTTCTCCGCCGAAAGCGTGTTGACGTCCTGGCCTTCGAAGAGCACCTGGCCCTCGGTGGTGGGCATGATGCCCGCGACCATGCGACCCACGGTCGACTTGCCGCAGCCGGATTCGCCAACGAGGCCGACCACTTCTCCCTTCGCAATGGCGAAGCTCACGTCGTCGACCGCGCGGACCGTCTCGTTCGGCGTGGGCCGGCCGAACCGGGTCGCGACGTTGCGCGCGAGCCGCGCGGCAAGGTCGTGCTGTGGACCGAAGCGCTTCGAGACGTGGCGGAGTTCGATGATGGGCGCGCTCATGCGGCGACCGACTCCAGCGGGTGGAAGCAGCGCGCGGTGCGGCCGGGCGTGACCTCCCCGACCGGCGGCTCCTGCTCGCACACCGAGGTCGCGCGCGAGCAGCGCGTGCGGAACGCACAACCAGGTGGCAGGCTCAGCAGGCTCGGTGTCATCCCAGGAATCTGTCGCAGCTTGGAGCCGCGCTGGTTGCGGCTGGGCACCGACCCGATCAGGCCGGCGGTGTAGGGATGCGCGGGCGTATCCAGCACGGTGGCGGCCTTGCCGGCTTCCACCACGCGCCCGGCATACATGACGGCGATATCGTCGGCGAGACCGGCAATCACCGACAGGTCGTGCGTCACCCAGACCAGCGCCGTGCCGTGATCGGCGGCCAGCTTCTGCACCTCCGCCAGGATCTGCGCCTGGATGGTCACGTCGAGCGCGGTGGTTGGCTCGTCCGCGATCAGCAGGTCGGGGTTGTGCAGCAGCGCGATGGCGATCGCCACGCGTTGCCGCATCCCGCCCGAGAACTGATGCGGATAGGCCTCCAGACGCTCTTCCGGGCTGGGGATTCCCACCATCCCGAGGGCATCGCGGGATCGGGTGCGGGCGTCCGCGCGTGAGACGCGGGCGTGCGCCTGCACCGCCTCGATCATCTGCGTGTCGATGCGCAGGACCGGATTGAGCGTCATCATCGGGTCCTGGAAGATCATCGCGATGCGGTTCCCGCGCAGGTCGCGCATCTCGCGTTCCGACAGTTTCGCGAGGTCACGGCCCTGGTAGAGGATGGAGCCGCCGACGATGCGTCCCGGCGGATCCACCAGGCCGATGATCGAGAAGCCGGTGACCGACTTTCCTGATCCGGACTCGCCGACCAGCCCCAGGATCTGGCCGCGATTGACGCTGAACGAGACGTCGTTCACCGCCTTCACGACGCCGGCGCGCGTGAAGAAGTGGGTTTGCAGATTGCGGACCTCGAGCGTGGCCGTCATTTCTGCAGCCGCGGATTGAGCACGTCGCGGAGCTGATCGCCCACGAGGTTGATCGAGACGATGGTCACCAGCAGCGCGATCCCCGGATAGAAGCTGATCCAGTATTTCCCCGACAGCATGTACTGGTAGCCGTTGGCGATCAGCAGGCCGAGCGAGGGTTCCGTGATGGGCACGCCGAGGCCGAGGAAGGACAGCGTGGCTTCCAGGGCGATGGCCCGCGCCACCTGCTGCGTCGCGATGACGATCAGCGGCGGCAGGCAATTGGGCAGCAGGTGGCGGAACATGATGCGCCGCCAGGGCAGGGCGAGGCACTCCGCGGCTTCGATGTATTCGCGTTGTCGTTCCACCATTGCGGTGCCGCGCACGGTGCGTGCGTAATAGGCCCATTCCACCAGCACGAGCGCGAACACGACGTTCATCACGCCCTTGCCGAGCACGGCGAGGATCATCAGCGCGACGAGGATGGAGGGGAACGAGAGCTGGAGGTCGACCAGCCGCATGATCACGGTATCGGTGCGCTTGCCGAAGAACGCGGCGAGCAGGCCGAGCGTGGTGCCGACCACGGCGGCGAACAGTGCGGAGCCGACGCCGACCGACAGCGAGATGCGCAGCCCGTAGAGGATCCCCGAGAACATGTCCCGGCCCTGGTCGTCGGTGCCGAGCAGGTAGGTGTAGCCCGCGCCGGAGACGGAGCCGGGGGGCAGGCGTCCGTCCATGATGTCGAGCTGGGCGAGGTCGTACGGGTTTTGCGGCGTGATCCAGGGCGCGAAGATCGCCGCGAGCGCGATCAGCACGAAGACGATCAGGCCGAGCAGGGCGAGCTTGGACTCGGCGAACTGGGAGACGAACCGGCGGAAGGGCGTTTCCTCCCGCCGCGCGGCTGTGGCGGAACCAGCGGGCGCGGGGCCGTTCGGAGCGGCGGTGGTGGTGCTCATGGGCGTGCTCCGACCGTACCGATGCCGACGCCGATGCAAGGCCGCCACCCACCGTCATGGCCGGGCTCGACCCGGCCATCCCCACGGGCATTGGCGCAGCGCCGCCTCCCACCGTCATGGCCGGGCTCGACCCGGCCATCCACACGGGCACCGGCGGAGGGTCGCCACTCGCCGTCATGGCCGGGCTCGACCCGGCCCTCTCCATGGGGATCGGCGCAGGGTCGCCACCCACCGTCATGGCCGGGCTTGACCCGGCCATCCACACGGGCATTGGCGGAGGGCTGCCTCCCACCGTCATGGCCGGGCTCGACCCGGCCATCCCCACGGGCATCGGCGGAGGGCCGCCACCCACCGTCATGGCCGGGCTCGGCCCGGCCATCCTCACGGGCATTGGCGCAGGGCCGCCACCCACCGTCATGGCCGGGCTCGACCCGGCCATCCTCACGGGCATTGGCGGAGGGTCGCCACTCGCCGTCATGGCCAGGCTTGACCCGGCCATCCCCAGCGGCACAGGCGTCGCGATCACGTTGATCGCTGGTTAACCCCCGAACCGGCACACTCCGCCAATGAACGGTGGTTGGGTGTACATGATGACGCGGCGTCCGAACGGGCCGCTGTATGTCGGAGTCACCAACGACCTGGCTCGCCGTGCTTGGGAGCACCGGGAGGGCGTTCACCCCGGGTTCACCAAGCGATACGGTCTCGAACGCCTCGTCTACGCCGAATGGCACGAGGACATCCGGTACGCGATCCGGCGGGAAAAGGCGATCAAGCACTGGCCCCGCAAGTGGAAGGTGGACCTGATCGTCGGGCAGAACCCCGAATGGGACGATTTGTGTGACCGCCTGCTCGCATGAGGCTTGAGGTTTCGTGCGGGTTGGGATCCGCGGGTCGAGCCCGCGGATGAGGGTGGAGGGATGGGCCCGCGTCGTGCCGGTTGGGATCCGCGGGTCGAGCCCGCGGATGACGGTGGAGGGATGGGCCCGCGTCGTGCCGGTTGGGATC